>JAAYSZ010000011.1 GCA_012523895.1 Erysipelotrichaceae bacterium
GAGAGTGCTAAGATAAATTAAGTGGATAATTTATATATAAACAGAAAGAAAAGGAGTTGAAATTATGACGAAATTAGTACCATTTAACAGAAACAGAAACTTAACACGTACATCAAATTTTGACAATTTCTACAATATGCTCGACGACTTTTTCACAGACAGCTTTCCAACAAGTCGTAACTTATTGAGAGATACTTTCAAAATTGACATTCAAGAAAAGGATAACGAATATCTAATTGAGGCAGAATTACCTGGAATCAAAAAAGAAAATATCGAACTAGCAATAGAAGACGATAACATTTGCATTTCAGTAAGTTCACAAGAAGAGGTAAACGAAGAAGGAACTAACTATATTCATAGAGAACGTAGATATGGTTCTATGGCACGTAGAATTCGTTTAGCTAACGCAAATCTTGCTGAATCTCAAGCAAAACTTGATGAAGGTATACTTAAAATTACAATACCTAAACAAGAAAAAGCAAGCGGCGCACAAAAAATTGATATTGATTAATGTATCGCTTGAACAAAGTTTAATTATTTAAAATTTATGATATATATGAAAATGGTTACTCTAACGAGTGACCATTTTTCATTTTTTAAGTATCTCTATTTCATCATACAATTTACAAATTGATTGTTCATTTAATGTTACTTTAAATAAAAAATCTTTGAAATCTTTAAACCAATAATCTTTAAATTTAATCGCAACTATATTATCAACTTTTTTAGAAATTAATTCATATACTTCATCTTTGTGTTTAAATCTTATAATATTAGGTTCTTTTAATAATACAAATAAATCAAATATATTTAATTCTTGTTTCCCATTATATTTATATATCATATTCACTATATCTTCTAAAAGCTTTAAATTATCATATGTTAAATCCCATGATAAATCAGATTCTAATTCTTTACGTGCTTTATTTAATATTGATATAGCTTCAGTAATATTACCTTTATTTATTAAAATCTTCGCAAAAGAATAATAAACATAAGGTAATTCAAATACCTTCATTTTTAAAACTTCATATTCAAATTTCACTTTTTCATATAATTTATTAATTTGTTTTTCATAATCTTGTAAATTAATAAATTTAATAATATAAACACTAGACTTTAAGTCTTCTAAATCTTCAGCTTTTTTTCAATAATATAAAGCTCTATTTTTATCTTGTTTTATATTTCCTAACTCAAAATACCAAATTTCACCTAATTTACGATACATTCTTTGTTTTATAATTATTGAATATTTATATTTTGATGGTTTTAATTCTTCAATATCTATAGCCATTTCATAATACTTTCTTGCAAGATCATACTTAGATTTTTGAAAATAATAATCCGCAAGCAACACAATATTAAAAGGACTAGATTCAAGTTTTATTATTTGTTTTAATGTTTCTACAAATATAAACTCTTCATCTTCAGTCAAAGGATATTTAATACGATATTTATTTAATGTTTCTAATAATTCATCATACTTCATAAACATATTTACCATCTATAAAACTATTATAAAGTTATTTACTTTAAAATAATATCTTTAACATAAAACCCTCTTTATTATTCAAAGAGGGTTTTCTCTAATTATTAGCCTTATTTTCAAATGCTTTTGTGATGCACTTAAAAGTCTTTCAAACACAAGTCTTACATCATCAGATAAATCTTCTTCTAGAAATCTTTCATACATTTTAATATTATCAATTTCTGCTTGTACACCTGTTTTATAAGCTTCTTGTAGTGTACCACTATAAGGTGTTGAATCAGTTTCATATTCAGGTAATGGAATATCATATGCTTCAAATAATGGTAATAATAATTCAATATGAGTCTTTTCTGCTTTAGCAATATTTACAAATGGTTTAACCTCACCAAATACTTCCATAATTTTTATATATTCATCTCTTGCAAGATATTCATCTTCTAATGCATAAGTAATCATTTCTTCCATCTCTAAATCATCATCTGCC
>JAAYSZ010000003.1 GCA_012523895.1 Erysipelotrichaceae bacterium
ATTTTATCTTCTCTTCTTTCTCAAATAATTATAGCATACTATAAATTTTAATATGTCTTATTTAATAAATAGTTTACATAAAAAAACTAAGCTTTTAAAGCTTAGTCTACTTGTGTTTCTGGAGTACATCTCCACATTTCACTAAAGGACATAAATTTTATTTCTTCACTATTTAACTTAGCTTGATTCCTTTGTTTTCTAATATTTCCATCATGTACTCTATTTAAAATTTCCTTATTAACCATGTATTGAACATAAAGTACTTTCTTTAATAAAAACCACTTTACAACCATATCATAAATAGCATTTGTTCTATCATCTAAAGCAGTTAAAACTCCAACTGCATTTCTTCTTATTTCATCAGCACATTTAATCGCATTTTCTTTTAATACTTCATAATCAGAGAATTCATTATGATCTATGCTTCTTTGTAGCGCTCCTGCAGTTACACTATATAACCTCTTATATGCATCAAATATTTCTTCAGCAGTCTTTAAAGAAACAGCTACAATTTCATTTTTACAATTTACAAAATCACTTCCAGGTTCAGTCATACAATAGTATTGACCTTTAGCATATAAATATCCATATTCTTCATAAGGATAAATAACTAAAGCTCTATCTATCATATTATTTTCACCATATACTACAAAAGGAATCGTTATAGGCTTTCCATGCAATTTAAAAGCATCCTTATACCTTATTATCTGATTAGAAATCGCATCTTTGCTTATGTCCATTTTCAAACCAACACAAACTCTTACTTGATTGTCCTCTTCCGCAATAAGTTCCAGTGCTTTTCTTACTGACTCGTCTACTTTTTCTTCGTCAATAATGTGAATGTAGTCTTCAAGATAACCGTTGAATTTACAGTCATCTCCCCCTTTTCTAGAATCTAATTTTTTTTCTAGAATCTCGATGATAGCCATGATTTATCTCCTTTTGTCCCTAATTTCATTATATTTGAATTTATTTGAATTACAACTATTTACAAATTTTTTATAATTCAAATAATCAATTATTTAAATAATCTAATGCGTATTGAGCATATAATGCTGCACCATTTTTTAACACAGACTCATCAATATTAAAATGATCGTTGTGATGTGCAACATTTGTGTTGAGTTCATTATTTGCACAACCTAAAAATGCGAACACTCCTGGTTTATCTTTAATATAGTGAGAAAAGTCTTCTCCAAGAGTTGTTTTAGGATATGTAGTTAGTGCATCTTCTCCTAATATCTTCTTCACTGCTTCTTCTGCAATTTTTGAAGAATTTGCATCATTTATTACTGGATATAAAACAAATTCATAATCAACTTCTGCGGTTGCTCTATAAGCCTTAGCAGTATTAGTTGCAATTCTTTCTATAATTTTATCGATATTTTCACCTATTTCTTTAGAGTAATATCTAGTTGTTCCTTCTAAATAAGCCTCTTTAGAAATAATATTAGAAGCTGTTCCACTAATAAATTTTCCTACACTAACAACTACAGAGTCCATTGGACTAAACTCTCTAGAAACCATAGATTGTAAATTCATTACAATAGCACTAGCAACCAAAGTAGCATCAACAGCTTGATGTGGCATAGAACCATGACCTGATTTTCCTGTAACTTTAATTTTAAATATATCTGTAGAAGACATCCTTAAACCTTCTTCTACTGAAACAGTACCCGATGGTAAATAAGACCATATATGAGCACCAAAGAAATTATCTACCTTATCAAACCAATCCCCTTGTTCAATTATTTTTTTTGCGCCTTTACCAATTTCCTCTGCTGGTTGAAATATAAAGTAAATAGTTCCATTTATTTTATCTTTTAGTTCTTTTAATATTTTTATAGCTCCTAAATTCATTGCAATATGAGCATCATGTCCACAAGCGTGCATTACACCATCGTTTTTTGATTTATAAGGAACATCATTTTTTTCTTGTATTAAAAGTGCATCAATATCACTTCTTAATGCAACAGTTTTTCCTTTTTCATTGCCTACAATTTTTGCAATAACACCTGTACAGTCATCAAAAGTTTTATATTCAACATCTAATTTTTCTAATTCTTCTATTATCTTTTTTGTTGTATTAAACTCCTTAAAAGCAATTTCAGGATACATATGAAAATATCTTCTTAAATCTATTATATAATTTTCATGTTTTTTGGCCAAAGCCATTATTTGATTCATTAAATATCTCCTACTTACATTATAACAGACTTTAAACGGTTTCTTTCTTTAGTTATCTACTTTACTTATTACACTTATTCTTAATTTTACTACATCATCTGTTTGAGTTAAATATTCAATATCTTTATAATATTTAAATCCGCATTTTTCTTGTACTCTAATAGACTGTTTATTATATAAAAGTGATTCACATAAAATTAAATCTAAATCCATTTCATCAAATAAATAAGAAACCACTTTTTTAACAGCTTCACTCATTAGCCCTTGTCCCCAATAGTCTTTAGAAAGAACATAACCAAGACTTCTACATTTTAAATATTCAAATTCAGGAAATGCTTCTTCATCATATTCTCCAATACCAATAGAGCCTATAACCTTTCCTTGATATTCAATCGCAAAAACATTTCTATTTTGCATAAATGAATTAAGTATCTCTTTTGTTTCTTCAATATTTTTATGAGATTGCCATCCTGCCATTTGTCCTACACCATCTACAGATGCATATTCAAAAAAATCATTTAAATCTTTCATTCTCCAAGGACGAAGAACTAATCTTTTAGTTTTAAGTGTTACTTTACTAATATCTATATCTATATTCATAATTATCTCTTTTCTATTAACAATTATTATATCAAACAAATCTTTTTTCAATTAAAAAGGATGGTATAACCATCCAATTTTCTATTCCTGTTTATTAATAATTATTAGCTAAAATTTCAAAATAAGCTTTTGAATATCCACATAATGGACATTTTTCTGGAGCTTTAACACTATCTAGTGTATATCCACAAACTTCACAAATCCAAGTAACTTTGTCATCTTTAACAAATACTTTTCCTTCTTTAACATTTGCAAGAAGATCTAAGTATCTTTGTTCATGACGTTTTTCAACTGCCCCAACCATTTCAAATTGAACAGCAAGTTTATTAAATCCTTCTTCACGAGCTACTTCCGCAAACTCTTTATACATTTCAGTCCACTCATAGTTTTCACCATCAGCTGCGATTTGTAATGCTTCATCGATATTAGGAACTGCATCATTATGAAGAGCCTTGAACCATAACCAAGCATGAGTTTCTTCATTTAATGCTGTTTCTTCAAAAATTCTTGCGATTTGTTCCATACCTTCTTCACGAGCTTTTTGTGCAAAATAAGTATATTTACCTCTTGCCATGCTTTCTCCCGCAAATGCAGTTTGTAAGTTTTGTTCAGTTTTAGATCCTTTTAATTCCATATTATCCTCCTATTTTTCTTTACAATTTGTACAAATGCCCTCATAAGTAATAAAATACTCATCAATACTATAGCCTGTTTCTTCCTGTATCCTATTTAGACTTTCTTTATTATTAATTCTAGGAACATCAAAAAACTTATCACAAATTTTGCAATGTAAATGATCATGAGGCTCTGGATTACCATCATATAAAGTAACTCCATGAGTTACAATTCTTCCTATTTTTTGATGCTCATAAAGATGATTTAAGCTACGATAAACCGTTGCCAAACCAACTTTCTTGTTACTTTCAGTGAGTGCATCCATTACTTGATCAGCTGTTAAATGTTTGTTTAAACCCTTTAACACTTCATACACATCTTTTCTTTGTTTTGTATTTCTATAAGCCATTTTATCTCCTTATTGAGAACCGTTCTCATTATAACACATTAATTATTTAAAAAAAGTAGTTTTAAAAAGATTAGCGTACGCTAACCTCTGTTATGGAAAGATTCATAAATTAAATTCTTCTTAACACCTGTTTTTTTAGATACTTCTTTTATTGCATCAGTAGTACTTAAACCGTTACCAATACTTTCATCCACAAGTTTCATTATTTCTCCCATATCAATTGCTCGAATATCTTCCTTGAAACCTTCTACAACTAAAACCATTTCTCCTTTTAAATTATCACATACTTCTAGTATTTCATTCAAGCTTCCTCTAATAAATTCTTCATGATATTTAGTAAGTTCACGCGCAAGACATGCTTTTCTATCTCCTAAAACTTCAATACAAGCTTTAATCATTTTTTCTATCCTATGAGGAGCTTCATAAAAGATTAAAGTCATTGGAATATTTTTATAACTATTTAACTCTCTTATTCTTTCATTATTATTAGTACTTAAAAAACCTATGAATACATGTGGTTGAGCTTGTAAACCACTAGCGACTAATGCATTTAATGCTGCATTACATCCTGATAAAGAAACAACGTTATATCCTTTTTCAATTGCTACATTAACAATATTTTGTCCTGGATCACTAATTAATGGATACCCTGCATCACTAACAAGCGCCACATTGTATCCTTGTGATAACAAATTTATTAAACCAACTGATGATTCTTGTTCATTATGGGCTTGGTGTTGTACCACTCTGGTTTTTATATCAAATTTATTAAACAAACTTAATGTAACCCTTGTATCCTCTGCCGCAACAACATCAACGCTTCTTAAAATCTCTATTGATCTAGGAGTCATTTCATCCAAGTTTCCAATAGGTGTTGGCACTATATATAGTGTTGGTTTTTCATTTAAAAAGCTCTTTTGTCTAATCATTTTCTTTTAAATACTCTCTTTTCTGTTTTTGGTTTAGCTTTTGTTTTTACTTTTTTAACAGTATGTTTTTTAGATTTTTGACTTTTGATTTTTTGCTTATTTTCAATTTTTTCTTTTTCAGGTTCAATCTTTATATCTTGTTTTTTAATTTTTTCTTTTTTAATATTATCTTCTTTTTGTTCATCTTCTTTTTCTATTGGTTTAGCTTCAACATTTTTTTGTTTTTTCTTAATAACTATAGGTTTAAAAATAATTCCATTTTTCATCAACTCTTCACTTGTAACATTAATAACTTGGTCAGGGTTTTGAAGCTTTATATCATCTAAAATTGGATTTATCGATGCAACAGTAAAAATTTGATTATTATATTCAACCTTTGAATTAAGTCTAGGTAAACCTTCAACAACTTCTTTATATTCATCATCTTCAAACTTTAAACAACACATTAACTTACCACATTGACCGCTAAGTTTAGGAATGTTTAATGCAAGCAATTGGTTTTTAGCCATATTTATACTAATAATATCAAATTTATTTAAAAATCTTGAACAACAACACTCCATTCCACAAACACCTATACCACCTATAAGTTTTGCTCTATCTCTAGCACCTATTTGTTTTAGTTCGATTCTACATTTTAAATGTGCAGCTAAATGTTTTAATAGTTCTCTAAAATCTACTCTTTCATCCGCAAGATAGACAAACAATATCTTTGTTCTATCTAAAGTGTATTCAGAACTTATCAGTCTCATATCCAAACCTAATTCTTCAACTTTAGATTCACAAAATTCCATCGCTTCTTTTGCAAGTTCTTCATTATATTTAAACTCTTCATAATCTTTTTCATCTGCTTTTCTTAAAACAGGCTTTAATTCTAAATCACTTACAAATGTACTGCTATCTCTTAAAGAACTGATACATTCTCCAAGTTCTAATCCTTGAGATGTTTCTACAATTAAATAATCACCATGTTCAATGGTTTCATCATCAGTTCCAAAAGTATAAGCTTTATTTCCACCCTTAAATCTAAGAGAAATTACATATTTATAATGTGCTTTATTATCACTCATTTATTTCCCTCCATAATTAACTGATAAAATAATTGGTCCAAAATCAAGCTAACATTAAAATTGTTTGTACCACATTTATCACGCGCTTCTATTAAACTCAAAATTATATTTGAATAATCTTTAACTTCTATTTTTTTAACATACTCACTATATAATCCATAATCTTCATCAATCTCTCTTTGAACATCTTTAAAAAATAAAGCAAGTATTTCAAATAAATACACTAATATCTTAACATTTTTACTAGCATCGCTTAAAACTTCTTGATGCAAATAAAATAAAACACGATTTAAATCATTAAAATTATCTATAAATTCCTTGCTAGCTTCTATTGCTATTTTATATTCATCTTCTTCAAATGTTTCTTTCATAAGCATATTAGGCTTTATATTTGCAATAACATATGCATCTTCTATAGGCAAACCTTCTTTAATACCTAAATCAATATATGAATCTACATCTGGATTTTTAAAATTAATAATTTGACATCTTGAAACAATAGTAGGTAACACCTTATCTACATTACTACAAGTAAGTATTGCAACAGTATCATTTGGTTCTTCTAAAAACTTCAAAAGTTTATTTAAAACTCTTGGATCACACTTATCAATACTATTAATAATATAAAATTTTCTTCCTGCGGCTTCAAAAGCAGTTCTAGAAAATCTTTCGTGTAATTCATCTATATTTTCAATCACTACCCTTTTAACATCACTATCTAAATATATAAAATCCCCGTAGTTGTTATTTTTTACTCTTATGCAAGTATTACATTTTTCACAAGCTAAATCATCTTCCTTACAAACAAGACTTTGACCTATAAAATAAGCTGCTTCTTTTTTAGGAGTTCCTTCAACTCCAACAAGTAAAAAAGCATGATTAAGTCTGTCACCACGTAACATTCTTTCAATCATATTAAATACAACTAATTGAGTGTCTTTTAATAACTGTTTAGCCATTAACTATCTTAATAACCTCTTGATAACACATATCTATAACTTCTTCTTCACTCTTAGTAGCATCAATAATAATCATTCTATCTTTATACATTTCAATAACCTTTTGATAACCATCAAAAACATCATTATGAAATGACAATTCTTCTTGATCTAACCTATCTTTATTTTTTCTATTAGAAATTCTATCTAATCCTGTTTTTGCATCAACATTTAAAAATAATGTTTTCATAGGTAAATAATCACCTATTGCAAACTTATTTATTTTATAAACTTCTTCTATTCCTAAACCTCTAGCATATCCTTGATATGCTAAAGAAGAATCAATAAATCTATCACAAATAACAATCTTTCCTTCATTTAATGCAGGTATTATTTTTTCAACTAAATGTTGTCTTCTACTTGCCGCATATAATAAAGCCTCCGTTTTAGCATCCATACTTATATTTTTTGGGTCTAAAATAACTTTTCTTATTTGTTCAGATATATCAATACCTCCTGGTTCTCTAGTATATATAGCATCATATCCATTTTCTAATAATTTTTCATATACACCTGTAGATGCAGTTGATTTACCACTTCCATCAGGTCCTTCAAACGTAATAAAAAATCCCATCTTATCATTCCTTTTTTGTAATTATAACAAATATTAAAGTTTAACTTTCAAATAATTTATTTTTCTTCATTGACTTAATTAAAAAGTAACCAATTATTACTGAAATAAGTTCTCCTAAAGCAACTTCTAATCCAAATATAATAAAACCTAAAACAAAATTGTTTGGCATTAATACAACAGAAAGCTCTGCTCCTATAAATATTCCATTAAGTATAACTGGAAATAGCATTGATATTAATGGTATACCTTTAATTTTTTTATCTTTAAATTTATATGTTCCATATAAAGCAATTGTAGTTGCAAGTGTTCCTACAAAAACATCTAAAAACCCTAACAGATTTACACCTGTCATAGCTCCTATTAAATTTGTAAGAAAACAACCTAATATTACTCCATAAATTGAAGGTTTGTATATTAAAGGAAGAAGTGTTAATGCTTCCGCAATTCTTACTTGTATATTCCCAAAAGAAATTGGAGCTAAAATAAGAGAAACTACAGTATATGCTGCAGCTATTAATGCAATATTTGTTAAATCTTTTGTAGTGTTTTTCATTTGTTTTTCCTCTTTAATTCTCTAATCATAAATGCCATCGCAATAGTTTTACCATCACAAATTTCATTGCTCATGCACATATCAATAATTTCATCTAATGTGAATTTTTTTAATGTTATAAATTCATCTTCATCTAAATGCTGGCCAATAAACTTATCCGCCTTTGCATAATACATATCTATAACTTCTTCTAAATATGCTCCTGTAGGAACCATTTGACCTAGATAAACAAAATCTTTAGCACTATATCCTGTTTCTTCAATTATTTCTCTTTTTGCGGTAATAAAAGGATCTTCATTTATTTCTTTTTTTCCAGCAGGAAATTCCCACATCGTTTTTTGTTGACCATATCTAAATTGATTTACCAAATAAAAAGTTCCATCATGATTTTCTAATGCGATTGCAACTCCTCCTGGATGTTCTACAACTTCTCTATATCCTTTTTCTCCATTAGGAAGAAGCACATCATCACATCTTACATTTATTATTTTTCCATCAAATATTCTTTTACTATCAATCTTTTTTTCAATTTTATCCATAATATCACCTATAATAATTCTTCTAAATAGTATTGAACATGTATTTTTTCTTTATTGCTCATATCTAAAACTTTTCCTTTAATAACATGTTTTTCAACTTCCTTATTTTGATATTTTTTGTTAATTATTACAACTTGAAAATACAAATTATCATTATAAGGAACTTCTATTGGATATGCATTTTCTCTTAAAGATTTAGAAACCTTCAAGAAAAAAACTTGCCAATAATCATCCATGTCTTTTATATTGTCTAATTTATTTTGAAAATCTATTTCATTTTTCTTGTTTATTAAATATAGAGGATCATCATATCTATTTTTATCAACACTAAATAATGTGTAATATATTTTTATATCACCTAAATTTAACGCACCTAAATAAGCAGAAATATCAAACATAATTTGTCCCTCTTTCAATGAATTATTATATCAAATAATAGTGTTAGATTATTATAAATGATATTCATAATATATTTTTAAACACTTTTTAACAATATTTATTTTTTTAAGAAACAAAAAATCAATTGACAAAAAACTGAATCACTATTTTTTGATTTAATAAACAATAATGCTTTCATATAAAAACCAAGTCATAAATCTTGTTTTTATATTCTTTAATTAGTCTCTTTTTTTATATAAGCATTAAACAAAGGAACTAATATTGCGGCCACAAAACCTCCTGTAAATCCATTATTATAAAGGTTCATCCATCCATGAAGATATCCTGTGTTAGATGCTAATGACATATGTAATAACCCTGCAATAAATCCTGGAATATAACCATAATAGCCTGTGATTGATGCTAGTGTTGGCGAAAAT
>JAAYSZ010000012.1 GCA_012523895.1 Erysipelotrichaceae bacterium
AATAGAAAACATGATTGTCTAATATTAAGTACATTAGAAGAATTAGTACCACATGATCATTTGGTAAGGAAATTGGAGAGTACAATAGATTGGAGATTTATATATCCAATGGTAGAAAAATTGTATAGCCAAATAGGAAGACCAAGTATAGATCCGGTGGTACTTTTTAAAATGATATTTATAAATTATTTATTTGGAATAAACTCAATGAGAAAGACATGTGAAGAAATAAAAGTAAACATTGCGTATAGATGGTTTTTAGGATTATCTATTTATGATAGTGTGCCAAACTATTCAACATGGTCACAAAATTATATAAGAAGATATTCAGACAGTAATGTATTTGAACAGATATTTGATAGGATATTAAATCAAGCAGTAAGTTATGGATTTATAGATACAGAAAGTGTGTTTGGAGATTCAACTCATCAAAAAGCCAGTGCAAATAAAAGGAAATCAGTCGACCAAGAAGTAGCCGTATTAAAGAAATATTATGAAGATGATTTAAAAGAAGAAATAAACCAAGATAGAATAAATCATGGGAAGAAACCATTAAAAGAAATATTAGAGCCAGAAATTATTTATGATGAAGAAACAGGAGAAGAAATAAATACAACAAAAACCAAGCATATTAAAGAAAGTACTACAGATCCAGAATGTGGATTATTTCATAAAGGTGAGAAAGAAAAGTGCTTTGCATATAGTCATCAAACAATATGTGATTCAAATGGATTTGTATTAGTAAGTGAAACAGTACCTGGTAATGTACATGATAGTGTTTCATTTAAACCGGCATTTGATAAGTTAAAAAAGAAGTTTACAGATATAGAAAACATAGGATTAGATGCAGGATATAAAACACCAGCCATAGCCAAAGAAATAATAGAATCAGGAATAAAACCACAAATGCCATATAAAAGACCTATGAGTAAAAAAGGATTTTTCAAGAAAAATGAATACGTTTATGATGAAGAGTATGATTGTGTGATATGTCCAAATGGAGAGATATTAAAATACACTACAACAAATAAAAATGGATATAGAGAATTTAAATCCAATCCTAATAAATGTAAAAATTGTCCGTATTTAAGTAATTGTACAAACAGTCAAAATCATACAAAAGTAGTGTTAATACATGTTTGGGATAGATTCATGGAAGAAGTAGAAGAAATAAGACATACACTTGGAAGTAAAGAAATTTATGATAAGAGGAAAGAAACGATTGAAAGAATATTCGCTGACTGTAAGGAATCGCACGGATTAAGATATACAAGAATTAGAGGTTTAAAAAAGAATCAGAATCAGGCTCTGATTATTTTTGCGTGTCATAATCTGAAAAGGATGGCAAAATGGAGCTGGTATTTTACCAAGAAAAGTCCATTTTCATTTAATTTTTATGAGTATATTATTAATTTTTTAGATTCAACATTTAAAAAAGTGATACTCTATTTTAAAAGTACCACTTTGTCAACAAACTGGAATCTACCAATCGGTAGATTTTTTTTAGTATAATTTATATAAGATGAAAGGAAATAAATAATGCCACTTGAAATAGTAAGAAACGATATTGTAAATATGCAAGTCGATGTTATTGTGAATACTGCAAATCCAAAAGCGATAATAGGATCAGGTGTTGATAGTGCAATTCATAAAAAAGCAGGTCCAAAATTAATAGAAGAAAGAAAACAAATCGGTGATATTAAAGTTGGAAAAGCTATAATTACTTCTGCATATAATTTAGATGCAAAATATATTGTTCATGTTGTTAGTCCAATTTGGATAGATGGAAATCATAATGAAGAATTACTACTTAGAAACTGTTATAAAGAAGCATTAAATCTTGCGAAAAAGTATAATTGTGAATCAATTGCTTTTCCTTTACTTGCTACTGGAAATAATGAGTTTCCAAAATCATTAGCGTTACAAATTGCAATTAATGAAATTAGTAGTTTTTTAATGGAAAATGATATGCAAGTGTATTTAGTTGTTTATAATAAAGAAGCTTTTGTATTATCTGAAAAGTTATTTAGTTCTATTAAAAGTTATATTGATGAAAATTATATAGAAGAAAGATCTTATGAAGAAAAAACTTATGATAAATTACCAAGCAGATTACCTGATTTTTCTAGTTTAGTTAGTGGTAGATTTAGAAAAGCTAAACAAGCCACGTTAGAAGAATTTGTAGGATATGATTATGGTTTGGAAAATGTTTTAGAAAATTTAGATGCAGGGTTTTCTGAAACGCTTTTAAAACTTATTGATGAAACAGGAAAAAAAGATTCAGAAGTATATAAAAAAGCTAATATTGATAGAAGACTATTTTCTAAAATAAAAAATAATACTGATTATAGACCATCTAAAACTACAGCAATTGCCTTTGCTTTAGCATTAGAACTTGATTTAAATGAAACAAAAGATTTTATAGCTAGAGCAGGTTATGCACTTTCTAATAGTAGTAAGTTTGATGTTATTATTGAATATTTTATTAAGCATAAAAATTATAATGTATTTGAAATTAATGAAGCGTTATTTGAATTTGATCAACCTTTAATAGGCTCATAAAAAATGTCGCTTTTAAAGCGACCTACACCTCCTTTATTTTAATGATAATTAAGATGCAAGGAGGGATTAACATGTTAGAGTTAGTATTTATTTTAGACAGAAGTGGTTCAATGTCAGGTTTAGAACAAGACACAATAGGTGGATTTAATTCCATGATTGAAAAACAAAAAAAAGGAGAAGGAGAGGTTTTAGTTTCTACAGTATTATTTGATAATTATTCTGAAGTTATTCATGATCGTATTTTAATAAAAGAGGTACCTAATATGAGTGAAAAAGAATATTATGTAAGAGGGTGTACCGCGTTATTAGATGCAGTAGGTGGTGCAATTAATCATATTGGTAAAATTCATAAGTATGCAAGAAAAGAAGATGTACCAGAAAAAACATTATTTGTGATTACTACAGATGGTATGGAAAATGCGAGTAAACATTATACTTATAAACAAATAAAAAAGTTGATTGAAAAACAACAAGAAAAATATGGTTGGGAGTTTTTATTCCTTGGTGCTAATATTGATGCGGCTAAAGAGGCAGGTCGATTTGGGATTCATAAAGATTTTTCAGTAAATTATCATTCTGATTCAGTAGGGACCGCATTAAATTATGAAGTACTAAATGAAACAATTTTTTGTTTAAGAGAAGGATTAGGTCTATCAAAGACATGGAAAAAACGTATTGATAATGATTTTAAAACAAGAAAGTAAAAGGCAGGTTAGTCTGCCTTTCTTGTATATAATACATGTGTATAAAATATATTGTTTTCAAATCTTGTAGATAATACTTTCCTATTAAAATCATTTTTATTAAAGTAAGGAAAGTATGTATCCGCATCATATTCTTCTTCTATTTCAGTTATATAAAGTTTATTTGCTTTATCAATAAATTGAGAATATATATTTTCTCCTCCAATGATAAATAAATCTTCATTGATATTTTTTAATGCTGTTTCAATATCATTGTATATTTCAACACCATCTATTTTTAAGTTTTTATCTCTAGTAATAACTATATTTCTTCTATTAGGAAGTGGTCTTCCTATAGACTCATATGTTTTTCTTCCCATTAATACAGTATGACCACTTGTTGTTTTTCTAAAAAATTTTAGATCACTTGGTATATCCCATATTAATTTATTATCTATTCCTAACTCTCTATTTTTACCTATTGCCGCAATGATTGATATATCCATTTTTCCTCCTACTGAGATATCATAAATGATATTTTTCCATGATGTTTATAGTCAATTAATTTAACATCTTTTAAATCTTTACTATTATCAAAATCAAAGAAATCTTTTACATCAGGATTTAACCATAATTTTGGTGCAGGTAAATCTTCTAAAGTATGATATCTGTTAATTTGTTCTTTTATTCCATCTATTTGATTTACATATATATGAGCATCTTTAATACTCCAATCTATAGTTCCTGGTTTTAAATTACAAACTTGTGCTAGCATCATTAATAATGTGGCATATTGAGTTACATTAAATGGTAAACCTAAAGGAACATCGCAACTTCTTTGATGAACCCAACAATTTAATTTTCCATCAGTAACATCCCATTCACTTGACCATACACATGATGGAAGTACTGCAGTGTCTAGATAATCATTTTGCCAAAGGCTCATAACCATTCTTCTATCATGTACATTTGTTTTTAAAGTATTGATAAGATTTTGAGTCATACTGAATTTTTTTACTATATAACCATAAGCAGTTCCTATAGTATGAGCCCATTCTTTACCAAAATCTTTTTTTATTTGTTTTTTAACTAATTCACCATTTTCTAAAACCATTTGAGTTGCTTCCCAAAATCCGTTTTCATCAATTTCCCACTCATTCCAAATATTTACATTTCTTTCTTTTAGCCATCTTACATCATTTGATTGTGCTTGATAAATCCATAACATTTCTAAAACAGCTTGTCTTATAAATAATTGTTTTGTAGTAAGAATAGGAAATTCTTTTTCTAAATCAAAATGAAAATGATGAGTTGGAATTTTTATAGTGTTAGTACCTGTTCTGTTTTCAACTTCAACACCTTCATTTAGTATTTTTTCACATAATTCTATATAATCTTTATCCCACTTTGCCATATAAACCTCACTTATTGCTTATATTATCAACTTTAGCATGTATTTTCAATTAAGGTTAATAATAATTATCTTAATACTTTTTGTTTGGAAGAAGTATAAATTTTAAACCAATCAATATGTTCTAATTTTATATCAAATGCATCAAGTGCTTCTTTTATTCTTTCTATTTTTTGGCTACCTACAATAGGCATTGCTTTCATAGGATGATACATTAACCATGCATATACCATAGTTGAAACAGTAGTATTATATTTTTTAGCTAAAGTATCTAATACTTTTCTTGAATTTACATAAATATCTTCTGTACTAGTGAATAATAATCCACCACTAACAGGAGACCAAATCATTGGAGGAATTTCTTTATAAGTTAAATAGTCAATCATACCTGATTCAAAATGTTCAAAACATTGAGGATTAACTTCAATTTGATTTGTAACAAGTGTATTTCCAACCGCTTTATTTAAACATTTGAATTTCATTGGATCAAAGTTACTTACACCAATTTCTTTTACTAATCCCATTTTCTTTAAGTCTATTAATGCTTTTGCGACTTCATTAAAGTTTATACAAGGGTCTTCTCTATGAATAAGATACAAATCAATATAGTCACAATTCATGTGATCTATGCTTTTTTTGCATGAAGCAATTATTCTATCGTATCTTGAATCATAATATCCAAAAGGAATATCTTCACTAAAATCAACTGTAATGTTTGTTTTAGTTACTATCTCCATCTTTTCTCTTAATTTGGGTTTAAGTTTTAAAGCTTTTCCTAGTTGGATTTCAGCTTCACCTTTACCATAAATTTCAGCTGTATCATATGTTGTTATTCCTAATTCTAGTCTATCTTCAATAAATTTTACCAGTTCTTCAGGAGTTAGATTCCATTCTGTCAGTCTCCAAAAGCCTTGTATAATTCTTGAAAATGATAAATTGTTTGATAATTTTATTCTTTGCATATTATTTTCTCCTTAAGTAAATGATAGCACAATAAAAAACACAAAATATTTATATTCTGTGTTTAAATCAGTAACATTTCTTACAAGGAGTAAATCCCCAAGCTTCTGCTTCTTCGATAGTGACTTGTATTGGATCTTTCATATTACTACAACTTGACTTAGAATGGTATTTTGTTCCACCATGTACTGGTATCCAAACTAACCAATCATTATATTCATAACTTTCATAAACTTCATAATGTTCAACTTCTTGATAACTCTCCTCATAAGAATATTCTTGTGTATCTTCAATATAATCATATTGTTCTATTTCATTAATTTCAACAGTATCAACATTAGTGCTAGTTTGTTTAACATTATTTGTTTTATCTTCTATTTTTTTAAGTACGCTATAATAAACTATGATTTCAGCATCAGTATTAAATTTAGAATTTTCATCAAATTCTATTATGTCATTTAAATCAGAATCATTAATAGAAACATTAATAACGCTACCTTCATCAAAGCTTTTTAAATCATCAACTTCTTTTGGTAATACCTTAACATTAGTAAAACCTTTATCTTTAAACAATTGCTCAACTTCATTATATGGTTGTCCAGTAGTTTCGATGTCTGATATGGAGATATTTATTGTGTTGTCTATAATCTTATCGCTATCATCAATCTTACTATTTAAATAATTACTTACATTTGTTTCTATTTCTGTTTTAGGTGAAATAGCTTCTTCTACATTGTCTTCGCTAATCATTGCGCCTATAAAAGAAAGCGATAAAAATGATACTATAAAAAAAGATACTATTTTTTTGATTATACGCATATTATCATTTCCTATAAGTAATTTATATATTAATTGTAACATATCATTTTGTAATAATTTTTATTTAAATAAAATAAATCTGTATAATTAAGTTATGGTGATAAAACAATGAAAATAATGCATATATCAGATTTACATTTAGGAAAAATTGTAAATGATATTAACATGATTGAAGATCAAAAATATGTACTTAAGCAAGTCTTAGAAATAATAGATACTGATAAGATTGATGTTTTACTTATTGCAGGAGATATATATGATAAATCTAACCCTTCTTTAGAATCTATGGATTTATTTAATAATTTTTTAAATGTGTTATCTAAAAAAAATATAAAAACATTCATTATTAGTGGAAATCATGATTCAAGCACTAGATTAGAGTATTTATCTAGTTTTTTAGAAGAATCAAATATTTTTATATCTAAACCTTTTGATGGAAGTCTTAGTAAATATGAACTAGAAAACAATATAAATATATATTTATTACCGTTTTTTAAACTTTCTCAAGCAAGAAATTATCTTTCTAAAGATTTTAAAAATTATGATGAAGCAATGATAGAAATTATTAATAATGCAAATATTGATAAAAGATTTATAAATATTTTAGTAGCTCATCAATTTGTAAATGGCGCAAAAACTTGTGATTCTGAAGAAATAATTATTGGTGGTTTAGAAGGGATAAGTTATGAAGTTTTTAAAGATTTTGATTATGTTGCTTTAGGACATCTTCATAGACCTCAAAAAATAATAAAAGATACTATTAGATATAGTGGAACCTTATTAAAATATAGTTTTTCTGAGATTAACGATAAAAAATCAATAACTATAGTAAATATTAATGACGAAATAAAAATAGAAACTAAAGAGATAGAAGTATTAAGAGATATGAAGGAATATAAGGGAAGTTATGAGTATTTAAGTAGTATTCCTTATACTAAAGATTATGTAAGGATAGTTCTTACAGATGAAGAAGTATTGCCTGATGCTAGAATAAACTTATCTTTTAATTTTCCTAATATGATGAGGTTTTCTGTGGAAAATAGTAAAACTAATTTTGATTTAAATATAAAAGAAATAGAAAAGTTAGAGAATTTATCACCAATAGATTTATTTAGAAACTTTTATTTAATGCAGAATAATGATGTAGAACCAAGTGAAAAACAACTTAAAATAATTAATGATTTAATAATAGGAGAAGATATTTGAAACCATATAAATTAGAAATGTCCGCATTTGGACCGTATGGAAAAGTTGAAACAATTGATTTTTCAAAGTTTTATGAAGATGGATTGTTTTTAATAAGTGGTGATACTGGTGTAGGTAAAACTACAATTTTTGATGCGATTTCTTTTGCGTTATATGGAGAATCTAGTGGAGGAAAAGATAGAAGGGCATCAAAGTCATTTAGAAGTGATTATGCAACTTTAAATGATGAAACATATGTTGTATTTAGTTTTTATCAAAAAGGTAATAAATATGAAGTTTATAGAACTTTAGAATATGAAAGAGCTAGTAAAAGAGGAGATAAAACTGTTTTATCTAAGGCTAATGCAATTTTAAAAGATTTTTCTACTAATGAAGTATTTGAAGGAATTAATATAGTTAATGAAAAAATTGTTGAAATTATTGGACTTGATAGAAACCAGTTTTCTCAAACAATGATGATAGCTCAAAATGATTTTTTAAAGATATTAAATAGTAACTCTAAAGAAAGAAGTGAGTTGTTAAAGAAAGTTTTTAATACAAGTTTATATAGTAATATACAAGATAGACTAAAAGAAAAAGATAGTCATTTAAATCAAAAACAACAAGCTATAAAAAACAACATAAAAACAGTTTTTGATAAATTAGAAATTTATGATGAAGTAACAGTAGCTATCACAAATGAAACTATTAATAATCTTGAAGAATTAATTAAAAAAATTAAAAATGAAAATAAAGATATTGATAAATTAATTAATAAAACACAAAAAGAATATGATGAATTAAATGGGAAAATATTAGAATCAACAACTATTAATAAATTAATTAATGATTTAAATGAGAATAAAAATAATTTAAAAATATTATTAGAAAGTAATAAAGATATTGATGTAAGAAAAAATAATTTATTATTATCTAAAAAATCTAAAGAAATTAAAGTATATGAAGATATTAAAAAATCATCTTATATGATGTTAGAAAACAATAAAACCAATAAAACAAAATTAAAAATAAAAATTAAAGATTTAGATGAAATATTTGAAAAAATAAAAGTTGAATATGATTTGTTGGAATCTAAAAGAGAGATATTGTCAAACCATAAAGAAGTCGCAAATGAATATGAGAAACTTATTCTTTTAATTGATAAATATAAAAAAATAGTTAAAGAAAATGAAATAAATAATAATAGTTTAATTAAAGAAACTAAAAATTTAAAAAATGAAATAGATAGACTTTCAAATATGAAAGAATCATTTTATCTTAATCAAGCAGGTATTCTAGCAAGAGAGTTAAAAGAAAATGAAAGATGCCCAGTATGTGGTTCTTTAGAACATCCTTTTCCTGCACCTTTTAATGATGAAATTTTTAATAAAGAAGATATTGATTTATTAGAAAAAAAGATAAAGGAAATAGAAATTAAATGTAATAGTTTAAGTAATACTATTTTGATTAATGGAAATAATATTAAAGAGATAGAATCTAGATTTAATGAAAACAAGGTAAAAATGGAAGATATTAAATCAAAATATAAAATAATTCATGATGAGATTAATAAACTCGAATATTATATATTTGATATTAATAAACAATATCAAGTACAAAACAATGAACTAATATCATTAAAGAGTGAACACCAAAGTTTATTAAAACAAATAAAACAAAATGAAGAAAAATATGAAACTGATGAAAAACAATATAATGAAATATTAAATAAAACATTTAAAGATGAAGAAGAATATAAAAAATATTTAATAGATGATAATGAAATGTCTTTATTAGAAAAATCGATTAAAGAATATGAAGATAATGTTTTAAAATATAAAACCAATATTTCTACCTTAGAAAATCAAACAAAAGATAAAAGTATTGTAGATGTAGATAAATTAAAAGATAACTTATTAGAAATTAAAAAAGTGTTAGATGAATATAATACTAAGCATAAAAATAATGAAATATTAATCAATAGAAACAAAGAATATTATGATGATCTTTTAAAGTATAGTAAAAAATATGAAAAAGTAATTAATGAGTGGAAAGATATTCATGAATTATCAATTTTAGTTAATGGTCAAATGACTAATAGTGCAAAAATAACTTTAGAAGCATATGTACAAAGATATTATTTTAAACAAGTTGTTTATTCCGCAAGTAAAAGATTAAATGAATTATCAAAAAGTAATTTTAGATTAAGAGTTAAAGAAGAGGCAAAAGATTTAAGATCTCAATCAGGATTAGATTTAGAAGTGTTTGATAGTAATACAGGTCTTTATAGAGATGTTAGTACTTTAAGTGGAGGAGAATCATTTATGGCTTCATTATCTTTAGCTTTGGGATTATCGGATGTTGTTTCATCAATGAGTGGACAAATAAGAATTGATTCAATGTTTATAGATGAAGGTTTTGGAACATTGGATGAAAACTCATTAAAACAAGCCATAGAGTTATTAGTGTCTTTAGCAGATGGTAAAAGGTTAGTTGGTATAATATCACACGTATCAGCCTTAAAAGAGAGAATTGATAATCAAATTATTATTAAAAAAGATATATATGGAAGTTATATAAAAGGGGATAAATAAAATGATTAATATTGCAGTTATTGGTTTAGGAAACATATCTAAAAGAGTTATAGAAGGCATCAAATTTGTAAAAGATGCAAAGCTGTATTGTGTTGCTAGTAGAGATATAAATAAGGCTTTAAACTTTAAAGAAAAGTATGATGCTGAAGTTGCTTATGGTAGTTATGATGATGTTTATAAAGATAAAAATATTAATTTAGTATATTTATGTACTCCTAATCATTTACATTATGACCAAATAATGTCATGTTTAAATAATGGAAAACATGTTATTTGTGAAAAGCCGATGGTTAGTAGTATTAAAGAAATAAATGAATTATTTGATTATGCAAAAAGTAAGAATTTATTTTTAATGGAGGCAGAAAAAACTGTTTTTACAAACTTACATAAAGAACTTAAAAAAGTGCTTAAAAGTGGAGAAATAGGAGAAATTATATCAATAAGAGCTGATTATTCATATAATGTTTCATATTTTAACTTTCCTAAAAATCATTGGGTTTTTGATGAAAAATATGGAGGGTGTTTAAAAGATGTTGGTGTATATCCTATATGTTTTTCTAATAGTATTGCAGATTCTAAAGTAAAAAATGTAATAGGAAAGAAATATATTAACGATGAATATAAATGCGATTTTGGTGGAATTGGAATAATTGAATATGAAAATGGAATAAAGGCTATTATTGAGTGTTGTTGGTTTTATGATTCTATTGATAGAGGATATGCAGTTATTTTTGGTACAAAAGGAAAGATACATGTACCAAATTATTGGAAAGGTAATAAGTTTAAAATTATATTAGATAATAAAAAAATAAAAGAAATAGAAGTAAAACAAAATAGCGATTTTGAAGGTGAAATTCAAGAAGCTGTAGATATGATTAAAAATAATAAAATAGAAAGTCCAATAATGAGTAGAGAAAAAACTATTGAAATAATGAAAGTTATAGAAGAAATAATATCTTGAGCACATCTCTTGTTAGTTGATACTAACTATGAAAAAATAAGATTAAGAAAAGAGGTGTGCATATGAAATATGTAGATATGATGAAAAAACGTCGTAGCAGATATGATATAAATAATAAATTAACAGTCAGTGAAGATACAATTAAGGAATTATTTAAAGATGCAGTTATATATACTCCATCCGCATTTAATTCTCAATCTTCAAGAATACTTGTTTTATTACAAGGTAAACATGAAGAACTTTGGGATTTAATTACAGAAGAGATAAGAAAAGTAGCTCCTAAAGAAGGTTTTGAGAGAACTGTAAATAAAATGAATAGCTTTAAAGCGGGTTATGGAACAGTATTGTTTTTTGAAGAAATGGATATAGTTAAAGAATTACAAGATAAATTTCCTTTATATGCAAAAAACTTTGAGATTTGGTCTGACCAAAGTAATGGAATGCTTCAATATAATATTTGGACAGGACTTGCAAATTTAGATTTAGGGGCATCATTACAGCATTATAATCCTGTAATTGATGAAGCTGTAAGAGAAAAATATGGTTTACCAAACTCTTGGAAACTAATGGCTCAAATGCCATTTGGTGGTATTAATAGTGAACCTGAACCATATGATGTATTAAATCTTGATGAAAGAGTGTTAATAAAGTAAAAAACTGCAAATTATTTGCAGTTTTAATTTGTCCATAATTCAAAGCATTGTCCAACATGTTCTGGAATATGTGCATCACTAGCGAGCATAATCTTAACACCTTTATTAAGTAGAAGTTCTTTAAGTTCTTTACTTAAGCCTGGATCTTTATGGTTATATCTATAATAACAACCAAAGTTATTTTCTAGATATAAATCTTTTTCTAATGCTAAATCAGCAATCTTATTGTATGTTTTTGTTAAATCGTATGTTGGATAGATATTAAATAATTTTATGGTATCTGGATGAGCTACTTGAGTAAACATATCACTTTCCATAAGTTTTATAATCTGATTGTAATATTCTTTGTATATATCATCTGTGTCGTAAACATTCCAAAGTAATTCTCTTGAAAATTTTTCCATATCATACAATAAACCATAAACTGAATGTACAGCACCAACTATAAAATCAAATTTATCTTTATAATTATTAAGAATGTTTCTAGTTTCCTCTTCTTTTTGGCTAGTATAACAAACTTCTAAACCAAATTTTACTTCTATTGGATATTCTTTTTCTCTTGCGAGTTTGATTAGTTTTAAATAATCTTCAATACTATCTTTAGATTTTTTTAAAAACCATTCTTCTTGAACTTTTGCGGCATTTTTAACATTTTCATATATTGGTCTAAACTCAATAAATCTATGAGTATGATCTAATATTTGAATACATTTAATGTCTTTTTTTATAGCTACATCAATAAACTTTTCTAAATATTCAATAGTAAGAGGTCCATTCTCTAAGTGTATATGTCCATCAATCATTTTTTATCAAAATTATAAGTAGTAACTCTTATCATTCCTGGAATTTGTTTAATTCGATTTAAAATTGTGTCATCTACTACATTAGCTATATCAACCATTGTATAAGCTAATTCATTTTTTGATTTGTTTATTAAGTTTTCAATGTTTACATTTGATTGTGATAATGAATCTGAAATCTGTGTTAACATCTTTGGAACATTTTTGTGAATGCAACAAATTCTTACATTTCCATTAATGTCCATATGACAATCAGGTAAATTTACTGAATTAGTAATATTCCCTCTTTCTAGATAATCCATTGTTTGTTTTACTGCAAGTAAAGCACAGTTATCTTCACTCTCTTCAGTAGATGCTCCTAAGTGAGGAAAGATTAATACTTTGTCATTACCAATAAGTTTTTGTACAGGGAAGTCTGTAATATATTTACTGATTATTCCTGATTCAAGACCTTCTATTAATGCATCAGTATCAACTAGACCATCTCTAGAAAAGTTTAAGATTTTAACATTTGGTTTCATTCTAGAAATAATATCAGCATTAAGAATATGTTTTGTTTTATCATTCAAAGGAATATGAAGTGATATAAAATCACAATTTTTTAATATTTCATCAATTGTATCTGAATGATGAACATTTCTAGATAGATTCCATGCGTTAGATAAAGAAATAAATGGGTCATAACCATAAACATTCATTCCAAAATCAATTGCAAGGTTGGCAACTTGAACCCCAATAGCTCCAAGTCCAATAATACCCAAATTTTTATGCATTAATTCATTACCTGAATATAATTTCTTTTGTTTTTCAGTATCTTTAGCGACATTTTCATTGTCTTTTTGAGTTTGAACCCATTTCATTCCTTCATAGATACCTCTACTACCAAGTAATAAACCAGCAAAAACTAATTCTTTTACTGCATTTGCATTTGCTCCTGGAGTATTAAATACTACAATTCCTTTTTCACTACATTTATCAATAGGAATATTATTAACTCCTGCACCAGCTCTTGCGACTGCTTTTACATTTTCATTAAATTCATATTCATGAATATTTGCGCTTCTAAGAAGTATTGCATCTTCATCATCAAAATCCTTAGAAACTTGATATTTATTAGTGAATCGATTTAATCCAACATCAGAAATATCATTTAATATTTTAACTTTATACATTTTGTTTCTCCTCAAATTCTTTCATAAATGCTACAAGTTTTTTAACTCCTTCTATAGGCATAGCGTTATATATACTTGCACGCATTCCACCAACACTTCTATGACCTTTTAAATTTACAAAGCCATTTTTTGTTGCTTCACTTACAAATAATTTATCTAAATCTTCATCTCCAGTTACAAATGTAACATTCATAATAGATCTATCTTCTTTATTAACTGGATTTTTAAATAATTTAGAACTATCAATAAAATCATAAAGAATCTTTGCTTTTTCTTCATTGATTTTTTGCATGTTTTCTAAGCCACCAATTGTTTCTTCTAGATATTCTAGAACTAAACCACACATATAAATTGAATAAGTAGGTGGGGTATTAAACATTGAACCATTATCAGCATGTACCTTATAACTTAACATACTAGGCAATTCTGGTTTTTCTTCTATTAAATCTTCTCTAATGATTACTACAGTTAATCCTGCAGGTCCCATATTTTTTTGTGCTCCTGCAAAAATCAAATCATAATCAGCTACATTATAAGGTTTACTTAAAATGCAACTAGAAAAATCAGCGATTAGTGGTTTTCCATTAGTATCTGGCACATAGTTATAAGCTGTACCATAGATTGTGTTATTTTGACAAATATAAACATAATCACTATCTTCACTAATCATTTCTTTACTTACTTTTGGAATGTAAGAGAAAGTGTCTTCTTGACTACTAGCAATAATATTAACTTCACCAAGTTTTTTATGTTCTGTAATTGCTTTTTTAGTCCATTGACCAGTATTTATTACATCCACTTTTTTATTTTTTAAAAGATTCATAGGAATCATTGTAAATTGTAAAGATGCTCCTCCTTGAAGGAATAATACTTTATAATTTTCAGGTATATTCATTAACCTGCGTAATCTAGCTTCACATTCAGTAATAATCGATTCATAAACTTTGGAACGATGGGACATTTCCATTACCGACATTTTTGAATCTTCATAATCTAACATTTGGTCCGCTGCTTTTTGTAATACATCTTCAAAAATACATGAAGGACCAGCACTGAAGTTGTAAACTCTATTCATATAATACTCTCCTTTGCACATTAAAAGTGCTTATATACAGTCTAGTTTAAAAAAAAAAGCCTGAAAAGGCAAATGTTATTTTCATATTTAATGTAAATTTCTCAAAACTATGAAAACTATTCCGAAAATATCATCTTTATTAATTAAACCGGTTTGGGAATTTCTTGAGTCTAAAGATTTTGCTCTGTTATCGCCTAAACATAAATATTCATCATCTTTTAAAATTATAGGAAATATTACATCTTGAGTTTCTGTGGTTCCATTAATTGTATATAAAGATTCATCTAATAGAATATCATTAATATAAACATTTCCATCAACTATGTTTACTTTTTCATTAGGCAATCCTATAACTCTTTTAATAATATCAATATTTTCATCATCTTTATTGGCTACAATTATATCAAATCTTTTAATGTCTTTATTTAACCTATTAAAAATTACAATATCATTATTATGTAATTCCTTTTCCATTGAGGAACCTTTAACACTTGCAATACCAATAAAAAAATTTAAACTAATAAAAACTATAAAAGCAGGCAAAAAGATAGAAGATGCATATTTTATATAATAAATATATTTTTCTCTTCTAGCTTTTTCTTCTTTTGCTTTATTTAATGAAATTTCTATTTGTTTTTTTATCATTTTTCACTTACATCATTTGGTAAACTTTCTAACATATCATTTAGTGTTTTATTTATTGTGTTAACACTAGTAGATAATGTATTTCCTATTTCAGCTAATTTAGACATGTTATTTACTAATTTTAAAAATCTATTTTCATAAGTATTTAAAACATCATTAGCATCTGTTTTAAATCTTAATTCTTGAAATGCTTTACTTTTTGCGGTATTTAACATTTTTTCACATTTCATCTTGGTTTCTTGAATCATGTTATCACTGATTTTATTGATACTTAAAATTGCATTTGTTAGTTGACTTTGTGTATATTCTTGAACTAATACACTTTCATGATGAGTAATTACATCAACAAGTCTTTGATTTTCCACAAGAGTTGTCGCAAGTTTTTCTTCAGTCTCTAAAACCTTTAAATTTAACTCTTCAATTTCCTTTTTTAAATTATTAATGGTTTCAATGTGATTATCAATATCTTTGAATTTATTTTGAATAAAATCCAACACTTCAACCTTATCATAACCACCAAATTTTACTGTTTTAAAAATTTCATCATTCATAATATATCCTCAATGTAAATATTATATCAAATAAATGCTTTTTA
The DNA here is from genome assembly GCA_012523895.1 of Erysipelotrichaceae bacterium. Lineage (GTDB taxonomy): Bacteria > Bacillota_I > Bacilli_A > Erysipelotrichales > Erysipelotrichaceae > UBA9076. Next base: position 16,116 of record JAAYSZ010000012.1, read on the forward strand.
ACGATAAATATTATATAATAAAATCGCAAGGGGAATGATTTGTAATTATGGCAGAGCTTAATCATAAACAAATTGCGAAATTAGTTAAACGTACTAAAGATGGGGATAGCGATGCATTTGCGAAATTATATGAAATGACATATCAAAAAGTGTATTTCTTCTCACTTTATTTAACTAAAAACGAGACTCTTGCACAGGATGTAGTACAAGAGACTTTTATTGATGCGCTGAAGTATTTAGATACCTTAAAGAATGATAAAGCTTTTGTTGCATGGTTAAATAAAATAAATTATAGTACTGCATTAAGAATTTTAAAAAAAGAAAAGAACATAAGTTTAACTGATGAATATTTATATAATATTCCTGATACTAGTGAATCAAGTTACCCCATGGAGATGATTATAAAAGATGATCAAAGAAATGAGGTTCTACAGTGCATAGCTACATTACCATATGGTTTAAGGGCTGTAATAATACTTAAGTATTATCATGATATGAAAGATCGAGAGATTGCATTAATTCTTGATTGTCCAGTAGGTACAGTAAAAAGTAGATTAAACACTGCAAGACGGATGCTCAAAGAACAACTTGTTGCTAGAAAGGAGGCAGTTTATGAGGGATGAATTATACATCAAAGAAGCATTATTTAGCGCTTCTAAGAAAATTTCGATGGATAGTGAAGTTGCAAAAAACACTTTATTAACTGCTTTATCAAGCGCAAATATGAGTACAAATGTAGCATTTACACCTGTAATTGGTGCTGCAGTTTTAGCAAGGCCAAAATTTAATGGAACAAACATAGCTGCAACTACAGCTGCAGGAGTTACTGTACTTGCAGTAGGTGCTATAAATCCTACAATTAATAGAATTGATTATTTAAATGATATTACAAACAAACCTGTTGAGTTAGTAGTTGAACTTTCTACAAATTCTGGAGTAGAAGAAGTTTATGCTCAAAATGAATCGGGTGTAAAATATTATGGGTATTTAAATAATGGTGATTATGTAATTAATATTATAGATAATGGAACTTATAAAGTTGAGGTTGTAAGTGATGTTGGAGTAAAAAACAGTAAACAGATTACAATTTCAAATATTGATAAATATGGACCTACAATATCTACTTATAGTTTTGATGGAAGTTTATTAGAAATTACTTATACTGATGAAATGAGCAATATTGATATTAATAGTGCTTATGGATTAGTGAATGGTAGTAAGGTTAGTCCAATAAGTATTGATAAATCTTCTAATACAGTTGTATATGAATTAAATGAAGCTTCCATAAATGTATTTGTTTATGATGAATTAGGGAATGAATCTAACTATTTTATAGAAAAGAAATAAGAAATATTAAAACTTTCACAAATCTTACACATTTCTTTCATTTAAATAACACAAGTATTATATATACTATAGTTAATCAAATTGGTAGAGTTTGATTTAGATTTCTTTCCCCCGTTTATGGATTATTTGTCCAATAAAAAAAGAGATGCGCCTGGTAAACGCGTCTTTTTTAATTGAAATTAACTAATTCATATTTTGGTTTAGGATATGTTTTTACATTTTTTGCATAAATAACTAGTGTATAAGAACCATTTGATAATTCTGTTTTTCTTAAGGTTCCTAATACTTCATACCAATTATTTAATATCATTTGATCAACATTTACTCCTGTAATAGGAATGCTTATTGGTACCATATCATCAGCACAACATACCATTGCAAGTCTTCCTAAAACAAAGGAATGATTTAAATTGGGAATTCTTTCTAGAAATATACCTCTTATGATAATATCTTTTTCATCATATTTATTCATATTTTCAATTGCATCCATATACCAAATACCATAATCATCATCACTTATGTTTATTACATCTAAGTTAGTATCAAATGGTAAATCTTCCATTGTATATTCTTCTGCTTGTCCATTTTTATTCATATAAATAATTTGAGCTTCTCTATTAACAACTTTTACATTGTTTCTTAGTTGTGTTTTAGAAATTGAATCATCTACTCTATTGAAAATAATAGCACCTGAGTATCTTGTAATTTCAAACATATAAGGTTTCATATTATTTACATATGTAAAAAAAGTAGAAGCATCTATAGTTGTAAGGATTTGTATAATAATCCATTTATCAAACATTTCTCTTGTAAGAAGTTCACTTACAGTTTGCATACCATTAAATTCAATAAAGATTTGTTTAGGGTTATATATTTCATGAAGTTGTTTCATTAATTCTAAAGTTAAATCAACTGATGAATCTAATTGAATTAAAGAAGAATTGTATTTTTCTAACCAATCATCTTCAAATTCTACTTCACCTTCTTCAAATTGAATTATTAAAGTACTATCTTTATCCTTACTAAAATCATGGCCTTCTAAAGTTTCTTTTATTAATGTAGTTTTTCCACTATCTAAAAATCCAGTTATTAAATATATAGGTACTTTCATAGCTTAAATACCTTTTTTATTTTTTCTTTATTTAAATCTTTAAGTCCAATTACACTGATTAAACCTGTATAGTTAGGACTTCCTTTTCTAATATTAATTTCATTTGGTACATAGTCAAAAAACAACCAGTTATCACTTTCATCTAAAACCATACCTTTAACTCTTAATATATTTTCATCTAAATTAGATAAAATATCATATAGTTCTTCTTTAGAATATTTATTTATGGTTTCATATCCTAGACTAATAAAAGTATCTTCCGCATGGTCGTGGTGGTCATGATGATGACAGTGATTATGTTTACAATCACAATGATTGTGTGTATGAATAATTTCTGTATTTGATTCCATTACATTTAATAAATCATCAGTAGTTAATTTATCCCATGGTGTAGTTACTATTTTAGCATTAGGATTTAACTCTTTTATAATATTTATAGATTCTTTAATTTTTTCTTCTTTTGCATTTTGTGTTTTACTTAAAAGAATACAAGATGCTGTTTTTATTTGGTCATTAAAGAAATCTTTAAAATTTCTTGAATAAATTTTAGCTTTTAAAACATCAACTACTGTTGAATAAATATTAATATCTAAACCTTCTATTTTTTTAACGGCTTTAATAATATCTGAAAGTTTCCCTACACCAGAGGGTTCAATAATAATTCTATCTGGATTATATGTATCTATTACTTCTTGTAGAGATTTTTCAAAATCACCAACTAAACTACAACAAATGCATCCTGAATTCATTTCATTTATTATAATTCCAGAATCTTTTAAAAATCCTCCATCAATTCCAATTTCACCAAATTCATTTTCTATTAAAACAACATTTTCTTTATTTAGTTTTTCTTTTAATAATTTTGAAATTAGTGTTGTTTTACCAGCACCTAAAAATCCTGATATAATATCTACTTTTATCATATAAAGTACCTCTTTCAAACTATTATACAACTTTCTTTCTTATTTTATATTTAATTTACATTTAAAAAAGTAGTGAGAACATGTGTGATAAAGTAATTAATATAAGAGGTGTTAAATATGGAAAACACAAATCAAAATACAGTAGTAAAATATTTGATTATCACGTTTTTAATTACTTATGTTTCATGGTTTGGATTATCGCTATTAACAAATTTTAATATAATTAGTTCTTCTAACATATTATTTAATATATTACATATATTAGGAGGATTTGGTCCAACAATTGGTGCAATTATGGTATTGTCTGATAAATCTTTTGAAAACATAAAAAAGTTTATATTTTCTTATAAGAAAAATACAACATGGATATTACTATTTTATTGTTTTATGCAATTATTAATTATTGGATTATCTTCTAGCAAAACTAATCCAGAAATACCTTTATTTATGTTAATAGTTATCTTTTTGTTAAGTACATTTATAGGTGGAGGTAATGAAGAATTGGGATGGCGTGGAATCATGCAGCCTGAACTTGAAAAGAAATTTTCTTATCCAATTGCAACATTTATTACCGGTACTGCTTGGATGTTATGGCATATCCCACTTTGGTTTATAGATGGCATGGGTCAACAAAATGTAAATTATTTTGCATATTTTATGTTTGGTATTATTTTAAGTTTTTGGCTTGCGACTATTTATAAGAAAACTAATAGTGTTTTCTATTGCATGATTTTTCATGGTTTTTCTAATACGGTTTTGAGTTATTTTATGTTAGAAATAAATTTTATATTTATTATAGGATTATTTGGTTTACTTATTTTTTCAATTTGGTTTGCGAATAAAAAGGAGTAATAAAATATTATGAAAGAACAAAAGTTAAAGACAATAGATGGAACTATTTATTATTGGATTTCAGATGAATGGAACGATGATAAAAAAACAATTTTCTTTTTTCATGGTTTAACCGCTAATCATAAAATGTTTTATGAACAAATAAATTATTTTTCGAAAGAGTTTAATATTATTGTTTGGGATGCACCAATGCATGGAAAATCAAAAGAATATAAAAATTTTAATATGGATAAATCAGTGAATATAATATTGTCAATAATTGATAAATTGAATTTAAAAGAAATTATAGCTGTTGGTCAATCTTTTGGAGGATATTTTGTACAATCACTGATAGGTAAATATAAAGAAAAAGTATCTTTGTTTGTTTCAATAGGTTCTACTCCTTATGGAATAGATTATTATTCAAAATGGGATTATTTTTGGTTAAAACAAATAGGATGGATAATTAAATGTTATCCTTATAAAGTACTTAAAAAAACGGTCGCAGAAGGTAGTACTTGTACTGATAAAGGTGAAAGTAATATGATTGAAATGCTAGATGATTATTCTAAAAATGAATATGTCTTGTTGATGAAAACATATTATGGAGCTTTTATGGATGATAATAAAGATATAGATATATCTTGTCCTGTTTTAATAACTAGAGGTGAATTTGATAATGTTGGAAATGTAGTTTCTTATTGTGAAAGTTGGCATGAAAATACAGGATATCCTTATGTAATAATTGAAGATGCTGGTCATAATGCAAATGTTGATAATCCAGATGAAATGAATAATGTTATTGAAAATTTTATTAATGAGTATATTTAAAATGATATTGTAAAGGAGTGTTTATGGAAAGAAATATTCGTGGAATTATTTCTATATTGATTTTGATATTTTCTTTTTTAATATTTAATTATCCGTTGTTTAGTTTACATGGAATGAAGCAATTTCCTTTAATGATTTTTATACTTGCATTTTCAATATCGTTAGTTTCAATATTTTTTAAAAACGATATTGTGCCTGTATTTGCTTCATCAGGTTATGTTGTTGGATTTGAAATTGCTTTATTTTTACAAAGTGAAAATTTTGATCCGGGTGGTGGTAAAACAAGTAATTTTTGGATTATTTGGGGATCTATCACTGTAATATTTATTATAGTAGGGATTATTGTTTCAAAAATTAAGGAAAGAATATAAAAAAGAAACTTATTTGAAAGCTTCTTTTGTGATAATTTGGTGCATCAAACAAGAATCGAACTTGCACGGGTTGCCCCACACGCCCCTCAAGCGTGCGCGTCTACCTATTCCGCCATTGATGCAGTAGCTTAATTATAATCTTAAGAAAATTAAGTGTCAAAATCTTGTATAATAATTACTGTATGAAAAAGATTATTAGATTGATTATATTAATATTTATATTTACAAATATCAATATTGTTTATGGAGAAGAAGTAAATTATCCGCCAGAAGAAAAGCCTGATATTTCTAGTGATTATGTATATATGTATGATTTAAATACAGGTCAAATATTATGGGATATAGGATCTGATGAAGTGATTTTTCCTGCTTCTCTTACAAAAATGATGACTTTAATTGTTGCTATTGAAAATATTGATGATTTTAATAATACAGTTTTAATCACTGAAGAAATGCTTGCTGGTTTAAAAGAAGCAAGAGCGGCCCGTGCTGGTTTTGATGTGGGAGATGAACCTTTATTAAAGGATATATTGTATGGGATAATGCTTCCTAGTGGAGCTGATTGTACTAATGCGGCTGCTGTTTATGTAAGTGGAAGTATTGAAGCATATGTTGATTTAATGAATCAAAAAGCTAAAGAATTAGGTATGAATCAAACTCATTTTGTAAATGTGACAGGCTTGCATAATGATAATCATGTATCTTCTTTAAAAGATATGGCAAAGTTATTAGAATATTGTTTGAAAAATGAAACATTTGTAGAGATTTTTTCATCGAGAGAACATCAAGCAATTACTACTTTAAATTATCCAGAAGAAGGTTTAAAAATGGAATCAAATGTATTTAATTATATTAATAATGATGATCCAGAAGCTAAATATAATGTATATATAGATGGTTTTATTGGTGGGAAAAGTGGATATACAACTTCTGCTAGGTATTGTCTTGCATCAACTGCTATACATAATGATATTCAATATGTTTTAATTACAGCTCACTCTTGGATTGAAAGAGTTATTCCTAGTCATATTTTAGATGCAGGGTTTATATACAATTATTATTTTGATAATTTTGAAAATAAAACTGTTTATTTAAAAGATGAAATTATACAAACTATTCCTGTTTATTATAATTTTTTTAATAAAGAAATAGATATTTTATCTAATGATGATATTAAGATGATATTACCTAATGATGAAAATTTACACATAGAAATTGATTTGCCTGATGAAATATTTGCGCCAATTAATCAAGGAGATATTGTTGGTAATATTAAGGTTTATTCATATGATAATTTAATGTATGAAAGTGAATTATATTCTAATGAGACAATAAAAAAATCAATAATTGCATTTATAATAACTAATATTTATTGGTTTGTGATTGAATATAAAATAGAGATAATTATACTTTTAGTAGTATTAATAATTTTAGTAATATATCTTAAATTGAGATATGAAGTTAAAGTAAATAAAAGAAAATTTAAGAAAAGAAAGTGAGTTATATTGTTTTGTTTAAATAATGGGAGTATAATTCAAAAGTTGTAAAGGAGAGTAACTATGGATTATAAAAAAATTATAAACATTGCAGTTATTGCTCATGTTGATGCTGGGAAATCAACACTTGTAAATGCATTTTTAAAACAAAGTCATGTTTTTAAGGATAATGAAACAGTGGTAGATTGTGTTATGGATAGTAATGATCTTGAAAGAGAAAGAGGAATTACTATTTATTCTAAAAACTGTTCTGTAACATATAAAGATTACAAAATTAATATTGTTGATACTCCTGGCCATGCGGATTTTTCTAGTGAGGTTGAAAGAATAATAAAAACTGTTGATACAGTTATTTTACTTGTAGACTCTAGTGAAGGACCTATGCCTCAAACTAGATTTGTGTTAAAAAAATCTTTAGAAATAGGATTAAGACCTATTTTATTAATTAATAAAATTGATAAAAAAGATCAAAGAGCAATTGAAGTAATTGATGAAGTATATGATTTATTTCTTGAGCTAGATGCAACTGATGAACAGTTGGATTTTCCTATATTATATGGTATTGCAAGAGAAGGTATTGTTAGATATGAAATGGATGATACAAATAATGATATAGTTCCATTATTTGAAACAATTTTATCTCATGTAAAACCTTTCCCAAATTTAATTGAAGAGCCTATTTTAATGCAGGTTTCAGCTTTAGCTTATGATGATTATATTGGAAGGCTTGGAATAGGTAGAATTTATTCTGGGGTATTAAAAGAAGGTACTACATATACTATTTGTGATAGTGATCAAAAAAATAAAAAGGCAAAAGTTAATCAAGTTTTTGTATATAAAGGATTAAGCAGAGTTTCTGTATCTGAAGCACAATGTGGTGAAATTGTAGTAATTTCTGGAATAGCTGATATTTCTATTGGTGATACAGTATGTGGTGTTGATGTTTTAACTCCTATGCCTATGTTGTCAATTGAAGAACCTACATTATCAATGAATTTTATGGTTAATACTTCTCCTTTTGCGGGTCAATCTGGAAAGTATGTTACAAGTAGAAATATAAAAGAAAGACTTGAAAAGGAATTAGAAGTGAATGTTGGTTTAAAAGTTGAAAAAACCTCTTCTACTGATAGTTTTAAGGTTTCAGGAAGAGGAGAACTTCATTTAACTATTCTTTTAGAAAATATGAGAAGAGAAGGATATGAAGTTGCAGTAAGTAAACCAGAGGTTATTTATAAAAAGATAAAGGGAGAATTAAATGAGCCTATAGAAGAGGTTATATGTTTTGTACCAAATGAATATTCTGGGGCTATAATAGCTGAATTAAATCAAAGAAAAGGTGTTATGGTTAATATTGGTGATGAAGGTTTATATTCTAGAATAGAATATTTAGTACCTACTAGATGTTTATTAGGATATAGATCAAAATTTATAAATGATACTCGTGGAGAAGGAAATATGGTAAGAAAATTTCATGGGTATGAACCATATAAAGGTGATATGGTACAAAGAGAAAATGGAGTACTTATTTCTACTGAAAATGGTAATGCGATGACATATGCATTATGGAATATTCAAGAAAGAGGGCAATTATTTATAACACCTTCAACACCAGTATATGTTGGAATGATTATAGGAATGTCTTCTAGAAATTTGGATATGGATGTAAATCCAATTAAAAATAAAAAGTTGACCGCAATAAGGTCAACTGGAAATGATGATGCGATGAAACTTGTTCCTGCTAGGATATTTAGTTTAGAAGAAGCTATTGAATTTATTAAGGATGATGAACTAGTAGAAATAACACCTACAGATATAAGATTAAGAAAAAAATATTTAACAATTGCTGAAAGAAAACAACATTTTAAAGAAATACAAAAATAAAAAAAGACCTCAAATTTGAAGTCTTGAACATGTTCCCTAAATATAATTATATAACATTAAAATATAAAATAATAGACCTATCTTTTTAGATTTTATATTGTATATTATAAGTACAAGGAAGAAGTACACAAATAATATATACCAAAAATAATTAATGTTTTTCATTGTCGACATTAAGTGGATTAGTAATATTATAAAGATAATATAATTCATATAATTTGTTATCTATCAATAATATTACAATTTGATGACTTCTTCGAAAACAATAAAAAAGATTAAAATTAGCTGATGTGAAATAGGTTAATTTTAAGAAGACACGTTCTTCAAGGAGGTTAAATAGAATGGAACCTGGAAGTTTAGGAGAAATAAATAAGTGATTGCTTATTTATTTCAGATGATATATTTGTTCGAAATACAACTAGTGTTATTCGGTTTGTTTGCTGATGGGAGAAAGGTTAGTAATATATAACATATAATAATAGGGCGCAATCAGAAACAATATATATACAGTTAAGATTCAAGTAATCGAACATAAAAAAAGACAATTTAATAAGAATGATCTAAAAATTATCGTATTCAATAGGTGATCTAGTTGTAAAATAATAATAAATTACAGACGAAAATGAGACAAAAAAATACGATAATGAAGGGATCATATCGATATAAAGGGAGACTCGCAAAAAAAAGTGAGTCTCTCAATTTTTTTTGAGAGATAGAAAAAAAAGTTATATAGTGGTATGCTTTAGATATATTGTAATTATTTAGGGAGAGATAAAATGGGATTATTTTCTAGTGATGCAAGACAGTTTAAATTTGATATTTTAAGGGAAGTATCAGAAGAAACTTTTAATGGGGAATTAAGTGATGAAAATATATTTGAATATGTAAAAAAACTTATTCCTGGAACAAAAGCAAATTATAGATGTTGTGTCTATAAAGAAAGAGAAGTTTTAAGACAAAGAGCAAGACTTGCAATGGGCAAGATGGCTAATGATGAACCTAGTTATGATTCAAAAAAGGTTGTTCAAGTTATTGAAGCAGCATGTGATGGTTGTACAATTATGAAAATACAAATTACTGATAACTGTAGAAAATGTATGGCTAAACCATGTCTTAGCGCTTGTAAATTTGGTGCTATTCATATGGGACGTGATAGGGCAGTAATTGATTATGAAAAATGTAAAGAATGTGGTTTATGTGTTAAAGTTTGTCCATTTAGTGCAATTATTACAACAGAAAGACCTTGTTATGCAGCATGCCCAGTTAATGCGATTGGATTTGATGAAAATGGAATTGCAGTAATTGACTATGATAAATGTATTAACTGTGCACAATGTCAAATTGCTTGTCCTTTTGGTGCAGTTGAAGATATAAGCTGGGTTGTTCCAGTAATTCAATTAATTAAAATGGATGTGCCAATGTATGCAATTATAGCTCCTGCTATACAAGGGCAGTTTGAAAGTGCTACCTTGCCTCAAATTAAAAAAGGTATAGAGATGCTTGGATTTAAGGGAGTATATGAAGCTGCAATAGGTGCAGATGCTGTTGCATATGAGGAAGAGACAGAACTATTAGAACATATAAAAGCAGGAAAACCTTTAACTACTTCTTGTTGTCCTGCATTTGTTAATATGGCAAAGTTACATTTTCCAACAGTGTATGAAAATAATGTTTCTACTTTGTTATCGCCAATGATGGCTCTTGCAAAAAAACTTAAACATGATCATCCAGAAGCGGGTATTGTATTTATTGGCCCATGTGTTGCTAAAAAGCAAGAAGCAACAGAAAGTTTTTCTTCAGTTGATTTTGTATTAACATTTGAAGAAATTTTGGCTATGTTAATTGCTAAAAGAATTGATCCTCAAACTTTAGAAGCTAAGGAAGAAGATTATCCATCTATCTTTGGTAGAAACTTTGCTCAAGGTGGAGGAGTTAGTAAGGCTGTTATTCAAGCTGCTAAAGAAAAAGGTCATGAAGATTTTACAGGTTATTATGCAGATGGAAGTTTTGAATGTAAAAAACAATTAACTTTAATTAAAGTTAATAAGTTTAACTATAATATTTTAGAAGGTATGAGTTGTCCTGGAGGATGTATTGCTGGACCTGCAACTATTGAAGATCCAAATATAATTAAGGGTAGAATGGCTAAAGAAAACCTTCAAGCAGAAAAGAAAACAATTGAAAAATCATTAGAAATATTTGATTTTACAGGAATAAATATACACCGTTAAAGGAGAGATATAATGATAAATGTAGATATTTGTTTTGGAAGAAATTGTTATGCTAATGGAGCATATGATATTTTGCCTATTTTAAATAGAATTATTAAAAGAGAAGGTTGGGAAGATAAAGTAAAAATTAACGGGTCTCTTTGTATGAGAGAGTGTAGTAATGAAAAGGATATTTCAATTAAAATAAATGGTAAGCTTATTGAAGGTATTACTTTAGATAACATCAGATTGATACTAAATACAGAACTTAAAAAATTAATATAATATTGTATTTTAAAATATTGGAAAGAAGTATTTATGGTAAAAATTAATCCTTTAAATATGGTATGGATGAATGATCCCGAAAGATTTATCATCAATAAAAAGGAAGTTTTTATTGAGACAAGTCCTTATACATCTTTATGGTCAAGGACTTATTTTAAGACTGTTTCTTCCAATGCTCCTATTTTAGTATTGCCCGTTGAAAAAAATTTTACATTTAGTGCTAAGGTATCTTACTCATTTAAAGAGGTGAATGATCAAGCAGGTATTGTAGTTTATGCAAATGAAAATAATTATCTTAAAGCTTGTGTCTTAAGATATAATAATAAATTAAATTTATTGAGTACAACCTTAACTCATCATGGATATAGTGATATGGCTTGTAGAGAAATTGGGGAAGGCATAAATACTATGTATTTTCGACTTTCTCATAGAGATGGAGATTTTTTAGTTGAAAATAGTTTTGATGGGGTACATTACAAACAGATGAGACTATTTCATCTTAGAATGAGAGAAGGGCAATTTAATATTGGTGTGTATGCATGCAGTCCAAATGATTCTAGCTTTGATTCTAAATTTAGTAATTTAAGATTAACTAAATGTATATGGAAAGAATATGAAGAAGGAGAAAAAATTGCTTGGGACTTAGAGCAAGACTAATTGATAAGTTAATGATTGATATTACAAAAAGAGTAGGTGAAATGTAATGATATATACTTGTACTTTAAATCCATCTTTAGATTATTATATGGAATTTGAAAATGATTTAGAGATAGGAACTACAAACAGAAGTCAGTCTGAGCATTATGAGGCAGGTGGAAAAGGAATCAATGTTTCAATTGTTTTAAATAATTTGATGATTCCTAGTAGAGCATTTGGATTTTTAGGAGGATTTACTCAAGAGTTTTATATTGAATTATTACAAAAGTATGAATATATTCAACCTAGTTTTACATATATAGATGGACATACTAGAATAAATTTAAAATTAAAAGGGAATACTTTAGAAACTGACTTAAATGCAAAGGGACCTTATATTTCTTTTGATGCAATGGAATCTTTGATGTTAAAAGTTTCTAGACTTGATGAAGGAGATATATTGGTGTTTTCTGGAAATGCGCCTACTTATTTATTAGATTATGTAGATGAAATGATAAAAGATTGTGCTTCAAAAAATGTCAAAATAGTGTTAGATACTAATCCTAATATAATAAAAAGATGTTTAAAATATAAACCATTTCTTATAAAACCAAATGTTAAAGAGCTTTCAATGATAATTGATGAAGAATTAGAAATAAATGAAATTAAAGATTTAATAGAACCTTGTAAAAAGGCAAGAGAATTAGGGGCAACTAATGTAATAGTTCAATTAGGAGAAAAAGGATCAATTTTAGTATGTGACAAGGGTAATTATTATACTGAAATGATTCAAAAAGAAAATATTGTAAATACAGTAGGTTCAGGTGATTCTATGGTTGCTGGATTTATAGTGAATTCATTAAGAAGTCCTGATATTGTTGATAGTTTTAGATTTGCGTCTAGCTGTTCTTTAGCTACATCCTTTACTAAAGGTATAGCCACTAAAGAAGAAGTAAACAATATATATAAAATTGTAAATGTTAATAAATTGGATTAGAATATTATCTTATAAGAAAGAAGGATTAAGATGAAAAAAATTGTAATATTACTATTAGTTGTATTATCTTTAATGGGTTGTGGACCTGAAAAAGAAACAATAGAAATAAAAAGTAGTGTAACTTTAAATTCTACTAAAGCAGATATGAGTAATTATGTATTATTTAAAGATAATGATCATGTATTTGAACTTGTTGGAATAAAAGAAGCTTCTAGAATTTATGACGAAAAGGGTAGTGCCATTTTATATTATGGATATCCTCAATGTCCTTTCTGTAATAGGATACTTGATTCATTAAATGATGCCGCAAAAGATTTAGGTGTTGTTGTATATTATGTTGATATTTATGATGAAACAGCTACTGAAGAAGATATAAATAATCTATTTGAGGATTTAGATCCAATACTTATGAAAGATGAAAATGGATTACCTATATTTTATGTGCCAGAAGTTGTAGCTGTAAAAGATGGAGAAATTATTGACCATCATTTAAGTGTTGTGGATAGTTATAGAGATGTTTCAAAAGATCTTACAGATGAACAGTATGAAGAATTAAAAGGTATTTATAAAAGCTTAATAAAAAGATTACAGTAGGAGAAATAAATGAAACTATTTGATCTTTTGAAAAATAAAAGATATGAGGGTGAGGTTGTAGACCTAATAAAAGTTTATGAAATAAAAGAAGAACCTTCAGTTTTTTATAATATTGTTAAACATGGTACTAATAAAGTTGTTGGAAGATGTGATTTAAGAGTTGGTATGAATTGGGAACTTTATTATGCTGGTAACATTGGTTATTTTGTAAATGTAAGAAATAGAGGTAATGCTTATGCATATCATGCATGTAAGGTGTTATTTTCTATTGCTAAAAATGAATATAATATGAATGAGATTATAATTACATGTTCTCCTGATAATATTGCATCTTATAAAACGTGTTTAAATTTAAATGGAACACTTTTAGAGACGGCTATTGTGCCAGAATCTCATTGGTTAGCACAAAGAGGAGAAAACATTAAATATATTTTTGGATATAAATTGTAAGAAATTTGAATTTTATATTATATAATTACATTATGGGTAGACTTAAGCAGATATTAACTGGAAAACTTATGTTTGTATTAATATCAATATTATTACAACTGTTTTTATTAATTTCTATGATTTATAGAGTCTCAGAAATAATATACATAAACTATTTTTTAAGTTTTCTTAGTTATGTAATTGTCATATATGTAATTAATTCTAGGATTAATATGGTATTTAAACTAGCATGGTGTGTATTAATTCTTGCATTTCCTGTTTTAGGTGGAGTTTTATATATTCTTTTTGGAGGAAGACTTGTTCCTAAGAAGTTAAGAATAGAAAGTACTTTATCATTAAACGAGACAAAGGGGCTTGTTTATCAAGATGAAGATGTTTATAAATCTTTTGAAGAAAAATCTGATTATAATATAAAAAAGATATTTGATTATGGGGAAATTGTAGGTGTTTTTCCTATTTTTAATAATTCAGAAATAACTTATTTAGAGCTTGGTGAAGTAAAGTGGAAAGCTATGTTAGAAGAGCTTTCTAAAGCCAAGTATTTTATCTTTTTAGAATATTTTATTATTAAAGATGGTGTTATGTGGCAATCTATTCTTGATATATTAAAAGAAAAAGTTAAAGATGGTGTTGAAGTTAAAATTATTTTTGATGATTTTGGGGCAGCATCAACTTTAGCTAAAGATTATGATATAGAACTTGAAAAATATGGTATTGAAGCACTAAGATTTAATAGATTAAGACCTGCTTTACTTGTTCAGATGAATAATAGAGATCATAGAAAAATATGTGTTATAGATAATAATGTAGCATTTTGTGGTGGAATTAATATTGGTGATGAATATATTAATGTTGAAGAAAGGTTTGGTCATTGGAAAGATTCTGCTGTAATGATTAAAGGAGAAGCTGTATGGGGATTTACGGTTATGTTTTTTCAAATTTATAGATATCTTAAAGATGAGACTATTGATTTTGAAAAATATAGAATTCCTTGTGTTCCTATAAAAAATGATACTTTTGTTCAACCTTATTATGATTCTCCTACTGATGGAGAAAATGTTGGATTGAATATACATCTTAATCTTATTAATAATGCGAAAAAATATGTATATATACATACCCCTTATTTAGTAATTGATGAAAACATTAAATATTCATTAATGCTTGCGGCTAAAAGTGGAGTTGATGTTAGAATTACTACACCTCATATACCTGATAAAAAATATGTGTTTCAAATTACTAGATATAATTATGAAGAACTTATTGAAGCGGGTGTTAAGATATACGAATATACTCCAGGATTTCTACATTCTAAATCAATAGTGGTTGATGGAGAAGTGGGCATGTGTGGTACTATTAATATGGATTTTAGAAGTTATTTTCATCATTATGAATGCGGTGTATTATTTTATAATTCTGATGCTGTTAAGGATATGTATGAAGATCAAATGAATGTATTTGAAGTAAGTGAACTTATCACTTTAGAAAAATGTAAAAATGTTAATATTATTGTTAAGTTTATAAGAGTAGTTCTAAATCTAATTGCACCTTTATTATGAAAAAACGAAATATAAATAAAACTCAAAAAATTATGATATTAGTAATATTTGTATTAATAGGTATTATTATTTTTTTATTGATTAATTTTAAAGATGACGAGGTTATAGAAGAAGTGAAAGAGAGATATTATCATAGTGAAACGGTTTTACCTTCTTATATAGATGGAGTAGTAGTTTATACAAGATTTGTGAATAAAGATTCTAAAAGAAGAACAAATGAGTATAGACTTATTAAATATATAGTAATACATGAGACTGATAATAGAGCTATTGGAACTGGTGCATATAAACATTCTTTATATCTTACAAGTAATGAAGATTCAGTAAATGGATGGCATTACACAGTTGATGATAATTCTATATATCATAATCTTCCAGATAATATGGTTGCTTGGCATGCGGGTGATGGAAGAAGTGAAAATGGTGGGAATATGAATGGTATTGGTATTGAAATGGCAGTAAATACTGATGGTGATTATAATAAAACTATAGAAAATACTGTTAAATTAGTTGTTTATTTAATGTATGAATATGATTTAGGTATAGAAGATGTTAAACTTCATAAAGATTTTTCAGGTAAAATATGTCCTCATAGATTAATTACTGAGAATAAAGTTGATTTATTTTATGATATGATTAAAGATGAATATTTTAAAAAATACCAATGTAATAAAGTTGTTTATTGAAAGAAGGTTAGTATGAGCAAGATAGGATTAGTATTAGAGGGTGGAGGCATGAGAGGAGCCTATACCGCTGGTGCACTTAGTTGGCTAATAGATCATGGTATTGAGTTTGATTATGGTGTAGGTATATCTTCTGGGGCAGTTCACTTATGTAGTTATTTATTAAAAGATAAAAAGCTTTTGTATGATATTTCAGTTATCCATATGACAGCCAAAGCTAATGTAGGAATACAAGCATTTCTTAGAGAAGGAAGATATGTGGCATATGATTATATTTTTGATGAAATATTATATAAAAACCTTAAATATGATATTAAACCATTAGTTGAAAGTGATAAGTATTTTGAAATGGGTATATATGATTGTGAATTAGGCGATGCTTATTTCTTGGGAAAAGAAGCATTAGATGAAAAGTTACAATTTTTAAAAGCAACATGTTCATTACCTATTGCAGGGAAAATAGTTGAATATAACGGTAAAAAATATTTGGATGGTGGAATTAAGTATATGATTCCTATTCATAGAAGTGTTGAAGTTGGTTGTGATAAGCATTTTATTATTTCTACAAAGAAAAAAGATTATATAAGAAAACCTGCAAATTTATTTATGAGAAATTTGATGAAGATGAATTTTCCTAAGTATCCTAAAATATCTGAAGATTATAATATTAGACATATTAGATACCATGAACAAGTTGATTTATCTGAAGAATTAGAAGCACAAGGAAAAGCATTCTTTTTAAGACCTTCTATTGAATATCCTGTGAAAAGATTTAGTGGAGATACAGAAAATTTAAAAAAGACATTCCAATTAGGAATTGATGATATGGAAGCTAATAAAGAAGAAATATTGAAATTTTTAGGGAGGAGTAAATGAATAAAATAAAAAACATTAAATTAATTGCTTGTGATATTGATGGTACTTTAATAAATTCTAATGGAGAGTGTACTTCTAGAACTGTAGAAGCAATAAAAAAAGCAAGAGAAAAAGGAATTAAATTTGCGATTTGTTCAGGTAGACCTGTAAGTGGGATCTTGCCACTTCTTGAAAGTTGGAATTTAGAAGATTGTTGTGATTATGTTGTTGGAATGAATGGCGGTGAAATTTTAAACAGATTTGAAAATAAATATGTTGAAAGTTATACGTTAGAAGAGGATGTAATTCAGGAGTTAATTGATCTTTATGAAGGAGAAGGTCATATTGCAAGTTATTATGATGATACTGGATTATATGTTTCTAGAATGAGTGAAGATGTAATAAATGTTGCAAGTAGAACTGAAACACCAGTTTTTGTGGCTGATATAAAAGAAATTACAAAGGGTCCTCAAATAAAGTTAATGATAGTTTTAGATCCTGAAAGAATGGAAGAAGTTGAAGCATTTTACGAAAAAACAAAAGATGATAGATATATTGGTTTTAAAACAGCTGTTGATTTATTTGAGTTAAACCATCCATTACTTGCAAAGGATGTTGGAATAAAGGTTATTGTAACTCAAATGCGAATTAAACCTGATAATGTTTTAGCTTTTGGGGAAACATCAAATGATGTTGCAATGCTTAAGTATGCAGCTCATAGTGTTTGTATGTCTAATGGTAGTGATGATGCAAAAGAGGCCGCAAAACATCAGGGATTAAGTTGTGATGAAGATGGAGTTGCAGTGTTTATTGAAGAAAATATATTGTAAAAAAAGAGCATTTGCTCTTTTTCTTATGTATTAGGTTCTTCTGTATTATTTTCTTCAGGTTGAGTTTCTTCAGTTATATTTTCTTCAGTTATATTTTCTTCTTGTTTATTTTCTTCTTGTTTATTTTCAACTACTTTAGGATAGGTATTTGCTTCATCATTCCATGGAGCTAAATATAACATCCAATATTCATCATATGTTAATTTTGATTCAACTACTTTTTTAGCTAAATCAACACCTATATATCTATAATGCCATGGTTCAAAATCATATCCAGTAATTGAAGTTTTTCCTTCTGGATATCTTAATATCCATCCAAAGTCTGCACCATTAGCAATTACCCAATTATAAGCTTCTGTATCTTTAAAAGCACTTAAACCTTCAGAACCTACTGCGGCTAAATCAACTGTTAATCCTGTTTGATGTTCAGAAAAGCCCGGTCTTGCACTTACTGCATCTGCTTTTTCTTCACCCATAGCTTTTACATAATTGTTATATAAAGTTTCTTGTCTTTCATAACTTCTATATGCACTAACTGCATAAAATCTTACAGGAGATTCACCAGTTATTTCATCTTTTAATGAGATGGCTTTATTACACCATTGTGCTAAAGCTGATGCAGCTTCTGCGGATAACTGTAAATCTTTAGCTGCATATTGTACTGATAAAGGAGCTATCTGTACAGGTTCAAATGATGCATCCACATAATATGTTTTATTTACTAACAAATTAATGTTTGTTGGGTCTGGTGCAGGTTTTGCGTCTTGATAATGTGTGTAATAATTATTTGATAATACAAAGTAATCTTCACTATTTGTTTCTTTATTTGCTATACAATCATCAATATATACTTGAATATCTTCTTGATAATCAAATACTAATAATGGAGTTATTTCAAAGAATCTTAAATGTTTAAATAATTTTAGAACTTGTTCTTTATTATAACCTTTATCAATTAATCTGTTATATAGTAAGAATTCTTTATCTGACAATGAACTAGATACTAAATATAATTCAATATACTCAGTTTTTATTGATTTATCTCTAATGCTTATTGCAAGATAATCTGAATACCATTCATTATCTAAAATTGTTTTAGTAAGTTTTAATTCTCTTATTGCAGTTATTTCTTCTTTAGAATAACCCAAGTCTTTTAGTTTTCCATTGTCTATCATTTTTGGAACATAAAACAAACCAAAAATAAGAGAGATTACTAGTAGAGGAATTATTATGATTGATTTTCTAATTCTTCTTCTAGGTCCTGTTTTCTTTTTTACCTTTAATTTTGGTAAATTAATCTTAGGTAATTTAATTTTTCTTAATCTTCTTCTTTTTCTTGTCATAATTTCACCCCATTAAATATATTCCACGGATAAGTAGTAGGTGTATTAGAAGTAAATGTCATTTCTTCTTTACTTATAGGATGTTTAATAGTAATACTAGTTGCCCATAAGGCAATTTGTTGTTTAGCTTTTGCATCTTTGTTATATCTTTGATCTCCCCATAAAGGTGCGTTTCTGCTAGAAAACTGTACTCTAATTTGATGGCTTCTTCCAGTTTCTAAATCTATATTTACAAGTGATAAGTTATCTATTGTTTTAATAATACAATAATGTAAAATCGCTTTTTTACCTTTTTTGTTAACACTTACCATATTAGTTTTTGTATCTTTTAATAAATAATCTATTAATGTTCCTTCTTGTTTTAAAGTGGAATTTACAATAATTGCTTGATATTCTTTTTTTATTGAATTTGTTCTTATTTGATCTGATAGTCTTGAAGCTGCTTTTGAGGTTTTCGCAAAAACCATTATGCCTCCAGTAGGTCTATCTAATCTATGTACTAAACCTAAATAAACATTACCAGGCTTATTGTATTTTTCTTTTAAGTATTTTTTTAATATACTTAATAAATCTTTGTCTTTTGATTTATCTTCTTGTACAGGTATATTTATAGGTTTTTCTACAACTAGCAAGTGATTGTCTTCAAATATAATATTAATCATTTGTCCATTTACCATATATACCACAAGGTAGTATTAAATCATTTTTAGTTATAGGTAGACCTAATTGACCTGTTTCAATATTTCCATAATTAAATGATAGTTTTAAGATATTTGATAACATAATGGAAGAAAAACCTGTTGTATATGAATTAACTAGAAAAAATAATGGATTATTATCAAGTAATTGTAAAGATGAAAATATTAGATTATTAATTTGTGATTCTATTTGCCATCTTTCATTTTTAGGACCTATTCCATAACTAGGAGGATCCATAATTATTCCTTGATATTTATTTCCTCTTCTTATTTCTCTTTGGATAAACTTCATAACATCATCAGTGATAAATCTAATTGTATTATTAAATAAATTACATAATTCCATGTTTTCTTTTGCCCAGTTGTTTATACTTTTACTTGCATCTACATGTACTACTTCTTTAGCACCTGCATATGAACATGCCATAGTAGCACATCCTGTATATGCAAAAAGATTTAGTATTTTAATATCTCTATTTTCTTTTGATATTAAATCCATCATCCAGTCCCAATTAGATGCTTGTTCTGGAAAAATTCCAGTATGTTTAAAATTAGTAGGCGATACTTTAAAAGTTAAATTTTTATAATTGATACTCCAAAATTCTGGTAATTTTTTATTGAATTTCCATTTTCCTTTACCATTTTTTTGTCGATAAAAAATTGCATCGGCTTTGTTCCAATCTTTATAATCTGTTTGCCATAGTGCAGAGGGTTCTGGCCTTTGTAATATTACATCATTCCATCTTTCAAGTTTTTCTTTATTTCCTGCATCAAGGCATTCATAATCTTTCCAATTAAGTGCTATTTTTATCATGTAAATATTATATCATGTTATAAAGTTTTACTTTAGATAAGTTGATAAGTAGTTTATAATGTTTATGCTTGAAAGTGGTGAATTAAATTTAATGATTAATATTGATAATTTAAATAAAAATCAAAAAGAGGCTGTTTTGTCAGATAGTCAATTTGTAAGGATAATTGCGGGTGCTGGTAGTGGTAAAACTAGAGTTTTAGTAACTAGAATTGCTTATTTAATTCATGAACTAGGAATATTCCCTTATAAAATCCTAGCAATAACATTTACTAATAAAGCAGCTAATGAAATGAAGGATAGAATACAAACTATACTAAGTAATAATAGTATTTCTCCTTGGATTAGTACTATTCATTCTTTGTGTGTTCGTATATTAAGAGAAGATATCTCTACTTTAAACTATCCTAAAAATTTTCCTGTAATGGATGTTGATGATCAAAAAAGTGTTTTAAAAGCTGCTTATAAAGAGTTAGGAATAAGTGCGCAAGATTTTACTTATGGTTCTATGCTTGATTATATTTCAAACAATAAAATTGAAAATGTAGATTTTGATGAAGCTATAAAGATTGCTGGTGGATATGGAAAAGAAAGAAAAAAAGCATTAGTTTACGAGTACTATATAAAAAGACAAAAACAAATGTATGCATTAGATTTTGATGATTTACTTTTATATACTGTAAAGCTTTTTAAAAAGGATATAGATGTTCTTAATAAATGGAGAAACAGATTTCATTATATCCATGTAGATGAGTTTCAAGATATTGACAATGTTCAATATGAAATCATTAAAAAACTAACAGGTGATAACAATCATCTTTATGTAGTTGGAGATCCTGATCAAACAATATATACATGGCGAGGCGCTGATGTAAATATCATTATGAATTTTGAAAAAGATTTTAGTCCTTGTCATACAGTGATTCTTAATGAAAACTATAGATCTAATAAAAATATATTAAATGGAGCTAATAGTGTAATTAAAAATAATAGAAATAGAGTAAAAAAAGATTTGTTTACTAATAAAGATAGTGATGAAAAAATTACTTTTTATAGTGCAACTTCTGAAGAAGATGAGGCAAGATGGATTGCTTTAAGAATAAGAGAAGAATATAGAAAAGGTAAAGATTATAAAAACTTTGCGATTTTATATAGAAGTAATTATTTATCAAGAGCAATAGAAAAAGGTTTATTAGATGGCGGAATTCCTTATGTAATTTATGGAGGAATTAAGTTTTATGATAGAGCTGAAATCAAAGATGCACTTTGTTATTTAAGAATGTTAAGTAGTGGGGATGATTTAGCATTTGAAAGAATTATTAATAAACCAAGAAGAGGAATAGGTAATAAGTCTATAGAAACTATCTTTGAAAAAGCTAATTCATTAAATCAAACAATGTATGAAACAATAAAAACTAATAAATTACTTAAAGGAAAAACTCAAAAAGCATTGGATGATTTTGTGTTACTTGTAGAAAAGTGGAAATCATTAGTTGGTGTATTACCAATTGATGAACTATTAGAAAAAATTATTAAAGAAAGTGGCTATAAAAAAATGCTTGAAGAAAATAAAGAAGTAGAGAAGATTGAAAACTTAATGGAATTAGTTAATGATGTTAGAATTTTTAGTTTTGATAATCCTGAAAGTACACTTGATGAATATTTACAGATGGTTTCTTTATATGGTGATAAAGATGATGATAATAAATATGACTATGTTTCATTAATGACAGTTCATGCGGCTAAAGGATTAGAGTTTGATACGGTTTTTGTATGTGGTTTATCTGATGGAGTATTTCCTAGTGAAAGGTCTATGGCTGATGGAAGAAAAGGTGTTGAAGAAGAAAGAAGAATAGCATATGTAGCTTTTACAAGAGCTAAAAATAAATTATATCTAAGTAGTCCTGGTGGATTTAGCTATGTATTGTCAAAATCAAGACTTCCTTCTAGATTTATTACTGAAATTGATGATGAGTATATTGAAAATATTAATGAACCTAAAAAAGAAGAAACAATAAATACATTTAATTTTAATACAAAAAGATCACTTAAGAAAAAATCATTAAATTTAGAAGAAAAATATAAAAAGGGTGATAAAGTTATGCATGATAAATTTGGTATGGGAATAGTTCTTAACTGTGAGTCAGGAATTGTTGAGATTGCATTTAATCATCCTCATGGAATTAAAGCTCTTGCACAATTTCATCCAAGTTTTAAAAAGATGTAGCTAATTAATGGTATAATTTTATAGTGGTTTGAGGTACATATGAGCAAAGAAAGAATAATTGAATTAAGAAAATTATTAAATAAATATAATTATGAATATCATGTCTTGGATAAACCAACTGTTGATGATAGTGTTTATGACAAATTGTTGGTTGAATTAATCAAGCTTGAAGAAGAATATCCAGATATGTTTGATTCTTTAAGTCCAACTCAAAGAGTTGGTGGAACCGTTCTTGAAGGTTTTAGTAAGATAGAACATAAAAGAAGGATGCTTAGTCTTAAAGATGTTTTTAGCTATGATGATTTAAAAACTTGGGCTAAAGATATTGAAGATAAAGTAGGTAAAGTAGAGTATGTAGCTGAATGTAAAATAGATGGTTTGGCTATGTCTTTGGTGTATAGAAATGGTAATTTTGAATATGGGGTTACTAGAGGTGATGGTAGTGTTGGTGAAGATGTAACCAATAATGTAAAAACTATTAAATCTATTAATATGCATATTGATTATTTAGATGAAATAGAAGTTCGTGGTGAAGTCTATATGCCTAAGGAGAGCTTTAACTTATTAAACAAAGAAAGAGAAAAAAATAATGAACCATTACTAGCAAATCCTAGAAATGCGGCAGCTGGTAGTATTAGACAACTAGATTCTAAAATAACAGCTAGTAGAAAGCTAGATGCATTTTGGTATTATTTACCTGATGGTTTAACTTATGGATTAAACAATCATTATGATTCATTAATGTGGATAAAATCTTTAGGGTTTAAAATCAATGAAGAAGGCACTGGATTATTTGATGATATTGAAGGTGTTATTAATTTTATAGAAGATTTAAGTGTTAAAAGAGATAGTCTTCCATATGATATTGATGGTGTTGTAATAAAGATAAATGATTATTTAATACAGGAAGAATTAGGATATACTGCTAATGCACCTAAATGGGCTATTGCATATAAGTTTCCAGCAGAGCAAGCTATTACAAAATTAAATGATATCTTTATTTCAGTAGGAAGAACTGGAAGATGTACTCCTAATGCAGTACTAGAACCTGTTAGACTAGCTGGATCTACAGTCTCTGCAGCAACACTTCATAATGCTGAGATGATTGTTGATAAGGATATTAGAATTAATGATTATGTGCTAATACATAAAGCAGGAGACATTATTCCTGAGGTTATAAAAAGTATTAAAGAAAAAAGAGATGGAAGTCAAATTCCTTATGTATTCCCTGAAAATTGTCCAATTTGTAGTATGAAATTACATAAGTATGAAGATGAAGTTGATCATTATTGTGTTAATAATGATTGTCCTGCAAGAGTGGTTACTTCTATTGCACATTTTGCAAGTAGAAATGCGATGAATATTGAAGGACTTGGTGAAAAAAGAGTTGAACAATTACATAGTGAAGGTTTGTTAAATACTGTTGGAGATATTTATAAGCTTAAAGATAAAAAAGATAAGATACTAACTTTGGAAAAGTTTGGTGAAAAATCTTATGATAATTTAATTAATGCGATTGAAAATAGTAAGAAAAATACTTTAGATAAATTATTATTTGGATTAGGTATAAGACAAGTTGGTTCTAAAGCATCAAGTATTTTGGCTAATGAATTTGGAAATATTGATGCATTAATAAATGCAAAAATTGAAGATTTAAATGTTATTAGAGATATTGGTGATATTACTGCAGATGCTATAGTTACTTTCTTTGAAGATAAAGCTAATATTAATTTAATTAATACTTTAAAAGAAGAAGGTTTAAATATGTCTTTGGATAAGATAGAAAAACAAGAGTCAATCTTTACTGGAAAGACTGTTGTTTTAACTGGTAGCTTATCACTTCTTACAAGAAATGAGGCAAAAGAAAAACTAGAGCTAATGGGTGCTAGTGTAACAAGTTCTGTTAGTAAGAAAACTGATTGTGTAATATATGGTGAAAATGCTGGTTCAAAGTATGATAAAGCAATTGAATTAAATATAAAAACATTAACTGAACAAGAGTTTATGAATGAAGTAAATAGAGTGTTAGGAAATTGAGGGGTTTTTATGATAGAAAAAGAATATATTAAAGAATTAGCACATGAATTAATGTTTGATTTAAGTGAGGAAGAAGTTGTTGAAATTCAAAAGGAATATGAAACATTTTCAAAACAATTAGAATTATTAGAAAAGATTGATACTAAAGATGTTAAACCAATGCCATATCCTTTTGAAAATGAAACTAACTATCTTAGAGAAGATGTAGTTACTCATGTAATTACTCAAGAAGATGCTTTAAGAAATGCTAGTTATTCTAAGGAAGGTCATTTTGTAGTACATAAGGTGGTAAAATAATGGAAAAAATATATAAGGCGTTTGAAAAAGCTAAAAATGATAAATGTAATGCAATTGTTACTTTAGTAGAGCCTAAGGAAAATTTAAATAAAGGTAAACTATCAGGAGAACCTATTATTTTAAAAGATAATATTAGTACAAAGGGAATTAGAACAACTGCATCATCAAAAATACTTGATAATTACTATCCTATATTTGATGCAACAGTAGTTGAAAAAATAAAAGCTGAAGGTGGAGTAATTATAGGTAAAGCTAGTATGGATGAATTAGCTATGGGTGGTACTAATTTAGCTGCTTATACAGGACCTGTACTTAATCCATGGGATTATAAAAGAATGTCTGGAGGATCATCTGGTGGAAGTGCAGCAGCAGTTGCTAGTGGAATAGTATCTTTTGCGATTGGTAGTGATACTGGAGATAGTGTAAGAAAACCTGCAAGTTTTTGTGGTATTGTTGGAGTTAAACCTACTTATGGAAGAATATCAAGATATGGTGTAGTAGCGTATGCTTCTAGTTTAGATCATGTTGGATATTTTACACGTAATGTAAAAGATGCTAGTTTGATGCTTGAAGTATTAGCTGGTAGAGATGATAAGGATATGACTTCAAGTTTTAAAGAAGTAAAAGAATATTCTAAATTATTAAATAGTGATGTTAAAGGTAAAAAGATTGCGGTATTTAAAAATGTTATTGATTCATTAGATAATGAAAACACATTAAATTTATTTAATGATTTATTAAATAAGCTTAAAGAAAAAGGAGCAATAATTGAAGAAGTGTCTTTTGATAATGATTTAATGAGAACTTTATTTCCTGTTTATTTTATAATTGCAAATTGTGAAGCTACATCAAATCATTCTAATTTAGATGGTTTAAGATTTGGTGTTTCTGAAGATGGTGATGATACAAGAGAAGTTGTGATTAATTCAAGAACAAAAGGATTTGGGTCTTTAATTAGAAAAAGATTTGTAATTGGAAGTTTTGGATTACATGAAGAAAATCAAGAAAAGGTGTTTAAAAAAGCTCAACGAATTAGAAGATTAATTGTAGAAGAAGTTAAAAAATGTTTAGAGGAATATGATTGTTTAATAGCTCCTGCAAGCAATGATATAGCTCCACTTTTAGAAGGTAATAAAATAGATGAATTATCTGATAAATATTTAATTGCGGAAAATCATATGGTTATTGGAAACTTTACTGGTTATCCTAGTATGACTGTACCAATGGGATTTGAAAAAGGGTGTCCTATTGGTGTTAATATTACATGTAAGGCTTTTGATGAAGAAAATATGTTTAATATAGGTCTTGCGATAGAAGAAAGTACAGGATTAAAAGATCTTGTAGCAAAGGTGGATTAATATGAATTATGAAGTTGTAATTGGAATAGAAATTCATTGTGAATTAAAAACAAAGACAAAGATGTTTTCAGGTAGTCCTACAAGTTTTAATGAGCCTGCAAATACTTGTGTTAATGAAATTGATTTAGCGTTTCCTGGAACTTTACCTACTGTAAATAAAGAAGCAGTTAGAAAAGGAATTATGGCTTGTGCTGCATTTAATCTAGAAATAGACACTTTATTAAAATTTGATAGAAAAAATTATTATTATTCTGATTTACCAAAAGGGTTTCAAATAACTCAACAGTTTCATCCTTTAGGAAAAAATGGATATGTAGATATTGAAGTAGATGGAAATACAAAAAGAATTGGAATTAATAGAATTCATTTAGAGGAAGATACTGCAAAACAATTTCATATTGATGATGAAACATTAATTGATTTTAATAGAGCAGGAACTCCTTTAATTGAAATAGTTTCTGATCCTGATATGTCTAGTGGTAGTGAAGCTAGTGCATATGTTGAAACATTAAGACAAACTCTTTTATATATTGGTGTTTCTGATGTGAAGATGGAAGAAGGTTCAATGAGATGTGATGTTAATATTTCATTAAATAAACCTAATGAACCTTATGGTACTAAAGTTGAAATCAAAAACTTAAATTCAATTTCTAATGTTGCTAGAGCAATAGATTATGAAATTAAAAGACAATCAGAAATTTTAGATAAAGGTGAAAAAGTAATTTCTTCTACTAGAAGATTTGATGAATCTAGTAGAACAACTATTGAAATGAGAAGAAAAGAGGGTGGAGTGGATTATAAATTTTTTCCTGATCCAAATATAGTTCCTATTAGATTATCTGATGATTGGGTAAAAGAAATAGTTAATAGCTTACCTGAACTTCCTAGTGAAAGAAAGAAACGATATAAAAATGATTATGGTTTAAATGATAATGAGATAAATGTTTATTTAGGAAATAGAGATTTAGCTGAATTATTTGAAGAGTGTATGAAATATGGTGATAAAGCAAGAAGTATTTCTAATTGGTTAATTACTGATGTTCTTGCATGGTTATCTAAAAATAATGTTGAAATCAAAAATAGTGAACTTAAACCAAAAGAACTTGTAAGAATGATTGAATTAATTGAAGAGAAGGTTATTTCTAGTACACAAGGCAAAGATATTGTTTTAGATGGTATAATGAAAGGCGAGCTAACTGAAGACATCATTAATGAAAAGGGCTTAAAACAAGTTTCTGATGAAGGAATGTTGTTAGAAGTTATTAATAAAGTACTTGATGAACAACCTCAATCTATAGTAGACTATGCAAATGGGAAAGATAGGGCAGTAAAATTCTTGATGGGTCAAGTCATGAAGAAGACTAGAGGTCAAGCTAACCCTTCTTTAGCAAATAAATTAATTGTTGAAGAACTTGCAAAAAGGATAAATAAGTAGGATTATTATGTGTAAGGAGTAATTGATATGACTCAAAGAAAAAGAACAAATAGAACAGTTAAAAGAAAAACAAATAAGGCAAATATTGTTTTAATTGTTGGGCTTATAATAATTGCAATACCATTATTAATTGTGGGATGGGTTATCATTTCAGCAACTCTTGATACTGGTACACCAATACTTGGTGATAGATATGAAAATGATTTAGATCCGGCAATTACTAAATCAGATATTACTAATATTGAAAATAGTGTTAAAGGTTTAAGTGGGGTTGAAAAAGTTAATGTAGAACTTGCGACAGCTACATTAAGAGTATATGTAGATGTTGAAGATGGATATACTGCAGATATGGCAACTTCTAAAGCTAGTGAAGCATTTAACTCTGTATTAGGTGTTTTAGATTTAGGGACTTATTTCTCTCAAACTGAAACTAAAAAAATGTATGATTTAGAAATTCATGTATTTAACTTGGATAAAAATAGAGATAGTGATGATTTTGTTTATGTTATTATGACAAAGACATCTGGAATGGAAACAGCAAGTACTCAACTTGTGTCTGAGCCAATAGATCCTGAGCTTGCTCAACAGCTTAGAGATGATGTTGAAAGTAGAAAAAATCCTTCTCCTACACCTGAAGATGATGAAGATATGACAGTTGGGGTAGATGAAACTGAAGAGGTTGATGAAGAAACTGAGGAAGATGTAACACCATAAAGTCTTATTGAGAAATCAATAAGATTTTTTTATAATTGTTTTATGAAGAAAAATGAAGAATTTATTGGAAAATGTATTGATTATGATAAAGATGGTAACGGTATTGTAAAACATGATGGTTTTGTATATTTTGTGAAGGGTTTAATTAAAGATGAGGTCGCAAAAATAAAAGTTATCTCTTTAAAGAAAAATTATGGCTATGGAAGAATAGTTGATATTTTAGAAATTAGTGAAAATAGAGTTAAACCTGTTTGTAGTGTTTATAAGCATTGTGGTGGATGTAATTTACAACACATGTCATTTTTAGAGCAAGCAAACTTTAAAAAGAGTGTTGTAGAAAACACTTTTAGAAATATAGCTAATTTAGATGTTGAGGTTAATGATGTTTTAAGTATGGAAGATCCTTATAGATATAGAAATAAGGTTCAGGTCCCAGTTCAATATGATGAAGATTTAAAAATAGGTTTCTATAGAAGTTTTTCTAATGTAATAGTTGAATTTGATGATTGTGTTGTACAAAGTAAGTTATCAAATAATATTATTGATTATTTTAGAAATGAATTAGTTAAATATGAATTTAAGGATTTAATAAGGCATGTTTTAATTAAGCATTCTCATAATTTAAATGAAGTTATGGTTGTTATAGTGTGTAGGGAAGTTATTACAGTAGAGATAAATGAATTTGTAGAGAATTTATATAATAAGTTTGATGAGATAAAAAGTATTGTTTTAAATGTGAATAAAAGAGAAGATAATGTGATTTTAGGTGAGGAAGAATATTTGTTGAAAGGAAAGGATTTTATACAAGAAGAAATATGTGGTTATAAATTTAATATTTCTAGTAAATCTTTTTTTCAAATAAATCCTTATCAAACAGAGGTTCTTTATAGTAAAGCTATTGAGTATGCGGAAATTAAGTCAAATGAAATAGTTTTAGATTTATATTGTGGTATAGGTACTATTGGAATTATTGCATCTAAGTATGCAAGTAAAGTTATAGGTATTGAAGTAGTAGAAGAGGCAATAGAAGATGCAAAGGAAAATGCAAGAATTAATAATGTAAATAATATTGAGTTTTATTGTATGGATGCAGGGGATGGGGCTAATAAGTTAATAGAAGAAAACTTAAATCCTGATGTAATAATAGTTGATCCTCCTAGAAAAGGGTTAAATAAAAAAGCAGTAGAAGCTGTTTTAAAGTTAAGTCCTAGTAGGATAGTTTATGTTTCTTGTAATCCATCTACTTTAGCAAGAGATTGTAAGAGATTTAATGATAATGGATATAGTATAGATAAAGTACAGCCAGTTGATATGTTTCCATTAACAGTACATGTGGAGACGGTAGTATTGATGTCAAGAAATGGCTGAAAAGCCTTGAAATCAAGGGATTAAAAGACTGGTGAGTTCGTGAAAATGAGTGTCAAGAAAGCATGCTAATAAAAAATGGAGTCTGGA
>JAAYSZ010000013.1 GCA_012523895.1 Erysipelotrichaceae bacterium
GTTCAAGGTATGGATGCTACTAAAAAAGGAAATCGTTTATATTGGAAAAACATGGGAAACTTTACTATAGGTGAACTATATACAGATAAAATTACTCCTCGTCTTAAACTTGTTGCTGATTTTCTAACACGCGCAAATATACCTTATACTCTTGTAAATGATATGAGAGATAGAATGTGGGGTAAATTTATGCTCAATGTTGGAATTAACCAAGTTGTAAGTGTTTGTGAAGGTAATTATGGTTCAGTGCTTAAAGAAGGTAAAGAGCGTGATAGAATGATTAATGCTATGAGAGAAGTTATCCCTCTTGCAAAAGCTGAAGGTGTAAAACTAGATGAAAATGATCTTTTATATTGGTTAGATGTAATAAAACCTCTTTCACCTAAAGGTATGCCTTCAATGCGCCAAGATTTATTACAAAAAAGAAAAACAGAAGTAGATCTCTTTGCAGGAACTGTTGTTAAGTTAGGACAAAAACACAATATACCTACTCCATTTAATCAAGCTTTATTAGAAGAAATCCATGAACTAGAAAAAAATTATAATACATAAAATCCTCAAACATAATTGCTTGAGGATTTATTTATATAATTATTCTTTTTTTGATACTACACCATATCTGAATATATTATCCGCAAAGGAACCTTTTTCTATAAAATTCAAATTATATTTATCTAATATAAGATGTGGTTGTCTAGTTAAATTACAACCCCCTGTAAAATGATTCCAAATAAAATTAACTCCTTTAAAAGCATTTGCCATAAGAGGTTTTTCTGGAAGAACATGATCTATAAAAATAAATGTTCCACCAGGTTTTAATACACGAAATATTTCTGAAATAGCTTTGTTCATATCTTTTACTGAACAAAGAACCAAAGTTTCAACTATAGTATCAAAACTGTTATCCTCAAAAGGTAGATTTTCAACCTCTCCATTAACATAAGTAATAGGATAATTTGTTTTAGGTGTAAACTCTTTTTTTGAATCTAAATCTAATGCTGTAAATGATTGAATAGATGAAAAATCATAATGTTTTAAATTAACTCCTGTTCCAAAGCCAACTTCTAAAACATTACCATGTGCATAAGGCATTATTAATTTTCTATATTCATTTAACCATTTAGATTCAAGTGGTTTCATTAACCTATCATAAATATTATCCATAGTTGTCTCTTTTCTATGAATTAGATATTACTATGTTTATTGTATTTTGTCCTATTTAATGACTTAAAACTTAAGATCCTCTTTTGAGGACCTTTTATCTAATCACTTTATCTTTCCTTGTTCTTTTAACCATTTTACAGTATCAGCTATTGTTTCTTTAAAATCTCTGTTGGTAAAACCTAACTCCTCTTTAGCTTTTTTACTAGAAAAATTGGAATTACAATTTAATGTATAAAGAGAATATTTTGTAAATAAAGGTGGCTGTTTTAAAACACTATAATAAATCTCTGCTAAAGGAGCGATAGCTTTTGCAAATCCTATAGGCAAAAATGCTTTAATCTTTTTTATATTACAAACTTCACTAACAATATCTAACAATTCTTTAATCTCTATATATCTATTTGAGAGAATATAACATTCTCCTTTTTTCCCTTTATCACAAACACTTATTATTCCTTTTGAAACATCTCTAACATCCACAAAATCATATCCACCTTTGACTCCAGCTACTAATCTCCCATTTACAAAATCTATTATTAACTGAGTTATATGACCATTACTAAAATCATTTGGACCTAACATTCCTGCAGGATGAACAATACATGCATCTAAATCTTTCTTTTCTACCATTTCTAAAATATAGTTTGATGCTTCTACTTTTGTTTTCGCATATTGTCCTACAACCTTATTACAGTCAAAATCTTTTATTTCAGTTATTATCTCTCCTTTAGGTTTTTCATTAATCGCATGAACACTACTTATATATACTAATCTACCTTTTTTTTCTAAAACCTTTTCAACAATATTTTTAGTTCCATTTACATTAACTTCATATACTAAAGGATTGTATTTGGATTTAATATATACAATACCAGCACAATGAATTACATATAATTTTGCAAGTTTATCATCTAAATCAAATACATCTTTTAAGGAATCTAATTTTGTAACATCTCCTTTAAAAATTTTACAATTTAAACCTTCAATCGAAGTTGTTTTTTCCTGCGGTAAAACTAAAGCCCTTATTTCATTGTCTTTATTTTCTGCTAGCTTTCTTATTATATTGTTACCTAAAAATCCATTTGCTCCTGTTACAATATATACCCTTTTCAAAAAACATTCCTTCTTTCATTATTTCGATTAGTAGTACTAATAAGTAGGTTTTAAATTTACTGGTAATTCTAAATAAACAACATCTTCACTATCATCAGAAACTTTTAAGTCAAAACTAATTTCTTTAATATCTGCACCATCTACACCAATTTCCTCTAGTTCAAAATCCATAAAAACTGCGCTATCAAACGATACTGTATTTGGAGTTAAAGTTTTCTCCCAAACACTTATAAATTCATGACCATTTATAGTCACATAGGTATATGTATATTTATGAAATTTTTCACTTTTATTAACAAGATAAAGATTAATAGTATAGCCATATTCTCCATTTAAATCATAGTCAGTAACAATAATTGTTACTTCATCGTTATCAACTAAGATTTCATCTGTAGCTAAAGTTTCACGAACAAACTTAGTAGCCTTATCTTTACCAAGAGGATAAATATTAACTGTCTCTTGCGCTAATGGTTCTATATACCAATCAGAAGCATCACGAACAAGAAATGTAAGCTTAATATCACTAAATTCACCAATATCATTTTCTATTAATGTTTTAATATTTGTAAAAAAAATAGTAATTTCTTTTTCTTCTCCAGCATTTACACCATACAAACTTTCAGCATAGGCATTAACACCATTTATAGATGCATTAGGAATAATTAACGTATAATCTGTATCTGAAGACTTATTTTTCACATAAGCTTCTATTGCATAACCATACATATAATTAGGGTTAATTCCTGTTACTTTAACTAAAATCTCCTCATTATCAATTGCTACTAACTCATAAGTAGATATAGCTTCAGTTGTTTTTTCAACTTGATTTGTAGTTACATCAGATTTTTCAATATCGTTGGGCTTCTTTCCACCTCCACAAGCAGCAATGGCAAACATCATCGCAACTAAAAGAAGTATAGTTAATACTTTTTTCATAGCCATTTTCTTTCCTCCTTTTAATTAATAAAGGTTCCTCATGTCAAAAAAGTTTTTGTCATAATGTTTGTCTGGTTATTTTTATATGTATTATTATTGTTGGTTTTGTGAGTTAGATTATAAATCTTACTCTTCTTTAATTTAATTATATATTTTTTAGCTTATTTATAATAGTTCTAACATGATTTTTTCACTGTTTATTTAGTATATTATTTTCAAATATAAAAAAGATGAAATCCAACATTAATAAAATTTCATCTACAATAACAAACATCACACTAAAGTAATAAGAAAATTTATATTTTACACCTA
>JAAYSZ010000014.1 GCA_012523895.1 Erysipelotrichaceae bacterium
CTATATTTTAACATTAAAAAAGTAGATAAGACCATATATAGTTCGCGAAAACAGGATGTCTTATCTACTTCGATAGTATATCAAATTTATTTGTTATTGAATACTATACTTTGTCAACAGTCTGAAATCTACCGATTGGTAGATTCTATTTACTCTTAATATATTCATCAATTGCTTTTGCGGCTTGTTTTCCTGCACCCATTGCAAGAATAACTGTTGCTGCTCCTGTAACAGCATCTCCACCAGCAAATACACCAGGTTTTGATGTCGCACCTGTTTTTTCATCTGCAATAATACCACCCCAAAATTCTGTATCAATATCAGGAGTAGTATTTTTTATTAATGGATTTGGAGATTGTCCAATTGCCATAATAACTGTTTCACACTTCAACTCTTCAATTGCACCTTCTACTGCAACTGGACGCCTTCTTCCAGAAGCATCAGGTTCTCCTAATTCCATCTTTTGAATCTTAATACCTGTAACCCATCCATTTTCATCAGCTAAAATTTCAGTTGGATTATTTAATGTTTTAAAAATAATACCTTCTTCTTTAGCATGATGGATTTCTTCTAAACGAGCAGGCATCTCATTTTCAGAACGTCTATATACAATATAAACATCCTTAGCACCCAAACGTTTTGCACTACGTGCAGCATCCATCGCAACATTTCCACCACCAACTACTACTACACGCTCACCTACATTTACTGGTGTATCAACATCAGGAAACTTATATGCCTTCATTAAATTAACACGTGTTAAAAATTCATTTGATGAAAAAACACCGTTATAGTTTTCTCCAGGTATTCCCATAAATTTTGGAAGTCCAGCACCTGTACCAACAAATACTGCCTCAAATCCATAATCTTCCATTAGTTCATCTATAGTTAATATTTTACCAATAACCATATTTGTTTGAATATCCACTCCACTTTTACATAAAAGATTTATTTCAGATTGAACTAAACTTTTCGGTAATCTAAATTCAGGAATCCCATACATTAAAACTCCACCAGGTACATGAAACGCTTCAAATATAGTTACTTCATAACCAAGCTTTGCAAGATCTCCTGCACAAGTTAAACTAGCAGGACCTGATCCAACCATTGCTACTTTATGACCATTAGACTCAACTTTAAAAGCTACTTCACAAGAATTTTCCATATGATAATCAGCCACAAATCTTTCTAATCTTCCTATTGCAACTGGTTCTCCTTTTATACCACGTATACAAACTCCTTCACACTGTGTTTCTTGTGGACACACTCTACCACAAATTGCAGGTAAAGAATTTGTTTCAACTATCTTTTGGTAAGCCTCTTCAAATTTCCCTTTTGCAACTAGTGCAATAAACTCAGGGATTTTAACTCCAACAGGACATCCTTTCATACATGGTTTTTGTTTACATTGAATACAACGTTTTGCTTCTTCTATAGCCATTTCAGGTGTATACCCTGTAGTAACTTCTAAAAAGTTTTTGTTTCTAATATTAGGATCTTGTTCAGGCATTGGGACCTTTGTTAAACTCATATTTCTAACCACGATGTACCTCCCCAGTTAGCTTACAAGCATATTCAATAGATTGTTGTTCAGCTTTTTTAAACTGTTTACTACGCATTATTGCCTCATCAAAATCAACTTTATGACCATCAAATTCTGGTCCATCTACACATGCAAATTTAGTCTTTCCATCATAAGTTAAACGACAACCACCACACATACCAGTTCCATCAATCATAATAGAGTTCATACTTACAACTGTGTGTATTTCATAAGGTCTAGTCATTTCACACACACTTTTCATCATAATAAGTGGTCCTACAGCTACTACAAGCTCATATCTTTTACCTTTATCAAGTTGTTCTTGTAATACATCTGTCACAAATCCCTTTTTCCCATTAGAACCATCATCTGTAATTACATAAAAATTATCAGAAACTTCTCTCATTTCATCTTCTAAAATAATAATATCTTTATTCCTAAACCCAGCAATAAT
Source organism: Erysipelotrichaceae bacterium (assembly GCA_012523895.1). GTDB lineage: Bacteria > Bacillota_I > Bacilli_A > Erysipelotrichales > Erysipelotrichaceae > UBA9076. Next base: position 1,998 of record JAAYSZ010000014.1, read on the forward strand.
ATCTACAATAGCACCTTTTTCATGTAAGCATTTAGCTTGTGGATAAGCAATTGCATTTCCTAGCCCTCCACCTATAACACAAACATTTTTACCTTCATATCCATCTAAACATGATGGATTACCTAAAGGTCCAACAAAATCTTGTAAATAATCTCCTGTTTTTAATTTATCCATATCTTGAGTTGTCTTACCAACAATTTGAAAAATAATTGTCACTGATCCTTCTTCAATATCAGTTTTTGCAATTGTAAAAGGTGTACGCTCTCCATCTTCATTAACACGTAAAATAATAAACTGTCCTGGTTTTGCTTTACGTGCTATTAGTGGTGCTTCTATACGCATCATACCTATAGTCGGATTTAAATTTGTTTTTTCAATAATTCTATACATATGTAAAACTCCCTTTATTTCTAAACCTTAATGCAAAGTATAACATAGCATTATCAAAATGTTTCAAAAAAATAAATGTTTTAAATTAAAATAGCCATCAATACAATAAATCGTATTAATGGCTGTGCTTTAAAATAGTTTCTAAAATCTAACATTCATTAAATCTATTCGTTTATTTTTTCTCCTATTTTAAACAATGGAGAATCTAGAGTTACATCTGATTCAGGTAAAGGCTCATAATAATCATCAGTAATATTAACCTTTAAACGATATTCTTCAGGAATCCCTGCCTGAAAATCATTAGGATCTTCAATTTCTGTATCTTGTTGTTCAGATACTGTTTTTTCTTTATTTGATTTTGTTTTTGGAGGTGGTTCTTTAAAAGAACAAGCCATCATATTAATAATGAGTAGCAAAAGGATAAATAACACTATTTTTTTCATTCTTAACTACCTCCTTCTAACTGTTCAACACTGGTGATACGAGAAAAAATCATGTAAGTAAATACTTCAGGCTCTTCTGGAGAAGGATAAGAATAAATAACTAATTGTCCTGCATAATCTAACCCACTATTTTCAGGAATATAGTTTGCATCAAACTTACTAAAATAAGGTGTAATTGGATTTGGATTTTTAAAATATATGTATTTACCACCAATAACACGATAGCGAGTTATAGGAGCACGTATTTCCAATTTTTCAGAAACTTGATACAATACCCCATCTTTACCAAAACTTATAATAAGACGAGTATCTCCTGTTGTACTTCCCGCCATAATATCATTATTAGATAACTCTACACGGAAAAAATCATAATCAGGAACAATTACCAACATTTTATCCAATACCCAATCACCAACCATCTTTTCTTTTGAGTATATTTCTACTTCTTCCTCTACATCAAATTCAACATGATTACCCGGTCTTACAAAAATAAGTCCTTGTCCTGAAACATCAATCAAACCTCCATCTTGATTTTCAAGTACAATCTCAATCTTAAGAGAAGGGTCAAAGTCCAACCATAAAGTATCTGGTTTTCCAAAATCTTTTTGTCCAGGAGTAAAAATTACATCACCTTCAAAATCTTGATATTCATTATGTAAATGATATTTACCATCAGATATTTCTAAAGTCCAATTTGAGTCCTGTTCTGTTTTGCCATCGATAATCCATTTGCCTTCATAATTACCTAAATCTCCACTATAAGGATCTGGATGTGGTTGAGGAGAATCTGCTTGTACAAGAATAGGTATAAAAAGTGTTACCAGCAGGATGAGAAAAATTTTAATTGTTTTTTTCATACATCAAAACTCCTTTCCAGTCTCTTTAAAATACATTTGATTAATAGATATTTATAAATTGTTATATCTATCATAGAGTAGATGAAAAGAATCGGTCACTATAATTTATATAATCTATAACTCTAAAATAAATTGAGTATGAAACTCGTATTAGACCTTAAAATGTTGTTTTAATTATAAATGTAAATTATTGTTGTATTAAACTAATTGATATCTCTTGTTACTTAAATTTTATCATACAAATAATATTTGTAACAATAATGATTACATAAGGTTTAATCAAATGTAATGAACATACGTCTTAATATAATTTATATATTTTTTCCAAGATAAAAATCCTCAATTTAAACAAACTGAGGATTAATTTATCAATACTATTGATTGTTGTTTTTATTTATTATCATTTATGATATCAATTTATACTTTTTTTCTATCATCATTATTTAAGCATAAATATTGTATTATTTGATTTTTATTCAAGTAAGCAAAAAATAAAAAAGTTGCGATATTATGTGCAACTTTTTTATCTCCATCTTCTCTTTCCAATATCCACCATAAATACTATATCATATTTTACAAAATAAGTCTAAAAAAATACTAATTTGTTAGAAAAAACTAATAATAAATTTATAAAAGTTACCCAAAACAATATTTAATCATAATAAAACCGCATATCTATGCGGTATTTTTATATTTTGGTGGAGTTGAGGGGGATCGAACCCCTGTCCAAGAGTTGTTCCACATTTAAATGTCTACAGTTTATCTTGCTATTAATAAGACGATTAAACGAAGCAAGCCAACAATAACCGAATTTGCTTGTAAAGATTGTCGGGCTACACCACCAAGCTTGGCTTTGCCTTATTCATTATTTATACTCTACTAATATCCTAATGACAAAATAATAGTAGGAAGCTGCAATCCTCTATTTGGGACTATTAAGCAGCAAATGCTAATCTATTGTTTCCGTTTATTTTGTTTTGGTAATTAGGTCACCACTCCACTGCAATTTAAATCAAACATAAACCTGTCGAATCCAAGACAACCCCATATTTGTTGCACTCATAATATAGCACAACACATATAAATAAACAAACATTTAACTATTTTTTATAGCCAAGTTTTCTATCAACAATATTAATTAATTCTTCTCCTTTTGAATATCTATTAATATTATCAATCGCAATTTCTACTACTCTTTCTAAAGTATAATCCATACTATAATTACCAGATACATGAGGTGTAATAATTACATTTTCAAATTGCCACAATTTAGAATTAACTAAAAGAGGTTCAGGGTCTACAACATCTAAACATACACCTAATAAATGATCTTCCTCTAATGCTTTTATTAATCCATCAGTATCTACAGTCTTACCTCTACCAACATTTATAAATACTGCATCTTTTTTCATTTTCTTAATTCTATTATAATCAAATATTTTATCAGTCTCTTTTGTATGAGGTAAAGATAAAGCAACAATATCAAAATCACCTATTACATCATCAACATTATCAAAAGTATAAATATTATCTATATAATCAGGTTTTTCAGAAATTGTTCTTTTTACACCACTTACATTACAGCCCAAAGCTTTCATTTTTCTTGCAAAAGTATAGCCAATATCACCTAAACCAACCACAAGAACATTACTACCATATACCCTTTTAACTTTACCTAGATATTCCCATGACCTATAAATCTTGTTATCAATATATTCATGAAATCTTTTATAAAGTGTAAATACTGCAGCTATCATATATTCCGCAATAGCTTCTCCATAAGCTCCAGTAGAATTGGTAAGTATTATATTTTCATCAATATCTAAAAACTTCTCAACTCCTGCACTTTCAAAATGTATCCATTTTAGATTATTAGGTTCTTTAAGCAATTTCATTGTTAAATTACCAATTAAAACATCAAATTCATTTAATTTTTCTAACGTTACTTCTTTTCTATTACAAAAAACTAAATTAACACCCTTACATTCATCAATCATTTTTTGTTTAAGACTTTCATCTACTTCTATTAAAATAAGTATATTTAACATTTTAATCACCCTCATTTAACCTAGATTATACCATGTATAATTAATGAATTTTGATAAATACATATGATATAATTATGTTGTTAATGGAGGACTTAAATATGGGAACTTTTAAAATTAGTTTTATATTATTAATTGTTGTAGCAGTATTATTAGTTGCTTATGCAATAAGTACTTACAACAGATTTGTATCTTTAGGAAATAAAGTTGATGAAGCATATTCAACAATGGATGTTTATCTAAAGAAAAGATATGATCTTATACCTAATATTGTAGAAACAGTAAAAGGTTATGCAAAACATGAGTCACAAACTCTAGAAAATGTAATTGCGGCTAGAAATAAAGCACTAACAAGTGCAACTCCTGCAGAAAAAGCAGAAGCTGAAAAAGAATTCTCAGGAACATTATCTAGACTATTAGCTTTAACTGAAGCATATCCAGAATTAAAAGCTAATACAAACTTTATGGAATTACAAGGTCAACTAACAAATATGGAAGGCGAAATTGCTAATGCAAGAAAATACTACAATGGTGTTGTTAAAACATTCAATACTATGGTAGAAAGCTTCCCAAGCAATATACTTGCTGGAATATTCAATTTTAATACACAACCATTGTTCACTGTTACTAGCGAAGCTGAACGTGAAAATGTAAAAGTACAGTTTTAATATATCGCTTTTAGCGATATTTTTAGGAGGTTAAATATGAAATTTATAAAGAAAACATTGATAGTAGTTTTAACCTTATTACTTTCAACTACATTTTTTACAAAAAATACAAATGCTACAGACCAAAGATTTTCTTTTAGTAATGTAGATGTTGTAATTGATGTTTCAGAGAAAGGTGTTTTTACTGTTACTGAAACTTTTGATGTTGATTTTTATGAATCTATGAGAGGGATTTATATCAACATCCCAACAAAATACACAAACTACACATGGCTTGTTGATGGTAAACAAATAGTAAAAGATTATTTTTGGCCAGTAAGCAACATAAAAATATTATCAAATCACAATTCTTATATTGAAAGAAATTCATATGGTGTATCCATCAGATTAGGTGATGCAGATCGTTATGCTAATAAGCATGAAACATATAAGATTCAATATAAAATTCATTCAACTGACTTAGACTTAGGTGGATTCCAAGCATTTTATTACAATATAGTTGGAGATAAATGGAACAATGATATTTATAATGCAACTTTCACTATAAATATGCCAAAAGAATTTGATGAATCTAAAATATATTTTTATACAGATGGTACTAATTTAGATCCAAACTTCAAATATGAAGTAAATGGAAATACTATAACAGGTTCATTAAATACAACCATAAATTATGGTAGAGGTATAACAATTAAATTAGATTTACCAACTGATTATTTTGATTTTTCTAAAAGTAATACACCTTTAATAATCACAATAATTTCTTCAATATTATTAGCCGCATTATCTTTCTTTACATGGGCTAAACATGGAAAAGATGATGAAGTGATTGTTACAGTAGAATTTGAAGCACCAAAAGAATTATCAAGTGCTGGTGTTGGTTATGTAATGAAAAATAGTGCAACAACTAAAGATATTGCATCATTATTCTTAGAATGGGCAAACAAAGGTTATATAACAATCTCAGAAAAAAATGATGAATTAGTATTTAAAAAAGTTAAAGAAATCGATCCAAATGAGCATTCTTATAATGTAAATTTCTTTAATAATATCTTTAGAAGAAGACCAATTATTACTACAGATGATCTTGATGATAAATATAGTGATTATATGACTGCAGTATATGGAGTCACAAAATATTTTAATGAAAAAGATAGAAGACTTTATTCTCAAGCATCAATTGGTTATCAAATTCTATTTACTTTCTTATCAATATTACCAATAACAATTATTAGTGGATATTCTTTATATACAACTTATTATGATGCAGCAACAGCTCTTATTGTATCTGCTTTTATTGGAGGCGCATTATTACTTAGTTTTGGTTCTATAATTTATTTAATTAAAAACTTTAAAGGTACTTCTTTAGGTATTAAATTAGGGATATTAATACTTTCGATTTCATTTATTATGTCCGCTATTTTTGGAAGTATGTTTATAATGACTTCCGCAAATATATCACCTACATATTTTATAATTATATGGATATTAACATTTATAACTATAATACCTACAGCATTTATGGATAAAAGAACAAAATTTGGTACAGAAATGTACGGTAAAGTTTTAGGTTTAAAAGAATTTATAGAACATGCTGAAAAAGATAGAATCAATATGTTATTCGAAGAAAACCCTCAAATTTATTACCACATACTACCTTATGCATATGTATTAGGACTTACAAACGTTTGGAGAAAACATTTTAAAGATATGGAAATGGTACAACCTGATTGGTATGAAGGAGATCACTTCTCATACAATAGATTCTATTCTAATATGAATAGTAGTATGTCATCAATTTCGCGTCCTACTCCTCCTGCACCTTCTGGAAGTAGCGGTGGAGGCGGTAGCTTCTCATCTGGAGGAGGTAGCTCCTTTGGTGGAGGCGGATCTTCTGGTGGAGGATTTGGTGGTTCTTCTGGTGGAGGATGGTAGTTATCTAACCACAATAAAAATAAAAGGTATTGTTTGGATTTAATTTCCAATAATACCTTTTTTAATATCTATATTTCATAGCTCTATCTATTTCTCTTTTTGCATCTTTTAGCTTTTCAGTATTTCTTTTATCATACAATTTTTTCCCTTTAGCTAAAGCTATTTCAAGTTTAGCTCTACCATTTTTTAAATATAACTTTGTAGGAATAATTGTATATCCTTGTTGTTGTATTTTTTGTTTTAATTTTCTTATCTCTCTTTTATTAAGTAATAATTTTCTTTCTCTAGTTTCATCATGATTATATCTGTTTCCATGGTCATAAGATGCGATATGCATTTCTTTAATAAAAGCTTCATCATTAATAATCGATACATAAGCATCTTTAAAATTAACTTTACCTTGTCTTATTGATTTAATTTCAGTACCAACTAAAACAAGTCCAGCCTCAAATTTTTCTTCTAAAAAATATTCATAAGATGCTTTTCGATTATAAGAAATTACTTTTATACTCATACTACCTCCAACGACTTAACTTTGACTTAGGTTTACTTACCAACTCAAAATCAATTGTTCTTGCAAGTTTATTAGCACCAACAACCTTAACTTTAACCTTTTGACCTAAAGAAATTCTTTTAGCTGTATTTTCACCAATTAAGCTAAGTATACTCTCATTAAAATGATAATAATCATCTCTTAAAGTATGAATATGCACTAAACCTTCTATAAGATTATCTAACTCTACAAAAAATCCAAATGTTGTAACTGAAGAAACAATGCCTTCATAAACTTCTCCAATATGATCTAACATGTACTCTGCCATTTTCATAGAATCTACATCTCTTTCAGCATCAATTGATGCTCTTTCTCTTTCAGATGTAAGTATTGCTAATTCACACATTAATTTTTCATCTTTTTCTAAATCATCATAATTATGATTAAAACAATATTTTTTTAGCATTCTATGGACTATTAAATCAGGATATCTTCTAATAGGTGAAGTAAAATGCAAATAATCTTCTAAAGCTAAACCAAAATGTCCAATTGGTTTTGCATCATATCTAGCCTTTTGCATACTTCTTAACATTAATGTAGATATTACAGGATAATCTTCACTATCTTTTAAACCATTTAAATACTTTTGAATATCTTTTGGTCTTAAAGTAGAACCTTTATATTTTAAAGTATGACCCATTAAGGAAGAAACTCTCTTAAATTCCTCAATTTTCTTTGAAGTAGGACTTTCATGAATTCTATAAAGTGTAGGTATACTTAAATGTTTTAAATGTTTTGCAACACATTCATTAGCACTAATCATAAAATCTTCAATAATGTTTTCAGATTCTCTTCTCTCTCTTTTTTTAATATCTACTACTTTACCTTTATCATCAACAACTATCAAAGCTTCTTCTTTATCAAAATCAATACTACCATTTAAATCTCTTCTTTTTCTTATAAGCTTTGCACAATCTCTCATTAAATAAAACAAATGAGAAATATCCTTATATTTTTTATTAACTGATTTATTGCCATCAAATATCTTATTAACATTATTATATGTCATTCTATACTTAGATTTTATTACAGATTCAAATAAATCATAATCAACTATTTCACCTTTATGATTAACATTCATAATACAACTTAAAGTAAGTCTTTCTACATCTGGATTTAAACTACAAATTCCATTACTAAGTAAATGAGGTAACATAGGAACAACCTTGTCTACCACATAAGTAGAAGTCCCTCTTTTTCTTGCTTCTATATCTAAAGGTGTATTCTTTCTTACATAATATGAAACATCCGCAATATGAACACCCAATTTATAACCATGAATAGTTTTTTCTATGCTAATTGCATCATCAAAATCTTTTGCATCATCACCATCAATAGTAACTATATCTAAATGAGTTAAATCTTTTCTCCCCTTTTTACAAGACTCACTAACTTCTTGTGGGATTTCTTTTACTTGATTCATGACTTCTTCAGGAAATATTGGGTCTATTTCATAACTCAATAAAATAGATAAAATATCTACTCCTGGATCATCCTTATGACCAATAATTTGTTCTATTGCAACTTCCATTATTAAACTTTTTCTATTTTTATTTACATAAGGATATTTAACAATTTTAAATAAAGCTTTTAATCCATTAACAAGTTTAAATTTATCAGCATTAACTACTTTAATCTTATAATTATTAAGTCGCTCTTCATCAAGAGTAACTACAACAACTTTTTTAGAAATTGTTAAAGTACCAATAACTTTAACTGTATTTCTTTTAATTATCTTCTCAACATAACCTAAATCATCATTCTTTTTATTAACAAGCTTAACAACAACTTCATCATTATCTAAAGCACCATTTAAATTTTCTTTAGGAATAATAATTGTTTCATTTTCAAGATCGAAAAAACCTTTTCCTTTTGTATTTACAGATATCTTACCTCGATAAACTCTTGCTTGATGAGCAAGCAAGTATTTATCTTTTTTATTTCTAACAATTAAATATTCATCTTCTAATTGATTTAAAACCTTATTAAGCATTACAAAATCAGCTGTACTATCCAACTTTAAAACACTAGCAATCATTCTTAAATCATACTGACCACTAGATCCATTTAATATTAAATCGTAAACTGTATTTTTTAAACTTTCCATTTTTCCCTCAAATAAAAAGGCATTATAATGCCCCTTTATACTATTCTATTAATTATCACTAACACAAAGAATAAGATTCCAAGAACTAAAGTTAAATTAGAAATAACTTTTTCTGAACCTCTTTCTTTAACGTTTGCAAATAGATTTAAACCACCTGAACCAGTAAATGCACCAGAAATTCCTTCTGATTTTCCACTTTGTAATAAGGTAAGTACAATCAATGCAGCGGACACTATTAGTATCAATATATCAAGCATTTATGTTTCTCCTTTTATATGCTTGTCTATTATAACATACACTCAATAATTTGCAATAAAAAAGAGGCACCCTATGGGTGCCATCACTAATTATAGATTAAAGAATGCGTCCTTGCCTAAATATTCAGCAACAGGTCCTAATTCATCTTCAATACGTAGTAATTGGTTATACTTAGCAATTCTATCTGTACGGCTCATTGAACCAGTCTTAATTTGACCAGCATTTAATCCTACAGCTAAATCAGCAATTGTAGTATCTTCTGTTTCACCAGATCTATGAGATACAACACAAGTATATCCAGCTCTATTAGCCATTTCCATAGCATCTAATGTTTCAGTTAATGTACCAATTTGGTTAACTTTAATTAGAATAGAGTTTGCGATACCTTTTTCGATACCTTCTTTTAAGATTTTTGGATTAGTAACAAATAGATCGTCACCAACTAATTGAATCTTTTCACCTAAGCGTTCAGTTAATAGTTTCCATCCATCCCAGTCTCTTTCTCCTAGACCATCTTCAATAGAAACAATTGGATATTTTTCAACCCATTCTGCATACATGTCAACCATATCTGCAGTAGATTTGATTCCATCACCAGATTTAACAAGTTCATATTGATTTTTTTCTGCATTAAAGAATTCACTAGCTGCAACGTCTAATGCAATAGCTATTTCTTCACCTGGTTTGTATCCTGCAGCTTTAATAGCTTCAACGATTAATTCTAATGGTTCTTCATTACCATCTTTACATGAAGGAGCAAATCCACCTTCATCACCTACGTTAGTATTATATCCCTTAGCTTTTAATACATCACGTAGTTTATGGAATGTTTCAGCACCCATTCTTAGCGCTTCTTTAATTGATTTTGCACCAACTGGCATAATCATATATTCTTGGAAATCTACTGTAGAGTCAGCATGGCTTCCACCGTTTAATACGTTCATCATTGGAACTGGAAGAACTTTTGCATTCATACCACCTAAGTATTTATAAAGTGGCATATCATAGTAATTAGCAGCTGCAATTGCACAAGCCATAGAAACACCTAAAATAGCATTAGCTCCTAATTTAGATTTGAAATCTGTACCATCAAGATTAATCATTGTGTAATCAATTAATGTTTGATCAGTAACATCTAATCCAATAACTGCATCAGCTAAAACTTCATTAACGTTTTCAACTGCTTGTAAAACACCTTTTCCACCGTAACGTGATTTATCTCCATCACGTAATTCTAGAGCTTCTCTTTCTCCAGTACTAGCTCCACTTGGTACTAATGCGCGTCCAAACGCACCTGAATCTGTTGTAACTTCTACTTCGATTGTTGGATTCCCGCGAGAATCAATAACTTCACGAGCATAAACATCAATAATAATTGGCATATCTTTTATCTCCTCCTCAAATACCTATTTTTATTACAATAGCCTAAGCTATTTATAAACTTATTTTGTAGCATTAATTATTGCAGTAAATGAATCAACTTGTAATGAAGCTCCACCAATTAAAGCACCATCAATATCTTCACAAGCCATGTATTCAGCAATATTATCAGGTTTTACTGAACCACCATATTGAATACGTACTTTATTAGCTGCATCTTCACCAAACATGTTTTTAATTTCATCACGTACAATAGCACAGCAGTCTTGAGCAATTTCTTTTGTTGCTGATTTTCCTGTACCAATAGCCCAAATTGGTTCATAAGCAACTACGATATTTTCAACAGCTTTTGGATCTAAACCAGCTAAACTTCCATTTAATTGAGAACGGATAACACTTTCAGTTTCACCATTGTCATATTGTGCTTCACTTTCTCCAATACATACAATAGGAACTATTCCATTTTCAATTAATTTTTTTGCTTTTTTATTAACTGTTTCATCTGTATCAGCAAACATCATTCTTCTTTCAGAATGTCCAATAACACAGTGAGTTACTTTAACATCCTTAAGCATAGGAACACTAACTTCACCTGTATAAGCCCCACTATCTTCAAAATGACAATTTTGAGCAGAAATCAATAAATTCTTTGCTTTATCTACAGCTTTATCAATAAGTGTAAATGGAACAGCTACACCATATTCAGCTTTTTCTTCTCCAGTAAGAATTAATTCAATTTCTTTAACAAATTTTTTAGCCTCTTTACGAGTCTTATTCATTTTCCAATTTCCAAATATAATAGGTCTTCTCATTATTCTTTCTCCTGTATAATTGCAATTCCTGGTAACTCTTTACCTTCCATATACTCTAATGATGCTCCTCCACCAGTAGAGATGTGTGTAAATTTATCAGCAAATCCCATAGATATAGCAGCTGCAGCAGAATCTCCTCCACCAATAACTGTCATAGCATCAGGAAGTTCTGACAATATAGTACAAACTGCTTCTGTTCCGTTAGCAAATCTAGGATCTTCAAACACTCCCATAGGACCATTCCAAACAACAGTTTTTGCTCCTTGTAATTCATTTTTAAATAATTCAATAGTCTTTTCACCAATATCTAGCCCCATAAAACCATCAGGTATTTCAGAACTATCAACTGTTTTAATTTCTGTAGGATTAGAGAAATCATTAGCAATAACTGTATCAATAGGCAATACAAGCTTATCTTTTCCTCTTTCCATAAATTCTTTTGCTAAATCAACTTTATCTGCTTCAAGTAATGAAGTTCCAACATTATATCCTTTAGCATAAAAGAAAGTATATGCCATTCCTCCACCGATAATAACTTTATCAGCAATCTTCAATAGATTATCAATAACTGCAATCTTATCAGAAACCTTAGCTCCTCCAAGAATAGCAACTAAAGGACGCTTTGGATTATCTATAGCTGCACTTAAATTATCAATTTCTTTACCAACTAAGAAACCACAAGCACTTGGTAAATGTGTAGGAATTCCTACTGTAGAAGCATGAGCTCTATGTACAGAACCAAATGCATCAGAAACATATAAATCTCCTAAACTTGCCCAATATCTACCAAGTTCAGGATCATTTTTACTTTCACCCGCTTCATAACGAGTATTTTGCATTAAAATAATTTCACCATCATTCATAGAAGCGATTGCATCTTCTAAATCTTTACCTTCAGTTTCTGGTATAAATGTAACCTTTGCATTAACTAATTCAGCAAGTCTTGCCGCAACTGGAGCCATGTTATTTTTCTTTTTATCAGCCGCAGTTTTTTCTGGGTCTTTGTGATCAATCTTACCTAAGTGTGAAAGTAAAATAACTTTTGCACCATTTTCAATTAAATAATTAATCGTAGGTAATGCTGCTTGAATACGATTATCATTAGTAATTTTTCCTTCTTTAATCGGAACATTAAAATCAACACGCACTAATACGCGTTTTCCAGTAACATTTAAATCTTTTACTGTTTGTTTAGCCATAAAATCTCCTCCCTTAAACATATAAATTATACCACTTTATAAGCTAGCTAGTAAAACGTTTTAGCTTATATTTAGGGCATTTCACACCATTTTCATATTAACAAATTAAAAAAGTGTTATTTTTCACAAAGTATGCTATTTTAACAACATATCAAAAAAGAGGACTTTCATCCTCTTAAAAACCAATTAAAATATTCCAATTGCTTCATATAATATATAAGCATAAGAATGTAAACTAGGTAACAATGTATTAACTCCAACATATGTAAAGATTACACATATAAACCCTATTATTGAAAACCAAGCTGCTCTTTCACCACGCCATCCTTTAGAAATACGCAAATGAAGATATATTGAATATATTATCCAAGTAATAAGTGCCCATGTTTCCTTAGGATCCCATGCCCAATATCTTCCCCAAGCAGCCTCTGCCCATATTGCACCTGTAATAATAACTAAAGACAATAATAGAAAACCTAACGCAATAGCCCTATAACTTAAATCATCTAGTTTATCAGTTTCAGGTATGTTTCTTTTAAAAAATGTATCTTGATTAAATTTATCTCTTAATAAGTACATACCAGAAACTCCTGCCGCAACCGCAAAAGCACCATAAGATATTATTGCAAGTCCTACATGTATAGCTAACCATTTTGACTGAAGTGCTGGCATAAGCGGTCTTACTGATTTATCTCTCATAGCCGCATATCCTATAATCAAAAATAGAATTGGAGTTACAAAAGTACCTAAAGCTCTAAAATCAAACTTCTTTTCAAAAATCAAAAAACAAAGAGCTATAGCCCAAGCAAATGTTGTCGCAAATTCATACTGATTTGATAATGGTAATCTCCCTGTATTTATTGTTCTTACAACTAGTGCAAGTGTATGAATCACAAAACCAATTAATAATATATTTCTACCATATTTTCCTTGCTTATCATTTTTATTTACAAAAAACAAGATAAAAAGCACCATAGATAAAAGGTATCCTATTAAAGCTCCATAAAAGAGCATTGTCTCAATCTTTAGTAAGTCCACTTATTGTTCCTCCCACTTTTCTATTTTTCTATTTAATTCTTCCTTATATAAATTATCATTTCCATAAGATTTTGACCACAACCATACATTGTCATCTTCTATCACTATCCTAAGTTTTTTAGGCCTTAGATAAAACGCAAATATTAATCCGACAATTTGAAGTAATCCTCCTATAGCCGCAAAAGTAATCCCAGGATCATGATTAATTTGTAAAAGAGTATACATTTCTGGTCTATTAACTATAAACTTATATTCTTCATACTCAATTAAATCACCCATACGAGCTAGACCCATATCTACCTTTAATCCATTGTAATACAATGCATAAAGTAATACAGGATTATTAGGTAAAGGGCTTAAATTTCTTAAAGCAGTTGGATCACTCATATCAAAATCAGGAAATAATTCTACAAATTGAAGTGCAATCTTTCCATCATCTTCCACAAAAAATTCTGAATTATATAATACTGTTTGTTTATATGCTTGATCATCTTTATATAAAAAAGCATGTAAAGCCCATCCAGTCGCATTTTGATATATATTTATTCCTTTTCCTCTAAAAGGATGATTAACCATAAGTTGTCCACTATCAATAATTTCTCCATTTTCTAAAAGAGTTAATGAAGTAACATATTGACTTACTACCATATTCTCATCAAATCTCATTTCAAAATCATCAATTTGAATTTGATAATTAGTGCCTTCTACATCACGAACAGTACCAGGTATTCCATATACAAATACCTCATATCCCATATATCTACCAATACCAAATGCTAAAATTATTACTATAAGAGATACGTGTGTTATCCAAGAACCCAAATATCCCATAGAATTTATATTTTTATAATATATTTTCTTTCCATCAACATTTTTTGTTTCAAGATTTCTAAAACCTAAATCACTTGCAAATCCATTAATTTTATCTTCTTTAATATTGATAGTATCCCAAGTCTTATATTCTTCTAAAACTTTATCTAAATTAGGTTTTTCTGTAACCCTTTTTAAAATTGGAATAAATCTTCTTATACTACATAAAAATAGATTAATTATAAGAAGAATCATAAGTCCTATATACCAATATGAAGAATAAAGATTTCCTAAATCAAAAACGTTTATTAATTCATAAAAAAATCCATGATAGTTTTCCATATAAAAAACATCTGATCGATTTTGAGGAATAATAGTTCCTATAATAGAAAGTACTCCTATAACTACAAGTAGAACAATTCCAAACTTCATTGAATGAAACATTCTAAAGATTTTCTTAAATATATTATCATCAAATCTTTTTTCCATATTTTTACCTTACTATAATTTAATAAATCCTTAAAGAATTCTTATAAATTATATTACCTTATTTTCATTAATAACTTCAATTAATATACATAAATATTAAGGCTCTTACTAGTAAAGCAAGAGCCTTATATTTTTATATTATTTGAAAACTTAACTATTTTACTTTAAATTTTCTGTATGCTTTTTAAACATTTCTTCTGCTTTATCATAGTAATCAAGAACTTTATCATAATTATGAATAGATGTAGTTCCAGGAACTGCTCCTTCTACATAATCAGCTTCTGTCTTTTTAGAATAAGCTAAATAGAAATCTCCTCTAGAATATGCATCTCTAGCATCTTGGATTAACTCTTCATCTAAACCAGCAGCCATAGCCGCAATAATTGCATCTCTTAGCCCTTTTTGAACTTCTCTAACTTCAAAGTAACGATCAGTTGCATCAGCTTGTAATTTTTTTGTATATGCAATTAAATCATCAGTAGTTTTAATTTCATTGTTAGTATGGCAAGTCATACACATATTCATAGCTGCTTGACTTTCAAATACTGAACCAGATGCATTATGGCTTCTATATACAGTTCCATCTTCAGCAACTTCTATAGGCATATGGCAATCCACACAAGATAGACCCATCTTTTGATGGATGCTTCCTTGATGCATTTCAACATCTAGATAAGATCCTGTACCATATAGTTTAATTCCTGTTTCTTTATCATAAACAACAGCATCTAATAAAGCATCATTACTTTGATTAGGGTTCTTATTAGTTGATTCTACAAGTGCATCATAAATACCTTCTAAATCATATCCATATTTATGAACGTCATATACTCCTTCAAGTTCAGCAGTTAACACTTCTAAACCTGTAAACACTGTATGACATTGAGCACATACTGCTTCTCCTGGTGCAAACTTAGGAATGTCATCAGTAATTCTACTAGAATAAATAGAATTTGTAGTTAAAGTACTTGCTGGATTATTTCCATGACATAAATAACAAGACCAGAAATCCATTCCTTCATTATCTTCTTTAACATCCATCCATTTAATATTTAAAACATCATCACCATATTTTTCATAAGCCCATTCATATCCCGATGAGTGACATGATAAACAAGCTACAGAGAAACTTTCAGGTGTAGTTGGATAAGACTCATAAAATGTTTGTTCTAGTTTTGAGTGACCACTTTCCGCAAAGATTCCATGAGCATCTATAGCTTCTTGACTAGCTTCTCCACCCTTTAGAAATGACTCAACCACATGAGGGCAAGCACTAGCCCAGTCTTCAAAGTTTTTAACATCTTCAAAATTTTCTACTCTAGACTCTGGTACAAATTCAAATGTAAGTGGACGTAACCCATTTGAAACTTCTTCTGTTTCTTCTTCAACACTAGGTACATCAGCAGTTTCATTAGTTCCACAACCTACCAAAGAACTAAGTACTAATCCTAGAATTAAAATTAATCCTAAAAGATTTCTTCCCTTCTTCATTATTATCCTCCTTTGTATCTTAAATCCCTGTTTCTTCTATTATACTTATAAAAGCGGTTACTTTACAAATTATTTTTAAAATTTGTAAATAAATTCACATTTACTAAATTTTAAATAAAACTATAAAAAAAGAGGACCTAAGTCCTCTTGCTATTCTACATTGACCAATATAGCCTTTCATATAAATCTGCACTATGACCCCAACTAACGTCAGTGTTAAATGCATTTCTAACCAATTTCTTCCATGCAGGCTGATTATTATAATAAATATCTGTAGCCCATCTTAAGATATACATCATATCATCTGGATTCTTAGAATAGAAACTAAATCCATTACCTTCACCAGTATATTGGTTATATGGAGAAACAGTATCCTTTAATCCACCAGTTTCTCTAACTAATGGAAGAGTTCCATATCTCATAGAAATTAGTTGAGATATACCACAAGGCTCATACATTGAAGGCATTAAGAATAAATCACTGCCTGCATAAATTCTATGTGCAAGTTCTTCATTATATCCAGCATAGTATACTGCCTTACCTTTATAAGCTGATTCTAACCATTTAAATGCATTTTCTGC
This sequence comes from Erysipelotrichaceae bacterium, assembly GCA_012523895.1. Taxonomy (GTDB): domain Bacteria; phylum Bacillota_I; class Bacilli_A; order Erysipelotrichales; family Erysipelotrichaceae; genus UBA9076. The sequence goes on from JAAYSZ010000014.1 coordinate 19,054, forward strand.
ATCAGTTTCACCAGTACCTAAGATTACAAATTGAATATCAAGACCCATGATTTCATTTAGTCTTTCAGTAATCATAGTTACACCTTTTTGTCTAGTAAGTCTTGTAACCATACCCATTAATAGTACATCATCTCTAACTTCTAAGCCCATCTCTTCTTGTAGAGCTTTTTTGTTTGCTTTCTTACCAGAAATAAAGCTTCTAGCATCATAATTTTTCGCAATAAGCTTATCAGTCTTAGGATTCCATACATCAGTATCTATACCATTTACAATACCCCATAGATCTTCTCTTCTAAATCTTAGTACTTCTTCTAATCTTTCACCAAATTCAGGAGTAAGAATCTCTTGAGCATATGTATGTGAAACTGTAGTAACTTTATCCGCAAATACAATTCCAGACTTCATGAAACTAATTCCACCATCAAATCTTACAGAACCATTATCATAGAAATAATAATCAATTCCTAGACATTGACCTAATACTTCTGGAGGAAAGTTTCCTTGGAATGCTAGGTTGTGAATAGTATATGCATGCTTAATTCTTTGATATCTATCATCACCACCATAACAAACCTTGCTCATAAGTGGAATCATACCTGTATGCCAGTCATGTGAGTGAATTATTTCAGGAAACCAATCAACAACATAAAGTAAATCTAATGCTGCTCTTTGGAAGAAAGCAAATCTTTCTCCATCATCTGGATATCCATATAATTCAGATCTTTCAAAATAATCTCTATGTTCAATGAAGTAATAAATTACTCCTTCTACTTCTGATTTATAATAAGTTGCTGGTTGATTAATCCAACCAGAATGAATAGGAACTGTACCAATTCTTTCTAACTTATCATAATGTTTATCAATAATTTTTTGATAAAGCGGTAAAACAATTCTTACATCATAACCTCTACGCGCAAGTGCCTTAGGTAATGATCCAATAACATCCGCAAGTCCACCACTCTTTATAAATGGTAAACCTTCTCCGGCAACATATAAAATCGACTTCATAATATCACCTAAATGCGGTCACGGCGTTTTACATAAATTGGAGCCTGAACGCTTCCTTCCAATTTTTTAACATGATTAATGATTGCTGATTTATCAACAACTACATGATCAAGTTTTACATCCTCTGCTATATAAGCATTTGGTAAAATTACACAATTCTTTAATACAGCTCCTTTTTTCACAGTAACATTTCTACCAACTACACAGTTTTCTAAAGTTCCATCAATATTGCATCCATTTGCAATTAAACTATTTTTAACTGATGAGTTAGTTCCATAAGTAACTGGAGCTGAATCACTTGTCATTGTATGAATTGGCCATGTATCTACTCTTAGTTCAGAAACACCTTCTAAAGAACAGTATTTCATATTTGTCTTAAAGTAAGCAGATAATGTATTAATACAAGAAACATGAGTTCTAATTGGATAACCAACCACTTTATATTTATCAAGTACATCAGCAAGGATATCTTTAAACCAATAAAGTGAACTTGTTTCACTTGCAAGTTTAACTAATTCAATAAATAAAGTACGAGATAACACATAAGCTTCTAAAGAAATATTTCTCTTCTTATATTTACCTCTGTTTTTATCAATAGAACTTACTCTCTTATCTTTTTCAAGAGTTAAACAATCACAGCCAATAAAATCTTCTTTAGCATTATCAGCTACTTTGTAAAGTACAGTAACATCATTACCACTTTCAATATGTGAATCTAAAATATCTGAGAAATTTGCACGATACATCATATAGCTAGGAGCTATTACAACATAAGATTTATCATTTTCTTCAATATATTGCATGTTTGACATAAAGTTTGCAATATCATGATTATAAACATCAGAAATTCCGCTTGTTTCACCAAACATCATTCTTAAACTACCTTTTTTAGAACTGATGTTATATTGTAAGCCAGAACCTAAATGTTCGATTAAACTTCTTGGTTTTTCTCTACAATAAACTTGAATATCTTTTATTCCAGAGTTTGAAAAGTTACTTAACATAAAGTCAATTACACGATAACGTCCAAGAATGCTAATTGCACTAACTGGACGGTAAGATTGTAAACCTGTTATATCAACAGTTGAATCTTCAATATTTATAATTCCTAAAGCGTTTAACATGTTTTTCTCCCCCTATTCCACTACGTTCTTCGCAACTAGCTCTATTTTATCACTCTTTGCATCGCCGATTTTTACACCAGGTCCAACATAAATACCATCAGCTACAATACAACGATTAAGTACAGCATTTTCACAAACTACAGCACCTGGCATAATTACACTATCAATAACCTTAGCGCCTTTTTCAATTACAGTTCCTGAGAATACTACTGAATGGTCAACAGTTCCATTTACAACACTTCCTTGATTTATATAAGAATTTGTAATGTGTGCATCATCACCTACATATTGAGGTAAATCAGTAACATCTCCTGTATATATTTTCCATCCTGGATCACTTAAATCTAATCCACTCTTAGGATCTAATATATCCATATTTCCTTCCCATAAACTATCAATTGTTCCAACATCTTTCCAATAGCCCTTAAATCTATAAGCTGCTAATTTTTTACCATCATTAATATAAGTAGGAATGATGTTTTTTCCAAAGTCATGATCTGAATTAGGATCTACTTCATCCGCTTTTAGATATTTTCTAAGTGTTTTATAGTTGAATATATAAATACCCATACTAGCTAAGTTACTCTTAGGTTTAGCTGGTTTTTCTTCAAATTCAACAATAATATCATTTTCATCAGTATTCATTATTCCAAATCTACTAGCTTCCTTGATTGGAACTCCTAATACTGCAATAGTTGCGTCAGCTTCTTTTTTGATATGATAGTTCAACATATCAGCATAATCCATTTTATAAATGTGATCTCCTGATAAAACTAACACATACTCAGCATTCACTTGGTCTAAGAAATCAATGTTTTGTGTAATAGCATCTGCTGTTCCACGGAACTTTTCAAAGCCAGCTTCATCTGTTTCTTTTGGAGGTAATACATATACCCCACTGTCTTTTGCATCAAGACCCCAATACTGTTCTTTTGCAACATATGAATTTAATAATACTGATTCATACTGAGTCAATACTCCTACAATGCTAATGTCAGAGTTTGCACAATTTGATAATGGAAAATCAATAATTCTGTATTTTCCGCCGAAGTAAACTGCTGGTTTAGCTACTTTTTTTGTCAAGTCTAAAAGACGCGTACCTCTTCCACCTGCAAGAATCATAGCGACCATATTATTCTGTCTCATTTTAAATCCTCCCCATTCATAAGAATGATTCAATTAATTATATTATATATTGGAAAGCGCTTTAAAACAAACTAAAAGTCCTTATTTACATACATCTAATATATGTTTTCTAACTTCACTAATAAAATACAATGAACCACATACAAATAACGTACCATCTTGTACATTTTTTAAGCCTTCTGATATAGCTTTCTTATAATCTTTAATTCTTATTATATTTCCATCATCATATTCATCAATTTTTATTGCCCTATAAAAATCAAATTCACAAAGAATAAACATATCACTTGCTTCTTTAAGTAAATCTATCATCCTTAATACAGGCTTATCCTTTAAAGCACTAAATACAACTACATATGGTCTTTTATAGTTTTTCATTGATTCAATTAAAGCTATAACACCTTCTTCATTATGAGCACCATCAATAATAATATTTTCTGTTAATCTCTCAAACCTTCCAGGCCAATTACTTTGTTTAATCGCTTTTTTTGTTTTATCCAATTCTAAACTTAAATCTAATGCATCAATAACCTCTAATGCAACACAAGCATTATCTATTAAAAATTTCGCATTATTATCAATAGAATAAACTACTTTTTCATATAAAAATTCATAAGTATCAACCATCTTACAAGGTCTAACTAAATAAAGTTCACAATTACAAGAAATTGCCTTATCATAAATAACCTTCATAGCTAAATCATTTAAATATCCAACTACAACCTTAGAATTCTCTTTAATAATTCCCGCTTTTTCATATGCGATTTTATCTAACGTATCACCCAATCTATCTGTATGATCAAAGCCAATAGTTGTAATAACACTAACTAAAGGATTATTAAAAATATTAGTACAATCTAATCTACCACCAATACCAGTTTCTATTATTCCATAATCTATATTACTTTCTTTAAAATAAACACTCATTATTAAAGTATCTATTTCAAACATACTTAAATTATTTTCTTCAATTAAATCATAATATTTATTTAAATAATAAATAAATTTTTCATCACTAATATTAATATTATTTATTCTTATTCTATCTTGATGAGTTATTAAGTGAGGGGAAGTAAATGTCCCTATCTTAAATCCATTAAACATCAATACATCTCTAATAATACTAATAGTACTACCTTTACCATTAGTACCAGCCACATGAATAACTTTAAAATCATCTTGAGGGTTACCTAAACTACTCATTATTTTTTTAAAGTTTTCTAAACCTAAATTCATATTTCTTCTATTTATTACATAGTCTATTGCACTATTAATATCATTAAACTTATTCATCTATCTGCCAATCTATAGGTTTTATACCGTTTTTAATTAAAAAATTATTACATTTAGAAAAAGGTTTACTATTAAAAAAACCATAATGAGCTGATAAAGGAGATGGATGAGCACTTTCAATAATTAAATGTCTATTATCAATCATTGAAGCCTTACTTCTTGCAAAATTTCCCCATAAAATAAACACCAAAGGATTTTTATGCTCATTTAATTTTTTAATCGCATTATCAGTAAATATCTCCCATCCCTTATTTTTATGAGATGATGGTTTACTATCTTCTACAGTTAAAATCGCATTTAATAAAAATACTCCTTGTTTAGCCCATTTCATTAGATAACCATGACTAGGTATACTACATCCTAAATCATTATTTAACTCTTTATAAATGTTAACTAAACTAGGAGGTATTCTTATACCCTTATTCACTGAAAAACACATTCCATGAGCTTGATTAACTTGATGATATGGATCTTGTCCTATTATTACAACTTTTACATCTTCATAATCACAACTATCAAAAGAACTAAAAACTAGCCTTTTTGGAGGATATATAGTTTTAGTATCATATTCCTTCCTTAAAAACTTAGCCAGCTCCTTAAAATAAGGTTTTTCAAATTCTTCTTTTTTAAACTTTCTCCACTCATTCATTTTTGTTTTTCTCTTTCAATATATTTTTTCCGTTTATCCAATTTACAATATCATCTATCACTTCACTTGAAACATTAGATTTTATTGTATATTCATCAATAGTTCCATTAATACTTTCCATAAACAAATGATTTAAATTTTCATATGATTTTAAAGTTACAAGTTTATTATCCTTATATTCTTCTTTAAACATCTCAAAATCCTTATCCATAAAAATTTGAAAATCTTTTTCACCTTGTAATATTAAAAACTTTCTGTTTATATCCTTAAAATTTTCAAATGAATTATTATTTAAAGACAACCAATATTTACTATCAATTTCAAATATCTTAGTATCTTCACTTTCTTCATTTAAATTATTAATCAAATCAATCGCATCTTCATAAGCTTTCAAATTTTCATTAATCATAGCTTCACTCATCCCACTATCAATCATAGTATTTTTAGCTTGATCATAAATTATTTCTTCAAGTTTTCTTGGAGAACCTGCTAAAAGGATTGCACCTTTTAATTCAGGATGTTGATGCATAATAGAAAATGAAATCATCCCTCCAAAAGAATGTCCTAAATAATAAATTTTATAAGGATCCACATCATAGTTTTCAAGCATGTGAATCGCAGAAGAAACATCATAAAAATATTCTTCTTCAATAGTTATATTATTCATTGATTCAGGAAATGCATAGGTTCTTTTATCAAATCTAATACTTGCAATACCTTGCATTGCTAAACCATAAGCCAAATCTTCAAAAGGCTTATTTTCATAAATAGTAGAATTTAAATCATTGGGACCAGAACCAGAAACCATTACTACTACAGGAGGTTTCTTTACATTTTTAGGAAGAGTTAATATTCCATTTAAATAAGGAAGATTACCTACTAAAACAGCCTCTTCCTTAAAAAAATCATTATCTTTTAATTCTGGTAATTTTCTTAAATCATTAATTATTAAACTTTCAACTTTTAACTCTTTATCAAAACACATATAAACTTTTACTGTCTTATAGTCATAATCTACATAATTATAAACACATACATCATTTACAATATAACTTTCATCATTTTTTATATATGTTAAACCATCTACATAATCACTATATATCTTAAGTAGTGTATTAGCTGGAATCTCTTCTTTAAAGCTATCAGAGAGCTTTTTTGAAACATCTTTATCATTATCTATCAAATTATTAACAACTTCATTAGCCTCACTTAAAAGCATACTATCGCTAATATAAATAGTCTCTTCCTTTTCTATAGGCTTACTACAACCTACAATAAGTATTAAAATTATTAATAATATTTTTTTCATTTTTTATTTATTACTTCCTATAAATTTTTCAATATCAGACTCTAATAAATAAAGTGGTCTATCACTATTTTTCAAAATTGCTTCATGATACTTAACCGCATCAAATTTATCCCCTAATTCATTTTCAGCCTTATCTCTTAAATTTTCATAATAAGCTAATCCAACTCCATAAGGTACTATAATCCCTGGATCATCGATTGCACCATTATAAACATCTTCAACATATATTGGATCAATATAATTTAATAACCACTCTTTAGTAGTTTCAAAATCATTACCTAATCCATTTACGTAAAGATCAAGCGCTGCACTTAATACATATCCAAATCTAATATCTAGTTTATAAACTAATTTTTCAGCATCACTTACATCTAAATAATCTATTGCGATAAGTTCAGTATACATAGCCCATCCTTCAGTATAAGCAGTATTGCTAATATTACTTCTAATAGGATGAGGTTTTGTATTAAAGTCATATGTAATTTGATACAAATGACCAGGAAATCCTTCATGAGAAACAGTTGAATATAATCCAAGTTTATCTTCTCCTGTTTTTGGATTAACTCTAATAATATTTTCGCTTATTAAATCAATTGGTGGTATTAAATAATATGCCAACACATTAGGATTTGCGGTTGTCTCATCTAAATAAGAAATTTTGTAATTTACATTAGGACCTTGTGGAAAATCCTTTGACATGTTTTCTTTTACAAACTCTAAAATATCTTCTGTTTCAAATTCTTCAAGTTGACTAACTTCATATGAAATTTCATCAAATGCATCAGGATCTTTTTGATATGCTGCTATATAATCTTTTATAAGTTTTACAAGATATTCATCACACATATCAAATAATTCTTGAATTGATAAATCAGAACCTGTTTTATTTTTTACATATAAACTATAATATTCTGCTCCATTTTCATATAATGCAAGTCCACCATCAATACTTCTAGAACCTTTTAAACTAATTAATTCTTTTCTAATATCTTTATATGCAGGAATAAAAGAATTTAAAATTAAATCCTTATTTCTTTTTTTATACTCTTCTTTTAAATCATCACTAAGTTTATCATTATCATCAACACTTTCGTTAAATGAAGTTATCAATTCATTATCTTCTGTTTTTGAAGTAAAACTATCAATACTTTTGATTGTTTCATCTACAGCTCCATCAGTCATAAAATAACCATTTTCAGCCTGATATCTAGTTAACTCTAAAGCTGCTTCTATATATTCAGGTACATCTTCTAATAAATTTAAATAATCTTCATATTCTTCTACATGTCTAAAATTAAATTCCATAAAAGTAGTAATCAAATTTTCATGTAATCCAGTTGAAGGTAAAAAATATTGATCAAATAAAGGATACTTATTTAATTCCATATAGTTTTCAAGATTATTCTTATAATCCAAATAATCATAATATTGTTTTTCAGTAAGGGTATTTACATCAAAACTATTAAGCTCTTCTAAGCTTATTTGTGCATCTTCCACAAAATCAGCATAAGACTCTAAAGTAAAATCATATGGATCTAATTTAGCTTCTGGTTTAGTAATCCCCATTGCACTAGAATCATTTAAGGTATAGTGATTATTTAAATAATCAGCTTCCATTTCATCCTTAAACTCTTTATCTAAAAATTCATTAAATAAAACATTCTCAGTTTCAGAATAGCCAAATGTGTTTTCTGAATTAGTGTTTACTTGTTCAACAGGTTTTTCCTTAGTACATCCAACAAGTAATAAAACAGATAAAATCAATATAAACAACTTTTTCATAACATACTCCTTACAAACTATTAATAAATCTTATAAAATTAATAGAAAATCCTTCTACTATATTATTCATCATATTTTCAAATCTATCATAAGCTTCTTCTTTAAAAGCATCTATTGGTCTAATTTGTGCATATTGTCTTAAATATACACCCTTTTGAAATCTAGCCATATTATCAATATGATCAATCCATTGATGATCCATAATCGCAAGTAAAATATTCTTTATTTTTTGGTCCGCAAATTCATCATTTTTAAATTCTTCATATTTTTTTAATATTTCATTAAAATAATTTGTTTTTTCTTTAAAACCTAGACTTAAATAATCTTTTTCATTAAACATAAAACTAAAATATCTTTTTACCATTGGAATAATGGTATCATCCATATTTTCTTGATTTAATATTTCATCTCTAGTTTTAAATACCATTAATCTTTGTTCCATAAGAACATCATCAAATTCAAGAACTTGTTTTCTACTATCATAATTTAAACCTTCTGCTCTCTTTTGAATTATATCAATTATTTTAAGTTTTTTATCATTAGAAGTGTTTAAATCAAAATCTTCAATCAATTCTCTTATGTTATCACTACTATATCTAACTACTAAATCATCCTCAAAACTTGAATAAAAACATGTATATCCAGGATCTCCTTGTCTTCCACTTCTTCCTCTTAATTGATTATCAATTCTTTGTGCTTCATGTCTTTCACTTCCAAGCACAACTAAACCACCAAGCTTTACTGAATCTTCATCAAGTTTAATATCAGTACCTCTACCAGCCATATTTGTTGCTATTGTAACAGCACCTTTTCTTCCTGCTTTTGAAATAATTAAAGCTTCTTTATCATCTTCAATTGCATTTAAAACTTGATGATGAATATTTTTTCTTTTAAGCATATCTGATAATGCAATAGACATATCAATAGAAACAGTACCAACTAATATTGGTTGTTTTTTATTATGAATTTCAATAATCTTTTCAACTATAGCTTCATACTTTTCTTTTTTAGTAAGAAAGACCTTATCTTCATCATCAAATCTAATTACAGGTTTATTTGTAGGTACACAATATACCCTCATATTATAAATATTAATAAATTCATCTTCTTCAGTTTTTGTAGTACCACTCATTCCCGAAAGCTTATTATATAATCTAAAGAAATTTTGATAGGTAATAGTAGCTAAAGTCATTGTTTCTTGTTTAATGCCAACATTTTCCTTAGCTTGAATTGCTTGATGCAATCCATCACTAAATTCTCTCCCTTCCATCTTTCTTCCAGTAAATTTATCAATTAAAACTATTTCATTATCACTTACTATATATTCAACATCTTTACTCATTAAAACATTAGCTCTTAATGCATTTTGTATAAAATGAACTAAGTCTTCATAACCTTCATTAAAAAGATTATCTATTTTAAAATATTTTTCAGCTTTTTTTATACCATTTTCACTTAGACTAACAGAGTTATCTTCAATATATACATCAATATCTACCTTAGATAAACTCTTTACAAAGTTATCCGCAACCATATATTTTACATCTAATGATTCTGCTGGACCTGAAATTATAAGTGGTGTTCTAGCTTCGTCAATTAAAATAGAATCTACCTCATCAATAATCGCAAAGTTTAATCCTCTTAACACCTTATCTTCATTTCTAGTAGCCATATTATCTCTTAAATAATCAAAACCAACTTCAGAATTTGTAGTATAAGTAATATCACAATTAAAAACTTCTTGTTTTTGTTCTTTTAATAAACCATGTCTATTAACACCAACACTAAGTCCTAAAAAATTATAAATTTGTCCCATCCAGGAAGCATCTCTTTGGGCTAAATATTCATTAACAGTAATTACATGTGCTCCTTTACCACTTAATGCATTTAAATATATTGGCATTGTGGCTGTTAAGGTTTTTCCTTCACCAGTTTTCATTTCTGCAATATCACCATAATGTAATAAAACAGCACCTAAAACTTGTACAGGAAAAGGAAACTCATTAATAACTCTTTTAGAAGCTTCCCTACAAGTCGCATAAGCTTCAACCATAATATCTTCTAAAGATTCTGTTTTTAATCTTTCTTTAAAAACAATAGTTTTTTCTTTGAGTTTTTCATCACTTAACTTACTATATTCTTCTTCTAAATCTAAAATTTGTTTTTGTATTTTTTTAGCTTTTTCATAATGTCTACCTTCACTGGTAAACAAGTTTCTTAACTTCATAAATTTCCTTGTATGATAATTATGTACCTTGTCATACATAAAATCATATTCCTTTCTAACCTTTGATAGAATGAAGTAGAAACCATGTTTACTCTTATTTTTTTCCTGTGGTTTGTCTACTTTTTGGA
>JAAYSZ010000015.1 GCA_012523895.1 Erysipelotrichaceae bacterium
ACATTTCACCAACTTTCTTTATTTTAACTTTAGCTGCCAGGCTATTGTTATTTTATCGAAAGTTGGTGTTTTTTAACACTTAAAGGTCTATTACCACGCGCATAGCACGTGGTATTTACCTTCGGTATAAAAAGGTGCGCTTAAACCAACTCTAAGCACATAATTAAAATCTTCATATGAACAATTATCTATACCACCCATGCTAAAACCAGCATTATTAATAATTCCATCAAATCTAATATATTCTACACTTTTTATAAAACCTTCCAACTCTTTTTTATCACCAATATTAGCTTTATAAAAAAAGAATTTATCATGTACATCTTCAATCAGTTTACCCTTTTCATCAATATCAACACCATAAACCTCATGACCGTTTTTTAAAAACATAAATGTTATACATCTTCCAATACCATTACTACAACCTGTAACTATATATCTCATAAAATCATTTCCTTTTTAATATTATAGATTGTATTACTTTTCTTGTAAAACATTTTAACATTAATAAAAATAACAAATAAAAAAATAAATAAATTCTCTTTATATATAGATATTTATTGTTACATATTCTCCATTAACTTTTTATTTGCTTTAAGCATTTGTTTATAGTATTCATCATAACTCTTACTAATTTTTCTTATTAACGGGATTACAATTTCATAATATTTATTATCTTCCATATGTTTTTTAACTTTTTCTAAAATAATAATTACTGGATTATTTAAATATTCTTCACTTTCCTTAAATTTTATATAATTAGAAATATTTTCCTCATTATTATTAATCCATTTATCATAATCCATAATTGCATTAATCTTTTCATCACTTATTTTTTCAATATCAAATATTGAAATGCTTTTAGAGATATTATCTATTAATTCTTTTTCATAATCACTTAAATCTATTGTTGGAAAATTATCTAAGAAATCAATTAATTCATGATAATACTGTTTATCTTCATCTTTTAATATTTCATTTAAAAACGGTTTATAAGATATAAAAAACAATTGACCAACATATCCTGGAAAAATTCTTGTAAGTTTAAAATACAATGTTTCTTTATTTTCAATTAATTCCAATTTTTTAAAATCAAATTCATCATTCATTAAATTCTTTAATATTTCAACTTTTTCAATCTCTAAATCATTTTTAATTTCTCTATTTCTAATTATTGATGCAAGCTTTCCTTTATCATTAATAATCTCTTTAATTTCATCTAAAGAACAACCTAACTTTCTATATACAGATATTTTTTTAAGTGTTTTTACATCTTCCATAGAATATTCTCTATAATTATTATCTTTTCTTATAGGATTAATTAACAACTTTTCTTCATAATATTCTATTGCTTTTCTAGTAAGTCCTGTTAATTTTTTTACTTCATTTTGTAACATATTAACTCCTTTCTTAATTTAAGAATAAGATAGCCCCTAGTGTACAAGTCAACTATTTTTTTAATACCTTAACAATTATTAAGAATGCATTTTGAACATTTTTGTTTATAATGCATATATGAGGTAAGCGTATGAATAAAAATATATTAATTGCAGAAGATGATAAAGATATTGTTGATATCTTAATACTTTACTTACAAAATGAAAAACATAATATTTTTACAGCAGAAAATGGCGAAGAAGCATATGAAATTTTTAAAAACAATACAATTCATATTTGTCTATTTGATATTATGATGCCTAAACTAAATGGTTATGATTTAATTAAAAAAATAAGAGAAGAAAGTAATGTTCCAATCATAATATTAAGCGCTAAAAATCAAGACACAGATAAAATAATAGGTTTAAACATTGGCGCAGATGATTATATTACAAAACCTTTTAATCCATTAGAACTAGTCGCAAGAGTACAAGCTACATTAAGAAGGAATTATGATTTTAATACTGAAAAAATAAAAACAGAATATAGAATAAAAGATTTAACTTTAAATACTGAATCTTTCACTGCATATAAAAATGGTGAAGTTTTATATCTAACACCAACTGAACTAAAAATATTGATGTTGTTAATGAAAGAACCTGGAAAAATATTCACAAAAGTTCAGATTTACGAAAATATAATTGGCGACTACTTTCAAAGTGACGACAATACATTGATGGTTCATATATCAAGATTAAGAGAAAAAATTGAAGATGATCCAAAAAATCCTGAATATATTAAAACAATTAGAGGCTTAGGTTATAAAATTGAAAAGAATTAAAAAAACTAAAAAATTAATATATATATTTTTACATTATTTAGGAATATTTTCTATTTTATATTTTTTCTTTTTATCTTTCTTTAGTAACTTAGTTTTTAACCTTGTAGAAGAAAACTTCATAAATAATTACAAAGATATTTCAGATTACACTTCAAATTTAGAGAAAGGAGATTTTGAGTCTCTTCCAACAAAAGACCTATTTGGTAAAAAAGGATATTTTGATATTTTAGATGAAAATTACAATACAATTTATTCATCCTCAGAGATTCATACATATACAAAAAAAGAAATTAACAACATACCTAAAGAAGATATATTTAATTATGGTTTGTTTTCTTTAAAAAATGATGAAAGCATATTGATTCATTTTGATATTGATTACAATAACAATTACTACTTACTCGACAAAGACTATAATGTATTAATGAGTAATGATTCAAATTCTCCTAATAAATTTGAAAAAGAATATATTGATAATATTGAACAATCTTTTGAAGACTATAATGAATTTTTTATTACAAAAGAATTTAACTATAATAACAAAACTCACATCCTTGTAGCTTTTGTTTCTAAATTTGAAGAAAGTATGTATACATATACAGTTTTAAAAAGTACTGTTTATTATATTAATATTGCAATATATATAATAGGATTTACTTCATTAATATATATTTTAAACAAAAAAATAAATAAACCCTTAGATGATTTAGGAAAAGCAATTACTAAATATACCGAAAAAAGAGAAAAAACAAATTTAGAACCAAGTGGAATATTAGAACTAGAATCAATTAACGAAAAATTTGAATATATGACACAAAAATTTGATGAAACAGAAAAAGCAAACAAAAAATTTCAATCAGATAGACAACTAATGCTTGCAAGTATTTCTCATGACTTAAAAACACCTATAACTGTAATTCAAGGTTATTCTAAAGCTATTGTAGATAAAGTTATAACAGGAGAAGAAATAATTAAAAAAAGCCAATTGATATATGATAAATCCTGTTATTTAAACGAATTAGTTGATAATTTTACTGAATTTAGTAAGCTAGATCATACAAACTTTAAATATGATTTTAAAGATATTGATATTGCGGAATTTGTAAGAAATTATATTGCAATTAAATATGATGAATTAGAATCAAAAAATATTGATTTAAACATTGATATACCAGAAACAAAAATAATTAAAAAAATTGATACACAACAATTTAATAGAGTATTAAATAATATAGTAAATAACGCATTAAAGTATGGTGGTAATAATATCTCAATTAAAATACAAGTAGACAATGATAAAATAGCTATTTTTAATAGTGGAAAAGCAATTGAAGAAACAAACTATTCTCAATTATTTAAACCTTTTGTAAAAGGAGATTTATCAAGAAATGAGGGTGGTTCTGGTTTAGGTTTAGCCATAGTAAGAAAAATAATACAAGATCATGGCTTTACTATAAATATAGTTTCCAATAAAGATTCATATTATAAAACAGGGTTTATTATTAACCTTAATAAAAATTAAGTTTATCTAAAGTTTTACTTAAGAATATTTATTTATACTTTTAAAGAACAAGGAGATAAAAAGTATGAAAAATATTATAAGTAACGTTTTAATAAAAAATAACAAAAATAAATTATTAATACCTATATTAATAATTCCTTTATTAATTGTGGGTATTTTCTTTTTTACAAAACCTAAAAAAGAAGATGAAACTATCGATGATACATTTAGAACAATCTTTTTAGAAAAAGGAGAACTATATAGTTCAGTAAGTATTAAAGGAACTATATTAAGTAATGAAGTTTCTAGTGTAAGCACAAATTTAAATGCGAAAGTTATTGAAGTTAATGTAAAAGTAGGAGATGAAGTAAAAAAAGGCGATGTTATCGCAAAACTAGATAGTAGCGATATCCAAAGAGAAATAAACGATAAAACAAAAGATTCAAGTAATGAAAAAAAATCTTTACAAGATGCATATGATAGATTATTAAAACAAAAAAATAGTTTATTAGAAGATAAAAGAACTGTTGAAAATGATAAAAATACTTCTATTAATAACGCAAAACAATTATTAGATAACAAAATAAATCAACTTAATATAGCAATAAATGATTTTAACAATGTAACAAATGAAAAAAACAAAATTGAAAACATAATCAAACCTTCTATTGAAAAGGTAATAAATGCTGAAATGAATGCACAAAATACATATCAAGATTGGCAAAACAGTTTAAACTACACTTTTTCAAATAAAAATGGAAATGAATCAGATGAAGATTATGAAAGTCGAATAAGCATGGAAAAAATTGATTATGAAAAGAAAATTAATGACACACTTTTAGCTTACAATTCTTCTCAAGAATCATTAAAAAATGCGCAAGATGAACTTTCAAGCATAAAAACAATTTATAACTATGAAAACATCATCAATAAAGTAAATGATAGTTTAACAAAAAAAGAAAGTTTAGAATCTGAAAAAATTGATTTAGAAAATAGTTACAAATCTTTAATTTCAGATAAAAATAATTCATTAAAAGATATTGATAATAGTATCCAATCTTTAGATGACAATATTAAAGATGCATATAAAAAATTACAAGAATTTAGTTTAGATGGAATAAAAGAATTAAATGATAAATTATCAGAAACAATTCTAAAAGCTGAATCAGACGGTAAAATTACTGAATTAAAAGTTAATGTAGGTAGTGTCGCTAATGGAACAATTGCGACAATACAATCAACAAATAAACTTATGATATCAGCAAAAGTCCAAGATTACGATATAACTAAAATTTCTTTAGGACAAAAAGTAAAAGTAACAACTGAATCAAGTGATGAAATTTTTGAAGGAACTCTAACTAGAATTTCTCCAACAGCATCTACAGAAGGAGATTTTGAAGTAGATATTAAACTACCTGTATCAGATAAATTATTTATCGGCACAAAAGCAAAAGCTGAAATAATACTGTTTTCTAAACCAAATGTTATTTCTGTACCAACAGATGCAATATTAGAAAAAGAAGATGGTTCATACATTATAAAAAAAGAAAATAATACTTTTAAAGAAATTAAAATTATAAAAGGAGAAACTACAGAGTTTTACACAGAAATAAATGGTCCTGAAGTTAAAGAAGGTTTAGAAATTCTTGCGAATGCTGATTGGGATTTTTTAAAAATGCAATCTGAAGAAAGTATAAATAATAATGGAGGCTTCTAATATGCAACCTGTAATTACACTTAAAGATATTGTAAAAACATATAACTTAGGAAAACCAAACGAACTAGAAATCCTTCATGGAATTACTATTACAATCTATGAAAATGAATTTGTAGCTATTGTAGGAGAAAGTGGAAGTGGAAAAAGCACTTTAATGAATATTATAGGAGCATTAGATAAACCAACAAAAGGTGAATATATTCTTAATTCACTAAATGTTAATAAAGCATCTAAAGATCAAATGAGTGATATTAGAAATAAAAACATTGGCTTTGTCTTTCAAAATTTCAATCTAATATCTAGAACAAGTGCTTTAAAAAATGTAGAACTACCAATGTTATATAAAGGTATATCTTCATCTAAAAGAATAAAAAAAGCAAAAGAATTATTAACTCTTGTAGGAATGGAAAAAAGGATGAATCATGATCCAAATGAATTATCAGGTGGTCAAAAACAAAGAGTTGCAATCGCAAGAGCACTAGCAAATAACCCTTCAATAATACTTGCCGATGAACCTACAGGTGCTTTAGATTCACTAACTTCTAGACATGTTATGGATTTATTTCATAAATTACATAAACAAGGTAAAACAATTATATTAATTACTCACAGTAATAAACTTGCAAAAGAATGCCCAAGAATAATAACTATTAAAGATGGAAACATTGTTAGTGATGTAAGACAGGAAATTAATTATGTTAATTGAAAATATTAAAATTGCTTTAAATAGTATAAAAGCTAACAAATTAAGATCAATATTAACTATGCTTGGTATTATCATTGGAATTGGTTCTGTAATTGCAATTGTAACAATTGGAGATAGTATCGCTAATGGAGTTAATAAAGAAATGCAAGGATATGGCGCAAGAAATATTGAAATATATGTCACAAATAAAAATGAGTTTTCCACTGATGAAAACATGTATGAAGTTTCATCTGTAGAAATGAGTGAAAAAGACATGTTATCAAAAGATATGCTTTTAGATTATGAAAATGCATTTTCAAATCAAATACAAGCTTTATCAATTGAAGAATCTATTGGACAAATAACATTAAAAAATAACAGATTTAAATCAAATATAAATATTTTAGGAGTTAATAAGGGCTATAAAGATTTTAATAAATTAGAAATGTTATCAGGTGATTTTATTAAAGAAAATGATATAAATAATATTTCTTATAATGCTGTTGTAAGTGATAAGTTTATTAAAGAATATTTCGGAAGTAAATATAACAATAATGAAGTATTAAATAAAAATATAGAAATAGAAATAAACAATAAATTTCTTAATCTAACAATTGCTGGTGTATATAAGTTTAAATCAGATGAATACACAGATAAAAACACTTACTCAAACATATTATTGCCTTACACCACTGCATTTAAATTCAATAAAAAACAAGTTTATTTTCAATCCTTTAAAGTTGTACCAAAGGAAGATATTGATGTTATAAAATTCCAATTAGATACAAATACATTTTTATCTAGTTATTATACTCATAACAACTCTTACCAAATTACTACATTTGGTTTAACAAGCCTTGTTAATTCTCAAAATGATTTAATGAATAAATTAAAGTTAGGAATTAGTGCTATTGCAGGTATTTCATTATTTGTAGGTGGTATTGGTATTATGAATATTATGATGGTGTCAGTTACAGAAAGAACAAGAGAAATTGGTATAAGAATGGCATTAGGTGCTAAAGCCTCAACTATAAAATCTCAATTTATTATAGAAGCAATTTTTATATCTGGAATAGGAGGAATAATTGGATTAATTCTTGGGATCATCATAGGAACAATAGGTTCCAATATGATGAAATATTCATCATCTCCTTCTTTGTTTGCAGGATTTATTGCCATTTCATTTTCAATGGCTATAGGAATCTTTTTTGGATACTATCCCGCAAATAAGGCATCTAATCTTGATCCAATTGAGGCATTAAGATATGAATAGCTTTAATAAAATTAAATGTTAATAAATTGTAAAAAATAATATTATAACTGTTTCCGTGGTAAAATACTTTGGTGAGGTAATTTTTATGAATTGGTCAAAACTATCAAAAGGTAAAACTATTGCACTAATTATTTTCTATGCAATTGGATATCAATTAGTATTCTCTTTATTACCTTATTTTATAACTCCTTTATTTGTGAATTTAGGATTTCCAGAAAATAATGTATTAGATTTAATAAATTTACTTTTTCAAATACTTGCATTATATATTGCAGTTTATATGTGTAAAGATGTATTGAGTAAAGATTGGAAAGTTTTCAAAAAAAATTGGAAGAACATATTTAAAAGTGTTCTTGTATTATATTTATTCATGTATGTTATTAATTATGTGTTAGCTATTGGACTTATGTATATTGGATCTAAAAGTGCTAATCAAGAACAATTAATAGAGCTTATAAATCAAATACCTTTATCATATAATTTTATGGCTGTAATTGTAGCTCCAATTATAGAAGAACTCGTATTTAGAGTTGCCCTTTTTAGAAATACATATGAAAAAAGTAAATTTGGCGCATACTTTTTTAGCTCATTAATATTTGGGTTATTGCATGTGATTTCTAGTATTTTTGCAGGGAACTTTATTGATTCTTTATACATAGTTGTATATATAAATATGGCAATGTTTATGGCTAGAGCTTATGAAAAGCATAAAACTATATTTGCATCTATTCTTTATCACTTTATAAATAATTTAATAGCTGTAATACTATTAGAAGTATTCAAATATGTGTCTGTATAAAATCTAAAAACGGTATTGATTTAGTTTTCACTCTATCAATACCGTTTATTTAATTAGTCCACTCAAATTATTATTTTTTTAATTTAAATTGAAGTATGCTGCCATCCTGTGCATCAATTTTTACTTCGTGCATGTTTGCGCCAGATTCATCTGTAATTTCAACTTTCCATAAAGTACGAGCTTTTTTCCTATCCAACTCCCATTGAACCGGTTTAGTAACCGGAACTGTTTTTAAAGCAATTTCATTAATTTCAGTTAACGGTAACATGTTTTCTAAATTTAATGTTTTCGCTTCTCTTCTTACTGGATCTTGATATTTAGGTTTTAAAGCTTTCGTCTTATCTCTTATGATGTCTCCAGTCTGGGCATTTAGTTTGAGTGAATGGCGATTTGTACCATCATTTCCCACAAAAGAATACTTGTAAAATGGTCCTTTGTGAGCTAATTGGAACTTAGTTAAGATGTCATTTGGATAAATCTCAAAATATTTGTTTAGGGCATCTGTAGTAGAAATAATACCTAGTTTCAATTCTAATGTGTTTGTCATTACACTCACTCCTTCCTCATCATAATTATAACATATACATTACACATAAAAAAAAGTTGCATAAGCAACTTAATCATCAAATGTTTCTTTTACAAGATCATTATAACTAATATCAGTAGGAGTCTCTCTACCAAATAGTAATGTCAATACTGAAGCCACTTGATTTTGATCATTCATATTATCAACAGTACCAACCATTCCCGCAAAAGGACCTGCAAGAATTTTAACAGTATCACCAATAGTAAAGTCAACAACAATCTTCTTATCACTTTTACCAATTCTTCTTAAGATAGACTCTATCTCATCAGGTGAAACAGGGAAAGGTTTTGCCCCTCCTCCAGAAGAACCAATAAATCCAGTAACTCCTGGTGTGTTTCTTACAACATACCAAGCATCATCAGTCATAATCATTTCCACAAATAAATAACCTGGAAACAAATTTTTCATTTTTTCAACTTGTTTTCCATTTTTTATTTCTATTTCAGGTTCCTCAGCAACTAAAATTCTAAATAAGTAATCTTGAATACCCATTGTTTCAACACGTTTTTCAAGATTATCCTTAACTCTGTTTTCATGACCTGCATATGTATTAACTACATACCAACGCTTTTCACTTTCTTCTTGCGACTTAATATACTTACTCATCTTATACACCCATTCCTGCCATTCTCAATAAATTAGCAATCACAAATTCACACACTGTAAAAAACAACATGAATGCTACTGTAAAAATAATAACTTCAACTGAATCTGAATATAAATCCTTTGACTTAGGCCAACGAATTCTTTTAATTTCTTTGCTAATTCCACTTATACTAAACCATTTCAACATAAAATAGTCCTCCTATTTAGACGCTTTATGAAGAGTATGTTTTCCACATTTTTTACAATACTTATTTAATTCAAGTCTTTTAGTACTATTTCTAGTTTCAGTAGTATTGTAATTACGTGACAAGCATTCAGTACATACTAATATTATTTTTGTATCTTTTGCCACTATTAAAACATCTCCTTCTCTTTGCCTAACCACTTTAACATAAATTGTAATAAATAGTCAACATTCTTCAATCACAATATATCGCACTTTTTATTTTACGTCTAACCCTTTGAATAGAATTATCATATTGTTTTATTGAGCAACTTAATATTTTAGAAGCTTCTTGATAACTAACATCACTTGAACTTAAATCATAAACAACTCTATCTTTATCACTTAAATTATTATAAACATTTTTAAATCTTTTCATAGCTTCATCAAAATTAAATCTATACTCAGGTTCACTTAATTTATCAGGATTTTTATTTAGTTCTGCTAAATAAATATTACTATCTTCATTAATAAAATCATCTAATGATATTGCATATATATTCGCAAGATTTTTTTGACTTAAATAATGCCTTAACATAGCCTTAATTTTTCTTAAAACACAAACATATAAAAATGTTTTAAACGAAGCATTTTGATCATCTCTATATGTATTTACAAGTTCCATTAATGTAATATAAGACTCTTGTTGAATGTCTTCCCTATAAAATGAAAGACTTGGATAAGAAGAAATTGTATCATTTACAAGTTTATTAACTAATAAACGATATTTATTAAACAATTCTTCAGATGCATATTCATCATTTTGATGAATCATATAAACAAGTTCAAATTCATTATGCAAAACAATCACTCCCCTAACGGGAATCTCTTGTTGTAAATTTCATAAAGTAATATTCCTGTAGCCACAGATGCGTTTAATGAATTAATTTTACCAACCATTGGCAATTTAACCATAAAATCACAATTTTTCTTAACTAAAGAAGATATCCCTTTTCCTTCATTTCCTATAACTAAAGCAATGTTAGTATCATAATCTAATGCTCTATAATCCTGAGCATTATCAATATCACTACCAACAACCCAATAACCATTTTCTTTTAATTTTCTTAAAGTATTAGAAATGTTAGTTACAGAAGCGACTTTTATAGTATTTATAGCACCCGCAGACACTTTAGCTACTGTAGGAGTTAAACCAACCGCTTTATTCTTTTTAATAATAACTCCATCAACACCAACACAATCTGCACTTCTTAAGATAGCACCTAAATTATGAGGATCCTCAATTCCATCTAAAACTACAATAAGTCCTTTTTTATTATCAGGGATACTATTTAAGATTTCATTAAGATCTACAGTTTTGTATTCATCTATTTTCGCAATTACCCCTTGATGATTAGAATTACCCACAAGTTTATCAAGCTTTTTTCTTTCTATTTTTATAATTTTTACATTATTTTTTCTAGCTAACTTGCTTATGTATTCATCATCACTACTCAAATAAATCTCATAAACCTTAGTTTTATCTTCTAATAATCTTTTTACAACATTCTTCCCGTAGACATATTGTGCCATATTAATCCTCCATTGTGGTTTTAACCTTTTCCCATAATTGTTCTATTCTATCATTTTTATTTTCCACATACCAATAACCAATTATTGCTTCAAAACCAGTAGAAACTCTATAAATTTGAACATCAGTATTTTTAGGAACTGTACCACTCTTATAATTTCTACCTCTTTTATATATTTCAATTTCTTCACTAGTAAAGAAACTCTTCTCTAAAAGGTTTGTAAAAATTGATGCTTGAGATTTTGCACTAACGTATTTAACACTTAGTTTTTGTAAATCATCAGGTCTATTATAACCCTTATCAACTAAATACTTCCTTACAAGCAAAGTCCATACCGCATCACCTAAATAAGCCAGTGATCCACCATTCATTGTATTACTAGACATTACATTAATCCTAACTCAATTAATTTAGCTCTATACTCATCAGCCAAATCAAAATTCTTTTCAGCTTTTGCACTATTCCAATCATTAAACAACTTCTTTTCTTCATCATTTAATTCATATTTAGTATATTCAATACCTAATACTTCAAGCATAGCTTCAATACTATTTACATATTTAATTAATTCTTCATAATCAATATCTCTAACACGTAATAAAGTATTAAGTTGCTTAACTGTATCAAATATTACTGTATATGCATTAGGCGTATTTAAATCATCGCTCATTTCATCTAAAA
This sequence comes from Erysipelotrichaceae bacterium, assembly GCA_012523895.1. Classification (GTDB taxonomy): domain Bacteria; phylum Bacillota_I; class Bacilli_A; order Erysipelotrichales; family Erysipelotrichaceae; genus UBA9076. Next base: position 11,822 of record JAAYSZ010000015.1, read on the forward strand.
ACTTGCCATAACTAGCTTCATCTTTTTCATCAGTTATTTTCATATCATTTAAAGAAATTTTAATTCTAGCATTTTTTAATGCTTGTAATACTCTATCCAATTCTTTTCTAGAATTATCAATTGCTTCATCAGTAAAGTTTAATTCTTTTCTATAATGAACAGATAAAATAAACCATCTTGTTAAAGAAGCCCCTAATTTTTCAATGACATCCTTAGCCCATGTAACATTACCAAGAGATTTACTCATCTTGTCTCCATCAATGTTTACCATTGCATTATGAACCCAATAATTTGCAAGATGGTTATTATGAACTGCCATATTTTGTGCAGCTTCATTTTCATGATGAGGAAACTTTAAATCAATACCTCCACCATGAATATCAATCATTCCATTAAAATTATCCTCTATCATTACAACACATTCTGTATGCCATCCAGGTCTTCCTTTACCCCATGGTGAATCCCACATAATTCCAAAGTCAGTTTTTTTCCATAAAGCAAAATCAAATGGAGACTCTTTTTTATCACTCTCTTCAATTCTAGATCCAGCCTGTAATTCGTCCAAGTTTTGATTACTGATAAATCCATAATCCTTAATACTATTAACTCTAAAATAAACATCACCATCAATTTCATAAGCATTTCCTTTATCAACCATTTTCTTAATAAATTCAATAATGCTATCCATTGTCTCAGTAACTTTTGGTTTTGCATCTAATTCTAGTGTATTTAGAGAACTTCTAACCTTTTCATAAGCTTCAATATATCTTTGTGCAATCTCTTCTTCTTCCACATTTTCTTCAATTGCTTTATTAATTATTTTGTCATCAACATCAGTATAATTTGAAACAAATTTTACTTTATATCCTTTTGCTTCAAAAAACCTTCTTAATGTATCAAAAACAATAATAGGTCTTGCATTACCAATATGTGCATGATTATACACAGTTGGCCCACACACATACATTTTAACTACTCCAGGTTCAATACTTTTAAACTCTTCAACCTTCAAACTCATACTGTTATATAACTTAATCATATTTTATCTTCCTCCTATAAAAAAGACGTCCCATAAAAAGACGCCTTAGCGTGGTTCCACTTTCCTTACTTCTTTGTCTCTTAACGCGAGTAACGTAATAACCTACTTAATTTCAATTATTCCCACAACGATGCATTCGCTAGTTTCATTCAAATCTTTTCACCAATCAGATTCTCTCTAAAGAATTACACTAATTACTATTTCGCCGTATAGTTTATTTACATATCATTATTAGTCATATAAATACTAAATAATGAATTTTTTAATAATACCCAATCATTTAAATCTAACATCCATATATAATCATCACCTTCAATGATTTGATGTTGAATAAGTTTAATAATTTCATTTTCAGTAAAAGGGCCTTCTTTTTGATTGTTTTTAAAATAATACCAAGTCTTATCATTAATCATATATTCACTCATATCGATTACCCTCCTTCTGGACCTTTACAAACACCATCAATCAGATTAGTTCCATCAGGACAATAACAATTACCACTAGCATCTGGCATTACTAAGCTACCATTTTCAAGTTTTATTGTACATGTATATACTGCAGTATATGTTGTATCTCCAGATACAGGTCCTAATTGCGGATTCCAGCTAACACTTGAATTTTCTTTATTCATTATAGGTGGTTCTGGCATAGTCCCTTCCTCTAACACTTTTGTTTGTAAATGGTTTCCATTACTATCATTAAATATTATCTTATAAGTTTTCTTTTCAATCTTCTTATATGTTGCAACAATCTTTGTATCTTTACTAATACCAAAATAATTACCGCTCCATCCTGTAAATGTATAACCTTCTCTAACTGGATCTGCAGGCGCTATTGCATCAGAACCTTCATTTACACTTTGTTCACTAAGAACTGTTTTCCCATCAAAATCATAGAACACGACTTTATACATTTTAACTTCTGGTGTTGGAGTAGCACCAACATATTGATAATTTACAACAGTAACATCACTAGCTTCATATTTTGTTTCATCATTAGAATAAGCCACAATACTAACCATATAATTAGTATTTGGTGTAAGTCTAGCTGCATCTATAGTTAATGAATTTGTTGCTGTCTTAACTGTATAATTACCAGCCACATTTATAGAAACTTGATAGAAATCAGCATTTTCAACTTTATCCCAAGTTAATTGTAATACTTTATTATTTTCAGAAAATTTAATGTTTCCAACCTTTCCTAATTTAGATGAGTCTTCATCAGTAGGCGTTGGACTTACACTAATATTTTCATATTGATTATAACTATTATCACCTGCACCAAGCATTAAATTATTATTGTTAATCGCAATAATATAATCTTCATGAGCTGCAATATATTTTATATTATTCCAAGTAAGTACTTCTTCTTCAATATCTTCATTTCCTGCAAAATACACACTACCATTAGATCCAAGTCCTGCCACAAAATCCTTACCAGCCACAATTTGGACAACATTTGTCCAAGTATTTGTAATAAATCCTTCCTTATCTGTAAGAGGTATTACATTTACTTGTCCTGTATTATTTAAAGTTACTAAATAATTTAAGCTTGTAGTTAACACTTTAACACCTGATAAAGAATTAAGTTTATCTTGAATATTTAAACTTCCTGAATATAATACTTTTCCATCACTAATTCCATAAACACCATAATCAGAAGCATGAATAAAATCAATTTCAGTCCATTCAGACACATCACAATTGCTGCCTGTACATAAAACTGTTTTTTCTTCAGTTAATCCTAAAGAAGTGGTGTTACTCGCAGAAATCATCTTAACTTTTTCCCAATCAGACACATCACAATTAACACCAGTACAAACAACAGTTCCATCTTTATTTAAACCAAGTAAAGTGTTACCTAAAGAACTAATTTGAATTGCATCTAAAAAATCTTTAGTATCAGGTCTATTACCATGAGTTATAATATTTCCTTCACTAGAAAGATAAGCTGAATATTCCTTAGCAGCTACTAACCTATTAGTATTATCTATTTCATTGATATTATTTTTATTTCCAAAATTAAACACAAAGAAACCAACAATTGTAAGTAATGCAACTACACCTATTCCGCCAAGAATAAAAGGAAGGTTGCTTTTCTTTTTAACTTCAGGTTCTTTTTTAACTTCTTTTATTTGTTTTGGTTTTTTTATAACCATTGTTTCTTCAGGTTCAATAACCTCAAGAGTATTATCACTAATTATTCTAGTAACTAATGTCTTATCCAAATTAGAAGTATGAGATTCTTCTACAGGAAATATTTGTTCTGTATATCCATCTACAATCGGAATATTTGTAGTATTTTGTAATTTAGCTTGAAAAGGTATCTCAATACTGTCTTCTAAAGCTAAATTAGGCAAAGTAACTTCTAAAGAATTATCAAAAAGCTCATCTAAGCTAACTTTAAAAGTATTTGCTAATCTAAGCAATTGAGACATTGAACATAGTTTACTTCCATTTTCCCATTTCATATATTCTGAAACAGGCACACCCATTATTTCCGCAATATCTTGTTGGGAATAATTAAAGTGCTTTCTTAGAGTAATTAATTTATTAGGAAATCTACTAGACATATTAATCCTCACTTTTAATATTAATATTTTACTTGTTTTATTATCAATAGGCAAATATTCATTTTTATTAATTATAATATATTTATGGAGGTTATTAATGAAACAATATAAAAATATAGATGAATTTCAATCTTATCTAAAATCATTAGAAAATAAAGAAAAAATTGAAAGGTCCAAAATAATCACAAAAACAACCTTGCCTGTATTAGGAATTAATAATCCTACACTAAAAAATATTGCTAAAGATATTTATAAAAATGACTTTTTAAATTTCTTAGATTTAATGATTTGGGATTATTATGAAAATACAATTATTAATGGTTATCTTATTAATAAAATAAAAGACTTTAATACATTTAAACATTATTTAGATATATATAGTAAAAAAATTGATAATTGGGCATCCTGTGATGTTTTAAAGTTTAATGTAAAAAACAATGAAGAAAGTTTCTTTAATTTATCATTAGAATATTCTCAAAGTAATCTTCCATTTGTAAGAAGAATAGGAATGTATATTTTATTTGATTTTATTAAAATTGATAATTATATTAATAAGATATTCCATCAATTAGATACATTCACATATGAAAAGCATTATTATGTAAATATGATGAATGCATGGTTATTGTGTGAATGCTTTATAAAACAAAGAGACCTCACCCTAAAATATTTAAATAATCATAAATTAAATACATTTACAATTAATAAAGCAATTCAAAAGTGTAGAGAAAGCTATAGAGTAAATAAAGAAGATAAAGAACTATTATTAAAGTATAAGAAAAGATGAAGTATATATGATACCTCATCTTTTTGCTTATAAATTATTATAATTTAGCGAAATATTTAATAGTTTTAACCATTTGGCTAGTATAACTATTTTCATTGTCATACCATGCTACTGTTTGAACTTGGTATGTATCATCATCAACTTTTGCAACCATTGTTTGAGTTGCGTCAAAGATTGATCCATGAGTTTCTCCAATAATATCGCTAGATACTAGTGGTTCTTCAGTATATCCATATGAATCATCAGCTGCTGCCTTCATAGCTGCATTAACACCTTCAACTGTAATGTCTTTTCCTTTAACTACAGAAACAAGAATTGTTGAAGAACCTGTAATAACTGGAACACGTTGAGCTGATCCAATTAGTTTTCCATTTAATTCAGGAATAACTAGACCGATAGCTTTAGCTGCACCTGTTGTATTAGGAACAATATTAGTTGCTGCAGCACGTGCACGACGTAAGTCACCTTTACGGTGAGGTCCATCAAGAATCATTTGATCTCCTGTATAAGCATGAATTGTACTCATGATTCCTGTAACTATTGGAGCATATTTGTTAAGAGCATTAGCCATTGGAGCTAAGCAGTTTGTTGTACAAGATGCTGCAGAGATAATTGTATCTTCAGCTTTCAAAATTCCTTCGTTAACTCCATAAACAACTGTTGGAAGATCGTTTCCTGCAGGAGCTGAAATAACTACTTTTTTAGCACCAGCATCGATGTGAGCTTGTGATTTAGCTTTAGAAGTATAGAAACCTGTACATTCTAATACTACATCAACATCTAATTCTTTCCATGGAAGTTTTGAAGCATCTGCTTCACTATAAATTTTAATTTCTTCGCCGTCAACTGTGATTGAATTTTCTCCAGCTACAACTTCATGACCAGCATATCTCCCTTGAGCTGAATCATATTTTAATAAATGAGCAAGCATTTTAGGATCTGTTAAGTCGTTAATTGCTACGATATCATATCCTTCAACACCAAACATTTGTCTGAACGCTAAACGTCCAATTCGTCCAAAACCATTAATTGCTACTTTTACATCTGCCATTCTATGACCTCCTTTTGATGCAATAAAATTATAAGATTATATTTTTTTTGTGTCAATTGTGAATAAATTACTTATTTATTAAGGGTCATTATTTATCCTTGTTGTTTAACATTTACATAAAAAAATACAACCTCAAAACAACTAACAAGTTGCTAGTTACATTATACCATGTAATTGTTATGTTTCTATCAAAGTAATTATAATTTTATTGTTTTTATTAAGTAATATTATATATTTTATTATAATTTACATTACTTGAACTTGTATGTTGAATTCCAATAATTATTTTGTTTTTATTTTTTATAATATCATTTATTAAATTTGTAAATAAAGTCTTTGTTTCATTATCTAACCCTGAATCAACTTCATCTAAAATGATTAATGAAACTTTTTCTTTTAAGATTATTAATTTAACTAAAGATAGTTTTTTCTTTTGTCCTCCAGATAATGAATCTCCGTTATAATCTAAATTTAAATCAAAACTGCCAAAATTTAATAAATCTAATATTTCATCAATTTCTATATCAGATATTTCTGTCTTTGTAACAATTCTTAAATAATCATATATTGTTTCATTTAAATATTTTTCTTCTTGTGCCAAATATAAAATTTGGTTAGATAATGATTCTTTTTTAATCGTATTTATATCTAAATTATTTATTTTTATTATCCCATCATACTTTTCATATATATTAGTAATTAACTTAAGTAAAGTACTCTTACCAGAACCGTTTTTACCTCTTATTTGTATTGTATCTCCTTTAACTAAATTAATACTTACATTCTTTAAAATAGGATTGCCATCATAACAAAAGGTTTTTATATTTATATCAATAGTTTTTACATCATCAATAAAGTTATCTCTTTGTCCTTTATTTAATTTAAGTATTTTTTCTATATTTTCAAAACATACATAACTTCTATTAACTTGTTGTAAAAGCATTTCTAAATTATTTGCTTCTTCCATTACCAAATTAAATACAATTGTATATATAACAATATTTAAAATAGAATTATTACTAACATTAACCGCAAGTATTAAAGAAAAAACCAATCTTAGCACAATATTAGTTTGTTTAATAATTCCAGAATAAAAATACACTGTTTTATTTTCATTAATAGAAGAATCAATAAAATTTTTAATATAAAACTTTGTTTTATTCAAATAATAATCATTTAAATTTTCAACTTTAATTTGATTTATTGACTCAGAAAAATCATTGATGTGACTATTAAAGTTTTTTATCTTTATATTAGTGCTAGAAGATGAATTTTGTATAGATTTATTTGAATAAAAAGTAATCAATAGACCTATTAAAAAAGAAATTAAAATAAAAAAACTTATTCTTTTATCCAAAACCAAAGAAAATATCAAAGAAAATATAACAACAGCTATTGAAGATGTTATTTTTGGCAAATGGTGACCTACAGTCCTAAAGATATCTAATATATTAGAAAATAATATATGCTTTACTTCATCATATTTAATATTTAGTTCACTTGTTTCTAAAATCCTTTCTTGGCATTTTATAGATAACTTAGAAATATAACTGCCTCCAAATTTATCTAATGAAATATACCATCTTATTTCTATAAATATTAATGCAAAAAATAATATTGGTAATACTATAATCACAAAAAAAATATTATAGTTTTTTACCATTTTAAATATATAATCTAATATCCATGGAATAATTGAAGTAATAATTGCATTACTTATAGACCAAAAAAAAGATACCAAATAATATTTTGGTGTTTTTTTAATTGAATCTAAAAAATAAGTAAATATTAATTTCATATAAACATTTTATCAAGTTTTACCCTCATAAAAAAGTCCTAGTTTTTACTAGAACTTCTCACTACTATATGGTGGTTTTTTATTATTTAAAAACACTTCATCTATAACAACAATATTTGAATTATATAATCGATTATATAATTCTTTGTTGCTTAATCTAGCCATTTTATAATCAACCACTTCATGTTTAGCTAATTCAAATAATGGATTTAATTTTTCTTGTTCACTTACATTTAAATAAACAATATGTCTTTGTTGAAGAGCCACATTTAATATTTTAAATAAACTCATGGTGTCTACATAAATACACTCTTCAATATTTAAAATTTTACTATCAATTATAAAACTTGCATAACCTCTAAGCTCTCCATTTTCATAATAGCCAACAATCTTTCCACCTTGCTCATTAACACTTTTTATCCACTTTTCAAAATCATCTAAATTCCTTATCTTATAACCATTAAATCTATTCATAAATTTCGCATATAATTCAAGCATTTCTGAAGCACTAGGATTAAATGTACAACCATCGTTTGTGATCCTTTGAACATGTTCCCTTGTAATTTCATACCTATTTCTTCTATAAATTGTTCTAAATCCAAACTGTTTTAAAAGCTCAGGATTTTGTGTAGTCGCAAAACTAATAAGTTCACTATGGTCCATATGAGAACAAATAGTAGAAATGATTTTTTCTACATGACCTCTACCCTGATATCTAGGTAATGTAGCTGCACCAACTATTGTAGAAACCTTTAAAACTCTTCCATTTATCATTACTTCACTAAAAACTCTGCTAGCACAAGAAACAACCTTACTATCCTCTATTTGAATAATAGTATCTTCAGGAACATGAATAGAATTAAAAAAGTAGTCTATAAAACGCTTATTTTCATTTGGAAAACAAGCAAGCCACACTGCCTTTACATTATTTGTTAAACTAGAATCCGATCTTCTCATTCTTTCTCCTTGCGCTCAGTAAACTCAACATCAATTACATCCTTATTAGTACTACTATCAGCATTATCCATCCAAGAATTATAATCATATTGTTCATTAATTTGATTAACTTGTTTATTAATCTCTTTTGTAATCTTATATCTAATATATAAATAATAAAGTATTATCACAATAATCAAAACTAAAATAACAGGCCAAAAGACTCTAATAAACATGCTTATAACCATAAAAAATATTAATAAATATAAAAAACTATAACCATCTCTCATAAAGTCCTCCTAACTTAGCTTTGATGCTATTTCACGAATCTTGGTAAATCTATGATTAATACCCGATTTACTCATAATAATACCAGTTTTTCTCTCATATTCTTTACTCAAATCAATTAAACTCATTTCAGGATTTTCTTTTCTTAATAAAGCTATATCCTTAAGTTTTATATCTAAACTATCAAACATACCAGCATCTTCAATTACTTTTATGTCATCTAATTGAGATCTAGCAGCTTTAATTGTTTTCATCTCATTAGCAACTTCACAATTATCAAGCCTTCTTAAACTATTTGTAAAATCCCTACTAATCCTTATATCCTCAAATTTAAATAATGCTTTAACAGCTCCTACAACTCTTAAAAAATCCGCAATCTTATCCGCAGCCTTTAAATACACTACATAAGAAGATCTTCTAACAATAACTTTTGCGGGCAAATTAAACTTAGACATTAGTTTTATTAAAAAATCTACATGTTTTTTAGAAGCAGCTGTAATTTCTAAATGATAATTAGATCTAACAGGAGAATTAACACTACCAGTAGACATAAAAGCACCTGCTAAATAAGATTTAACACAACATTCATTTTTAACTATCTTCATTAAAGGAGCATCTCTTAAACCTCTTTTGCCATACAAACCTAAATCAATTAATATTTCTTTTCCTTTTTCCAATATTTTAATATTATAAATATTATTCTTTTTTAAATTCATTTTCTTCATTACAGAAAGTTGAGTTTCAACATCATAAAGATCTTTTAATAATAACCATATTCTTTTCGCTATTGTTGCATTTTCAGTCTTAACCACAAAATATATTTCATCATCAACAATATTAAAAGTAGAACAAAGTTGTACTAAAGCTGAAAGTTCAGCTCTTTTACAACAAGGTTTTAGATCTATTTGAGCTATTTCATGTTTTACTTCACTAGTAAAAGACGACAAGCCAACACCTCCTACTTAAGCAGTTTTTCAACTACTCTTTTTATTTTTTGTGAATCATGCCTTATCAATTCATCTTTAAAGTCTAAAAGTGATTCACTAATTATTTCATAATCATGATTCATATATTTTGGCTTAACTACTGTACTACCTTCTTTAAAATACTTCACAATTAATTCTCTAGGTATTTCATCATTAGCCACAATAACTTTATCAATAAAAGCACCATGTTTATTTAAAGCTTCAACATGATCTTCCAAAGTATAACCATCTGTTTCTCCAGGTTGACTCATTATATTACAAAAATAAACTTTTTGTGCTTTAGTTTCCTTTAAAGCATCATCAATATCTTCAATTATTAAATTAGGAAGAATACTTGTATATAAAGATCCAATACCATAAATAATTAAATCAGCTTCTAAAATAGCTTTAATAGCCAAAGGAGTCGCATAAACTTTTCTATCATAAAACACCTTACTAATTCTATTATTAAAATTAGGTATATTTGCTTCTCCTTGAACAATAGTTCCATCTTCCATAATCGCAAATAAAGTAATAACTTGAAGTGAAGAAGGAATAATAGTTCCCTTTACATTTAAAACTTTACTAAGTATAGAAATGGCATCCATAAAACTACCTGTAGAATCAGTCATTGCAGTCAATATTAAATTACCTAAATTATGACCCTCAACATCTAAATCCTGTTCATCTTCACCAACTACTTCAAATCTATAATCCATCAATTGAGACAATAAAGTCTCATTTGCTGCAAGTGAAATTAAAACGTTTCTAACATCTCCCATTGCAGGAATATGAAAACGTCTTCTAAGTCTTCCAGTAGAACCACCATCATCCGCAACAGTAACTATTGCTGTAAGATCTATGCCATCTATTTCTTTTATCCCACGTAATATAGTTGATTGACCTTGTCCACCACCAATTACAACAACTTTTTTATTTTTCATTATCTAAACCTACTTTATCTCTATGCCCTTTAAAACAATTATATTTATCATTATAAAAATCATATAAATAATTAACGATTGAAACAGATCTATGTTGACCACCAGTACATCCAATACCAACAGTAAGGTGGTTTTTCCCCTCATTTACATACTGTTTAAATGAATAATCTAAAAAATCTGTAAGTATTTTAACATATTCTATAGTTTGAGGTTTTTCCATTACAAAATCATAAACAATCTTATCATCACCTGAATAAGGTCTAAGATTAACATCCCAATAAGGATTAGGTAAAAACCTTACATCAAACATTAAATCAGCATCCAAAGGAACTCCATGTTTATAACCAAAAGATATAAAACTAATTGTAAATGCAGGAACTCCTGCTTTTGAAAAATAACTTTCAATTTTAAATTTTAATTCTTTAAAGCTTAAAAAAGTAGTATCAAGTGTTAAAAAAGCTCTATCTTTATAATTTATAAACATTTCTCTTTCAGTTTGAATAGCTTCTTCTAATGATTTACATACATTACTTATAAGTAAAGGATGAGTTCTTCTTGTGCTTTTATATCTTTGTAATAAAACATCATTTGAAGCATCTAAAAATAACACCCTTACATCTAACTCTGTGTTTTTAAAAGCTCTAATAAATTCTGGGAAATCTCCTGCAGAAGTAGCTAATGCAGTGAAGTTATATCTTATATCGGAACTACTCTCAATTAGATCAGTAAGTAAATCAAGAAGTTGAACTGGGAAACTATCAATACAGTGATATCCCATATCCTCTAACATTGACATTGCGCTAGATTTACCAGCACCAGACATACCACTAATAAGTAATACACGCCTTTTTTCCATAATCATTTACCTCAATCCAATTCTACCACGGCTATTGGTGTATCACAAAACAAATAATGTGAAATTTAACTAAAATTTATTTAATGTTTTTAATCATAAAATAAAAAAGTGAACTATTCACTTTTTATAAACAATTCACTTATCCTTTAATATAATGAAACGCATTTTGAGCCGCTATAGCACCATCACTAGTAGCAGTAACTATTTGCCTTAATGTTTTTACATTGCAATCTCCAGCACCATATATTCCTTTTATAGCTGTTTCCATTTCCTCATTAACTAAAATATATCCATTTTCATCTGTAATACCTAAATCCTTTACAAATGAAGTATTTGGATCTGCACCTATATAAGGAAATATTCCATCTGTTTCAAGAGTAACTCTTTCTTTTGTATCAACATTTTCAAGAATAATTCCATTAACCTTATCATCACCAAGAATTTCAATTGGTATATGCTTTTTAATAATTTCAATCTTAGGATTTTCCATTACTTTTTCTTGAACTAGTTCATCAGCTCTAAATACATCTCTTCTAATAACCACATATAACTTTTTCACAAATTGAGCAAGATATAAAGACTCCTCTAATGCAGAGTTTCCTCCACCAATAACTACAACTGTCTTATCCTTAAAAAATGCTCCATCACAAACTGCACAATAAGAAACACCCTTACTAGTAAACTTTTCTTCACCAGGAATATTTAAAAGCCTTTCCTTTGTACCAGTCGCAATTATTACAACACTTGCCTTATATTCACTACCATCTTCAGTAATAATAGTCTTTATATCACCATCTATTAAATCAACAACATCACCATATAGATATTCAGCACCTAAAGCCTGTGTTTGTTCAAACATTTTATAAGATAAATCAGCACCATTAATATTTATAAAACTAGGATAGTTTTCAATTTCAAATGTTTTAACCATCTTTCCACCAGGAGCATTATATTCAAGCATAGCTACATCTAAACCAGCACGCTTTGCATAAATTGCAGCTGTCATTCCTGCAGGACCAGCACCAATTACAATTACATCATATCTTTTGTCCATGATTTATTACCCTCCTTTAATATATCTAAAACTTCAATTAAATCATTAATAAGTTTATTAGGCTTACTATCAATTAAAGCCTGTTTTCTATTTTCATCAAAAATATATCCAATAGAATATATACCAGCATTTTTAGCGGCTTGTATATCAGTAGAAGTATCTCCAATATATATACATTCATCTTGAGTATGATTCATTTCTTTACACGCAAGAAGCAAGCCTTCTGGATCAGGTTTTTGGTTTTTAACACTATCATAACCAATAACCAATTCTATATATTCATCTAAATTAAACATTTTTAGTCCCATTTCAACTGCATCTTTTAATTTAGTAGATACCACCCCTATTTTATACCCTTCTTCCTTTAATTGCTTTAAAAGTGCCTCCGCATTATTCATAGGAGAAACAAATTCCTTATGAATCTTAAAGTTATATTCTCTATATTCCTTAACTAATTCATCAACATCTTTATCAGGGAAATATTTTTCAAACATTACAAATAATGATGGGCCTATTACTTCTAACTGTTTTTCTTCATCAAAAACAATATCTTTTCTATATTTATTAAATAAATATTTATAACTTTCAATTATTGCAGGTGCTGTATTTAATAAAGTTCCATCTAAATCAAACAAGATTAAAGGCTTTTCTTTTTTTATAAACTTTTCAAATGCTCCAAATATTCCTAATAAACCAACAACTATAAATAATATAGATATTATTTGAGCCATTCTTAAACCCATGAACATCAAACTATCGCTTCTAAAACCTTCCACAAAAAATCTTGTGACTCCATACCATAAAAAATACATATAAGTTAAATCACCACGTTTATTTCTATTAAACCTTTTATAAACGTATCTAATTAAAATAAACCCAAGTAAATTAAATCCACTCTCCCATAAAAAAGTTGGCTGCCTATATGCACCATCGATAAACATCTTATCCTTTATAAAAGTAGGAAAATTGTTATAAAATGACTCACTAACAATATTTCCATATGCTTCTTGATTCGCAAAATTACCCCATCTTCCAATTGCCTGTCCAATAAGTACACTAGGTATAAATGCATCAGTAGTCCTTAATAAAGACATTTTATGTTTTTTAGTATAGTAATATGCATATATCAATCCACCAAAAATACCACCTTGAATTGCTAATCCACCTTCAAAAATAAAAAGTATTTTAATAGGATTACTTAAATAATAATTAATATTAGAAAATAATACATACCAGATTCTAGCACCTATTATTCCACTAATAAAAACACCAAAAAACAAATCTTCAACAGTTTCTGATTTATAACCGTTGTTTTTCATATCTTTATTTATAAAATAATATGCTGCTGAACCACCAAATAAATATCCTAAAGCATAATACGTGATTCTAAATATACCAAAAGATAAAAATGTTCTAGAATCAGGAAAAAATTGCATTATTCTTCTTCCTCCCTGCGTTTAGCATTCTCCGCATGTATATATTCAAGAACTCTATTTTCAAATTCTTTTGCACTATTAAAACCTTCTTCTCTTAATCTATAGTTAGTAACCGCAGACTCAACTATAACAGCCATAGATCTTCCCTCTCTTACAGGTAATGTAATTGTAGGAATATCTAAACCTAAAATATCTAAATATTGAGTATCTTCATTACCAACTCTCATATAATCTGATTTATCATTAAACTTTTCTAATTTAATTACATAATCAACATTAAACACTTTTAATAATGCACTAGCACCAAACATCTTTGCGACATCAATAATACCAATACCTCTAATTTCAAGCATACCTTCAAGTAGCTCAGGAGAAGTACCCTTAATTACATTATGAACTCTTTTTACATCAACTCTATCGTCTGTAATTAAAACATGACCCCTTTTAATTAATTCCAGTGCTATTTCAGATTTACCCATTCCAGATTCACCTGTAATTAAAACACCTACCCCATAAATAGACATTAATACACCATGTAATGTATCCATAGGAGCTAACTTTTCATCTAATAAAGTTATTAAATCGGCCATAACTCTAAAGGTAGGACCATCAGTCTTAAAAATAGGGAAATTTACACTTTCAGCCACCTCTTTTAAAATAGGTGGACAATCATAATTTCTAGAAATAACTATACAAGGAGTAAGTGCATCAGTTATCAACTTATATCTTTCTCTTTGTAATTCTTCAGACATTTCTTCAATATATTCTTGCTCTTTATTACCAATAATTACAACCCTTCTAGGCTCAGTAAGTTTTGTATAACCACTAAGTTCTAATCCAGGCCTATTAACATCTGGAACAACTACCCATCTTTCCAACGATTTTTCATCACCAGTTATTTGTTCATAATCAAAAAACTCTTTTATTTCTTTAACTGTTACTTTTCCTTCATATTTCTCTGACATTGCCATTCCCTTTCTAAAGCCTTCTTAACATAATATCCTGTAAAACTATCTTTGTTTTCAGATAACTCTTCTGGAGTACCTAAACCTACTATAGTACCTCCACCATCGCCACCTTCAGGACCTAAATCAATAATATAATCAGCACATTTAATAACATCTAAATTATGCTCTATAACAACAACTGTGTCACCATTATCAACTATTCTTTGAAGAACACTTAATAATCTTTTAACATCATGTGTATGTAACCCTGTAGTAGGCTCATCTAAAACATAAACTGTTTTACCCGTAGCCTTTTTTTGAAGCTCAGATGCAAGTTTTACTCTTTGAGCCTCTCCGCCACTTAAAGTAGTACTAGATTGCCCAAGTTTAATATAATCCAACCCTACATCATGCATAGTCTGTATCTTATCTCTTATTTTAACAATTGGAGAAAAAAACATTAAAGCATCTTCAACTGTCATCTCTAATATATCACTAATATTTTTACCCTTGTAAGTAACTTGTAAAGTTTCTTCATTATACCTTTTACCATGACAAACCTCACAAGGAACATAAACATCAGGTAAAAAATTCATACTAATACGTTTAACTCCATCACCTTGACATGCTTCACATCTTCCACCTCTAACATTAAATGAGAATCTTCCCTTATTATATCCTCTTATTTTAGCTTCAGGTGTTAAAGCAAATAAATCTCTAATATCATCAAACACACCAGTATAAGTTGCAGGATTACTTCTTGGAGTTCTTCCAATAGGATCTTGACTAATTTCAACAACCTTATCAATATTATCTAATCCTTTTATCCTAGTAAACTTACCAGGCTTTACTCTTTTTCTTCCTAAATGTTTTTGAATAGCTTTACAAAATATCTCATTTACAAGTGAACTTTTTCCACTACCACTAACACCAGTAACAACTATAAATTTACCTAAAGGAAACTTAACATTGATATTTTTTAAGTTGTTTTCTTTAGCGCCAATAACTTCAATAAATTTCCCATTTCCTTTTCTTCTTGTTTCTGGAGTATCAATTGTAAGTTCCCCACTTAAATATTTACCAGTAATTGAATTTTTATTATTAATAATTTCATCAATTGTTCCAACAGCTATAACTTCTCCACCATGCACTCCTGCACCAGGTCCAATATCAACAATATAATCAGATTCAATCATTGTTTCTTCATCATGTTCAACAACAATAACACTATTACCTAAATCTCTCATATTTTTAAGAGTAGCTATTAATTTTGCATTATCTCTTTGATGTAAGCCAATACTTGGTTCATCTAACACATATAAAACTCCTGTTAAACTAGACCCAATTTGAGTAGCTAATCTAATTCTTTGAGCCTCTCCACCACTTAATGTTCCTGCAAGTCTATCCATTGTAAGATAATCTAATCCAACATTTTTTAAAAAAATAAGTCTACTTTTTATTTCTTTTATTATTAAATCCGCAATCTTCATATTCATTTCAGAAAGCTTTAAATCATTCATCCAAACAATCGCATTTTTAATAGACATAGTTGTAAATTCATGAATATTTAAATCACCAACTCTAACACTTAATGCGACTTCATTTAATCTTTTACCACCACAAACGCTACAAGTACTTTCCATCATAAACGATTGATACCATTCCTTAGAAAAACTAGAACTTGTAGTTAAAAATCTTCTTTCAATTAAATCTTTAACACCCTCAATATAATCATTTTTAGTATATGTATTACCACCAGAAGTAGTAATTGAATATTTAATAGGTTTTTTAGAACCATGTAATATTATATCCATTTCTTTTTTGGTAAATTCTTTTAATGGTTTATCTAAATCAATATCATAATAATCACATAAAGTTTTAAAATTTTGCCATTCAATATTATCTTTACCAACTATGTTTTTATAATATCTAATTCCACCTTGGTTTATAGATTTTTCCCAATCTTCAATTAAGATATCAATATCAACTTCCATAGTAACACCAATACCCTTACAATTTTCACAAGCACCTATTGGAGCATTAAATGAAAACAATCTTGGCTCTAAATTAGGTACAGAAAATCCACAAATAGGACAAGCAAAATTACTAGAAAATAATATGTCTTCTCCATTAGCAAATACTATCGCATTTCCTTTTCCTAATTCTAAAGCAATCTCTAAAGAGTCATGCAATCTACTTCTTGAATCATCATTTTTTATTATTCTATCCACTACTACATCAATAGTATGTTTTACATTTTTTTCTAAATCATCAACTTCTTCTAAATATCTAGTTTCACCATCAATTCTCGCTCTAATAAAACCATCTTTAATTAATTTTAAAATTAAATCCTTTTGTGTTCCCTTTTTATCTTTTATAACTGGAGCCAATATTTCCAATCTTGTTTTATCTTCTAACTCCATTATCCTATCAATCATTTGCGTAATAGTTTGAGCACTAATAGGAATATTATGATTAGGACAATAAGGAACTCCAACTCTTGCATATAAAAGTCTTAAATAATCATATATTTCTGTAACAGTTCCAACAGTACTTCTTGGATTACTATGAGTTGTTTTTTGATCTATAGAAATAGAAGGACTAAGTCCTTCAATAAGTTCAACATTAGGTTTTTCTACTCCACCTAAAAACATCCTAGCATATGCACTAAGAGACTCAACGTACCTTCTTTGCCCTTCAGCATATATAGTATCAAAGGCAAGAGATGTTTTGCCTGAACCAGATACACCAGTCATAACTACAAGTTTATTTCTAGGAATTTCTAAATCTATATTTTTAAGGTTATTTTCTTTTGCGCCTTTAATAATAATTTTATCCATATTTTACCTCGTTACTTATTATACAACCTTTATATTAGCTAAACAATTAAATGACTTGTAGTCATATTAATAGATTTTATATATTATTTACATTAAAGTGTCACTTAAGGTGATTAACTATGAAAAGGATTATTGTGATTATGGGAATACTATCAATGTTATTAGGTTGTTTAAAAACAAATAAAAACATAAATATTATTAATGCTGAAACTGCATATGAATTGATGCAAACTGAAGAAGTTATTGTTTTAGATGTAAGAACAATTGATGAATTTAAAGGCGGTCATATTGAAAACGCAATTCACTTGGATGTATCAAACATTAAAGATGAGATGCCAGATGTTTTACCAGACAAAGATGCAAAAATATTAATTTATTGTAGAAGTGGAAACAGAAGTTATCAAGCCGCACTTAAACTAGATAAATTAGGATATACAAATATTTATGATTTTGGTGGTTTAAACACCTGGCCTTATGAAATAGTAAAATAAGTATAAAAACTTTATTTAAACAAAAAAGATTCTATTTAATTTAGAATCTTTTAATATCCTCCATATATTTCAAGTTCGCAATCAATGTCTTCTCCCTTGATTCCTACTTCTTCTTCATGTTCTACATAAATTACTTTAGGTTCGATTTTTTCATCCAACACTTTTTCAATCTTTACAATAACTCCTTCAAATCTTTCATCATTATTAAAGTTCCCATAATTTACAAGTCCAGTAGGACCAACTCCAAAGTATTCTCCAGCTTTTTTAGCATCAATTACAAACTCAATAATATGACCACTATTAGCCGCACATCCATTAGTATATGCATCAGGTTTAGCATCAACTTTAACTATTGGTAATACAATACCTGTATCAAGTGTAAAATAATATCTTGAACCTATTGCACCAAAACCACTAGCCAAAGCAGCCCCAATAAAACCTTCCTCATCATAAAGCATTCCTGTAGTTTCATCTATAGTCATCTTTTCATGAATATATTTATATTGAGGAGATGATTTTTTTGTAATTGCAGTATATGGCATATATGTTTTAGCACTTATGTTATAACAAACGCTCATTTCTTCAGTTTTAAACTCTTTTTCATAAGTATCAAAATGGTCAATTGTAAACTCTTCTACATTAAATCCAGAAAGAGTAGTAAATAAAGTTATACCAATTACAAGTGTAATAATTTTTTTAATATTAATTTTTAACATGAAAAAATTATATCATATTAATCATTTTGGTCAAATATGTGAGTTTTTAAAAAGAAACCTTTTTAAGATTTCTTTTATTATTTTACATCATAATATTCTTCTAAAGTTAAGCCAGATTCATATACTTTTAAAGCTTCTTCTTTACCAATATATCTATAATGCCAAGGAGAATACATTATCCCTGTAACACTTTCCTTACCATCAGGATATCTTAATATAAATCCATATTTATAAGAATTTTCTACTAGCCATTTGCTAGTACTTGTATTTTTAAAACAATTATATAATTTACACTTGCCATCAGCACCAACCAAATCAACCGCTAAACCTAATTGATGCTCACTAGCACCAGGAGTTGCATCCATTCTATTTGCATACTTTCTGCCATATTTTTCTTCATATGTAAACCATAATGATCTTTGATACTTATAAGATCTATATCCACTAACTGCAACTATATTTATTCCATCTACTTTTGCGGCTTCTACCATTTCTTCATAAGCCTCTGCGGCTTCTGGTCTAAGCATATTTTTCTTATCTATACTAACAAGTTCTGGTACATAAGTATCCGGAATTTTTCTTTGTTTATTTACAATTTTATTAATACTATCATCACTATCAATATCAATCACTACAGGAGTTGGTGTTGGCTCTTGTGTTATTTCAGGTGTTGGCTCTATAGTAGGTTCTACTACAGGAGTCACAATAGGTGTAGGTATTGGTTCTACTTCTTTTTTACAACTTCTTGTAACACATTCTAAAAATAAATATCCAACACATACTATTATTAATACTGTTAATAATGCTATTACCTTTAATTTTTTCCTAACACCATCATTCATAAAAATCACCTACTCGCTTCTTAAAGTATCCCTTAAACTCTTTTTAAGAGATTTTCCGACTATAGTACTAGCTGCACCATAATGAATAGATAACCCTGCCTTTGTTTCAGTAACTCTTGTAGCCCCTAAACTTAAAAGCTTATTAGCATCTACCACAGTTGGATCAAACAATTGAATTGTAAGTTTACCAACAGAAGTATTTATCATTTTAATATTACTAGTACCACCAATAGCCACAAGTGTTCCTTCAGTCATTCTCTTAGTATTACCTGTATTAAATAAATCAACAGCTAAATGCAAGAAATAAAATCTTGTAAAAAAGAAATAAACAATACCACTAATAACTCCAACTATTACAATCCATCTAATTGAATCCATTAAATTAGGATTTTTAATATATGTTATTAGTTCTAATAATGTTCCAGGACTTGCGACAACTGCACTAGATCCTGAATAATTAAATCCTAAAGAATATCCTAATGCTTGAAAAGTCGCAAATAAACCTCCTGTAAATACAATATGGAATAAATACAATAAAGGTGCAAGCATAAACAACAAAATTTCTAAAGGATATAAAACTCCTGTAAATACTGATACTAATGTTGCAATTATAAAAAATGTCATCAATCTTCTTTTTTCAAACTTATCTGTATATATAGAAAATATTCCCCATATCAATCCAGGAACCGCAAAAATGTTCAAAACATAGTATGGAGTAATAAATTTACCACTACTTTGTTGTAATTGATTTGCGGCTAATGAAACTGTCCATATGTTTACATCACCAGCTATACTTTCTCCAACTGAGTTAGCCCATGTACCACCATTAGCTTGAAACCAAAAAGGTGTTCTAATTATATTAGAAAGGTGAAATGTTGTCATTAATCTTTCAGTTACACCATATGTAAACAAGCTCATAGGATTAGTAATATCCTTAGAAATAAATGTAATTACCCTAAATATAAATTCATAAAAAGGTGTAAATAAAATAGCCACTAAAATACCAGCTAAAGCACAATAAAATATATTAATTATTACTGCATATATATCTTTATCTAAAAACGCAAAAAATCCATATCCAGACTTATTTCTAGATTGCTTATAAGACAATCTAGTAATTAATATAACAATTATCATTCCAATAGCACCTGTTTGAAGCGGATAATTAACACCACTAAATCCAGGAATATTATTAGTCACAAAACTTATACCTAAAATTGGTGAAAATGCAGTACTTGGAAGTGATTTACTCGCAAAAAGCATTGTCATAACTAAAAAAGTTAAATAACCAATAAAACCTGCCATTATAGTAGTTCCCGCATTAACTCTTCTATTAACACCTCTTAACAAAAATAAGATAGGACTATTTACTATAATTAAGCTTCCAAGCCTGTTAAAAAGCTCCCCGATTAATATAATTACATCATTTTTTATTACAAAAATTGATGAAAAAGCGGGATTAATTAATATATTTCCAATTCCATAAACTATTACTCCTAAAAGTAATACTTTTAATGGAAATTGAAAAACTTCAAAAAATGAACGCCATAATCTCATATGATTACCTCGTGAATAATTCTAACATCAATATATTCTTACTTCAAACTACTAAAACAAAGTTTGAAGTTTTTTAAAATAAGAAACATTTTTAAATCTTAAAAATTTTATTTTCTTTTCACCTAATTCAACAGAAATCTTTTTGTGATTACCATTTAATTTATAAAAACAAGAATCAATACATAAAATTGCATCCTCAAAACAACTTGATTCAAAAACAATCTTTGAATCTTCGCTCATCACAATAGGAACACCTAATGATCTATAAGCACTATGATGAATACCAGCTATTTCACTCATCTGTATTAAAGGTAATCCATCTTGTATAACTGCACCTTTTAAAGATCTATTATACGCAGTACTTCCTATTTGAGTACTAACACACATTCCTGTACCTCTAAAAGTTTCAAACTCTTCTCCATTTAAAGTTACATTTAACACTTGAGTTCTAACTACATTTTCAATCCTCATTTCATTAAGTGCATAATAAACATCATTATTATCTACTTTAACTTTAAGTAATTGATATTCTCTTAAAATTGGTTTTTTATTAATTAAATCATCAACAAATTCCTCAACTTCATCAGATTTATAATCTGTAAAAAAACCAAGAGTTCCTGTATGAATACCATAAAAACTAACTTCATCTAATCTATCAATATTGTCATGTACAGCCTTTAAAAAAGTTCCATCTCCACCTATTACAATAATGATTTCAGAATTAGTTTCATCATAAAAATATCCATTATTTAATAATGTTTCTTTAATATAATCATTTATATTATTTGATGTTTCATCAAATCTAACTACTGTCTCAAATCTTTTCATAGATTAATTATAGCTTAATATAGTTAAAATAATAAATTTATTCAGAAGTTTATCAATTTATTTTTATAGAGACAATGAATATATCCATCAATTATATTATTTATATGTCTTTCTTTAATTCTATAATATGGAAGATTAATATCATTAGATATTAATAAATAATGTTTTTTATCTTCCTTAACATCTAATAACATATCTTTTAATTCTTCTTTTTTCATATAGTAAGTTGAAAGCATATATGGCTTTTTAAAAATACTCATTAAATCTTTAATTGACTTCACTTGACCTTTAATAAAAATACAATCAAAAACAAAACTTTCTTTTAAGTAATCTTCAAAATAATCCATTGTAATAGATTTATTAAGCCATAAATTAAAATTCTCATCTTCTTTAACATTATATTTAGCATCTAAGTTAATTAATGAAGCAGATGCTTCTATTATTGTTTTTGAAGATTTTTCAATCTGAAAAGATAAATGTCCAATACTTATTGCCCTACAATTTGGTTGAACAAAAACTAAGCCTGTATTTTTAAAGTTTCCACAACTATCTCTATGTTGATGCCCTAAAATTAAACCATCAATATTAGGATAGTTTTCCATTATTTTATAACCTTCATCTTCTTTAGTATCATATTGAGTAACATTTCCAGTTATTGGATCTTTTTCAAAACCACCATGATATAAAACTATAACTAAATCAGATTTTTCTTTCACTTCATTAAGATATAAATCTAAAGCCTCAAAAACTGTTAATACTTTAAAGTTTCTTAAATTATCAAAATCAGTTAATTGAGAAAGATTTGATGTAACTATTCCTAAAAAACAAATTTTAACTCCTTGATTTTCAATTATTTTATAAGGCTTAAATACAGCATTATTATTTTCATCTAATATATTTGCGCATAAATATGACATTGTAAGATTTTTGGTATATTTTTTTAAAATATCTATACCATAATCAACATCATGATTACCTAAATTCATTACATCAAAATTATCATTTGCATATTCAATTAAAAGATTCTTTTTATCATTAAAAATAAACTCATTATTAAAATATGTTGACCTTATAGACCCTATAAAATAATCACCATTATCAACAATAATAGAAAAAGGATATTTTTCCCTTATTAAAGATAAAGAATTATAATATCCTTCTTCTCCATGAATATCAGATGTTGCAAATATATCAATATTAATCATTGTAAGTTCTTTCTTATTTTAGCTGAAATAGAATCTATTATCAAAACTGTTAAAATAACAGCTATTAATATTATAGAAACCTTACCCCAATTCCTTGCTTGAATCGCAAAAATTAATGGAGCTCCAATACCACCAGCACCAACAAGTCCCAGTGTTGCGGCTGATCTAACCGCAATTTCTAAGTGAGTTAATATTAATGATGCTTGAATAGGCATAACTTGAGGAATTCTTGAATAAAACATTGTTTGCCAAAATGATGCCCCTACAGATTCTTGAGCTTCAAAACTATAATCTGAACTAGCTTCCATTTCTTCCGCAAAAAGTTTTCCCATCATACCTATATGGTGTACACCTATAGCTAAAACTCCCGCAAAAGGACCAGGTCCTACAACCTTCACAAATATTATCGCATAAATAAGCTCCGGAAAAGCTCTAAGTACATTTAATACAAATTTTCCAAATTTTGGAATACCTATTAATTTTGAATATAAATTTTTAGAAGCAACTAATGAAAGAGGATATGCTAAAAACGCACCAATAAATGTACCTAAAATTGCAATATTTATTGTTAATATCATTAAACTAAATACATCTTCCCCTGAACCATCATATAAGTAATTCCAATCCGGTTTACTTAAACCAATTAAAACATTTTTAAATGATGAAAGAGTAAAATATTCTAAACTTGAATAATCTACACTTAAAACTGAATAAAGGACTAAAATAATGACAATAAAAGAAACAGTTTTTGAAAATTTATTTGTCATGATAATTTCCTCCTTAAATATCCACTCAAACCATCTACAATAAACACTAAAACAAAAATAGTAAGTATAACTAGCGATACTCTGTCATATCTCATTAAACCTAAAGATGTATTCATAATAAGACCTATACCACCAGCTCCAACATAACCAAGAACTGTAGAAGCTCTTATATTAACTTCAAAAGCATAAAGTGTATAAGAAGCTATTTGATTTACGATTTGAGGTAATATCGCATAGAAAGCAACTTTTATCTTATTAGCACCTACTGACTCTTGAGCTTCAACAGCTCCAACCTCAATAGTATCTATTGCTTGATAAAAAAGTTGTGAAGTCATTCCAAAAGTAAATATAGCAATTGTCATAACTCCAGTAAATTCACCTATACCAAAAATAGCAACTAATATAGCAGCTAACAAAAGACTTGGTATAGTTCTAACAACACCCATTATAAATTTTGCTATATTTGTAATTGTTTTATTTTTTGTAAAAATCATTGACCCTAAGAAAGCTATAGGTAAACCTGTAATAACACCCAAAAATGTTCCATAAATAGACATTTTTATTGTTTGAATCATAGGTTTTATTATATTAGGAAAATAAGAAAAATCAGGCTTTAAAAATCTTGATAAAAATCTCCACATTTGATCAGAGTTTCTAAATACCTCCATCAAATCAACACCAGTATTTATCACACTAATAAATAGCAAAGCAAGAATTATTAAAACAATTAATAAATTTTTAGGAAAATCTCTATGTATGGTATCCTTCAATTTCATGCTACTTCCTCATCCTTTTTTAATATTTCACTACCATATATTTCAGTTAACTTTGCATCAGTAGCATCTTCAGGAGTACCATCAAATACAAGTTCCCCTGCTCTTAATCCTATTATTCTTGTAGAATAATTTCTAGCTAATTCAATAGAGTGAATATTTACAATTACAGTTTTATTTAACTGTGTATTTAAATTCTTTAAATCATCCATAATTCTTACAGAAGTAACTGGGTCTAAAGATGCTACAGGCTCATCAGCCAATATAATATCTGCCTCTTGAACTATTGTTCTAGCAATAGAAACTCTTTGTTGTTGACCACCTGAAAGTTCATCACATCTAGAATGAAGCTTATCATCTAAATCCACTCTTTCTAATGCCTTATTTACTTTTTCATAGTCTTCCTTAGAAAATATACCTAATATACTTTTTAAAGTTGAATAATATCCTAAACGTCCAGATAAAACGTTTTTTTGTACAGTCATTCTCTTAACAAGATTAAACTGTTGAAATATAAAACCAATTTTTTTCCTTATATCCATCAATTCTCTTTTAGATGCTTTAGTAATTGATTTTCCATTTACAATTATTTCACCTTCAGATATATCATTTAATCTATTTAAAGATCTTAATAGTGTTGACTTACCTGAACCACTAAGACCAATTATTGAAACAAATTCTCCATCATTAATTGTTAAATCTAAGTTCTTTAATCCAACAACACCATTAGGATATACTTTTGTAACATTTTTTATTTCAATCATAATTTCCTTGTATGATAATTATGTACCTTGTCATACATAAAATCATATTCCTTTCTAACCTTTGATAGAATGAAGTAGAAACCATGTTTACTCTTATTTTTTTCCTGTGGTTTGTCTACTTTTTGGA
>JAAYSZ010000016.1 GCA_012523895.1 Erysipelotrichaceae bacterium
ATATTATATTTATGAATCAAAAAAGATCTTTGAAAATTTATTACTTGAACTAGTTAATAAACTCTACATTAGGATTATTAAGAATAAAGAAAATATATCTGCAAAGTTTAGCAGCACAATGTCCTAAAGCATTGTAATGAGATTTATTTTCAGAGCGTTTCTTATTATAGTAATCTTTCATTTTAGAGGGATATTTGCGCATATTATTAGCAGTCCAAATTAAAGCATAACGAAGTAATCTATTACCACGTTTAGACATACGAGTGGATTTAGCTTCCCAAGTACCTGATTGTCTTACTTTAGGATCAAGTCCAGCAAATGCAATTAATTTCTTATCAGAGCTAAAACGGTTTATACTAATAATGGCAGATATGATGTAGGCAATTTCAATTGAGTTAATACCCTTTATTTGATGTAAAGGCGAATTGATAATAGTGTGGTGGCTATTAATGATAGACTCAACTTCATCAATCTGCCTTTCAATTGATTCTAAAGATTCTATAGATTGTTTAATTTTAAGAGCTAAACCAATTGAATTAAAACCAATAGATGATTTAGCGGCTTCTTTAATTTTAATAACCATAGATTCTTTATACCTACCCTTAGAAGCTTTCTTAGCAATATTAACAAGATGGTCTATTCTAACATCGCTAATTAATTTAGCAGTAGGAAATTTCTTAAGAATAGCTCTAAGACCCATTGTATGGAGAGTACCTTTGGGAATAGTTGTTTGTAGTTCTGGGAAAACTCTATCAAGATAGCTAGTTAATTTAATTTTTAATCTAGTAGAAGATTCTATTAAGAAATGTCTTTGAAGACATAATTCTTTAAGTTCATTATTATAGAATTCTTCTTCTAATAAATGTTTGTGTTCAAGTAATAAAAAGTTAGCGATGACACGAGAATCGATATTATCGTTTTTCGTATCACGAATAGAAATTTTTCTAAAACGAGAAATTTGAATAGGGTTAACTAAAACACATTTCCAATTATTCTCGTTTAGGAAGTTAAATAAAGGAAGATGATAGTGAGCAGTGGATTCGAAACCAATAACAACATCTTCTTTGTTTAACATAGATAAATTCGATAATAATAAATTGAAACCTTTGATATTATTATCGAAAAGAAGAGAGTTGACTATCAGTTCACCAGAAGATGAATCAAGGATAGAAGCGACATGTTCAAATTTAGCAATGTCAATGCCAACAAAATAGGTCATAATAAAAGACCGCCTTTCTAGAAACCTTGTCTAATTACTATGGCGATCTTATCTGTAACCTTGCGTGATATAAAGACACTGAGCCTATCCAACCATTAACAGATTCATAAGAACCCATAGCCTCAACCTCCAAAAAGTAGACAAACCACAGGAAAAAAATAAGAGTAAACATGGTTTCTACTTCATTCTATCAAAGGTTAGAAAGGAATATGATTTTATGTATGACAAGGTACATAATTATCATACAAGGGAAGTAAATGAAGAAATTAATTAAATTATTATTAAGTATTACAATCGCATTTACTGCTCTTGTAATAACAAATAAAGATGAAATAAAAGTAAATGCGGCTGTCGAATATAATTTATATCCAATGCATTGTTCAGCATTTGAAATTTCTGTTGTTAATGATAGTGGTGGATTTGATGTAAAAGAATGCGTTGGCGATTTTTATACTGCAAAGAGTAAAATGTATTCTTATGGTAATGATGCAGTTGTTAGACATTATGCTAGTTTAAGTCCTACAAAAATTATTGCGATGGTTTCTGGTGTTGCAGTATCTTATCCTTTTAGAAGTGGTAAAAATACTACTAATATTTATCAATATATAAATAATTCTGGAAAAAGGACATATCTTACAATGCATAGAGAAATGGCTTATTTCTCTACAGAATCTTATGATAATGGAAATGGAAAAGCATATATAAATATAACTGGATTTGAAGGTTATATTGAATTAAAAGAAGTTGATTTAGTTCCTACTAAATTTATAAATAATCAAATACCTTTATATTTAGGTGGAAATGATACAACAGGTAAAAATGAATACCCATTTTATACAAGAATTTATCAATCGTTTTTTACAGTTGTACAAAATGGAAATTATAGAGATTTAGTTTATATAGCCCATAGTGGTTGGTCTAAAGATACATGGCCTGCAAAATATCAATTTGTGGTTGGACCTGCGGCAGATTGGATGCAGACAGGAGCTATTTATTATAGTTACAATGGCTATGATTTTTATAGTGATCAATCTTATAAAAACAAAGTAAATACATATTATAGTTATTATATGTTTTTACCTTTAAGAACTAAGAGTAGTATACCAGCTGATGCTTATAATAATTTCTTAAGTAGAAAAGGTATTGATGGTTATTCAAAGCTTTATAATCAAGGCCATACCTTTGTAAATAATCAAAATACTTATGGTGTAAATGCAGCATTAGTATTTGCGATGGCTTGTCTAGAATCTAATTATGGTAGAAGTAGATTTGCGATGGATAGAAATAACTTATTTGGTTGGTCAGCTTTTGACTCAGATCCTAATCAAGCAGCTACATTTAGGTCTATTGAACAAGCAATTGCAGAACATATGTCTATAAATCTTAGGGGTTTTATGGATATTAAAGATGTTAGATTTTTTGGTATGCATTTAGGTAATAAGGGCTCTGGTGTAAACGTATTGTATGCAGCGGATCCTTATTGGGGATATAAAATAGCCGCAATAGCTTATGAATTAGATAAATCATCAAATAATTACAATGGAAATCTAACAGATTTTAATAAATATAATCTTGGTAAGGTTAATACATATAATACTTCTGTATACAGAGGTAATAGCTTTGGTAGTGGAGAGCTATTTAAAACTGCTTATGGAGCTACTTATCAAGAAAATTATATTGTACCAATACTTTCTCAAGAGGGATCTTTTGTAAAGGTACAAAGTCATAATGGAATTAGAAATGATAATAGTATTATTTATCATAAAGTATCAAATAAAATTGTTTCTGGTGAACAATATTTATGGGATAAGAGTATTGGGTATATTGAAGCTAAATTTATTGATGGAATTAATACAAAGATAAATTTAAATATTGGTAATGAAGCTACAGGTGAATTTGAATTTAATATAAGTGAATTTACTTTTAAAGATGAAAAACTCACTGTTTCTGGAAATGCTTATATGCCAGGAATATATGTAACAGGTGAAAATACTGTTTCACAAAACTTAATTATTTATGATGATTTTTATAGAGAAACTGTAGTTAAGTTAATAAGCAATGTAACTGATAATGATAAGGTTAACTATAGTGGAGTAGATATAGATTTATCAAGTTTAGAAAGTGGAGATTACTTCTTTAGTGTAAGTACTGAATATAGTAAACATTTGGATAATAATAGGAATTATTATATAAAAAATATTACTAATCTTCCTGAGGAGGTAAAAATAGGTTCTAAAACATATAGCTTTAGCTTAGTTAATGATTATGTGTTTATGAATATAAAAGAAGAAGAGGTTGAGGTAGAACCTACACCAACACCAGATGTTAAAACTACTATTACTCAAGTAATAGAAAAATTTGAATATGCGGACGAAGCTAAAACAATTGTGAATATTAAAGGTTTAGCATTTATTTCTGAAATTAATGCAGGGAATAATGATAATATTAAGCATCAATTAATACTTACAAATATGGAAACAAATGAAAGAATTGAAATTGATGCAACAACTTCTTCATTAAATAAACCTTTGAATTTAAATGATGGATATGAATATTCAAAAATTGTTTATGAAGCAAACATAGATTTAAAAGAAATTCCATTAGGAGAATACACCATTAGAATTAATGTAAAAAATGGTGAAACTATCAAAGAGATATTTTTAACTAATATTTCTGAAGAAAATATACCTGCTGTTACTACTATTAATAATAAAACATACAGATTTACTCAAAAACAAAGCTATAGTTATAGATACGAATTGTCTGTTTATGAAAATGGAATAAACTATGATTCTATTAAAAAACCTACTAGAAGAGATTCAATGATCGCTTATGAAAAATTAAATATTGAAAAAGGCGTGTTAAATTTTAAAGGTGTTTCTTGGATATATAACATTAATTATAAAGAAAGCGATAATCCATCATATAACTTGATATTATTGTCTAATGATGGGACAACAGTTACTTATCCACTTAAGATTAATAAATGTAGCTTTGATTATACAAAATTACTGAATTCTAAATATGATTATAGTAAGACTTGTTTTGATTCAAGTATTGATTTAAGTGAACTTAGCCCAAATACTTACTTAATTTATATAGAGAACAGTAATGGCGAATATAAAGATATTTTTGAAATAAGCGATATTAATAGTCCAGAAATTAAAGAAACATTATTCGATAATAAGACATATAGATTAAAGTTTAACAACACAAGATCTAGACTATCACTTACAATATCAGTAAAATAATAAAATCGATTAGATAATTCTAATCGATTTTTATTTTATCCACCATATATTTGTATTGTAAATGAAGTTGAGCAATCTATTTCATTACCGCTTTGATCTCCTGGAGATATGTCTTTAATAATTCCATTATATTTATTTGGATTATTAACTTCACCTTCAAGTTTAATGAAATTTAAATTAGTGAAATCCTTAAATGCACTTTGAACTTTTCCTTTGGCTTCATCATAATCAGCACCCTTATATATATCGTACATTGATGGTTGTGTTGGAGGAACAGTGCATTTTTTAATCTCAGGTGTTGGCGTTGGAGTAGGTTCTGGTCCCATAGAAACTACTAAATTTATAGTTGTATTTGGCTCAACTTTACTTCCTGCCGCAATGTCTTGAGAAATAACTTGATTAGCTGGAGTACTACTATGGTATGTTGCTGTTTGATTAATTCTAAGATTATCTGTAGTACAAGAATTAACTGTACATGGTTTTGTTGAACCTACATAGTTTTTAACTGTAATAGGTTGACCTTTTGACACATTACAACTAATTGCTTTACCACTTAGTGAACAACTAACTATATTTCCACTAACTATATTATCATCTAGAACATCAGCTCTAGTTATGCTATATCCAGCACCCTGTGAATTTGCAGTATTGATTTGACTAAGTATTGAACTATAAGGCTTATTTTTAAATGAATTTACATCAACAGTATATTTACCTTTAGATACAACATAATTTATTGATGACCCTTCTGGATAAGAGCCTGTATCATTTGAAATTAATGTTCCACTAGCTCTATTATCATCATATCTTTCCGATTTACTACCAACTTTTAAACCTAAACCAGTAATATATGTTTTAAAATCATTTTCACTAGTTCCAGCTTTATTAGTAACGTTTATTGTTTTACCTCTGGCTACTTTTATATATACCTTAGTACCAGGAGCTACTAAAGTTTGAGAAGTAACTACTTTTCCATTAATTGTTTGAGATAGTATTGTACCTATGACACTTGATGATTCTTCAGTACTTACTTCATATTGGATTTTTGCAGAAGAATTAAATGTTTTATTTAAACTATTTATATAACTTTCAAAATCTGATTGTTTTTTATTTGTATAGTTATCGATTGGTACAAGTCCTTTTGATACATTAAATTTTACAACAGTACCAGTAGCTATTGTTCCTGTACTAGGAGAATTACTAACTATTAAACCTTCAGAAATCTTACCATCATACACTTCAGTAAATGATGATTTTAGGTTATTGTCTTTTATCCATGTTTCAGCTTCTTTTTTACTTTTTCCAGTAAAGTCCATTGCGGTTACACCTTTACCTGAAGAAATAGTTACAGTAACTTTGCTTCCAGTTTTTATCTTTGTGCCAGCTTTTGGTGTTTGAGAAATTACTTTTCCACTAGCTATTGTATTTGAAGCTTGTTCTATAAAAGAAACAGTAATTTTATTAGTTTTTGCCCAAGCTTGAATATTTGTTTTTGTATAATCTTTTAAATCTGGCATATCTATTTCAGTGCCTTCAATATCATCACCTAAGGATATTGTAATAAGTATAAGTGCACTTCTAGGTTGATTATTATCTGTAACATTTAATCCAACAAATTTACCTTTTTCAGTATTATCTGATTGTATATATTCAAATTCAAAATTTGTAAATAAATTTTCTTCGAACCACTTTTCTATTTCATCTTCTGTTTTATTAGTGAAATCAGGAATTGTAACAATATAATCAGGATCTTTACCATCAGATATTGTAATAATTAAGATTTCATCTTTTTTTATTACATTTTCTGGTTCTATAGATTGTCTTATGACATAATCTTTTTCTATTTCTTCACTAAATTCGTGACTTATTTCATATTTTTCTTCATCTATTTTACTTTCAATAATCCATGATTCAACTTCAGATAAGGTCATATTAGTAAAATCAGGAACTTTTATATTAGGAGTTAACAAAAATATTACACTTAGCAAAACTATGGTTGCTAATAAAGTAATAGCAGTAATACTTAATATAAGAGTTTTTTTGTTTTTCATAAAATTACCTCTAAAAAAGTATAGCATTATTTAACTTAAAAATATAGTTTACTTAAGTATTATTTGAAGTGTTTATGATATTATTAATGTTAGGAGATTTTATTATGGAACAATTAATATTACCAATAGCAAGTGAATTAAAAATAAAAAAAGAACAAGTAGAAAGTACTTTGAAATTATTAGAAGAAGGAAATACTGTTCCTTTTATAGCAAGATATAGGAAAGAAATAACAAAAGGTTTAGATGAAGAACAAATATTATTTATTCAAAAACAGTATGAATATCAAGTTAATTTATATAAAAGAAAAGAAGATGTTATAAGATTAATAGAAACTCAAGGTAAATTAACTGAAAAGTTAAAAAAGGAAATACTTGAATGTGATCAACTATCTAAGGTTGAAGATATTTATAGACCTTATAAACAAAAAAGAAAAACAAGAGCAAGTGACGCTATTGCAAAAGGATTGGAGCCTTTATCTAACTATTTATTAAATTTAAAAGGTAAGGCTAATATTGAAGAAGAAGCTAAAAAATATATTAATGAAAAAGTTGAAACTGTAGATGAAGCTATACAAGGCGCTAAAGATATTATTGCTGAAATTGTTAGTGATAATGCAAAATTAAGATGGAGAGTAAAAGAATCTATTGTTAAGTATGGATTTATAAATACTAAGAAAAGAAAAAATGCAGAAGATGAAAACTTAACATATAAGATGTATTATGATCGATCTGAGAAAGTTGCTTTTATTGCTAATCATAGAGTTATGGCTATAGATAGAGCAGAAAAAGAAAAGATAATTAGTGTAAGTTTTACTTATGATGTTGAATATTTAGAAAATTATGCAATAAGAGGATTTGCTAGAAATAAAGATTCTAGTTCTTTTGATTTAGTTGTTGAAGCTATTAAAGATGGATTAACAAGACTTTTATTTCCTAGTGTTGAAAGAGAAATAAGAGGTGATTTAACAAAGAAGGCTCAAGAACAATCAATTGATATATTCTCATTAAATTTGGAAAAATTATTACTTCAACCTCCTGTAAGAAGTAGCTGTGTTTTAGGATTTGATCCAGCTTATAGAACAGGATGTAAACTTGCAGTTGTAGATGGTACAGGCGCATTAAAAAAGATAGATGTCATATATCCTCATCCTCCTATAAATAAGGTTCTAGAATCTAAAAATAAATTACTTAAATTAATAAAAGATTATGATATAAGAATAATTGCAATTGGAAATGGTACTGCAAGTAGAGAATCAGAAAAATTTGTATCTGAATTAATAAAAGAGAATGATTTAAATATAAGCTTTACTATAGTATCTGAAGCAGGAGCATCTGTATATAGTGCAAGTGATATTGCAAGAGATGAATTTCCAGATTTAGAAGTGGAACAAAGATCAGCAATATCAATTGCAAGAAGATTGTTAGACCCATTATCAGAATTAATTAAAATAGATCCTAAAAGTATAGGTGTAGGTCAATATCAACATGATTTGCCTCAAAAACAACTTAATGAGCGCTTAGATTTTGCGATTTTAAAGTCAGTGAATCTTGTGGGTGTAGATTTAAATACTGCAAGCAAAGAGCTTTTAACCCATGTTTCTGGACTTAATAAAGGTATAGCATCATCTATAGTTTTACATAGAGGAGAAATAGGTAAGTTTAAAGATAGACAAGAATTAAAAAATGTAAAAAATCTTGGTGAAAAAACATTTGAACAATGTGCAGGTTTTTTAAGAATTAGTGATGGTAATGAACCGTTAGATAAAACATCAATACATCCTGAAAGCTATGACATTGCAAAAAAAATAATGAAAAAGTATGATGTTAAAAAATTAGGTGAAAGTATAGATGTTAATGTAGAAAAATTAAGTGATGAATTAAAAGTTGATAAATATACTATTAAAGATATTGTAGATAGTATTAATCAACCTTTAAGAGATTATAGAGATAAGTATGATTCACCACTATTAAGACAAGATGTACTTGAATTAAGTGATTTAAAAGTTGGTGATAAATTAAGTGGAACAATTAGAAATGTTGTTGATTTTGGGGCATTTGTAGATATTGGATTAAGTGAGGATGGCTTAGTTCATGTTTCTAAGATGAACAAAGCAAGAAATGTTCACCCTAGTGAAATAGTTTCAGTAGGGGATATTGTAGAAGTTTGGGTTAGTGCAATTGATTTAGAAAGGGGTAAAGTTCAACTTAGTTTGATAAAAGTGTAAACATGAAAAATATTAAATTAATAGTTGGAGATTTAGATGGAACTTTAGTTATAAAGCACAATGATGCTTCTAGAAGGACTAGAGATGTAATATTAGAGTGTAAAAAAAGAGGTATATATTTTGGAATAGCTTCTGGTAGACAAACCGATGAATTAAATCTTTATAAAAGATGGGGGTTAGATGAAGACTTTGATCTTATTGTTGGTTTAAATGGATGTCAATTAAAAGATAATCTTTTAGATGTAGAAAAAGAATATTTTGTGATGGAAGGTAAATATATTAAAGAAGCAATTGATGTAATGAGACCCTTTAAACATAATCCAATAATGTATGTTGGTAATATATTTTTAACAGGAGAAGTAAATGAACTTGTAGAAAAATCATTAGCTCATAGTGATAAAAAACTTGTAGTAGCTAAAGATGAAACTGATTTTTATAAAAATGATAATTATAAAATAATGTTTAGAGTAAAAGAAGAAGAAATGCCATCAATAGAAAAATATATAAAATCATTAAACTTAAAAAATATTAAAGCGTTTAAAACACAACCAGATTTAATTGAATTTTCTAAGATAGATGTTGATAAAGCTATAACCATTTCTAAGTTTTGTGAAATGCATAATATAGATGTAAAAGATGTAATGACATTTGGTGATACAACTAATGATAATGGAATGCTTAAATGGGCAGGTGTTGGAGTTTGTATGGCCAATGGAAGTGATGATACAAAAGCAATAGCTGATTATATATGTGATGATGTACGTAATGATGGTTTAGCTAAATTTATTGAAGAAAATGTATTTTAAAAGCCTTAGAGAAAAATCTAAGGCTTTATTTTTGTAAATGCTATAAAATTCATTATTCCCATATATAAGGCAGCAATAGCTATTATTATATTTCCTGCCATTATTAATGGTGATACTTTAAGTTGTATTCCGTTTAATACAATCAATACAGCAAATAATATATACAGTATTGCAAGTGTTAAAGTTCTTGTTTTATCTTTTTCTTGAATAAGTGCATCTAAAGTAGATATATTTTCAGTTGGAATAAAATTAGTCAATTGAACAAGTGTAGGTAAAAAACTTGTTCTAAATCTTATTTCAAGAAATACTGCTATAGCAATAGTAGCTATTATGCAATATATTATTGAAATATCAAAATTTGCGGCTAATATTCCAGCTATTCCAGCAATTAAATATCTATTTGAATAAAGAGTGTATCCTTTTTGATCTTTTTCTTGAATTACGTACCCAATTTTTTTTGATTTTATATAAAGAACATCTCTTCCTTTATCATCTTTGTATATATTTCTTCCAGATATTATCTTTTGGTTTTTGCTCATAGTTGTGCAACACCATTGCAGTAGGTCTGAATTACAGAATAATCATCATCTAATACTACAATGTCTGCATCATAACCTTCGTAAAGTCTTCCTTTTCTATCATCTACTCCAATTAATGTAGCAGGGTTAATAGTACATGAGTTAAGTGCTTTAGCAAATGGAACCTCAGCTATTTCAACTACATTTCTTAAACCTTCATTCATCTTCATTGTAGAACCAGCTAAACTTTTAGAAGAAGTTAGATGAGCACTTCCATCAGGATAAATTTCTATTTCATTTCCTCCAAACATAAATTTATCTCCAACTTTAAATCCTTTAGCCATTAATCCATCTGAAATCATAACTGCTTTTTCATCATTTTTAGATTTATAGAAAATATTAACAGCATTAGGAGTAGAGTGATTTAAGTCACATATAATTTCTCCATATACATCTTTAAATCTTAAAGCAGCTCCAACTAGACCATTTTCTCTATGGTTAAATGGTGTCATTCCATTGTATACGTGAGTCATAGATTGTGCACCATTTGCTATTGCCATTAAAGCTTCTTCTATTGTTGCGCTACTATGTCCAATACTTGCAACTACATTTGTGCTTGCAAGATATTTTGTAAGTTCAAAATTTTCATCATGTTCAGTAGCAAGTGTAACTATTTTAATTAAGCCTTCAGCAGCTTCTTGATATTCTTTAAACTGTTCAACATCTGGTTTTAAAATATGTTGTTCTGGTTGAGCTCCTTTGTATTTCATGTCTAGATAAGGACCTTCAAAGTGAATTCCTAAAATCTCTGCACCTTCATATCCTTCATTGTACACATTTACAACATTTTTAATTGCGTTAGTTAATACTTCTTTGCTTTGTGTGATTGTAGTTGGAAGTAATCCTGTAACTCCTTCTGAAGTAACATTTTTTAGCCATTTTCTTAAACCTTCAGGATGAGCATCATTTGTATCAAATCCATATGCACCATGACAATGTACATCAATAAAACCTGGAACTATTCTTTTATCACCATAATCTTTGTCTGCTTCTTTTGTTCCATAGTTTAATACAGCAATAATTTTATTGCCTTCTACTTCTAATTGTGCAGGATGAAATTGACCTGCTAACCAAACTTTTTTACTTTGTATAATCATAATTCGCCTCCATAATCACCTTTATTATAATCTATCATATTTAATCCAACTAGTTGTTTGCAATTTTTAGTTTAATATTTATGAAATTTAGTTAATTTGTTGAAAAACTGTAATGGATTGCTATAATTTGATTATAAATGGAGGTATTTTATGACAATTTTTGGTATGGATTCAAATGAGTTAACAAATTTAAAAGCTACATATACGGCAAAAGAAATTAATCAACAACCAGACACATGGGTAAAGACAATAAACCAAGTCAAAGAAATGAAAGATGAATTAAAGGCATTTGTTGATCAAGTGTTAAAAAGCGATGATTATGATGTTGTTTTTACAGGTGCAGGTACAAGTGAGTTTGTAGGTAATGCATTATTTTCTGCAATTAATTTGAAAACTAATTTTAAGGCTCGCTCATATGCAAGCACTGATATTACTTCAAATCCAGAAAATTATATATCAAAAGATAAACCAACTTTATTAGTTAGTTTTGGAAGAAGTGGAAATAGCCCTGAATCTATTGGTGCAGTAGATAATGCTGAAGCTGTAAGTGATAAGATATATAACTTATTTATTACTTGTAATAAGGATGGTGCTTTAAGTAAAAGAGCAGAAGTTGAAGAAAATTGTCTTGCAATTAACTTAACTCCTGAAACACACGATTTATCATTTGCAATGACTTCTAGTTTTTCAAATATGTATTTAGCAGCTTATTTAGTATTTAATTTAGATGATTTAGATACAATAGAAAAAAGCTATGAAGATGTTATTAAGTATGCACAAGATATTAATGATGAAGGCTATAAATATTTCAAGAAAGTTACTGATGAATATAAATACAATAGAATAGTTTATTTAGGCAGTAATGTACTAAAAGGAATTGCACAAGAATCAGCTTTAAAAATGTTGGAATTAACAGCTGGAGAAGTTGTTACTTTATTTGATACTCCATTAGGTTTTAGACATGGACCAAAGTCAATTTTAGATGATAATACACTTACTGTTGTATATTTAAGTGATGATGAATATACAAGAAAATATGAAATTGATTTGGTAAATGAAATGAGTATTCAAAGAAAAGATAATAAAATTTTAGTTATATGCAATACTCCTAGTGAAGAAGCAAAAGAACTTGTTGATTACTATTATTGTTTTAATGGAAGTGCTAAAGAAAATGTTGAATTAGGATTACCTTATACAATGTGTGCTCAATTACTTGCTTTATATAAGTCTTTATCGCTAGATATTACTCCAGATAACCCTTGTCCAAGTGGAGAGGTTAACAGAGTTGTAAAGGGTGTTGTTTTATATCCATACAAATAATGAAAGGGAGAATAAATAATGATAGGGATAATTGTAACAGGACATGGTAATTTTGCGACAGGATTAACTAGTTCAGTAAAATTAATAGCTGGAATGCCAGAACATTATGAAACAGTTGATTTTGTACAAGAAAATTCTGTGGATGATTTAGAAACAAACTTAAATGCAGCAATCGATAAACTAAAAGGTTGTGAAGATGGAATATTAATTTTTACAGATTTAGTTGGTGGGTCACCATTTAAATCTTCTGTAGAAATTTCACTTAAGAGAAAAGAAAAAATTGTTGTATTAAGTGGTACAAATTTAGGAATGTTAATTGAAACATCGATGGGAAGGTCTTTTATTCAAGATATTGATACATTAGCTGATATGGCAGTAAATACTGGTAAAGATCAAGCTATGAGATTTGTATTAAAAGCTAGAGTTGAAGAAGAAGTAGAAGATGGAATTTAAAAAGATGCAATAAAACGCATCTTTTTTATAATTAATAATTATTAGTTATTCATAAATCTTTTTAGAATATTCACTTGGAGTGACCTCAAATCTTGAAGTAAATATTCTAGAAAAGTAATGAATTGAAGAGTAGCCTAGCTTATCAGCTATTTCACTTAATGAATGATTACCATTTTTAATTAATATTTTACTTTTTGAAAGTTTTGCTTCATTTATATATTTTTTAGGTGTAGTATATAAATTTTCATTAAATAGTCTTTGAAGATATGTTCTGCTAATTGAAAATTCTTGACAAATATCTTCAACAGTTAAAGGACCATATAAATTATTGTGTATATAAGTTACAACTTCTTCTAAAAAATTATTTTGAAAATGTTGAGTTATAGGAATTGTAATTTCTTTTTGTGATTTTTCAAATGTTTCTAATTGAAGAAGCTTTAATAATATTGTATTAAGAGTAACAATTTGTAAATCTTCAGAATAAGCTAGAGTTTCATTAGAGTTTCTTACAAAATCATCTATAATAGTTTTAATTTCTTTTATAACATTAAATACTTTATTCAAAAGTTTACTATTATTTATTCCAGAAGCTTCAAAAATTATTGTTAAATAAGAACAAGATTCGTTTCCAACTACAGTTTGACTATGAGTTTGTCCTGGTCCATAAAATATACATTGATTTGAATTAATTATATATTTTTTATCTTGAATTGTTGTTTCTAAGGTTCCATTATCTACATATGTAAATTCATACAGATAATGAGTTTCCCCTGGAAAGACATAATTTGGTCCTTTTACTACATAATAATAAGCAACTATATTTTCAATTTTAGTTTTTAAGGCTATGTTTTCATATATCCTCATTTTAGGAAGTTTATAAGTATCTAATTTTGAATCAGAATGATAATATATTTCATAAGATATTACTGTTGTCATAGGAATTATTGTAAAAAACATTCCAGGGTATATTTCAATGTCTCTATGAATTGCAAAAAATTCAATGTCATCAAAATCAGGATGTTCAGTAATTACAAGCATAGCCATACCATCACGTATACTTATATATACTTCTTTATCATAAGATTTTAGTAAATCAATTTTTTTATTGTCGTTAATAACGCGCTCAAAATTAAGTAAAGTTTTACTAAATTTCTCGTTTACTTTACCAAACTTATAAAAATTTGCACTTGAAGTCTTATTAAACATAGATTATTAATTACCTCTTTTCAAATAGATATTAACATATTTTTTCACAAAATTAACACAAATCAGTCTAAATTTAAAATTTAGTTTTAAAAAGTGCAAAATTCAGCCTAAAAAATCTAAATAAAAAATTAGTAAAATTATCTATTATTTAAATAGGTTAACAATTATTGTTGTCCTTAAGTTGAAGGGGAGGAGAGACAAATGCCTAATATTGTATTGACTAGAATCGACAATCGTCTCATTCATGGACAAGTAGCTACACAATGGTGTTCATCAATTGGTGCAAACCTTATATTAGTAGCTAATGATGATGTGGCGGCTAACTCACTACGTCAAGGTCTTATGGATATGGCAGCTCCAGCTGGGGTTGCGACAAGATATTGGACAATTGAAAAAACAATTGGAAATATCCATAGAGCTTCTGATGCACAAAAAATATTTATTGTGTGTGAAACTCCAACAGATGTTTTAAAACTTGTTGAGGGTGGAGTACCAATAAAAAAAGTAAATATCGGAAACATGCATATGTCAGAAGGCAAACGTCAAGTTGCTACTGTAGTTGCTGTGGATGATAACGACGTTGCTGCTTTTGCAAAACTAAAAGAATTAGGTGTAGAACTAGAAATTAGAAAAGTTCCTACAGAAGGCAGTGAAGACATTTCAAAACTTTTCAGATAAAAGGAGGAGAAGGGTATTATGATAGGTCCACTTCAGTTAGTGTTGATCTTAGTTGTTACTTTTATTGCAGCAATAGATCAATTCAACTTTCTTGAATCACTTTATCAACCAATCGTAATGGGACCAGTTGTTGGTGCTATTCTTGGAGATATTACAACGGGCTTAGCTGTTGGTGGTGCTTACCAATTAATGCAAATTGGAAGTATGCCAGTAGGTGGAGCTCAACCACCAAACGCAGTTGTTGGTGGTATCATGGCTACAGTGTTTGCTGTAGTTAGCGGATTAGATGTAAATGCTGCACTTGGTGCTTCAGTTCCATTTGCATTATTAGGTCAATATGGAGTTACATTAACATTTACATTAATGTCTGGTTTAATGGCTAAAGCAGATGAAGAGGCTGCTAATGCTAATCCTGCGGGGATTGTTAAGTTAAATTACTTTGCAATGGCACTTCTAGGTTTATTATTTGCTGGTGCAACATTAGTTGGTGTAATAAGCATTACAAACCCAACAGTTTCTGATTTTATTAGTAGTTTAGATGGTAACTGGATTATGGGTGGCTTAAGTGCTGCTGGTGGAATGATGCGTTACGTAGGGTTTGCAGTATTAATGCGTATCATGTTAGCTGATGACATGTGGGGAATTTACTTCGCTGGATTTGCACTTGCTGCAATTCTAGGTGCTGCTGGATTAGGCGGACCTGCTCTAGTGTTAGTTGCATTTGTTGGTATAGCTATTGCTCTATATGATTACAACATAAACGTTAGCATTAAAAATGCTGGTGGCGGATCAGGAGGTGTAAGTGATGGTATCTAATGTAAATACATATAAAGATTTAACACCTGCACGTCCATTAGATCGTGCAACATTAAACAAAATGGTTTGGAGATCATTATTCTTACAAGCTTCATTCAACTATGAAAGAATGCAAGCTGCAGGATGGTTATATGGAATCCTTCCAGGTTTAGAAAAAATTCATACAAACAAAGAAGACTTAAGTGCTTCTATGGGTCATAACCTAGAGTTCTTTAATACTCACCCATTCTTAGTAACATTTGTTATGGGTATAGTATTATCTCTAGAACAACAAAAAGCTGATATTCCTACAATTCGTGCGGTACGTGTTGCTGCAATGGGACCTTTAGGTGGTATTGGAGATGCAATTTTCTGGTTTACATTACTTCCTATTACTGCAGGTATTACTGCAAACATGGCTCTTGAAGGAAATATCATTGCTCCATTCTTATTCTTAGTAGTATTTAACGTTGTACAATTTGCAGTTCGTTATTGGTTAATGTACTGGTCATATGATTTAGGTACAACTGCAATTGAAGTACTTACAAGAAATGCAAAAGAATTTACACATGCTGCTAGTATGCTAGGGGTATTTGTAGTAGGTGCATTAACTTGTAACTATGGTGCTACAACAATTAGAATTGCTCTTCAAAACGGAGAGAGCGTTATTGATGTTCAAGGTATTTTAGATGGTGTTTTACCTCAACTAGTTCCTTTATCATTAACTCTAATGGTATATTTCTTAATTAAGAAAAAAGGTTGGTCAACAATTAAATGTATCGGTTTACTATTAGTAATCGGTATTATTGGAGCAGCATTTGGAATTTGGGGAGGAAATTATACTCCACTTGTTGAGTGGTATACTTTACCAGCTTAATAACATAAATATTAACTCTCAACCTTCATAGAAGAGGCGAAAGCCTCTTTTACTTATGATTAAATAAAACACCTTCTGTAATTATATTTACAAAAGGTGTTTTTTAATAAATTATTTTTCTTTTCGCTTTAAATGGATTAGTTCACTTGAAATGTTTAAATCCAAAGTTTGTCTTGATTTGTTGCTTGTAGATATTCATCAATAGTATTAACTATTCTATCAATAATCAAATCTTCTGGATTGTTTTTTATAATGCCATCTCTTACTTTAGTATATTGGATAGGCATAAATTGACTTAATAGATTTAATGGTACTCCATCTTTGAAGTTATTTAACAAGATATTTGTAGCTTCAGTTACACTTTCTGTAGGTATGTAATATCTTGATCTATCAGAGAATGAATATTTACGTTTTAAAGCTATCTCTTGAGGGGTACCAGTGTAGTGTTTTTGCCAATTTGAAGGATTTTTTAACATTTCTTCATCTAATACTTCAATAAAATTGCTTTGTTTTACATCAGTATCTTTATATTGTTCTTTTTCTGCAAATGCTAATGCATATAATGCTTCTCTAGCCGCAAATGTTAAACCAGGTCCTACTTTTAGTACTCCAACACCATCTTCAACAAGTTCTCTTAACGCTTGTTTTGTTTGATAGTCTGTTGAGTGACCTTCATATACTACATTGTCATATTCTTTGATAGCTGCCATTAAGTCTTTAGCTTTTTCTCTATCATATTCTGTACATCCAGCATCTTTTTCTTCAACTCCAGGTTGTACAACTATTGCGATTACATTTTCCCAAGCATCTTGTAGATTTCTATCTTCAAATGCTTTTTTAAATGTGTCATATGTAGCTTTAAAATCTTCTACTTTTGTAACTTCTACTCCACCATCGCCACTTTCTGCAGTAGCTCCTCCAGGAATTGGTACTTCACTTCCTACGATGTATACTGGAGCAGTTGCATTTGGATTTTTTTCTAAAAGTTTTTTGTATGCTTTTTGACCTACTTCAGCTAAAATAGCTCCTCTTTTTGCGATAACTTCAGTAGAAAGAGCTTCATTTACATCATCGTCTTTCAATCTCATTGAAGTATCTATATGTATTTTTGTAAAACCTGCAAGTACATAAAGTTCAATAAGTTTACTTGCTTTTTCCATTGCTTCATCTTCATTTAATGAAGCCCAAGTTAATGGTCCTAAATGGTCTCCACCTAATATGATGTTTTCAAAAGGAAAGTTTTCTTCTTTTGCGACTTCAAATACAAAGTTTCTGAAATCTTCTGGCACCATACCAGTATATCCACCATATTGATTAACTTGATTGCTTGTTGATTCAATTAATACTGGTGTTTTTGTTTGTAAGCCTCTTCTTAGTGCAGCTTTTAATACAAATGGATTTGCACTACACACCGAGTAGATTCCAACTGGATCATTATTTTTTTGATGTTTAACTATTCTTTTTAATGGATGATTATTCATATTACACCTCCAAGTCTATCTTATCATAAAAGACATTTATAAATTGGTTTATAATTTGTACTTTTTAAAACGTTGTTAGGATTTTTAAACTATTTTGTTATATGTTATTGGAGGTAATGTAAATGATAGTAAAAGAAATGCCTAAAAGTGAAAGACCACGTGAAAAAGCATTAAAGTTTGGAATTAAAACACTAAGTAATAGAGAACTATTAGCACTAATAATTAGAAACGGATATCAAGGCAAGTCTAGTTTATCTATTGCGGAAGAATTACTTTATAAATGTAATGGAATTGGCAATCTTGCTAATTTAGAACTAAATGATTTTTTAAGTATTAAAGGAATAAAGGAAGTTAAAGCATTAGAAATTTTAGCATGTATTGAAATTGCTAGAAGAATTGCTTTTAAAGAGAGTTTAGATACAGATGTTATAGAAAATCCTGATAAGATGATTAGTTGGTTAAATAAAGAAATTGGTTTTGATAAACAAGAAAATTTTATGGTTGTATATTTGGATGTAAAAAATAAAATAATAACTTATAAAACGTTGTTTATAGGGACAATTGATAAAAGTATTGTTCATCCTAGAGAAATATTTAAGGAGGCTTTGTTAGTTTCTTCTAGTAGGATTATGTTAGTTCATAACCATCCTAGTGGTGATGTTACACCTAGTGATGCTGATATTTCAGTAACAAAAAAGATAGTTGAAGCCGGAAAGCTTATGGGAATAAATGTGTTAGATCATATAATTGTAAGTAACAACAGATATTTTAGTTTTGCAAAGGCAAATTACATCTAAAAAATGATTGAAATAATGAAAAGAAAAAGTAAAGTAGATGTGATATACTTTATAAGTATTAAGGAAGGTTTTGCCATGAGAAAGAAATTATTATCTTTTTTGGTTGTTATATTAATGATATTTTCTTTAAGTGCTTGTGCTGTTGTAAATAATCAAGTTGCTTATACTATTTATCCTATTAAATATATACTCCAAAGACTTGGAGGAAATACAATAAATCCTGTATCAATTCAAGATCAATCAATTGTTCAAAGAGCTCAAATTGTTGATAATTATGATGAAATAT
Source organism: Erysipelotrichaceae bacterium (assembly GCA_012523895.1). Taxonomy (GTDB): domain Bacteria; phylum Bacillota_I; class Bacilli_A; order Erysipelotrichales; family Erysipelotrichaceae; genus UBA9076. The sequence goes on from JAAYSZ010000016.1 coordinate 19,121, forward strand.
TGATTAATTCATCTGTTTTAATTAATATTGGTCAATTAGAACCATATATGGGTGTTTATAGTGCTGAAATAAAAGAGTTAATGGAAAAAAGATTAGATTTATCTTCTTTAAATGCAATCTATACATTTCAAAGATATACTCCAATTATTACAGATGGAGAAGTTACTTATATAGAAGGACCTTATTATAGAGGCGAAGAATTTGAGAACATTGATATAAATAGTAAAGATTTGTTTTTATGGTTAGATCCTATTGCAATGTTATCGATGTCTAAAGATATTAGGGATTATTTAATTAGCACTTATCCTGATAATAAGACCCTTTATGAAGAAAATTACAGATTGTTGGAAGCAGATTTAGTTAGACTTGATGCTGCATATCAATCTTTAGCTACTAAAGTTACTGCAAGTAATAAAGAAATTAAATTTGTATCAATGACTGCAAGTTTTGGTAATTGGCAAAAAACTTATGGTTTTCAAGTGTATCCAGTAATATTATCAAAATATGGAGCTTTACCAACAAGAGAGCAACTTGAAATTATTAAAACTAAGATTATTAATGATAAAGTAAAATATATAGTTTATGAACCTAATATGAGTTTAGACATGATTGAGCTATTTAATGAATTTGTAGAAGAATTAGGTTTAACTAGAGTTGAGTTAAGTAACTTGAGTAGTTTAACTTCTTCACAAGAAAATGATGGAAAAGATTATTTGTCAATAATGTATGAAAACTTAAGTGTTTTAGAAACTATGGCAAATGATGTTGGCGATAAAGTAGAAGAAGTTGAAGAGGTTGAAGAAGATTTAGAAACTGACATAGACTTAGATGATAATAAAGATTTAGATACAAAAAATGATTCAGATACTAAAAAAAGTAGTTAAATGATTTAAGAATATAGAAATTCATATATAAATTTAAAGCATTGGTGTTTAAACCAGTGCTTTTTTTAGACTTTAGTCCATTATAAACAAAAGAAATAAAAGTTATTATATAAGTAGGTGGAGGAAAGAGTTATGAAAATAATAATTATTTGTCTCATGTTGATGTTATTTGGTTGTAATGCTCAACCTAATACTTCAAATCAACCAAATACACAAAATAATTCAACTATAGAAACAATAAATGAAACTGTAAATCAAACAATTGAAGAAGATGAAGAAAAAGTTTTTCTGTTAATTGAAGAACAATATTATGTAAATGGAATACTTAATGATAACTTATATTTTCATTATGATGATTTAGGCCGCTTGATTGCGGAAGATAGTTATGCTGGTAATCTAGAATACACTTATATCGGCGACACTGATAAAGTTAGGTTAATGATGTCCGATTGGATAATATACAGTTATGAATATGATAATTTGGGAAGACTTAAATCAATGATTGGTACTTATGAAGAAGGAGAAGTTTATTCAGAGACAAAATATAAGTACCATGGAGATTTAATAATTGAGGAATATTCTTATTATCCTTTTTCAAACTCAACTGAAATAGTATCTTATAAATATGAAGATGGCTTATTAATAAGTAAAAACTATGAATCAATAATGAATGATACATACGATGTATACAGTAGTTTAGAAGTATATTCTTATGGTGGAGAAATTGAAAAACCTGCAACTATAGAGGTATATTATTTAGGCTACTTATTATCTAATATATATAGACATCATTACAAAAATGGTTTGCTTATAAAAAAAGAAATAATTGATTTTGATTATGACACTGGAAATCTTTCTTATTATAGTTATTTAGAATATGAATATGATGAATATGGAAATTTAATAAGTGAAAAGTATTGTTATGAGGGTGAATGTTTTTCAGAAATCAAATATATTTATGAAGAGTTTAAATAATAATGATACATATAAGTGGAGGGAAGTAGTATGAAAATAATAATCATTTGTATTATGTTGATGTTATTTGGTTGTGGTAGTCAACCTAGCACTTCAATAAAGTCAAATACATTACCAAATCCAAATAATGAAATCACAGAAGAAACCACGGTTGAAACTACAGAAAATAAGGAAGAAGAAAAAAAGTTTTTAAAAATCGAGGAACAATATGTTTCAGGTGATGTTGTACATGGAATGATATATTTTTACTATGATGATTTAGGTCGTTTAATTGGTGAAGAAAGTTACGGTAGTTATACAGAATATGAGTATATTGGTGATACAGATAAAATTAAAAGAAAGATAATGGACTGGGCAACATATGATTATGCGTATAACAATTTAGGTAAACTTGCATCAGAAGTAAGTAGTCATGAAGGAGAAGTTTATTCTGATAAAAAATATAAATATCACGGTGACTTATTGGTTGAAGAATATATTGTTTATCCTGTTTCAAATATAACTGAAATTATTTATTATACATATGAAGATGGTGTATTAATTTCTAAATATACTGAATCTTTCAATAATGATACTTATGAATCATATAGTTATCTAGAAATATATACTTATGGAGTTGATAACGATAAACCAGCAACAGAAGAATATTATTATAATGGCACTCAAATTTATAACATTTGTAGAAATAAATATAAAAATGGTTTAATTGTAAAAAGAGAAATTGTTGACTTCTTGTATGGAACAGGAGAAATGATATTATCCAATTATATAGAATATGAATATGATGAATATAACAATTTAATTAGTGAAAAGTATTATTATGAAGATGAATTTGTATCAGAAACAAGATATGTATATGAAGAATTTAAATAAAAAGAGATTAAACTATAAATTTAAAATAATATAAGGGATATAGTTTATCTCTTTTTTATTGTATAATAACATTTACAACTTATGTTTTATAAAGGAGGTACATATGAAAAATCCATTAAGTTATCAAATGAGTGAATATGATTGTGGTCCTACAGCAGTCCTTAATGCTTTGATGTATCTTTTTGACAGAGAGGTCATAATGCCTGATTTAATAAAGAATGTTTATAAATATACTTTAGATAGGCATGATAAAACAGGTATCCAAGGAAAACATGGAACATCAAATGCATCAATGTGTTTTTTGACAGATTATTTAAATCATTATTCTAAACAAACTGGTTTTACTATGTCCTGTGAATGTATATTAGGTAAAGAAGTATACATAAAAGATAATGAAAAAATAAACAGTTGTATTAATAATAATGGTGTTGTTGTATTTAAATGTATTTCTGATGTGCCACACTATGTATTAATGACAGATATAAAAGGTGAAGATGTATATTTATTTGACTCTTACTTTAGAAAAAGACCTTTTAATTTAGATGGAATTGAAATGATAAATAATCCTTTTAAAGCTAATAGAATTGTAAAACAATACGTATTAGATAATGAAGGTAAATCAGACTATAATTTAGGCGATATTGAAGATAGAATAGCAGTTTTAATACACAATACTTCTTGTACAAAAAAAATAAGGAGGAAGCCTAAATGGGCAATGTAATTCTTCAATTAAAAGATATAAGAAAGAGCTTTGATGATGTAGAAATCTTAAAAGGAATTTCTTTAGATATAAAAAAAGGTGAGTTTATTACTCTGCTTGGTTCTAGTGGTTGTGGAAAAACTACAACTATTAGAATAATTGCGGGATTAGAAACTGCAGATAGTGGAAAGGTTATTTTAGAAGGAAAAGATATTACAGACTTAGAACCAAATAAAAGAGATGTAAATACTGTTTTTCAAAACTATGCTTTATTTCCAAACATGAATGTTGAACAAAACATTGGATATGGTTTAAAGATTAAAAAGTATTCAAAAGAAGAAATAAAAAAAGAAGTTGAAGAGGCTTTGAGATTAGTTCAACTTGAAGGGTTTGAAAAAAGAATGCCTAACCAATTAAGTGGAGGTCAAAGACAAAGAGTTGCAATAGCTAGAGCTATTGTAAATAAACCTTCAGTGCTTTTGTTAGATGAACCTTTAGGAGCTTTAGATTTAGTTTTAAGAAGGCAAATGCAGGAAGAACTAAAAAGAATACAAAAAACATTAGGAATTACTTTTATATATATTACTCACGATCAAGAAGAAGCATTGAATATGTCTAGTAGGGTTGTAGTTATGAATAAAGGTGTTTTTGAACAAATAGGGACACCAAATGAAATATACTATAATCCTAGAACTACTTATGTAGCTAACTTTGTAGGTAGTGCAAATATTTACAAAAAAGACAATAAAATTTATGCGATTAGAAGTGAATACGTAAAAATGAATTATGGAAATTTAAAAGGAGTTGTCTTAGAAAAATCTTTTATTGGAGGATTATCAAAAGTTAAATATAGACTTGAAGATGGCCAAACAATTACATCTAGCCATAGTGGTATGGATGTTGATGTAAAAGTAAATGATATAATTAACGTTGGATGGGATGAAATTCATCAAGTTGAGGTAATAGAAAATGAAGTTTAAAAGACTATATGCATTTTTATTAAGAGTACCTGTATATTCATATACTATTTCATTCATAATAATTCCACTTATATACATGCTTGTGCTTAGCTTTCTTACAAAAGCACAAACATGGGGATATACATTTGATTTTACTTTGGCAAATTATGAAAGAGTATTTAGTAGCTTTTATATGGGTATTTTTATTGAGTCTTTAAAACTTGCTTTAATTACGACAACTATTGTTTTATTTGTAGGTTATGCATATGGCTACTTTATGGCTAGAACAAGTGACGCTTGGAAAAGAAGGTTAATGATTTTATTGATGATTCCTTTTTGGACAAGTGGGTTAATAAGACTAAATGGATGGATTATTATTTTTAGAAGTAATGGTGTTTTAGATAAAATATTGATGTTTTTCAATATTATAGATAAACCATTAAAATTACTTTATTCATATCCTGCAGTAGTAATAGGAATGATTTATTTTTTATTGCCATTTATGATTTTATCTGTATTTTCAAGTGTAGAAAAAATGGATTGGTCATTAGTAGAAGCTGCTAGAGATTTAGGTGCAACATCTTTTGAAGCATTTAAATCAATTACATTAGTTCAAACAATGCCTGGAATTTTAAGCGGTATTGTATTGACATTTGTACCTAGTATGGGAATGTTTTATGTAGCTGAAATTTTAGGTGGAAATAAAATTGTTTTAATTAGTAATGTTATATCAGAACAAATGACTAAAGGTAGGAATACACCTTTTGCGGCCGCATTAAGTGTTATTTTAATGATATTAACTTCAATTATTCTTAGTTTATATAAGAAGTTTACAAAAACTAGTGAATTGGAGGGTATACTATGAAAAAGTTATCTAGAGGTCCTATAATTTTTTTAATAATACTTACATTATTAAATTATTTACCAATAATACTTACAGTTGTATATTCTTTTAATGCATCAAAAATTACTTCTGTATGGGGTGGATTATCCTTAACTTGGTATAGACAACTTTTAAATGATAATGATTTAAAAAAATCACTTATAAATAGTTTGATAGTCGCATTTTTCACTTGTAATTTTGCGGTTATAATTGGAACTTCTGCTGCAATTGCGATGCGTAATACTAAACTTTGGATTGATAATGTTATATCTTATTTTTCAACACTTCCTATTATGATTCCTGAAATTATATTAGGTATGTTGTTTATGGCTATATTTTCATTTATTAATTTGCCATTTGGATTTGTAACATTAATTATTGCACATACTTCGTTTTGTATACCTTATGTATTTTTACTGGTTAGAGCTAGGCTTGTAGGTATGGATCCATCATATGAAGAAGCCGCAAAAGATTTAGGTGCATCAACATTTCAAACTTTTAGAGATATTATATTTCCATATATATTACCAGGGATATTATCTGGAGTATTACTTTCATTTGCGATGTCATTTGATGATGTAGTTATTTCTATATTTACTACTGGACCTACAGTTAATACTCTTGCGATTAAAATTTATACAAAAATGAAAACTGGAGTTACTCCGGAAATTAATGCTTTAGCAACAATTATATTGATTATTACTATGATTTCTGTAATACTATATGAATTAGTTAATAGAAAAAATATTACTAAAATATAAAGAGAGGAAGGGAAAGAAAATGAAAATTATTAAAAAAATTGGTTTAATGGCTGTTGTTTTAACTCTTTTACTTACAGGATGTTCATCTAAAGAACAAGAACCTGTAGATAGTTCAAATCCTTTACAGGGCACTACATTAAATCTGTTTACTTGGGATGGTATGTTTCCTCAAGAAGTATTAGATGGATTTAAGGAAGAATATGGTGTAGAAATTAATTATTCTAATTTTGATTATGATGAAACAATGCTTGCAAAATTAGAAGAATCTCAAGGTAAAGATTATGATTTAGTAATAGCTGATGATTATATTATTGAATTAGCTATAGAACAAGGATTAGTTCAAAAATTGGATAAAAGCAAAATTTCAACTATAGGAAATGTTAATCCATTATTTGAAAGTCAATTCTATGACCCTACAAATGAATATACAGTTCCTTATGGAGCAGGTATTCCAATGATTGTTTATAATCCAGATGAAATTTCTTTTGAAATTACTAGTTATAACGATTTATGGAATAGTGAATTAGTAGATAATGTTGGTATTATTGGAAATTCTAGAGTTATTAATGGTATTACATTAAAAAGTTTAGGATATTCATTTAATACAAACAATTTAGATGAAATTAATGAAGCAGGAGAAAAATTAATTGAACTTGCGCCTAATATCAGATTAATCAATGATAATAACTTACAAGATTTCTTGTTAAGTGGTGAGGTTGCAGTTGCATTTATGTATACTTCTCAAGTTACAATGGCTTTATTAAACAATCCAGAGCTTAAAGCTGTTTATCCTAAAGAAGGTGTTGGATTTGGTATAATGGCAGCATTTATTCCAAGTCAAGCTCCTAATAGTGATGCTGCTCATGCATTTTTAGAATATATTAATGAGCCAGAAGTTGCGGCTAAGTGCTATGAATGGTTAGGATACTTTGTAACAAATAAAGCTGCTGAAGAACTTATTAGTGATGAAATGAGACCTGCAATTGTTGTATCTGATGTATCATCAATTGAAGCAGGAGAAATGATTGAAAATGTAAGTGATGAAGCACTAGAGTTACATAACGAAATATTTGCAAAATTCCAACAAGCAACAAATTAAGTCAAGCTAGTCTTGGCTTTTTTTATGTGATTATATGTTAGAATTATCTTGGAGGTTTTTTATGAAAAAGATGTTATTAGTGGATGGATATTCTATGTTATTTAGAGCTTTTTATGCAACTATGTATGGAAGGCTTATGACTACAAAAAAGGGTATCCCTACAAATGCTATATATGGTTTTGCAAATATGTTACAAAAGGCTATTGATTTAGTTGAGCCTGATTCAATCGTTGTTGCTTTTGATGCAGGAAAGTCTACTTTTAGAAATGAAATATATCCTGAATATAAAGCCACAAGAAAACCAGCTCCAGAAGAACTAGTTCCTCAATTTCAGTTAGTAAGAGATTATTTAGATGCTTTTGGTATTGAATACATTGATAAAGAAGGGTTAGAAGCTGATGATATTATTGGTACTTTATCTAAAAGATATCCTGAGTATGAAGTTAATATTCTTACTAGTGATAGGGATATGCTTCAATTAATTGATAAAACAACTTCTGTTTGGTTTATGAAAAAAGGTATTAGTGATATTGAAGAGTATGATGAAAAAAGACTTTTTGATGAATATGGTTTAACACCTTCTCAAGTTATTGATTTAAAGGGTTTAATGGGTGACACAGCTGATAATATACCTGGAATACCAGGAGTAGGTGAAAAAACAGCATTAAAGCTTTTAAATGAGTTTGATAATGTTGAAAACTTATTAAAAAACACTGATAAATTAAAAGGTAAATTAAAAGAAAGAGTTATTGAAAATAAAGAACTTGCGATATTAAGTAAGAAACTTGCGACTATAAAATGTGATGTTGAAATTGAAGAAGACGATGATGATTATAAATTTAAGCCAGATTATAAACGTTTAATTGATTTTTTAGAACTAGTTGAAATGAATAGTATAAAAAACAGGTATTTAGAAATGCTAGAAGATACAAAAGACATTGTAGTTTCTAAATATGAAGTTGTTAAATCTATACCTGATAGTTTTAAAAATGAAATTGTAAGTATTGCATTTGATGAAAATAATGATGAATTTTATAAGGCTAAGTTATATGGAATTAGTTTATATAATGGTAAAGAGTGTGTATATATTTCTTTAAAAGATTTATTAAATGATAAAAAGTCTTTAGATTACTTAAATTCTGATAGTTATAAAATTGGATATGATTTTAAAAGAAACATGCATTTAGCTAAAGATAATGGATTTAGTGTTAAATATGATTTTGATTCAATGATTTCTTCATTTTTATGTAATAGTACACTTACTAGTTTAGATAAAATAATGGATGAATTTGGATTAATGGATGTTGATAAAAAAGCAGATGGAATTGAATATAGTACCAATTTTTCTAAAAACATTTATAAGATGTATAAAAACACAGTAAATAAATTAAAAGAATTTGGGTTAGATGAATTATATTATGATTTGGAAATACCTTTAACTTATATTTTGTATGAAATGGAAGAAGAAGGAGTTAATGTAGATGAAACAGTTTTAGATGATATTGCCTCTAAAACATTTGAACAAATGGAAAACTTAACTAAATCAATTCATAATTATGCTGGAAAAGAGTTTAATTTAAATTCACCTAAACAATTAGGAGAAGTATTATTTGATGATTTAAATCTTCCTACAAATAAAAAAAGAAGTACTGCAATTGATGTTTTAGAAAAGCTTGAAGGATTTCATCCTATAATTTCAGAAATAATTGAATATAGAAGATTATCTAAAATATATAGTACTTATGCGGAAGGATTGAAAAAGTATGTTCAAGATGATGGAAAGGTTCATACTGTATTTAATCAATCCATTTCTCAAACTGGTAGATTATCAAGCGCTGATCCTAACTTACAAAACATTTCTGTAAAAGATGAAGAAGGAAGTAAGGTTAGAAAGGCTTTCTTACCATCAAAAGGTAATGTTTTAATGGCATGTGATTATTCTCAAATTGAATTAAGAGTACTAGCGGATCTAGCTGATGAAAAAGGACTTGCGGATGCTTTTAATACAAACTTAGATGTACATACAAAAACTGCAATGGAAGTATTTTCTGTTAGTGAAGATGAAGTTGATTCTAATTTAAGAAGAAAAGCTAAAGCTGTTAATTTTGGGATAGTTTATGGTATTAGTGATTTTGGTTTAGCTAAACAGCTTCATATTTCTAGAAAAGAAGCTAGAGAGTTTATGGATATATATAATGAAAGATTTCCAAGGATACAAGAGTATATGAATGAAGTAATTGATTTTTGTAAAGAAAATGGATTTGTAACAACAATATTTAACAGAAGAAGAGTAATACCTCAAATAAATGATAAAAATTATATGGTAAGAGAATTTGGTAAAAGAGCCGCAATGAATGCACCAATACAGGGAAGTGCTGCGGATATAATTAAACAAGCAATGATTAATATTGATAAAAAAATGAAAGAAGAAAACCTTAAATCAAAAATGATATTGCAAGTACATGACGAATTAATTTTTGATGTAACCTTAGATGAAGTAGAAATAATGAAGGAATTAGTTAGTGAAGGTATGGCTAATGTAGTTAAACTTAATGTTCCTTTAGTTGTAGATTGCAAGGTTGGAAACAACTGGTTAGAGGCTAAATAATGCCTGAATTACCTGAAGTTGAAACAGTTGTAAGAAGTTTAGAAAAACTTATAAAAAATAAAAGAATAATTCATGTAATTGTTAATTATAATAAAATGATTAAAACCGATATTAATGATTTTAAAAACAATTTAATAAATCAAAGATTTATTGGTTTTAAAAGAAGAGGTAAGTATTTAATATTAGAGTTGGATGATTATATATTGTTATCACATCTAAGGATGGAGGGTAAATTTTATTATGGTAAAGATATAAATCTTAAACATATTCATGTGATATTTAATTTAGATGATGGAAATAATCTTTATTATCAAGATTTTAGAAAATTTGGAACTATGTCATTATTTAGTAAGGATATTGATATTGAAAAGATAATAAATATAGGGGTAGATGCAAATAGTGATGAGGTTGATTATTTATATTTAACAAACAATTTATCTAAATCTAATAGAAGTATTAAGGAAATGTTGTTAAATCAAAAGGTGATAGCTGGTATTGGAAATATATATGCTGATGAGATTTGTCATAGATGTAAAATACATCCAGCTAGTACTTGTAGTAAATTAAGTAAAGATGATTATAAAAACTTAGAGAAAAATATTAAGCTTGTATTAAATGAAGCAATAGAAACAGGTTTAAAAGATATTAGTTTAGATGGGAGATTTGATTTATCATCTATAAATTATTTAAGAGAAAAAAATATATGTAAATATTGTAATAATGAAATTATTAAAATAAAACATAAGGGAAGAGGAACTTATCTTTGTGATAAGTGTCAAAAATTAAAAAAATGAAAATAGCAATAACAGGAAGTATGGCATCAGGAAAATCAACTTGTAGTAATATTATTAGGGATTATGGTTACTATGTTTTTGATAGTGATTTATATGCAAAAACCTGTTATGAAAAAGAACATTTAGCATATAAAGAAATCATTAATTTATTAGGTGAAGATATTTTAGATAGTAATGGTGAAGTTGTCTTAAAAAAAGTCTCTGATTTAATTTTTAATAATAATAAATTTAAGAAAGAATTAGAAGGAATTATACATCCTTATGTAAAAGAAGAAATAATAAAAGAATCTAAAAATCATAAAATATTCTTTGCGGAAGTTCCTTTGCTTTTTGAAGCAAAATTAGAAGAGATATTTGACTATGTTTTATTGATTGTTTCTAATGAAGAAAATATTGTTGAAAGAAGTATAAAATATAGGAACTACACAAAAGAAGAAGCAATTAACAGGTTGAAATCACAAATGGATATTGCCTATAAAATTGAAAGGTCTAATTATGTGTTATATAATGATAAGACTTTAAAAGAGTTTAAGGATAGTGTTTATAGTTGGATGAAAGAGATGAATTTGATAAATGGTTAAGCTAAATAGTAAAGATACATATCAAGTAATTAAAGATGATTATAGGGATGATGATTATTCATTATTTTCATTGTATCTTCCTATTGTTGGGTATAGATCAATTGCTTTATATAAACTATTAATTTCAGAAAGTTATAAAAGAGTTATTGTAGAAAATCATGATAGACTATGCATATTATTAAATATTAGTATTGATGATTTATATGAAGCTAGATTAAGACTTGAAGAAGTAATGCTTTTAAAGACATTTAATAAAGAGAATAAATATTTATATCAAATTATCTCTCCTTTATCTGCAAATGTATTCTTAACTAATGAATTTTTAACTAACGAATTATTAAAGGCAATAGGAGTAGAACAATATGAGATAACTGCTACAAAATTTTTAAGTGATAAAATTTCAACAATCGATTATAAAGATATTACTTCTAAGTTTGTGGATGGCATTAGCAATAAATTTGATAATGAAGTTGTTTTTTCTCAAATTAAACCTATATTTGATTTTAAAGATATTAATAATGAAGATATTGATTTTAATTATGAATATTTTATTAGAAATACTTCTGATTTAGTATTTCCAATAGAAGCAAGAAATGAAACAAATTTAAGATTAATTGGAAAGCTTGCAACATTATATGGAATAAGTGAAGATACCATGAGTATATTAGTAGGAAGATGTAGTAGTTATGAAAATGGAACTTTAGACATTAGTAAATTAAAGGTTCTTGCAAGAAGACAAAAACCTGAAAAGACTGAACATGAAGATCCTTATATGTTATCACCAGTTGCATTTTTACAAAATAAACAAAATGGTATACCTGTAACATCTGTTGATGCAAAACTACTAAATTATTTAAGTTTACAACTTAATTTAAAACATGAAGTTATCAATGTTTTAATTGAGTATGTATTAGATATCAATCAAAATAAATTACCTAAAAACTATGTTGAAAAAATAGCTGGTGAATGGGTAAGAGAAAATATTGATTCTAAAGAAAAAGCAATTAAGAAAACTAAACAAACATCTTTTTCACAGCCAAAAACTTTAGTATTACCAGAATACTATTCTAATGAAATTGTTGAAGATAGTGATTTAGATATAGATGATGAAAAAGTTCAAGAACTAAAAGATCGTTTAAAGAGGATATGATATGAAAAAGGTTGAATTTGATACAAACATGTCTTTTGAAATAGATAATAAATTGATTGAATCTTTAAAAGAAGATGAAAGAGTAATTAAATTTATTAAAGATAATAAATTAGATATATCAATCATTGATAAATTTCCTTATAAATTTAAAAATTGGATTAATGATTTAGATATATGTAATCTTTGTGATGGCTTAAACTATTGTAAACAAGGTCATGTTGGAAGATATTTTGATTTAAAATATGATGGTGTATTTTCTAGAGTACTTGTTTCTTGTGATTATAAAATAAAAGATGATAAAAATAGAGAGCATTTATCTAATTATTATGTTAATGATTTAAGTGAATCAATGAAATTTATCGATTTTGAAAATATAAAGATTGATAATGAAGATTCAAGATATTTACAGGTTTTAAGTAAGGTTTTAGATTGTTTGGAATCTAAAACTTATGGTTTATTTATTTTTGGAAGTATAGGCTCTGGTAAAACATATTTAGCTGCTTGTGCTTGTAATAAACTAGCAAAAGAAGGGTATAAAGTTTCTTTTGTAAATCTTCCATTATTTTCTTCAAGAATTAAAACAATGTTAGAAAATAATGAGTATCAAAAAGAAGTTGATAAATTAATAGAATCTGATTTTTTAGTAATAGATGATATAGGTGCTGAAAGTGTTACTTCTTGGTTTAGAGATGAAATATTATTTACTATTATTAATGAGAGAATGGAAAATAAAAAATGGACTTGGTTTACTTCTAATGAAGATTTTACTAGTTTAAAAAGTCATTTTGAGATTAATAATAGAAATGTTAAAGAAAAGGTTAAAGCTGAAAGAATTATGTCTAGAATAAAAACTTTAAGTAAACCTTTAAAGTTGTTAGGTAAAGATAGAAGAATTATTTGATTCATACAATAAAAATGGTAATATATTATAATGTCTGTGAGGTGAAAGTGTGGTTAGAAAGATAGGCGTACTTACTTCTGGTGGAGATGCTCCTGGAATGAATGCAGCTATTAGAGCTGTAACAAGAGTAGCTTTAGCTAATGGAGTAGATGTAGTTGGCATTAGAGATGGTTTCAAAGGATTAATAGAAAAAAAGTTTGAAACATTTAATAAAAAGAGTGTTTCAGAAATCATCGGTAGAGGTGGAACTAAGTTAGGTTCAGCAAGATTTCCTGAATTTAAAGAAGAAGAAATTCAAGATAAAGCAATCGAAAATTTAAGAGAAGAAAATATCGATGCATTAGTTGTTATAGGTGGAGATGGGACTTATAGAGGTGCGTTATCATTAACCAATAAAGGAATTAATTGTGTTGGGATACCTGCTACTATAGACAATGATGTTGCTGGAACAGATTTTACGATTGGGTTTAATACTGCTTTAGAAACATGTGTTGAAAATGTCGATAAATTACGTGATACATCTAGTTCACACAATAGATGTTCAGTAGTAGAGGTTATGGGAAACAGATGTGGAGATCTTGCAGTTTATACTGCAATTAATTGTGGTGCTGAAATTGTTGTGTCTCCTGAAACTGGATATGATGAACTAGACATCTTAGAAAGAATAAGATATTTAGGTAAAGCAGTGAAAAAAAATCATGCTATTGTAATTATTTCTGAAAAGATTACTGATGTAGATGCACTTGCAAGAAAAATCTCACAGCACACAAATTTTAGTGGTAGGGCAACTGTTTTAGGTCATATACAAAGAGGAGGAAGTCCTTCTCCATATGATCGTATGTTAGCTTCACAAATGGGTGAGTTTGCGGTTGATTTACTTATGGCTGGTAAAGGTGGTCAATGTGTTTGCATTAAACAAAATGAAATTATTGGTATTCCAATAGAAGAAGCACTAAAATTACCAAAGCCTTCAAGAAAACATTTATATAGATTATTTGATAGATTGATATAAGGAGAAAAAAATTGGATAATTATAGTTTATTTGGAAAGAAGACAAAAATTGTTTGTACAATTGGTCCTAAAAGTGAAAGCTATGAAGTAATGCTTGAACTTGCAAAAGCGGGCATGAACATTATTAGATTAAACTTCAGCCACGGATCTTATGAAGAACATTTAAAACGTATGCAAAATGCTTATAAGATTAGTGATGAAACAGGAATTAATTTAGCTATTATGATTGATACAAAAGGTCCAGAAATTAGATGTGGAGAATTTTTAAATGATGAGGAACATTATAAAATTGGTGACATCGTTTATGTAGTTAAAGAAGAAATACTTGGAACAAAAGAAAGATTCCATATAAGATCACCAGAGTTATTTGATGATGTGGTACCTGGAAATTATATATTAATTAATGATGGTAAAATGAAACTTACTATATTAGAAAATGATGGCTCAGAATTGAAATGTAGAGTTGATGTAAATGGCCCTATTAGTTCTAATAAAGGATGTAACATTCCTGGAGTTAGTTTATCAATGCCATTTATTTCTGAAAAAGATGAAGCAGATATTAGATTTGCTTGTAGACAAAATGTTGATTTTATTGCGGCATCATTTGTTAGAAAAGCTAGTGATGTTCTTCAAATGAGAAAAATCGTTGAAGAAGAAGGTAGACCTAGAATGCAAATTATTGCCAAAATAGAAAATCAAGAAGGTTTTGACAATATTGATGAAATATTAAGAGTTTCAGATGGTGTTATGGTAGCAAGAGGAGATTTAGGTGTAGAAATTTCTACAGAACTTGTACCGATATATCAAAAACAAATTATAAAAGCAGCTAATAAAGCAGGAAAACCTGCAATTACGGCTACACATATGCTTGATTCAATGACAACAAATCCTAGATGTACAAGAGCTGAAGCAAGTGATGTTTGTAATGCTGTTTTAGATGGATCTGATTGTGTTATGTTATCTGCAGAGACTGCAGCTGGAGATTATCCTGTTGAAGCATGTGCTACAATGGCAAGAATTGCAAAGACTACGGAAAAAATTATTCCATATGCAGAAAAACTTACTTTATCTAAGTTATCTTCTCAAGAAACAATTCAAGATGCTATTGGAATGTCTATAGCTGATGCATGTTTAAACTTAGATAATATTGCCGCTATTGTTGTATTTACTCAAGGTGGTACTACTGCTAGAAGAATTTCTAAATATAGACCAAATGTTCCTATTATTGCAATTACGTTTACTAAGGGAACACAAAGAAGACTTGAAAGTTATTGGGGAGTTTATCCAATTGTTTCTGATGTTCAAAATGACCTACAAAATGATGACATGTTGGCATCTACTTTTGCAAAAGGGTTTGGAATTAAACCAGGGCAATTGATAATCCTTTCTGCTGGATATCCAACAGGAGAAGGTTCAGCAAACATGATGAAAATTATAGAAGTAAAATAGGGAGAATTCCCTATTTTTTGGAGGAATTATGATTAATATTATTAATGAATGGGAATTTAAATTATCTGCTTATTTATATGCACTTACAGTTATTGGTTTTGATAATCATACTATTGCAAGTAAAGATGGAGCGGATTATAGAAATGAACGAATTAGTTTTTTAAGTGGAGAATATTATAATGTTCTTACTGATGAAAATATTTATAAAACCTTAGTTGAGTTAAATAAAGATAATAGTTTAAACAAAAAAGATAAAAGAAAAGTTAAGTTATATTTAAAAATCTTTAAAGATGCTAAAGCTTTAACTAAAGAAGAATATGTTGAGTATGATAAGTTAACATTAAAAGCTAATGATGTATGGGAAAATGCTAGAGAAACATCAGATTATAAAGCTTTTGAACCTTATTTAATAAAGTTATTTGAATTTAGCAAATATATTGCTAAAAAAAGAAACTCTAATGTAAGTGCGTATGATTTGTTTTTAGATGACTATGAAGAAGGTATGAATATTGATAAATACGATGAATTTTTTAATCTTATAAAAGAAAGAATAAGTCCATTAGTAAAAGAAGTTAATAATAAACAGGATTTAGTTAATACTAATGTTTTAAATGGTATTTATAATCTTGATAAGCAAATAAAATTTAATAAGCACATTATGAAATATCTTGGATTTGAAGATTCTTGGAGCTATTCATCTGTTAGTGTTCATCCTTTTACTACTAGTATAAGTAAAAATGATATAAGAATTACAACTAGATATAAAGAAGATGATATTTTATATAGTTTATTTAGCACAATACATGAAGTAGGTCATGGTATGTTTGAACATCAATTATCCGATGAAATTGAAGGAACAATTTTTTCAAGAGTTGTTACTAGTGGAATTCATGAATCACAATCAAGACTTTTTGAAAATTATTTAGGAAGAAATATATCCTTTTGGAAATATAATTATCCTATTTTACAAAAAGAGTTTGATTTTTTAAAAAATGTTACTTTAGACGATTTTGTAAGAAGTATAAATGCCTCAAAACCTTCTTTTATTAGAACTGAAGCTGATGAACTTACTTATCCATTACACATACTTGTTAGATATGAAATAGAAAAAGGTGTATTTGATGGAAGTATTCCATTAGATAATTTAAATGAAGTTTGGAATAGTAAGATGAAAGAGTATCTTGGAGTTGATGTGCCAAATGATAGCTATGGTATATTGCAAGATGTGCATTGGTCGGGAGGATCATTTGGATATTTTCCTGCTTATGCACTTGGTTCAGCATATGCAGCACAAATATTTAATGCTATGGAAAAAGAATTAGATGTTGATAATTTGTTAGAAACAAATAATTTTAATGAAATTAATAAGTGGTTAAAGGACAAAGTTCATAATGATGGTGCTTTATTAACACCTAAAGAAATATTGATAAAAGCTACAAATGAAGAGTTTAATCCAATGTACTATATAGAATATTTAGAAGATAAATATAAAAAACTTTATGAAATAAAATAAAAAAAGCCAAACGGCTTTTTTTATGCTTTAGCTCTTATTTGTTTTGGCTTACTATAATCAGCCATTGCTGATTTAGAGTTTAAGATAACAGGAATGACAATTGGATTTCTATTAGTCTTTTTATATAAGAATGGTTCTAAAGAACCCCTTATACAGTTTTTAAGTTCTCCAAATGTAGTTTTTTGTTTCATTTTTTCTTTTAATGCATCATATACTACAAGTTCAGCTTCTTTTAGTAATGTTTGAGATTCTTTGATAAACACAAAACCTCTAGATACTATTGAAGGTCTACATAGTATTTTATTTTCTTTAGAATTAATTGAAATTATTACTGCAACTAAACCATTATCTGCAAGAAGTTGTCTATCCTTTAATACAGAAGTTGATAATCCTGATGTATCATTACCATCAACATATATATCATCTGTTTGTATTCTTTCATCTGCTTGGAAACATTCTCCATCTCTAAGTACTACTATGTCTCCATTGGCACATATATAACAATTATCTCTTTCAACACCTGTTTCTATAGCGGTTTCAGTATGTTGTTTTAACATCTTATATTCACCGTGCATTGGCATGAAATGTTTTGGTTTAATTAGTTGTAACATTAATTTTTGTTCTTCTTGAGTAGCATGTCCTGTAGTGTGTAATGAAGTTAGTGGTGAGTTAACAACAACATTAGCACCAACTCTTGTTAATTGATTTACTACAGCACTTACACTTAAGTCATTTCCTGGAATAGGGCTTGATGAGAATAATACAGTATCTCCAGGAATTATTTTAATAAATCTATGTGTTCCATTTGCGATTCTACTTAATGCAGCCATAGGCTCTCCTTGAGAACCGGTACAAATAATACAAACTTTATTTGCTGGAAGATTGTTAAGTTCATTTGGTCCAATAAAATTACTTTCAGGACTATTTATAACTCCTTGTTTTTTACCGATTTCTACAACATTTTCCATTGACCTTCCAAATACTGCAACTTTTCTTCCACATGCTACAGCAGCTTCTATGATTTGAGCTACTCTTAATACGTTAGATGCAAAAGTAGATATTAATATTCTTCCAGGAGTTTTTCTCATAAAATCTTTAATACTTCTAGCAACTTTCTTTTCTGAAATTGAAAATCCTGTTACTCCTGAGTTTGTTGAATCACTTAATAATAGGGTTACACCTACTTGACCTATATAAGCCATTTTTTGATAATCTGAATTATTTCCAATAGGAGTTAAATCAAATTTAAAATCTCCTGTATGTACAATTCTTCCATTTGGTGTATTTATTAATACTCCATAGCTTCCAGGAATAGAGTGGGTAGTGTTAAAGAAACCAATAGTGAAATATTTTGTTTTAATTGCACTATCTCCATCTATTTCTTTTAGTTTCACTGCTTTAGAAAGTCTTCTTTCATCTAATTTCTTCTTAATTAAAGCAGATGCAAACTTAGAAGCATATATCTCGTTTATTTTAATTTTTTGAATTAAAAATGGAATAGCTCCAATATGGTCTTCATGACCATGGGTTATTACAAGTGCTTTTATCTTTTGTTGGTTTTTAATCAAATATGAAAAGTCAGGAATAACATAATCTACTCCTAGTAAACTTTCTTCTGGGAATAAAACTCCACAGTCTATTATTATAATTTCATCATCATGTTCAACACAATATAAATTTTTACCAACTTCACCTAGACCACCTAATGCAAATACAAGCGTATCGGACGATCTATTAATTGATTTAGCACTATCAAGGCTTGCACGTTTTTTTGGCGTACCTCTTTTTGTACTTCCTTTCATTTTTTACCTCTTTCTTGATTAAATTATTAATGCGTTTTTTATTTCTTCAAAAGGATTTTCTTTATTTATGCGATCATAAAATAATTTTCCTTCAAAATGATCTAATTCATGCTGTAAAACAATAGCTAAATAACCTCTAGCTCTTATTTTTATAAATTTATCTTGTAATGCATCATAACTTTCAACAGTAATTCTTGCATTTCTTACTACATAACCTTCATGTTCATCTAAAACAGATAAACAGCCTTCACCACTCTTTAAATATGCTTTTTGAACTGATGAAGATATAATTTTTGGATTTACCAAACAATATTCATGAATGATTTCATTATCATTTTTATCTATGTCAACTAATCTAACAGCAGCCATTCTTTTAGGAACACCAACTTGTATTGCACTAATTCCAACTGCTGGTCTTAAATTTTTTTCTTCTGCAATTTCTGGATTTATAGAATCTTTTACATAATTAAACATATCCATTAATAAATCTCTATCTTCCTTGCTTAAAGGAAGTTTTACAGATTTTGACTTTTCACGCATTAAAGGATTGTCATCTTTGATTATTGTATCATTATTTATTAACATTCATAATACCTCTAACAAATAATAACAAATAACTTTAAAAAGTACAAAAGAAATACATAAATATGCTAGAATTACATCGAGGTTTAAATTTAATGAGAAGAAAAAGAATGTTTAATCCAATTAGAATGCCTTATAGCTCTGATAAAGTAATAAATTTTTGTATTACTGTATTAGTGTTTTTTGGACTTATTATGATTACTAGTGCTAGTATGGGTATTGCAGTAGGTGACAATCCTTATTTAATAAAAACAGTAATTAAACAAATTATTTTTTCTATTGGTGGATATATAGCAATGGTATTTATGGCTAAACAATTTAAATTTCATATATTAAAAAGAGATGTAATGTTATTAATAATTGTTACCGGAATTCTTTTATTGGTTCCTTTAGCATTTGATGCAGTATCAGGTGCTAAAGCATGGATTAGATTACCTTTTCCTGGGATTGAAGTAACAATACAGCCTTCAGAATTTGCGAAAATTTCAATTATTTGTATTATTGCGGCATATATGGGCGATCTAACAAGTTATTTTGATAGACCAACAGATATAGTTAAAGTTCCTATAACTGCATCACTTTTTTATGTATTTTTAGTTATTGTTTTACAAGGTGACTTTGGATCAGGAGCTGTAATGTTTGCAATAGCAGCTATTTGTTTTTTAATACCTAAACATCCTCAAATAAAAAAATATCAAGTAATTTTATTTGGTTTTATATTATTGGGAATCGTTTCTGTATTATTTGTTTTATCTCCAGTTGGAGAAGGATTAGTAGAATTATTACCTTTACAAAGATTCCAAAAAAATAGAATATTATCATCTATTAATCCATTTGTGGATAGGTATGATACAGGATATCAGTTGATAAATGGTCTTATATCTTTTGCTAGTGGTGGTTTTTGGGGAGTAGGATTTGGAAATTCAGTAAGAAAATATACAAACTTTCCTGCAGCAAACACTGACTTTATTTTAGCTATTGTTGTTGAGGAACTTGGTTTTTTTGGATTTCTAATTATATTTGGTTGTTATTTTTTTATAATAATAAGATTATTTAAGTATGCATTTTTAATAAAAAGTGAAAAAGGACAAATTGTTTTAGTTGGAACTGCAATGTATATATTAATTCATTTTGTTTTAAATGTTGGTGGAGTTACAGGTTTAATCCCACTTACTGGAGTTCCTTTACTAATGATATCTGCAGGAGGTTCTTCTACAATGTCAATGATGATGGCAATTGGATTATCTCAAGCTGTAATTTCTCAATACAATACAGGATTACTAAAATGATTAAAATTATTGCAGGAAAATATGGTTCTAGAAATATCAAAACATTAAAAGGGAATAATACTAGACCTACATCTAATAAAGTTAGAGGTGCTATATTTTCTAGGGTAGGGCCTTATTATGATGGTGGAGATTCTTTGGATTTATTTGCAGGTTCAGGTGCTTTTAGTTTTGAAGCCTTATCTAGAGGTATAAAAAATGCATATTTAGTAGATAATAATAGAGACAGTATTAATATAATAAAAGAAAATGCAAAATTATTAGATGTTGATGTTAATATTATTAATAAGGATTATAAAATTGCATTGAATTTATTAAAAGATAAAAAATTTAAATTAATATTTTTAGATCCACCTTATAAATTAAGAGTAATTGATGAAATTATTAAGTTTGTTGATGTAAATAATATGTTAATAGAAGATGGTGTAATTATAGTTGAAACAGAAAAAAACTATCAATTAAATAAAAATATAGGTAATATTAGTATAGATAAAGAAGCAATATATGGTGATAGCAAAATAAGTTACTATATTAGAAAGGTTTAATATGAAAATAGCATTATATCCAGGAACATTTGATCCAATTACATTTGGACATCTAGACATAATACAAAGGTCATCTAAAAATTTTGATGTAGTGATTATTGCAATTATGGAGAATATTAGAAAGAAACCTTCTTTTACAGCAAAAGAAAGAAAAGAATTAATTGAATTATGTGTAAAAGATATTCCTAATGTTAAAGTTGTAATTGGAAGTGGCTTAACTATAGATTTTGCAAAGGAAAATAAGGCTTCAGTAATTATTAGAGGAATAAGAGCTGTTGCAGATTATGAATATGAACTACAACATGCTACAACAAATATGTTGCTTGATGACAGTGTTGAAACTATTTTCTATGTATCAAGACCTGAGTTTTCTTTTCTAAGTAGCTCGGTAGCAAAAGAAGTTGCACTAAATGGTGGAGATATATCTAAAATGATACCTAAAGAAATAATAGAAAAGGTTAATAAGAAGTTAAAGGTTTGAAAAATTCAAACCTTTTTTAATTTTAGCACTTAATAGTTGACAGTGCTAAAAAATAATAGTATATTATTAGCAGATGATTGCTCAGAGTGCTAAGAAAGGAGATGTTATGTTTGAAAAACAGGAAAATTACAATACTTAAAGCTATTGTAGATGAATTTATTGAGACTGCTGAACCAATAGGATCAAAAACACTTATGACTAAATATAACTTACCTTATTCTAGTGCAACGATTCGTAATGATATGCAATCGCTTGAAGAAATGGGTTATTTAGAAAAAACACATGTTTCTAGTGGAAGAATACCTAGTACAAAAGGTTATAAGTTTTATTGTGAAAACTTAATGGAAGATAAACTTGATAATCAAATTGTCGTTGCATTAAAATCTGCAATTAGTAACGGTAGATATGATTTGAATGATGCAATCCAACAAAGCTGTGATATCGTTTCTGAAATGACAAATTTAGCAACTGGAGCATTAGGTCCAGACTCACGATATCAAAAACTAGAACATATTAAATTATTTCCTATTGATGAAAGAAATGCTGTAGTAATATTTATTACTAATACAGGTCATACTGAAACAAAAAATTTTAGATTTAGTGAAGATGTATCTGTAAAGGATATTGAAACATGTTGTGATATTATCAATTCTAGACTTAAAGGAACACTGGTTGATGAATTACCTGAAAAGTTTGAGGCGATGAAACCTATATTAGAACAAAAGATATATAGTCATGAAATGTTATATAAGGCGTTTCTAAATGCATTTACTAAGTTTGCAAGTGAAAACTTATATTATTCAAAAACAAGTAATATTTTACATCAACCAGAATATTCTGACATTGAAAAAATTAAACAATTAATGACAATGTTAGATAATAACACTGTTTGGAGAAGGCTTGAGTCTAATGAAAATACAAATAGTATAACTACAGCTACAGGATCAAAGCTTCAATGGATTGATGATGTGGCTATAGTTAAAAGTTCATTTAGAGTTAATGAGTTAGAAGAAGGTCAATTAATGGTTGTAGGACCAAGTAGAATGGATTATAGTAAAATAGTTGCCGTTTTAGAATATGTAGCAGATATGCTAGAAAGAATATATGGTCAAGGGAGGAAATAATGGAAGAGATTAAAAATACTGAAGAAATTATTGAGACTAAAGAAGAGAAACCAAAAAAGAAAACAAAACATAAAAAAGATAAATTAGTTGATGAATTAAATTTAAGAATTTGTGAATTAGAAGGAGAAGTAGCATCACTTAAAAATGAATATGCAAGAGCATATGCTGATACAGAAAATATGAAAAGAAGGCTGAATGCTGAATTTGAAACTA
Organism: Erysipelotrichaceae bacterium; assembly: GCA_012523895.1. Lineage (GTDB taxonomy): Bacteria > Bacillota_I > Bacilli_A > Erysipelotrichales > Erysipelotrichaceae > UBA9076. The sequence continues at coordinate 42,295 of JAAYSZ010000016.1, forward strand.
ATAAAAAATATAGAATACAAAGTTTTGCGTTAGAAATTCTTCCTGTATTAGATAATTGTGAAAGAGCATTAGAACATGAGACAAGTGATGAAGAATATAAAAAAGGTGTTGAAATGATCTATCAACAACTTATGCAAGCCTTAGAAAATGAAGGTGTTAAAAAATTAGAACCACTTAATGAATTGTTTGATGCTAATTATCATCAAGCGATAATGAGTGAAAAGGTTGAAGATGTAGAACCTGGAATTGTAATTGAAGTATTTCAAAACGGATATGTTTTGAAAGATAGAATATTAAGAGCCGCTATGGTAAAAGTTAGCGAATAGGAGGAAAAAAATTATGAGTAAAATTATTGGTATAGACTTAGGTACAACAAATAGTGCTGTTGCAGTAATGGAAGGAAATGATGCAAAGATTATTCCAAATCCAGAAGGTAACAACACTACACCATCAGTAGTTTCATTTAAAAATGGAGAACGTATTGTTGGTGATGCTGCAAAACGACAAGTAATTACAAACAAAGACACAGCTACTTCAGTTAAAAGAATTATGGGTAGCAACAAAAAGATTAATTTAGAAGGTAAAGATTATACACCTCAAGAAATTAGCGCAATGATCCTTCAATATATGAAGACTTATGCTGAAGAGTATTTAGGTGAACCTGTTACTAAGGCAGTTATTACTGTTCCTGCATACTTTAGTGATGCACAAAGACAAGCAACTAAAGATGCTGGTACAATTGCTGGTTTAGAAGTAGAAAGAATTATTAATGAGCCAACTGCAGCAGCACTATCATTTGGTATTGATAAAACAGATAAAGAACAAAAAGTATTAGTTTATGACTTGGGAGGAGGAACATTTGATGTTTCTATCCTAGAATTAGCTGATGGAACATTTGAAGTGTTATCTACAGCTGGAGATAATAAACTAGGTGGAGATGATTTTGACGATATTATCGTTGATTGGATTGCAGAACAATTTAAGAAAGATCATAATATTGATTTAAAAGCTGATAGGATGGCTTCTCAAAGATTAAAAGAAGCTGCTGAAAAAGCTAAAAAAGATTTATCAGGTGTATTACAAACACAAATAAGCTTACCGTTTATTAGCGCTGGACCAAGTGGGCCATTACATTTTGAAGCAACTTTAACAAGAGCTCAATTTGATAAAATGACTAAGAAATTAGTTGATAGAACAATTGGACCAGTTAAACAAGCTTTAAAGGATGCTGGATTAAATGCATCTGATATTGATCAAGTATTATTAGTTGGAGGTTCAACAAGAATTCCAGCTGTTCAAGAAGCTGTTAAAAAAGAATTAGGAAAAGAACCTAATAAATCAGTTAACCCTGATGAAGTTGTAGCAATGGGTGCTGCGATTCAAGGTGGTGTATTATCAGGTGATGTTAAAGAAGTATTGTTACTAGATGTTACTCCATTATCATTAGGTATTGAAACATTAGGTGGAGTTATGACTGTATTAATTCAAAGAAATACAACGATTCCAACTAGTAAATCACAAATTTTCTCTACAGCAGCTGATAATCAGCCTGCAGTGGATATTCACGTATTACAAGGTGAAAGACCAATGGCAAATGATAACAAGACATTAGGTAATTTCCAATTAAGTGGAATTGCACCGGCAAGAAGAGGTGTTCCTCAAATTGAAGTTACATTTGATATTGACGTTAATGGTATTGTTCATGTTTCAGCTTTAGATAAAGGAACTAATAAGAAACAATCAATTACTATTTCTAACTCTTCTGGATTAAGTGAAGAAGAAATTGAAAGAATGGTAAGAGATGCTGAAGAACATAAAGCTGAAGATGAAAAGAGAAGAGAAGAAATTGAAATAAGAAATAAAGCAGAAGCATTTATTGCTCAAATAGATGAAACATTAGAAACAGAAAATGCTAATGTTACAGAAGATCAAAAAGCTGAAGTTAAAAAATTAAGAGATGAACTTCAAAAGGCTATTGATGATAACGATATTGATACATTAAGAACTAAGATGGATGAATTAGAAAAAGCCGCAAATGAAATGGCTCAAGCAATGTATTCTCAACAACAAGATACAGCTAGTTCAACACAAGATGCTTCTGATGATAATGTCGTTGATGCAGATTTCACAGAAAAAAATTAAAAGAAGGTTCCTAGGTTTAATTCTAGGACTTTCTTGCCTAATAGGCTTATATGGATGTAGCAAAAAAACCGTTGTTGAAGAAGTTGTTGAAGAAGTTGTAATAGAAGAAACAATTGTAGAAGATATAGAAATAAATGAAGATTTATTTAATGTAAAAAATATCACTTTAAATGATACAGCCTTATATAGAGTTATTAATGATGAACTTATTGAGGTTGGTAATGTTAATGCAAATGTCAATCTTGATATGAGTGATATTACTCATTTAAATTACTTAAATATTAAAGATACTGATTTATATGTAAATACAAAAGATTTACAAGTAAGTGAAAGATGGTATGAAAAAAGAAACCATTTAGTTCCTTATAATATGAATATAAAAACTAAAAGTTCTTATACACTATATGATGTTAAAGGAAATCCTTTAATGACTATTAATAGTGAAGATGAGTATCCATTATATGTTATTGAGGACGATAAATATGGAATATTATTTCAAAATGAGATTGTGTATATGGATAAAGATAATGTAAATAGTATGTATGAAAATTTAAATAGTGATATAGAAATGGGTAATGAATTAGCGGTACTTATGTATCATTTCTTTTATGATGAATCTCAAGGTGAAAGTAGAAAAGATGGTAACTTTGTGGAAGTTAATGAATTAAGAGAACAACTTCAAACATTACAAGATAATGGTTATTCTACATTAACAATGCAAGAAGTATTGTTGTTTATGGAAAATAAAGCAAATATTCCAAGTCGTAGTGTTGTTATAACTATTGATGATGGAGATCCTTCTGTATTTAAATATGCTTATCCAGTGATAAAGGAATTTAAAATGAATGCTACATTATTCCTTATTGCAGGACATGAAGACCCAATCTTAAATTATGATTACATAATGATGAGAGAAGATGGATTAGAACTTCAATCACATGGATTTTTAATGCATCAAGGAGGATGTTCGCAAGGGCATGGTGGTAGATTACTTTGTGTTGATTATGAAACAGGAGTAGAAGATACTAGAATGTCATTAGATTATGTTGATGGAGGATTTGTTTATTGTTATCCTTTTGGAGATGTTAATGAAAATGCAAAAAAGATTGTTGGTGATGCAGGTGTTAAAATGGCATTCACTACTGTATTTGGAAAAATAAAACCAGGTATGGATTTACTTGAATTACCACGTATAAGGGTAACAGGAGGCAATGGTATTAAAGCCTTCATGAATAATATAAATTGAGGTGTAATATGGCAGAAAAAAGAGATTATTATGATGTTCTTGGCATTAGTAAAAATGCCAGTGAACAAGAGATAAAAAAAGCATATAGAACTTTAGCTAAAAAATATCATCCGGATGTTAGCGAAGAAAAAGATGCTGAAGAAAAATTTAAAGAAATTAATGAAGCTTATGAAGTTTTAAGTGATCCAAATAAAAAGGCTACATATGATCAATTTGGTCATGCTGGAATGGATGGAGCCGGATTTGGAGGATTCTCACAAGGTGGCTTTGATGATTTAAATGATATATTTTCATCATTTTTTGGTGGAGGATTTTCATCAGGAGGTTTTGGATCATCTGGAGGCTTTGGCGGTTTTGGCCAATCTGGCAGAACTAGAACTGGTCCTATGAAAGGACAAGATAGATATATGAGTATGAACATCAGTTTTATGGATGCTATTTTTGGAAAAACTGAAACTATTACTTTAAATGTTGATGAACAATGTTCTCATTGTAAAGGTAGTGGTGCTCATAGTCCAAGTGATATTGAAACATGTTCTACATGTAATGGGACTGGAACTGTAATAAGCCAACAAAGGACTGCATTTGGAGTTTTCCAAAGTCAAGGAATTTGTCCGGATTGTAATGGAAGTGGAAAAATAATTAAAAACAAATGTAAGGTTTGTAATGGAAAAGGATATAAGAATGAAAGAGTAAGTGTTGATGTTAAGGTTCCTGCTGGTATTTCAACCGGTCAACAACTTAGAGTTGCTGGCAAGGGTGAAAGAGGATTAAATGGAGGACCTAATGGAGACTTATATATTGAAGTAATTGTTGGTAGACACGACAAATTTATTAGAGATGGTAAAAATATACATATAAAAGTACCTATATCTGCAGTTGAAGCAACTTTAGGTACTACAATTGATGTACCTACTGTTTATGGTGATGTTGAATTAAAAATTCCTGCAGGTACTCAACCTAATACTCAATTACGTATGAGAGAAAAAGGAGTTCCTGACATAAGAGGAGGAGCTACTGGAGATCAAATAGTAGAAATACAAGTAAATATTAGTAAGAAACTTAGTAGAGAAGAAAGAGAATTATTCCAAAAGTTAGCTAATATTGAAGATAAAGGAAAATCTAAAAATCCTTTTGAAAGATTAAAAAAAGCTTTTGAATAGTTTTTGGAGGTATGGATGATGAATTTTGAAAAAATGACACAACGTCTACAAGCTATCATCCTTGAAGCTATACAATTATGCCAACAACTTGGAAATAGTGAAGTTGCTAGTGAGCATTTATATAAAGTAATGTTACAAGATGATGGCTTAGAAGGACTATGGAATAGATTAAAAGTTAATCTTAATAGTCTAAATAATATTGTTGATAAACACTTAGATCGACTTGTAAAAACTAGTGGTACAGGTCAGCCTGCATTAAATAGAGATGTTGTAGATGCATACAACAAGGCTTTAGAGTGGGCAAATAAACAAGAAGATGAATATTTAAGTTCAGGTGCTATGCTTATTGGTTTATTAAGTAATAAATCAACAGTTACAAATGAATTAAATATAGATGTAAATGATGTTATAGAAGCTGAATTAGATAGGAGGGGTAATATTAAAATGACAGATCAAACACAAGAAAACCAACTTGATGCTTTAGAAAAATATGGTAGAGATTTGGTTAAAGATGTAAAAGATGGAAAAATTGACCCTGTAATTGGTAGAGATGAAGAAATAAGAAGAGTAATAGAAATATTATCTCGTAAAACAAAAAACAATCCAGTATTAATAGGTGAACCTGGTGTAGGAAAAACTGCGATTGTTGAAGGTTTGGCTTGGAGAATAATGAGAAATGATGTTCCTTTAAATTTAAAAGACAAAAGACTAATTGAATTAGATATGGGATCTTTAATTGCAGGAGCTAAATATAGAGGAGAATTTGAAGAAAGATTAAAAGCTGTTTTAAGAGAAGTTAAAGAAGCAGATGGAGAAATAATCTTATTTATTGATGAATTACATAATTTAGTTGGTGCTGGTAAAACTGAAGGTTCAATGGATGCGGCTAATTTATTGAAACCAATGTTAGCTAGAGGAGAATTAAAATGTATAGGAGCTACTACTTTTAAGGAATATAGAAATCATATTGAAAAAGATGCTGCTTTAGAAAGAAGATTTCAAAGAGTATTAGTTGATGAACCTAGTGTTGAAGATACAATTTCAATATTAAGAGGTTTAAAAGATAGATTTGAATCTCATCATGGTGTATTAATACTTGATGAAGCTATTATTGCGGCAGCTACATTATCTAATAGATATATTACAGATAGATTTTTACCTGATAAAGCTATTGATTTAATTGATGAGGCTTGCGCTTCTATTAGAGTTGAAATGAATTCTATGCCGGCAGAATTAGATGAATTATCTAGAAAAATAATGCAATTAGAAATTGAAGAAGTTTCATTAAAAAATGAAACTGATTCTAAAACTCTAGAAAGATTAGATAATTTAAGAAAAGAATTAGCTGAATTAAAAGAAGAAAAAGAAATTAAGTTTTCTAAATGGGAAAAAGAAAAGAAAATACTTGATGATTCAAAGATGTATAGAGAACAGCTTGAAAAAGCTAAACTTGACTTTGAACAAGCTCAAAATGAAGCTAGATATGAAGATGCGGCTAAACTTCAGTATGATACAATTCCTAACTTAGAAAAAAAGATTAATGAAGCTAAAAATCTTGAAGGAGAAAGAATGATTCAAGAAATTGTAAATGAAGAATTAATCGCTAAAATAGTTTCTAGATGGACTCATATAGATGTTAATAAATTAGTAGAATCTGAAAGAGTTAAATTATTGAACTTAGAAAAGATATTATCTACAAGAGTTATGGGTCAAGAAAAAGCTTTAAAACTTGTTACAGAAGCAATTATTAGAAGTAAGGCTCAAATTAAGGATGAAAATAGGCCTGTGGGATCATTTCTATTCTTAGGACCTACTGGTGTAGGTAAAACAGAAGTAGCTAAGAGTCTTGCGGAACAATTATTTGGTGATGAAACTAAAATAGTTAGAATTGATATGAGTGAATATATGGAAAAATTCAGTGTTTCTAGATTAATTGGAGCTCCTCCTGGATATGTTGGATATGAAGAAGGTGGTCAATTAACAGAAGCAATTAGAAGAAAACCATATTCAATAGTTCTACTTGATGAAATAGAAAAAGCTCATCCAGATGTATTAAATGTTTTATTACAAATAATGGATGATGGAAGAATTACAGATTCAAAAGGTGTTACTGTTGATTTTAAAAATACTATAATTATTATGACTAGTAACTTAGGATCTCAATATGCATTTGAAACTGATGAAATTGCTAGAGAAAATCATTATATTGATGAAATTGAAAAATTCTTTAGACCAGAATTTGTAAATAGAATTGATGAAATAATTATATTTAATACTCTAACAAAGGATGTATTAGTTAAGATTGCTGATAAGTTCTTAAATCAATTAAAGGATAGATTAAGCGAAAGAAATATTAGTATTGAGTTTACAAAAGAATGCAAGAATCATGTTGTTGAAGCAGGCTTTGATCCAGTATTTGGAGCTAGACCAATGAAGAGACATATTCAAAGAACAATAGAAACAAAGGTTGCAAAAAAGATTATTGAAGAAGCTGATATTGAAGGAAAATCACTTATAGTTGATTATAAAGATAATGATTATATTGTAGAACTTAAAAAATTAAGTTAGAAATGAAAAGGCGTCAGTCGACGCCTTTCAGACTGTTGACAAAGTATAGTATTCAATAACAAATAAATTTGATATACTATCGAAGTAGATAAGACATCCTGTTTTCGCGAACTATATATGGTCTTATCTACTTTTTTAATGTTAAAATATAG
>JAAYSZ010000004.1 GCA_012523895.1 Erysipelotrichaceae bacterium
CACGCTCATGTAATAAATATTACAGGTAGATCTTACAGATTGAAAGATTACTTCCAAGATGAATAATTAAAAAAATGTACATTCTTATCTTGCGTTTTCTGTACATTTATATATTGACATTTATATTAGGTTTTCATTAGCTTGTAAGTAATTTACAATATCAAGACCTTTTGCTGAACTTAGGGAAAGTTTGATTCCTTTTGACCTTTTTGTTTCTATTGAAACATTATAGTCCGCCAAAAAAGATGAAATGCACTTTAAATCTCTGGAAAGAGTTTTAACACTTACATTTACCAACTCAGAAAAGTATTTCATAGGTTTGTAATCACTTTCCCGTATCAAATATTTAATTAATAATCTTTGTCTGTTATTTATCATTGTCAACACCATTTAATTAAATAGCTCAATTATAATATACCACTAAATAAAGCGCTTACATTGTGTTTTCTTGTCTTTTTTATTAAGGACATCTTGTTTGAAAAAGGTGTATTTATACAAATAGATTTTGTGTAAATTTTAACTAATATGTTTTGTTAACTTTTTTGGACTATAAAAATATTTTTTGCTTTAATTAAAGACATTGATTGTTTTAAATTGAATAAAAATTATACATATAATATAAATAGGAGGTGTCTTTTTATGTTTAATAATGTTTGTTTTAATCCCAAAACTAAAATATTTTTTGGTGATAATTGGTGGGATAACATTGGTGAAATTATTAGTAGTTATAGCAATAATGTTTTATTAGTTACTTCCAGTGATGATTTTGCAAAACCATTACTTTCAAGAGTTAGAGATTTATGTTTAAAAGCTAATTTAGATGTTTATACAACACCAAATGTAAAAGCTAATCCAAGATTGTCAGATATTAATTATTCTATAAAAATAATAAACAGATATAATATTGGTTTTGTTTTAGCTATAGGTGGCGGTTCGACAATGGACGCAGTAAAATTTATTTCTGCAGCTTATAATAATCAAGATTATAAAAATCATTATCCTTATCAAAATATAGATTATGATGTGCTTCCTCATGGTGCAATTACTACTGCTCCTGCTACAGGAAGTGAAGTAAGTAATGTTTCAATGGTAGTAAACGATGTTGATTATGAATCGGATATTAAAAAAATGTATGCAAATGATAAATTGAGATTTGATTTTGTTTGTATTGATCCTAATTTAGGTTTAACTTTACCTAAAAAACAAGTATATTCAGGCGCTGTCGATATAGTTTCTCATTGTTTGGAAGCTTATTTTACTGATACCAAAAATGCTTATTTAATGAAAAATGTAATTGAAGGAATTATAAGATCAGTAATCACAGCTACAAAAAATGTAGTAAAGGATGGATTAGATGTAAATGCATTAAGTAATCTTTGGCTTTCTTCAATGCTTCCAATGGGAGGCTATCCATATATAATTACTACTAATTCTGATTGGGTTGTTCATAATATGGAAAAACCAATTACTTCATATTACAATGATACTCATGGTAGAGTTTTAGGAATAATGACTATAGCTTGGTTTAAATATAGTTATAAATCTAATATAGATGAATATTATAAATTGTTTGAAAGTTGCTTTTCATTAAGTTGTAAAGAAGATAAAGAAAAAGCTATATTAGAAGGTATAGAAAATTTTGAAAGTTGGATTAAGTCAATGAATTTACCAACCAGGTTATCAGAAATAAATGTTGATAAAAACATGTTAGATGAACTTGCTGAAACGGCTATAGGTGATATGGGTTATGTTGGAGCTATATCTAAATATAATAAAGAACAAATTTTGGAAATTTATAACCTTGCTTACTAATTCTACCATTGACAATATCTGAGTTTCGTTGTATAAAAAGTATGCATAAACATTGATCAAGACACGATTATATTAATATGTTATATAGAGAGTTGATGTTTGGTGAAAATCAATTAACATTTAATATGATTACTACTTGTGAGTTACAGTATAAAAAACTGTCGGGTAGTACCGTTATCTATATGAGAGCATCATTTATGATGAATTAAGGTGGTACCGCGTTAATAAGACGTCCTTTATAGGATGTTTTTTTATTTCTAGGGAGGGATTTTGTGAATATAAAAGAAAATGAAAGATTAAGTGTATTAAATCATAGTTGTGCACACTTAATGGCACAAGCAGTTAAACGTGTATTCCCAGAAGCATTATTTTGGGTAGGTCCAGTTATTGAAGAAGGATTTTACTATGATATTGATTTAAAAGACGATGTTTTAACTGAGGATGATTTATTAAAGATTGAAAAAGAAATGAAAAAACTTTCTAAAGATGGAAAGAGAATTGTTAGAAATGAACTAACTAGAGAAGAAGCTTTAGAAAGATTTAAAGATGATCCATATAAGATAGATTTAATTAATAATATGGAAGATAGTGAAATTATTTCTATTTATACTCAAGGAGATTTTACTGATTTATGTAGAGGTCCTCATGTTGAGACTGTAAAAGAATTAAAACATTTTAAACTTATTAAATTTAGTGGAGCTTATTGGAAGGGCGATGCTAATAATAAGATGTTACAAAGAATCTATGGTATTTGTTTTGATACTAAAGAAGAGTTAGATAAGCATTTACAAATGCTTGAAGAAAGAAAAGAAAGAGATCATAGAAAATTAGGTAAAGAATTAGATATCTTTATGACTTCTAGTTTAGTTGGGCCTGGACTTCCTTTATGGTTACCAAATGGTTCTACAATTAGAAGAGAACTTGAAAGATATATAGTAGATAAAGAATTAGAAAGAGGATATCAACACGTATATACTCCAATTCTTGCAAATACTGAATTATATAAGATATCAGGACATTGGGATCATTATAAAGATAATATGTATCCAGTAATGAAAATGGATAGAGAAGAGGTTGTACTTAGACCAATGAACTGTCCTCATCATATGTTGTTATATAAAAATGGTTTACATTCTTATAGAGATTTACCTATTAGAATTGGTGAGTTGGGACATGATTTTAGATATGAAGCTAGTGGTGCTGTAACTGGTTTAGAAAGAGTTAGAGGAATGTGTCAAAACGATGCTCACTTGTTTGTAAGACCAGATCAAATTAAAGATGAAGTTAAAGATGTAGTTGATTTAATATTAGATGTTTATGATGACTTTAATATTACAGATTATGAATTTAGATTATCTTTAAGAGGTAAAGAGAATAAAGAAAAATATTTTGATGATGATGAAATGTGGGATTTAGCAGAAGATTCATTAAGATCGATATTAAATGAATTAAATATTGATTATTATGAAGCAGAAGATGAAGCAGCATTTTATGGTCCTAAATTAGATGTTCAAATAAAAACAGCATTAGGACATGAATTAACATTGTCAACATGTCAATTAGATTTCTTGTTACCTAGACAATTTGAATTGACTTATATAAATGAAAATGGGGAAAAAGAAACTCCTGTAGTAATTCATAGGGCAATACTGGGAACATTTGAAAGATTTGTGGCATTTATATTAGAAGAATTTAAAGGAGCTATGCCTTTATGGTTAGCACCTACACAGGTTGCTATTGTACCTGTTCATCATGAAAAACATTTAGATTATGCATTATATATAGAAGAAAAGTTAAGGGGATTAAATATGCGAGTTAAACTTGATTCAAGAAATGAAAAACTAGGCTATCGAATAAGAGAAGCCCAGACAAACAAGATACCTGTACAATTAGTGTTGGGTGATAAAGAAGTTGAAAATCAAACAGTTAATGTTAGACGTTTTGGAAAAAAAGAACAAGAAACAATAACAGTTGAAGAACTTTTAATGAAATTACAAAAAGAAATTGAAGATAAAGAAATAGTTTAATGAAAACAATATGAAAGTGTTTTCAAGGATTGTAAAACTTTCACATATTTCTTGCAATTATCATTGTATTTTTCTATAATAGATTAATACATTTAAAAATGTTATATAGACGAGGAGAAAGATATGAATTTAAAGAAAATGATTAAGTCAATGTTAGCTCTTATCTTAGTTGCTTCATTGGCTGCGTGCTCACCAAGCACATCATCTACTGGTACTACTGAGCAAGGAGAAACAGATACTCCAGCTGCAGAAGGACAAGAAACTTACAAAATCGGTCTTCACTATGAATTAACTGGAGCAGTTGCTGACTATGGTGTTGCTGAAAACAAAGGTTCAAAATTAGCAATTAAATTAGCAAACGAAGCTGCTGGTTATGAAAAATATGTTGGCGTAGAATATGACAACAAATCAGATTCAAGTGAAGCAGTTACTATTGCAACTACACTTGCTAGTGAAGGTGTAATAGGAGTAGTTGGACCTGCAACTTCAGGTGCAAGTGCTGCAACATACCAAATCTCAAATGATTCTCAGGTTATTGTTGTTTCACCATCAGCTACTCAAAATAACATTACATTAGTTGATCCAAACAATGCTGATAGTGATGTTTATGAGTATATCTTCAGAGTTTGCTTTGAAGACTCATACCAAGGTGCTGCTATGGCACAATATGCTACAGATACATTAGCTGCAAGTAAAGCTGTTATTTACGGAGATTCAGCTAGTGATTATTCAAAAGGATTAATTGAAGCATTTGATACTCAATTTACTAAACTTGGTGGCGAAATTGTTGCTACTGAATACTACACAGCTGGTGATACTGATTTCTCTGCTGTATTAACAAATATTAACAGCATGGAATTTGATGTACTTTACATTGCTGGATACTACAATGAAGCTGGTTTAATTATTAAACAAGCAAAAGAAATGGGTATCGACAAAGTTATCTTAGGTGCTGACGGATTTGATTCAGAATCATTAATTGAATTAGCTGGTGCTGAAAACTTAAATGATGTTTATTATACAACTGCTTATACAGCTGTTGATGCTTCTGAAAAATTACAAGCGTTTATTGATGCATATAAGGTTGAATACAATGAAGAGCCTGCAATGTTTGCTGCTCTAGCATTTGATGCAACTAACTTATTAATTCAAGCTGTTGAAGAAGTAGGAAGTGCTGATGCTGCTGCATTACAAGCTGCTGTTAAAGGAATTAACTTTAATGGAGTTACAGGAGACTTTACATTTGATGATACTCACACTCCAATTAAATCTGTTTTAGTTGTTAAACTAGTTGATGGTGTACAATCTAGTGCAGATTCTGTTAGTCCACAATAGTCAAAACTATCAAAAATAAGATACAATAGGAGAAGGGATTAACTTTCTCCTATTTTATACTTGAAGGGGGTATATTTGTGATTCAGTTTATGCAGCAATTAATAAATGGAATATCACTTGGTAGCATTTATGCATTGATTGCTTTAGGATATACCATGGTTTATGGAATTATTAAATTAATTAATTTTGCACATGGGGATATCTATATGCTAGGTGCATATATTGGCTTTGTTTTTGCGACTAAGACAGGAATGGGTTTTATTCCTACTCTTATTGTTGCAATGATTACATGTTCAATAATAGGTGTTGTTATTGAGATGATTGCATACAAGCCATTAAGAAATGCTACAAGGATTACTGCATTAATAACTGCAATAGGAGTTAGTTATTTTATAGAGGCTAGTACTCAAAAAGTAATGGGTACTAATCCTAGAGCTTTTCCTAACTTATTGCCTAAAGGTAATTTAAATATTAGTGGTGTAGTTATTACATATCAACAAATTTTCATTCTTGTTGTTACAGTTTTATTAATGATTGGATTACAGTTTGTTGTTACAAAAACAAAAATTGGTAGAGCAATGAGGGCTGTTTCTGTAGATACAGATGCAGCTAGATTAATGGGTGTTAATGTTGATCAAACTATTTCATTTACATTTGCTTTAGGTAGTGCTTTAGCTGGTGCAGCTGGAGTATTAGTAGGTATTTATTATAATTCTATTAATCCGCTTATGGGTCTTGTTCCTGGAGTTAAGGCTTTTATTGCGGCTGTTTTTGGTGGGATTGGAATAATTCCTGGAGCAATGCTTGGGGGAATTTTGATAGGTGTTACTGAAGCGTTAGTTAGTGGATATGGTAGTTCTTTATATAAGGATGCTGTTGTTTATGTAATATTAATTATTATATTAGTTGTTAAACCAGCTGGTTTACTTGGTAAAAATGTAAGGGAGAAGGTGTAAATTATGAGAAAAAATCAATTTACAAAAACTAATCTTGCATGGTTATTAGTTATTATAGGATCTTATTTACTTATTAATGTTTTAATTTCAGCTGGTGTAATTAATAAGATTTATCAGACTGTTATGCTTACAATAGGAATTAATATTATATTGGCAATCAGTTTAAATTTAATTATTGGTATTACAGGACAATTTTCACTTGGACATGCAGGATTTATGTCTATAGGTGCATATTCAGCTGGAGTTATAGTTAAGATGATGGATGGAGCTCCTTCATCAGTTTATATAGGAATGCTAGTTGGAATATTAATTAGTATTGTTGTAGCTTTAATTGTAGCTACTCCAACTTTAAGATTAAAAGGAGACTATCTTGCAATAGCTACTTTAGGATTTGGTGAAATAATTAGAATAGTTATTCAAAACATGAAAATTACAAATGGTGCTGCTGGTTTAGTTTTACCTAAACTAATTGATTGGCCTGTTGTATTTGTGTTTTTAGTTATTAGTACTATAGTGATTGTTAGCTTTACATATAGTGCTTATGGTAGAGCTTGTATTTCTGTAAGAGAAGATGAGATTGCTTCTGAAACTATGGGAATTAATACTACTAAATATAAAATAATGGCTTTTGTGGTAGGTGCTATTTTTGCATCTATTGCAGGAACTTTATATGCAACAAGTTTTTATGTTATAAAACCAGAAATATTCTCTTTTAACAAGTCTATTGATATATTAGTTATTGTTGTATTTGGTGGTATGGGAAGCTTTACAGGTTCATTTGTTTCAGCTTTATTAATAAGTGTTTTAAATACAAGTTTACAGTCTTTTGCGGATATTAGAACTATTATTTATGGTGCTTTACTTGTATTAATAATGATATTTAGACCTCAAGGTTTATTAGGAAAATATGAATTTAAATTTTCAAAACTTTTTGATAAGTTTGCTAAAAAGGAGGTAAGACAATGATTGTACTTCAGACAAAAAATCTTACAAGAAACTTTGGTGGACTTGCGGCTGTTAGTAATGTTAGTTTAGAAATCAAAAAAAATGAACTAGTTGGATTAATTGGTCCAAATGGTGCTGGAAAAACCACACTATTTAATTTACTTACAGGAGTTTATGAACCTAGTGAAGGTACTATAGAATTATTAGTTGATGGTAATTTAAAAAGTATTGGTGGTTTAAAGCCATATACAATTACTAATTTTGGAATTGGTAGAACATTTCAAAATATAAGACTATTTAAAGAATTAACTGTTTTAGATAATATTAAAGTTGGAATGAATCAAAATATTAATTATGGTGTATTAACCGCAATATTTAGATTTCCTAAATATTATAGTGAAGAAAAAAGAGTTCATGAGGAAGCTTTAAAATTATTAGAAGTTGTAAATCTAGTTGATAAAAAAGATGAACTAGCAAAGAATCTTCCTTATGGTGAACAAAGAAAGTTGGAGATTGCTAGAGCATTGGCCACTAATCCTAGAGTGTTATTTTTGGATGAGCCTGCGGCTGGTATGAATCCTATTGAAACACAAGAATTAACTGATTTAATTCGTAAAATTAAAGATGATTTTAATCTTACAATTATTTTAATAGAACATGATATGTCTTTAGTTATGAATGTTTGTGAGAGAATATATGTTTTAGATTATGGAAAATTAATTGCTTCTGGAGATCCAGATAGTATTAAAAATAACAAGAAAGTTATAGAAGCTTATTTAGGGGAGGATTAATAATGTTAAAGATTGAAGATTTAAATGTACATTATGGTGTAATTCATGCTCTTAAAGGAGTTTCTTTAGAAGTTAAACAAGGTGAAATTGTTTCTTTGATTGGTGCTAATGGTGCTGGTAAGACAACACTTCTACATAGTATAAGTGGTATAATTAAATCAACAAGTGGATCAATTATTTTTGAAGATAATGATATTACAAAAAGAAGCGCTAAAGATATTGTTTCTTATGGTGTAACACAAGTTCCTGAAGGTAGAAGAATATTTAAAGGAATGAGTGTTGAAGAAAATCTTTATATGGGTGCTTATCTTAGAAGTGATAAAGATGGAATTCATAAGGATTTAGAAAGTGTTTTTGAAAGATTTCCTAGATTAAAGGAAAGAATTAAACAAAATGCGGAAACATTATCTGGTGGAGAACAGCAAATGCTTGCAATGGGTAGAGCTTTAATGGCTAGGCCAAAGATTCTATTATTAGATGAGCCTAGTATGGGTCTATCACCTCTTCTTGTAAAAGAAATATTCAAAATTATAATTGATATAAATAAACAAGGGACAACAATATTATTAGTTGAACAAAATGCAAAGATGGCATTAGGTATTGCAAACCATGCTTATGTATTAGAGAATGGCAAAATTGTACTTAGTGGTCTTGGTCATGAGTTGGCTAATAGTCCAGATGTTAAGAAAGCTTATTTAGGAGGTTAATTATTATGTATGTAAGAGATACTATGACTGTTAATCCTTATTGTATAAATAAGGATACAAAAGTTTCTGTCGCATTAGACATTATGAATCAAAATGAGTTTCATAGATTGCCTGTAGTTGATTCTAAAGGTAAGCTTATTGGTTTGATTACTGAGGGTACTATTACTGAAAGTTCTCCTAGTAAAGCTACAAGTTTATCTATACATGAACTTAATTATTTACTTTCTAAGACTCCAGTAGAAGATATAATGATTAAAAATGTAAAGACTATTTCTCCAGATGCGTGGCTTGAAGAGGCAGCTGCTTTAATGAGAGCTCATTCGATTGGTTGTTTACCTGTAGTTGAAAATGATAAGGTTATTGGTATTATTACAGATAATGATATTTTTGATGCATTTGTTAATTTGTTAGGCTATAACGTTAAGGGTTCTAGATATGTTGTTAATATAGAAGAAGATACTTATGGTTTAATGTATAAAATATCTAAATGTTTTGCGGATAGAAAAATTAATATTACAAATATTTCTACTTATTATGGTCCTAGAAGTATTGAAATTATAATAATCGCAAAAGATGATAATACTGAAGAAATGAAAAATGTATTAATTGAAGCTGGTTTTGATGTAATTAGCGCTGAGTCTAGAAATTAGGAGTGTAAAAATATGTTTTGGCAATATTTTATTGGTTCATTAGTTTTTATGATTGCTACTTATGTAGCATATCTATATTTTTATAAAAAACATTTTATATATCTTTCAGAGACTTTATATTTAAATAATGATGCAGAAAAATATCTTGAAGATTTAGAAAAGTTTCCTAGTACTATTTTCTTTCCTAAGAATCTTAGAGAAATGATGAAGATAGATCCATATATGATGCTTAATAAAGATAAAGAACTTGAAGATTTATTTGATTCATTAAATAAAGTTAATAAAAGATTAGGTGATCAATATATCGTTCATCAAAAAGAAGTTACATACTATGCAAATAAAAAGAATGTTGAAAAAGTTAAAGAATCTTTTGAAAAAATGAAAGATGTAAGAACAAAAATAAAAGCAAAATCACCTGAAAGTTATGATAATGCTTTAACTGAAGTAGAATATATTATTGCTTTACTTGAAAAAGATGGAAAATATGCGAAAGATCTTGCTAAAAAGGGTGAAGAATCTGGTGAAACAATGATAGCTGGGACATATTTTTATAAAGCAGCTCAAAGTTATTATTATCAAAATGATGAAAAAAATGTTAGAAAATATTTAGAAAAAGCATTGAAGTTTTTAAAAGGAACTACTTATGAAGAGTTAATTAAGAAAATGCTTAATACAAATGATTTTAAGGATTTAGATAATTAAATCCTTTTTTTACGAATTATTCTTATTATTTTATTAATATTAATAATTCTTAATTGAATTAATAGAATAATAAATAATATTAGTGACATAAATATAGGGAAGTAATGATACTTCTCTTTTATTAATACAGTTCCTAATGTGTCTATAATATTAGTTTTATTTGAAACAAATATATCATATCTTTGATATTCTTCTTCCCAATAACAAGCTCCACAAATATCTAAAACAATTGCTTTATATTCTTTATTATTAAAATAAATATCTAGTTCATCATATAAATCATATTCATGATAGCCTTTGGGTAAAGAGTTATAATTTGCACATACTCCAGTTTTTGATTTTGTACAATTTTTATTTGCAGTCGCAATTACAACTTTGTTGTTAAAAGTATAAAAACCTTCTTTGTGTATATCAAAATGTTTTGTACAATATCCACTTGCAGTACATTTAGTACTACCAGTTTTATCATTAGGGTGATAACTAGTAAATCTTACATTTTGATAATAGCTTTTAGAATATGAAAATGATAAAGATACTAATATTAATATAAAAGTTATAATTTTTTTCATGTTTTTAGTATAAGGTTTATTATGTTTAATTTAAAGTCAATATTTTTAATGGTAAAATGTCTATATGAAAGTAATAAAAATATTATTTATAATGTTATTAATAAGCGGATGTTCTTTAATTGATAAAAGAAATATATCTATTGATGACTATAATTATTATTTAGAAATAAATAAACAGCTAAATTTTGATAATGTAAAGAGTATAGAAAGAAATTTTAATATTGAAATAAATGATAATAAATATAATGTTAAAGCTAGATTAGATGTATTAGAAAGAGGATATAATGATTTTGTTTATCATTTATATGTAGAAGATGATGAAGTTTATGATAGCTATTATGTTGATAATATAAATTATATTGAAAGTAATAATGAAAAATATTATAAGAAAGTATTATTAAATGCATATACTAAAATGGTTGGGAAATATTTACATACAGATTTTGTGAATATTTCTTATACAGGAATTAAAGAAATGATTATTAGAGATGATTCGATAGAATTAATTTTAAATGATTCTGGAATATTAGAATATTTTAATGATGTTTATTATAAAAATGATATGTATATAGAAGAGCCTGATTATAATAGTGGTAGTGTTAATATTTTATATATACTTGAAAACTCTGTTTTAAAACAAGTGATAGTAAATGGAGAAATTAAATATAAAAATAATAGTGCTTTAGTTAGTGAAGAAATTATATTAAATGAAGCAATATCTTTTGATTTAAATATTGACTTTGAGTCATATCAATCTGTTTATTAAGTTTATTATGTTAAATTAAATATAAAGTAAATTTTATAGTTTATATGAAGGGAGGAACTTGTGAAATATAAAGGATATGTAGGAACATATACTAGTAAAACAAGTGAAGGAATATATTCATTTGATTTTGATGGAAAAATAATCAGTAATGTAAAGTTGTTTTCTAAGATTGATAATCCTAAATATTTAGCTTTTAAAGGTGATTATATTGTTGCGGTAGCTGATTATGATAATGGTTCTGGTGTTAGTTTATTTGATAAAGAAGGAAATGAGCTAGATAGATTAGTTTATGAAGATGTTACTTCTTGTTATATTGAAGCTAAAGGTGATTACTTATATACAACTAATTATCATGAAGGTACTTTTAGTGTTATTAAATTTGAAAATAATAAGCTGTTTTTAGTTAATAAAACATTAATTAAAGAAAAAGCAGGTGCTCATCAAGTTTTATTTTATAAATATAATTATTTAATTCCTTGTTTGTTCTTAAATAAGGTTATAATAATAGGAGAGGACTATAAAATTATTGGTTCTATAGACTTTGAAGAAGGCAGTGGACCAAGACATGGAGTATTTTCTAAAGATAAAAGATATTTATATGTTATTGGTGAATTAAGTAATAAGTTATATGTAGTTGATATGGAATTATTAGAAGTAGTAAATTCTATTAATATATTAGAAGATAAATTATTTGTAAAAGACAGTAGTGCTATTAGAATAAGTGATGATGATAAATTTATATATGTATCAACAAGAACAGAAGATGTAATATCTGTAGTTGGTGTTGATAATAAAAATGTTAAATTATTGCAAGTGTTTAGTAGTGAAGGATTACATCCAAGAGATTTTATTTTAGAAAAGGGGTGTTTAATTATAGCAAATAGATTGAGTAATAATTTAGTTTCAATTTCATTAAAGGATGGTTTAATGGATAAAATTGAAAGTGTTGTTAAATTACCAGAAGGTATTGCGATAATAATGGAGGAGATAAAAAATGAGTGATATTGGTGTAATTGGATTAGGTGTAATGGGTAAAAACATTGCAAAAAACATGTTGAATAACGGATACAAGGTATCTGGATACAACAATACTTACGACAGAACACAAGAGTTGATGGCAGAAAATATTCCTGCATTCAGAGGTTTTGAAAAGATTGAAGACTTTGTAAATTCTTTAAGTGTTCCTAGAAAGATTTTTATGATGGTTCCTGCAGGAGCTCCAGTTGATAGTGTTATTGACGAATTAATTCCTTTATTAGATAAGGGAGATATTGTCATGGATGGAGGAAATTCATTCTTTAAAGATACTAATGCTAGAGAAGAAAAACTTAATAAATTAGGAATTAATTTCTTTGGAGTTGGTGTTTCTGGTGGATCAGAAGGGGCATTAAAGGGACCTAGTATCATGCCTGGTGGAGATAAGGAATCTTATGGGTATGTTGGTGAAATATTAGAATCAATAGCCGCAAAATATAATGGTGAAGCATGCTGTAAGTACATTGGTCCTAAGGGAAGTGGACATTATGTAAAGATGGTTCACAATGGAATTGAATATGCGGATATGCAATTACTTGCGGAAGTATATTTGATTTTAAAGAATAATGGTTATAGTAATAGAGAAATTGCTGAAATATTAGATGAATGGAATAAAACAGAAGTTGAATCTTATTTAGTTTCTATTACTTCTATAGTATTAAAAGAAAAAGATTCAAAGAGTGATGAAGACTTAATTGATATTATTGTGGATGTTGCTGGAAATAAGGGTACTGGTAGATGGACTAGTATTGAAGCATTATCACAAGAATATAATGCATCTTTATTAGCTGCAGCTTATCAAGCTAGAATTAATTCTAATGAGTTTGAATTAAGAGAATTGTTAAATGGGAAAATATCTGTTGGAACTGGTGAAAAACTTGATATAGAAGTTATTAGAAAAGCTTATTCATTAGGTAAGACTCTTGCATTTGCTCAAGGATTTGGATTATATAAGAATGCATCTGATAGATATGATTGGAATTTAAATCTAAAAGATATAGCATCTGTATTTAGAGCTGGATGTATTATTCAAGCTAGATTACTTCAAGATATAATGAGTGCTTATGAAGAAGGAACTAATAACATATTAACTTTACCTGTATTTAAGAAACAAGTAGTTGATAATAGTGCAGATTTAAGAAGTGTAGTAGTTGAAGGATTAAAGGCTGGCTTGCCACTTCCTGTATTTACAAATGCGCTTATTTACATTGATAGTTTATCTGCAGACCTATTAGGAGCTAATATAATTCAAGGTCAAAGAGATTACTTTGGTGCTCACACTTTCCAAAGAAAAGGTGCTGAAGGATTTGAACACCATGATTGGGGTGCAAGTGAGTAAGATAGGAATAACTATCTTTGGTTCTACCGGTGATTTAACTTATCGAAAATTAATGCCTGCCTTATATAATTTATTTTCAAGAGGTTTATTGAAAGATAATTTTGATATTTGTGCAATAGGCAGAAGAGACTACAGCAACAAGGACTATACAGATATTATTAGAAGTTGGATTGAAAAATTTGCAAGATTAGAAGTTACAGAAGAAAAACTTTTAGAATTTTTTGACCATATAAATTATTTAAAAATGGATTTTACCAAAGAAGAAGATTTTGAGGTATTAAATAATTATTATAAAAATAATGACATAGATAATCATTTAGTTTATCTTGCGGTTTCACCTACATTTTTTGAAGAAATCGCAGTTGGTATAGAGAAAACTAATTGTATTAAAAATCCAAAAATAATTTTAGAAAAACCTTTTGGAGATTCTTTAGAAAATGCTGCTTATCTAAGTAAAAGATTAGATTCAGTATTTGGTAAAGATAATATTTATAGAATTGACCATTATCTTGGTAAAGAAATGGTTCGTAATATATTAACTATTAGAACAAATAATCATATGATTTCTAATGTTTGGGATAAGAGTAGTATTGATAGTATTCATATTTCAGCTTTAGAGACAGTGGGAATTGATGGACGAGTTAGTTATTATGATGAAACAGGTGCCCTAATGGATATGGTTACAAACCATTTATTACAAATACTTACTATTGTGGCTATGGATGATCCTTTAGGAAATATTCATGAACAACAATATAATGTTTTAAAAGATTTAAGGCCTGTTGAAGATGTTTCTAAATCTATGATTTTAGGTCAATATGAAAATTATGAAGTAGTTGGTTCTGATACGGAAACTTATGCAGCTTTAAAATTATTTATTGATAATGATAGATGGGAAGATGTACCATTCTTTATTAGAACAGGGAAAAAATGTGATAATAGGGAAGTTGAAGTTGCGATTAATTTTAAAAGAAAATTTTCTGATATAGATCCAGATGTTCTTATTATTAAGGTTCAGCCTACTGAAGGAGTTTATCTTGAGTTTAATATTAAAACTCCTGGTGAAGAATCTGGTGTTACAAGAGCAAAGATGGAGTTTTGTCAAAGCTGTGATGATATCTTTAGACAAAATACTCCTGAAGCTTATGAAAGAATGATTTTGGCTAGTTTAGAAGGTGATGATTCTTGGTTTAGTAAGTGGGATCAAATAGAACTTAGCTGGAAATTTATTGAAGAATTAAAAAGAAAGTATAAGGAAGCTAATTTACCTGTTTATATTTATAAAGCAGGAAGTAGTGGTCCTAAAGAATCAAATAACTTAGCAGATACAGAAGATCAAAGGTGGAGAACATAATCTCCACCTTATTCTTTATTAATCTAAATAAAACCTGTATAATAATTTGGTTAATATGCCCCCTTAGTTAAATGGATATAATAAGCCCCTCCTAAGGGCTAGTTGTGAGTTCGATTCTCGCAGGGGGTGCCAGTATAAGTAAGAAAGTATCTCGTTAAAACTAGATACTTTTTCTTTATATGGGATTATATTTTATTTTGTAGTGTTTCATAAGCTTTTTTAGGCCAAAATGAATCTTTTAAAATTGCTCTTCCAACACCAATAAAGTCAGCTTTATTATCTATTAAAAGCTTATTTGCAAATTCTGGATCAGTTATTCCTCCTGTAAGTAAAACAGGAATGTTAATTTCTTTTTTTATTGCATTAGAAACATCACTAAAATAACCTTGTTTATTTACACCAGGAATTATATATCCTATAAATCCTCCACTAATATCAAGTAAATCAATCCCTGAAGATTCTAAAATTTTAGCTGCTTCAACTGCATCATCAATGGTACTACCACCATCCATATAATCACAAGCTCCTAATCTTAGTGCTATAGGATAATCTTTACCAACAACTTCTCTAATACTAACAATTATTTCATTATGAATGCGTAAACGATTTTTTAATGAACCTCCATAATTATCAGTTCTTTGATTAGTTAAAGGTGAATAAAATTGATTTAATAAATATCCATGAGCACTATGAATTTCTACACCATCAAAACCAGCTTTTTTAGCACGTAAAGCCCCATCAACAAAATATTTTTTTATTTTATTAATTTGGTTAATGTTCATTTCTTTTGGAATAGGATAATCTGGATATCGTGGATTTAAAACAGCACTAGGAGCTATTGCTTTTTGTCCTATAATTTCATGTCTTGCTTGCATTCCTGCATGATTTATTTGTGCATATACTTTAGAACCATTTTTTTGAATGTTTTCCACTAGTACTTTAAGCCCTTCAATATCTGAATCATCTGAAATAGATAATTGACCATTACTTGCTTTTCCATCTAAAGATATATAGCTATGTTCAATAATTATTAATCCAATGTAGCCTCCATGAGACTTTTCTAAATAGTGGTTAATAAGATCTGTATTAACTTTTCCATCTAAGCACTTTGAAGTTGCCATAGGTGGCATTACAAGACGATTTTTAATATTTATATTTTTATGTTCATATGAAGAAAAAAGTTTACTCATAAAAATCTCCTTTTCTAATTATGTATTATCATAAGATTTAAAAAAAGTAAAATTAAAAGAATGATTCTTGTATTAGAACCATTCTTATGTTTTATGATAAGTTTTATTATTCTACAGGTGTTAAATTATCAAAGTCTATATCATGATAACTAACTTTCCAAAAATCATATTTAACTTCATCGCCATAGTTATTAACTGTACTTATTCCTTTATTGCCTTCATAGTGCCAATAACCACCAATGTTATATATTTTTTCTTTATCCCATCCTAAAGAGACTAACATTTGTTTTGTGAAGTTTGCATAACCTCCAGCACCACAAATTATAAATATATATTTATCCTTAGGAAACATAAATTCTAATATATCCATTGACTCTTTATAGTTAGCGACATAATTACCAGCTTCATCTATATGAAATAATGAATCACCTACATATAAACCAACTACATTTTCATCTTCTTTTTGTTTAACATATTCTTCTGGAAATGCTGTTAAGAAAGGATAAGGAATTACTTCAAAACCTTCAATAAATCCTGTTAACATTCTTTCTCCACCTTTATTTTCCCAAGGTGCTGGATCATCTAACATTCTAACATCAACATAGACAGTGTCAGATCTTCCTAAATAGTTATCAATAGTTTTTTCATTTATATTTTTATCGATGTCATAAACACCTCTTAAACCTTCTGACTTTTCTTGTTTAGGTAAAGGTTCTTCAACATTAGAATTTGAACCTTTAATGTTAAAACCTATACTTATTGATAAAGCTACTAATAGTATAATAATTATTAAGTTTTTCTTGTTCTTCATAATTTTTCCTCCTAGTTATTACTAAAGTATACATCATAACTGTTTTTGTGTTGAGATGTAATTGTTTCTAAAATCATATCTTCATATGGAGGTCCAAATCCTGAAAATGATTTATCACCAATAATAGTATAAGGAACTCCGCCAATTTCATCATTCATTATTTTAGAAAATTCTCTATATATTTGTTCATTTTTTTCATTATGCCAAACCTCGAAAGTATTTAATGTAAATAAATCTCCATATTCTTCTTCAATACTTTCAAAATAAGCCATTTCATCTTCACAATGAGTACATCCATCACCATAAAATAAATAAACATTTACTTTGTTTTCATCATATGTTAAATCATCTATTTCTATAGTAGATTCATTATCCTTTTCAACATCAGTTTCTATATCTTCTATAATTTCTTCTTCAATATAATCTGGTGTTCTTAATTCAATATATGTAGAAAACCACTTTTCAAAACCATCTACACTTAAATAATAATCTACATCATCATCAGAGCTTGCATCTAAGTAATCAACCATTTTTCCATCTTGATATATCACAAATGATGGACAGAATTCTATGTGTTTACTTAATTTTGTTTCTTTCATATCTTTAAATTGTAATTTATAAAATGTAATTTGTTGTTTATATGAAAAATCACTTAATATATTTTCAAAATTAATCGAAGCAGCACACATTGGCTGATATATAAATACTCCAAAAGATTCTTTTTTATCTACTAAAGTATTAAAAGTTTCAACGTTTAATTCAATAATTTCACTATGTCCATAGTACTTGTCTTCTAATGGAGAAATTGTAATTTCTTTATCACAAGCAACTAATAAAAAACAAGATAATATTGATAAACAAAATATCAAAATTCTTTTCATTAGGAAACCTCCCCGTATAATATAACACAAAATATTAGAAAAACATTTATGCTTTGTTATAATCTTATAGTATAGAAAGGGAATAATATGTCATATATAGCTGTTATTTACGATTGTAAGTATGGAGGATCTAAAACATACGCAAAGTGGATTGCGGATGAGTTAAAGGCTGATTTAATCTCAAAAAGTAAAGTTAACCTTCATTTAATTTCAAGTTATGAAATAATTATTTTTGGAGGAGAAATTTTTTTAGGAGATATTAGTGGAATAGATATTATCGTTGATAATTTTTATAATATTAAAGACAAAGAAATTATTGTATTTACATGTGGTCACAGTGAACCTTATGTAAATAAAGAAGATATAGTAAATAATTTTAAAAATAAAGTAAAAGAAGAAATTTTCAAAGGTGTTAAATTATATAATTTTAGATCTAGTATAAATTATAAAACATTAAGCTTTTTAGATAGTTTAATGTTAAATAGGAAATATAAAAAAATATTGAATAAGAAAAATTTAAATAGTGAAGAAAAGTTTTTAATTGAAAATTATAATAAAGAATTTGATTTTAATGATAAAGATTCAATTAAAGAATTAATAGAATATGTAGAAGAAATAAAAATAATTGTTGAAAAGAAATTAGAAGATTAAATGTAAGTATTTAAGATATCTTTTAAATGTTGTTTATAGCGCTCTATTATAGAAATAGGCGCTATTATTTTTGCTTTGTTTTTAAATTGAGAAATCCATGATAAAAAGTTGTCAGTTATTGTAGTTGTAATATTAATAGTAAAATGAGTATCTGATTTATCTATTATGAGTAAATCTAATCCAAACTCATCTAATACTACATTTAATAATTCATTTTGAAATTGTATTGTAATGTTTTCTGGTTTTCCTGCAAACATCTTAAATGACTTAGATAAATATTCTTCTAAATTAAATGGTATCTTTTCTAAAGATTCATTTTTTATTATTAAATTATCTATTTTATCAACTCTATAGTTAGAGAAAGACTTATGTTGTAGTGAATAAAATATACAATAATATCTTTGTTGTATTAAAACTAATGCATAAGGTAAAAGTTCATATTGTTTTTTATCATATCTATATTTCTTTTGTTTATCTAAAGTTATATCAAAATAGTTAAAACTAACAAGATAGGCATTACTAATTGCGTTTTGTAAATCACTTAATATATATAAAGTTTTATCATTGTCATATTTACTATTTGTTTTTAGTGAAGAATTAATAATTGATTCTTTTTGATAAATACTCATATTATCTAACAATTTATTAGAAAGAGATTGTGTGGTTTTAGAAGATAAAAAATTAATTGAATTAATTGAATCATAGATTAGCTTTGCTTCTATAAGATCAAAGGTATGATTTAATAGGTGATATTTCATTTGTTTACCTTTGATAATTTCGATATCATAACCATTTTCTCTTAATACTTTAATATCATCATAGATTGCTTTTCTAGAAACAAATATGTCTTCTTGTTCTAATAAAGTTATAATATCTTGCATTGATAAAAAATGTTCTTCATCAGTATATTTTATAAAAATATTTAATAATTTTAATAATCTGTTTTTATTCATATTAAAATAATATCATTCTCCTAAAATTAGGACAATCAAATATTTGATATGTAGTATATTTTTGTTGTCTAGGAGGAATTATCTATGAATAAAAGACAATACACATTATTAATATTTGGTTTAACAATAGGTTCATATGCATATATCTTTGATATGATGTTTTATCCAGGAATACTTTTATCAATATTTAATTTAATAGTTGGTGTTTTTATGAATATAGATAATTTATATAAAACTAAAAACAATATATTTAATTTAGTAATGATATTATTTATGATAATTATATTTAATGTTTTTAGAATAGAATATATATTTAATGGATTAACTTTTGTAACAAGTATAAATATAGTTGTAACTAACCAACTATTTAGTAGATATAAAAGAATTGATTATTATTTAGAAGGAATATTTTATAAAGCTTTGATAATGTACTTAAGTATTTTGATATTAATATTGCTATTACCTTTTATAAGTAAATGGACAGCTTTTTTATCAATTTCATCGTTATTTATGCCTTTTATAATTAAATATATGATAATATATTTAAACTGTTACAATAATGATGAGGTAAGATATGACACAATTTCTAGTAACTAAATTTATAAAAGATAGTGAAAATATTAATGATTTAAAAGTGAGAGAAAAATATGGTGCTTTGAGTAGTTTTGTAGGTATTGCATGTAATATAATCTTATTTATTTTTAAATTGATAGTTGGAACACTTTCTAATTCAATTTCTATTACTTCTGATGCTTTTAACAATTTAGCTGATTGTGCCACTTCAATAATTACTTTATTTGGATATAAACTAGCATCAAAACCTGCAGATAAAGAACATCCTTTTGGTCATGGAAGGATGGAATATATTCTAAGTTTAATATTGGCGATAATAATATTATTAGTTGGATATGAGTTAATTAAATCTTCTATTATGGAATTAATCAATCCATCAAAAATTAGCTTTAGTTATGTGAGTATGTTTGTTTTAATATTTTCAATATTAATGAAAATATGGATGAGTACTTTTAATAAAAAGTTAGGTAATAAATTAAATAATAGTGCAATGCTTGCGACTTCTAAGGATAGTTTGAATGATGTTATTGCAACTAGTGCAACACTTGTTTCACTAATAGTTTCAGGATTTAGTGATTTGATGATTGATGGGATTATGGGTGTTGTTGTTTCAATTTTTGTATTAAAAAGTGGTTTTGAGATTATTAAAGATACAGTTGATGATTTATTAGGTCAAGGATTAGATAAAGAAACTGTAGAAATTATAAAAAAACATATAAATGATGAGCCAATGGTTATTGGTTATCATGATTTAATGGTTCATAATTATGGTCCAGGAAAACATTTTGGTTCAGCTCATATTGAAGTTAGAAGTGATGAAGATTTATTAATAGCTCATGATGCAATAGATTTAATAGAAAAAAAGATTCAAGAAGAAACAGGCATATTAATGAGTTTTCATATTGATCCTATTAATATGGATGATAAAGAAACAAAGTATTATTACGATAAAGTTAAGAGTATAGTAAGAGCTATTGATAAGGATACTCATTTACATGATTTTAGAATTGTGACTGGAGATACTCATACAAATTTGATCTTTGATTTAGTAGTGCCATTTGATATTAAATTAAAGGATGATGAAATAATAGAGATAATTAATAACGGATTAAAAGATGAACCAATAAAAATATTTATATCTCCAACAATAGAAAATAAGTATGTATAAAAAAAAGATTATATGATACCTTGGGTTTTTTCCCCATTTTAAAATCCCACCTCCATAGACACATGTTTCTATATTTCACGTGTCTACTTTAGTGGGATCATATCATATTGATCGTTTTATTTAACTGCTTTAATCATTAAATCTATTACTTTATTTGAATAATCAATTGGATTTTCAATTGGTAATCCTTCAATTAATAATGCTTGGTCATATAAAACTTTTGCATATTCTTTTATTAATTCAGGATCTGATTCATAAACATTTACTAATGTTTCAAATATTTCATGATTTGGATTTATTTCTAGAATTTTATTTGCTTTCATACCCATGTTGTTAGGTGATTGTGATAAAACCTTTTCCATTTCTATTGATAAACCATCATCAGAAACTAAACATACAGGATTATTTACTAATCTTGAAGATACTCTTACATCAGTAACATAGTTTGTTAAAGAATCTTTCATAGCATCTAGAAGTGATTTATTTTCTTTAGTTTTTTCTTCAATTACTTTCTTTTCTTCTTCACTTTCTAAATCAAAGTCACCTTTATTAACTGATTTAAATTCTATGTCGTTATATGCTCTCATCATAGTAATCGCAAATTCATCAACATCTTCCATAAAGTAAAGAACTTCTATTTCTTTTTCAATTAGTTTTTCCATTTGTGGAGATTTTTTAATATCTTCAATAGAATCACCAGTTACATAATAGATTACCTTTTGATCTTCTGGCTTTCTTTCTACGTATTCTTTTAATGAAACATATTTATCTTCTTTACTTGATTTAAATAGAATTAAATCTTTTAAAGTGTCTATATGTGCACCAAAATCTTGGTAAATACCATATTTTAAATTTAGACCAAAGTTATCAAATAATTTTTCATAAGATTCTCTATCATTTTCTATCATATTTTCTAAATGTGTCTTAATTCTTCTTTGAATAGAGTTTGCAAGTAATCTTACTTGTCTATCTTGTTGAAGGATTTCTCTTGATATATTTAAACTTAAGTCATCACTATCAATAATTCCTTTCACAAATCTAAAGTAATCAGGAATTAAATCATTAGCTTTATCCATAATAAACACACCAGAACTATATAGCCTTAAACCAGCCTCATAATCTGAGTTGTAAAAGTCAAATGGTTTTTTAGATGGAATATATAGTAAAGCAGTATATGAGATATTACCTTCTAAACTATAATGAATCTCATCTAATGGATCTTCCCAATCATTAAATGTACTCTTATAAAATTCACTATATTCTTCTTTAGTAATTTCATTTTTGTTTTTCTTCCATAAAGGAACCATTGAATTTAATACTTTTAATTCTTCAACATCTTCATATTCAGAATCACTACCTTCTTTTAATTTACTTGTAGTAACCATCATTTCAATAGGGTATCTTACATAATCAGAATATTTCTTAATTAATTCTTCAATTTTATAAGGGTCTAAAAATGAAGAATAGTTGTCATCATTTGTATCATCTTTTAAATGAAGAATAATTTTTGTACCAATTTCATCTGTATCATACTTTGTAATTGTATATCCATCTTCTCCACTACTTTCCCAAATATATCCTTTTTCATCATCTATACTTCTTGAAATTACTTCTACTTTTTTAGCAACCATAAATGCTGAATAGAATCCAACACCAAACTGTCCAATAATATCGATATTTGCGTCTGCTTTATCTAGTTCTTGTTTAAATTCTAAAGAACCACTTCTTGCGATTGTACCTAAATTTTCTTCTAGTTCATTTTTAGTCATACCGATACCAGTATCTTTAATTGTAAGAGTTCTAGCTTCTTCATCTTTTTCGATAGAAATTTTCAATAGTTCTTTATCTACTTTTTTAGTTTCGTCAGTTAAAGATAAATAATATCTTTTATCTAAAGCATCAGAAGCATTAGATATAAGTTCTCTTAAAAATATTTCTCTATTTGTATATATAGAGTTAATCATTAAATCTAATAATCTTTTAGATTCAGTTTTAAATTGTTTTTTAACCATATTACCTCCTTAGCACTCTCAGTGTTTAACTGCTAAAATATAATATAACATCATACTTAAATAATTTCAAGTTAGATGAGTTAATCTCTTAAAACAAGAAATATATAACAAAATTCTACTTTAAAGAGAATTGACTTCTTGGTATAAAAATAAAAGTTATATTTATATAAGGAGGATTTTCACTTGTATACATTTGGAGATAACATAAGAAGATTAAGAGAAAAGAAAAATTTAACTCAAGTTCAAGTTGGTAAAATATGTGGTGTTAGTTCTAAAGCAATATCTAGGTATGAAAACAATCAAGCTGAACCTGATTTGAAATTAATTTTTCAGTTATCCAAATTATATGATGTTGATTTTAATTTTTTGTTAGGATATAAAAAAACAAGAAAAACTAACAAAAATGAAAAACTCGATAATGAAATAAATGATTTAATAAATCAATGTGATATAAATAAAAAATTAGCAGTGAAACAATTCTTAAAGTATATTGTAAATAGTGATTATAATCCATTAGATGATGAAGCAGTTGGTTATATACATGAAAAATAAGCCTTAAATGGTTTATTTTTTTGTGAATTGCTCATCTATATTAAATAAAATGGTAAAATATTAATGAGGAATCTATGAAAAAACTAAGTTTTTTAGAATTTAATAAATATATAACTTTTAATTATATAGATGATATATATCATAAATTATTAAAAGATTTTAAAAATGTAAAAATATAATGAATACATATTCAAATTGTTTAAATTTTATTTGAATTGTATTCATTTTTTAATTAAAGGAAAGTTGATATTTATGATAGCTATTAGTGCATGTTTGTTAGGTGAAAATTGTAAGTATAATGGTGGTAATAATTTAAGAAAAGAATTATTAAAGTTAGATAATGTAATTTCAATTTGTCCAGAAATGCTTGGAGGATTAGGTTGCCCTAGATATCCTAGTGAAATAGTAAAAGATAAAGTTATTAACATTAAAGGAGAAGATGTTACAGAGCATTTTAAAAAAGGTGCTTTAATAGCATTAGAAAAATGTAAAGAGAATAATGTGAAACTTGTAATATTAAAGGCATATAGTCCAAGTTGTGGTTGTAATAAAATTTATGATGGAACTTTTACTAGTACTTTAATAAATGGTGATGGAATATTTGTAAGATTATTAAAAGAAAATGGCATTAATTATATAGATGATATTAGTTATCTTAAAAAGGAGAAGGATTAATGAATATTTATGAAGAAGCCTTAAAACTGCATAAAAAATATAGAGGCAAATTAGAAATAAATGTGAAGGTTCCTTGTGATACAAATGAAGATTTAGCTTTAGCTTATACACCAGGGGTTGGTGCAGTTTGTTTAGAGATAGAAAAAGATAAAGAAAATGCATATATTTATACAAATAAAGGAAATACAATAGGTGTAATAAGTGATGGTAGTGCAGTACTTGGTTTAGGTAATATAGGAGCACAGGCAGCTCTTCCTGTAATGGAAGGTAAAGCTTTACTAATGAAAAAGTTTGCGAATTTAGATGCGATACCACTTTGTATTAATACTAATGATGTAGAAGAAATAATAAGTATGTGTAAGTTATTAGAACCTAATTTAGCAGGCATTAATTTAGAAGATATAAGTGCACCTAGATGTATTGAAATTGAAAGAAGACTAATACAAGAGATGAATATACCTGTATTTCATGATGATCAACATGGAACAGCTATTGTAGTTTTAGCTACATTAATTAATTGTTTAAAGTTAATTAATAAAAAACCAAAAGAATGTAAGGTTGTAATAAGTGGTACAGGAGCAGCTGGTAATTCTACAATTAGAATGTTATATAATTATGGATTTACTAATATTTATGCATTTGATAGAAATGGATTATTATCAAATAAAAAGCTAGATAAATATGACAAATATAAAAAAGAACTATTAAATTATGTAAATCTTGATAATAAGGAATATAATAGTTTAAAAGAGGGTCTTGTAAAGGCTGATATATTTATTGGAGTTTCAGCTAAAGGTTTAGTTGATATAGATATGGTTAAATCAATGAATGAAAAAAATGTTGTTTTAGCTCTTGCAAATCCTGAACCTGAAATTTCATACGATGATGCAAAAAAAGCAGGGGCATTTATTGTAGGTACTGGTAGAAGTGATAGGCCTAATCAGGTTAATAATTTATTAGCGTTTCCTGGACTATTAAGAGGTGTATTAAATGCTAGAGCTACAAAAATTACAGAAGAAATGAAGATAGCTTCTAGTATTGCAATTGCAAGTTTAATAAATGAAGAAGAACTTAATACAGATTATGTAATTGCTAGTCCATTAGATAAAAGAGTAGTAGAAAGAGTTAGTAAAGCAGTAGAGGAGGTAGCTTTATGAAAATCAATAAAACAATGATGACTGATTTATATGAGATTACAATGGCTCAAACTTATTTTGATGATAAGGCATTTGATAAAATAGTTTATTTTGATGCTTTCTTTAGGTCTATGCCTTTTGATAGTGGATATGCGATTATGTCTGGTTTGGATAATATAATTGAATATATTTCTAATCTTAAATTTGATGAAGATGATATTGAATATTTAAGAAGTGAAAATAAGTTTTCTGAAGAATTTTTAGAATATTTATCTAACTTTAAATTTAATGGGGATATATGGGCTATTCCTGATGGTACTGTAGTATTTGGAAATCAAATGTTGCTTACAGTAAGAGCTAATATTATTGAAGCTCAAATAATTGAAACAACAATTTTATCTTATTTAAATAGTTGTATTAAATTTACAACGGCCGCAAGAAGATTAGTAGAATCATCAAATGGTGTCCCTATAATGGAATTTGGTGCAAGACGTGCTGATGGACCAGAAGCTGCAGTTCTAGCAAGTAAGTCTGCTTATATTGCTGGGTGTATTGGTACATCAAATGTAATGGCTGGTCAACTGTATGGAATTCCTGTAATGGGCACTATGGCTCATTCTATGATATCTGCGGAAGATGAAGAGTATGATGCATTTTTGAAATATGCAAAATCATTCCCAGACGATGCAAACTTCTTAATTGATACATATGATACTTTAAAAACCGGAGTTTATAATGCGATAAAAGTCGCAAAAGATTATTTAATTCCCAATGGTCATAAATTAAAGTCAGTAAGAATAGATAGTGGAGACTTGGCTTACTTATCTAAAGAGGTTAGAAAGATATTAGATCAAGAGGGAATGCATGATACAAAGATTGTACTTTCTAATTCAATCGATCCATATACTGTAGCTTCTCTTATCAGACAAGGAGCAAAGTTTGATTTGGTTGGTGCTGGTGATAATATTGCGGCTCCTAAAGGAAGAGTTGGGGTTGTTTATAAACTTGTCGCAATTGAGGAAGATGGAAAGATAATTCCTAGAATTAAAATTAGTAATGATGCATTTAAAATTGTTAATCCTGGATATAAGAGACTTTATAGATTTTATGATAAGGATACTGGATATGCATTAGGTGATGCTACTGCATTATATGATGAAGTAATTCCTGAAGATGAATTTACATTAATTGATCCATTAAATACGTTTAATAGACTTACAATTACAAATTATACTTTTAAAGAATTACAAGTTCCTTTATTTTCAAAAGGAAAATTAGTTTATAAGGATATGACTTTAAAAGAAAAACAAGAGTATTGTGAAAAACAGATGGCTACTATGTATCCAGAAGTTAAACGTTTAGAAAAACCTCATCAGTATTATGTGGATCAAACTCAAACATTAATCGATTTGAAAAAATCAATGATTTTTGAACATAGAAAACAATTTGAAAGGTAATAGCTATGAAAAAATATGGTTTTATTAGAGTTGGTGGTGCTAATACTTCATTAAGAGTTGGAGACACTGACTATAATACAGATGAAATAATTAAGATGATAGATAAAGCCATAGAAGAGAAGGTTGATATCTTGTCTTTTGGGGAGCTTTCTATTACTGGGTATACTTGTAATGATTTATTTTTACAAGAAGCTTTAATTAATGCTAGTAATAAATCAATAATAAGATTAAAAAAATATTCTAGAGATAAAGACATTACTTTTATAGTTGGTGCACCTATATTAATAGATGAAGGATTATATAATTGTGGTGTAATAATTAATAAAGGTAAAATTTTAGGTGTTGTTCCTAAAACAAATATTGTAAATAATAATGAATTTTATGAAAAAAGATGGTTTAAAAATGAACTTTTAACAAAAACTTTTATATTTGATAATGAAGAAGTGAATTGTGGAACTGATTTAATATTTAAAAATGATAAATATGCTTTTGGAGTTGAAATTGGTGAGGATTTATGGAGTATAAATCCTAGTAGTAATAAATTATCTGTTAATGGTGCAAATTTAATATTTAATTTAGCCGCGTGTAATGAACTTGTTTTAAAACATCAACATAGACACGATTTAATTAAAGTTCAATCTAGTAAAACTCTTACAGGTTATGTTTATGTTTCAAATAATGTTAATGAAAGTACTACTGATTTAGTTTTTGGTGGTTCTAATATTATTTATGAAGCTGGAAAATTAATTAATGAAGGAAATAGATTTAGTTTTGATGGTGAACTTGTGATAGGTGATATTGATGTTTCTAAATTAATTAATGATAGAATCAATTTTATGAAGGATGTAGAAAAAGATAATTTTAGATATATTTATTTTGAACTTGGTAATTTTAATCAAACATTAAATAGAAAATATGAAAAAACTCCTTTTGTACCAACTGATGAAAAAGTTAGAAAAGAAAGATGTGAAGAAATATTAAATATTCAAAGTAGTGGTTTAGCTAAAAGAATGAAACATACTGGGATTAACAAAACAGTATTAGGCTTATCTGGAGGTTTAGATTCTACTCTTGCATTATTGGTTATTGATAAAGCAAATAAAAAACTTAATTTAGATAATTCTAATATTATAGCTATTACTATGCCTGGATTTGGCACTACTGATAGGACATATAAAAACGCATTAAAACTTGCGGAAGTTTATGGTGTTACTTTAAAAGAAATTGATATAAAAGAAGCTTCTTTATTGCATTTTAGAGATATTAATCATGACCCTAATATTCATGATGTTACTTATGAAAATGTTCAAGCTAGAGAAAGAACTCAAATATTAATGGATATTGCAAATAAAGAAGGTGGCTTAGTTGTTGGTACAGGTGATTTAAGTGAAGTTGCATTAGGATGGTCAACTTATAACGGGGATCATATGAGTATGTATGCGGTAAATAATTCTATCCCTAAAACACTTGTAAGATATTTAGTAGCTCATGTTAGAGATAATGATGAAAAAAGCTATGAAGTATTAAAAGATATCTTGGATACACCTATTTCTCCTGAATTATTACCACCTGATAAAAAAGGAAATATTATCCAAAAGACAGAAGATAAGATAGGTCCTTATATCTTACATGATTTCTTCTTATATCACTTTATTAGAAATAAGGCTACTCCTTCTAAAATATTTGAATTAGCTAGACATACATTTAAAGACGACTATAGTAATGAAGAAATATTAAAATGGTTAAATGTGTTTGTAAAAAGATTTTTCACTCAACAATTTAAGCGTAGTTGTATGCCTGATAGTGTTAAAGTAGGTAGTGTTTCATTATCTTCTAGGAGTGATTTAAAGATGCCTAGTGATGCTTCTTATAATGTGTGGATTAAGGATTTAGAAAGTATAAAATTATGAAGGTAGCTATTTTTGGTGGTAGTTTTAATCCTTGTCATATTATGCATAAACAAATTGCTTTAGATTTATTAGAAAAAAAATACTGTGATAAAGTTATTTATGTACCTACTGGTGATAAATATAATAAAAATCATTTAGAAGATGATATGCATAGATTAAACATGTTAAAGATAATGTGTAAAGATAATGAAAAATTGGAAGTTAATGATTTTGAACTTCATGGTGATTTAAAATATACTTATCAAACATTAGATTATTTTTCAGGTGTTTATAAAGATTGTGAATTATATTTTGTCTTAGGTTATGATAATTTAAAAGGGTTTAAAACTTGGAGAAGATATGAATATGTTTTATCTAATTATAAACTTTTGGTTATTGATAGAGATGATATAGATAGAGACTTATTAGAAGATGAATTTAATGATTATTTAAAAAATATTGTTTTTACTTCGGTTAAACCTAAAAAAATATCTTCTAGTAGTATACGAGAAGATTTAAAAAAATATAGATATTCTAATCTTATTGAAAAAGAAGTGTTAGATTATATAATTGAAAATAAATTATACGAATAATTATTTCTTTTGATAAATGCTTATTATAAAAGATGCATTAATTGTTAGATTATTAATATTGTCTAATTTACTTGCATCTTTTTTACTTGTTTTATAGTAATAAGGTGTCATAGTAAATAAATCTTTTATTGAATCATTATTATTTAATTTAAATGAATATTCTAGTTTTTCTGTTTTTATTAAAGTTAAATTTTTGATATTAATTTTATCCTCTTTATTTAGATAAGGTTTATCATAGATAATTTTTTTAAGATTAAATAAATGATTTTTACCAGGAGTCACAAGAATAAACAATCCATTTTTATTTAAAACTCTATATATTTCATCTTTAGAAATAGGCGCAAATATAGTTGTTACAATATCAAATGAATCATCTAAAAAAGGTAAATCAAAGATAGAAGAAATTAAATAAAATGTACTTTTATCTTTTTTACTTGCATATGTAATAGCTTCTTTTGACAAATCTATTCCAAATTTATTTTTAATATTAAAAGATTTAGTATAATATCCATCTCCACAAGCTAAATCTAATAATGATGATTTATTGTATGAATTAATAATTTTATTTAATCTATCTTTTAATGGTAAATAAGAATCAGTTTCTAAAAATAATGTTCTTGAGTTTACCATTTCTTTATTATCACCTGTATTTGATTTGTTTATAGTTAAATTTAAATAACCACTTTTAGACATATCAAAATTATGTTTATTAAAACATATATAAGATTTCTGTTTTTTTATTAATTCACTTTTACATATTGGACATATTATTTTCATATAAATATAATACAACAAAAATTAATAAAAAATATTGATTGACAATCAGTCAGTCGGTTGGTATATTAATTTTGGAGGTAAAAATATGCGTGTGACTAAAGATAGTGAAGAAAGAAGAAGTGAAATAGTTGAAACAGCTGAAAAGCTATTTAAAGAAAATGGGATAGCTAAAACTGCAGTTAGTGCTATTGTAAAAGAATTGAATGTTGCACAAGGTTTATTCTATTATTATTTTAGTTCCAAAGATGATTTAATTGATGAAATTGCTAAGAAGTATAACGATAAGTTTAAAGATGGATTAAACGATTCAAATAAACAAGAAGATTTTGATAAACAATTAAATGACTTTGTGGATAATTGTTCAAATGGATTAAAAGAATTTTGGGATAAATTTAGAAATGATGAAACTACTAAAGACTTAATTCAATTAACTACTAAGACAATTGATGAAGTTAAAAAAACAGCTAGTGAAGAGCTTACAAAAATAATTAATAAAGGTAATGAAGATGAAAAATTAAATATTAAAAGTCCTGAATACTATGCTAAAGCTATTGTAGGTGGTATTAGTGATCTTATAGAAGAAGGACTAGATGACATTGAAGAAATTAAAAATATTGTAAAAGATACATTGAAGAAGGAGAATGATGATGAGTAAAATATTTAAAGATTTAGAAGATGTAGTAAGTAAAACATCAAAACAAATTGAAAAGGGTGTTGGTAAATTAAGTTCAATAATAGATGTAGAGGCAAAAAAAGTTGATTTAAAATCTCAAATAGGAAATCATGAAAGAAAAATCAGACAAGCGTATACACAACTAGGAGAAGCTTATTATCAATATGTTGAAAACAATGTAGAGATGAAACAAGCAAATATTATTGTTGATTCAATTAAGGCAAATAAAAAAGTAATTGATTTATTAAGTAAACAATTAGAAGAATTAAAATAGCAACCAAATAGGTTGCTATTTTAAATTGTGTTTTTTTTGTTAAAATATAATAGTTAAGGAGAAATTATATGGAAATAATAAATGGTAAAATTGTTATGGAAAATAAAGAGGAGATTCTTTTTGAACTTTATCCTGAAGAAGCTCCAATTACAGTAGATAACTTTGTAAAGTTAATTAAAGAAGGGTATTATAATGGGAAAACATTTCATAGAGTAATACCTGGATTTGTATCTCAAGGTGGGTGTCCTTATGGAACAGGGACAGGAAGTTTAGGTTATACAATACCTTGTGAAACAGAAAAAAATGTTCATAAACATATACAAGGAACAATGAGTATGGCACATGCTGGAAAAAATACTGGATGTTGTCAATTTTTTATTTGTCATGCACCTCAACCTCATTTAGATGGTGTTCATACAGTATTTGGGCAAGTTACAGATAATATTGCTGCAGTTTTAAATATGAAAAATGGTGATATAATATCTGAAATGGTTATTTTATAATGAAAAGAGGACTTTTATGAAAACAATATTAATAGATTTAGATGGTACCTTATTACATATGGATCAAGATAAGTTCATTAAAACTTATTTTGGCGAAGTTGCAAAAAAGTTTTCGAAAGATTTTGATTCTGAATTAATATTGCAAGGTTTAATAGCTGGAACTAAGGCAATGTATAAGAATGATGGAACATTAACCAATGAAGATATATTTTGGAAAGTATTTAAGGAAATTACAAATTATAGTAAAGAGGATACTATTGATTTATTTGAAGATTTTTATTTAAATGAATTTGAAAATGCAAGAGTAGCAACATCTTATACACCTTATGCAAAAAAATTGATTGATGTTTTAAAAGATAAAGGATATGAAATAATTGTTGCGACTAATCCATTATTCCCAAAAATTGCAACACAAAAAAGACTTGAATGGGCTGGCTTAGATTTAAATGATTTTAAAGAGTTTACAACTTATGAAAATTATCATTATACTAAGCCTAATCCTTTGTATTTTAAAGAGATATTAGATAAATTTAATTTAAAAGCTGAAAATTGTATAATGATTGGAAATGATATTGATGAAGATTTAGCTGCTAAAAAAATTGGTTTAGAAGCTATTGTTGTTACTAATAATTTAATTAATAGATCAAATAAAGATATTGAAGCAAAATTTGTAGGCACTATTGAAGAGTTAGTAGAATATTTTAAAAAATAATGACATAAAAAATACCTTTTAGATAATAGAAGGTATTTTTTTAAAATGATGAAAGATGCTAGGATAATGTTGGTAGGATGTATTAAATTGTTTATTTTTTAATCAATTTAATACATCTTATCCTTAAAATATTACAGTCTGTCCTAATATTAATGAATTTAAAACTAGATTAAGTATTATTTAATTACAGGAGGTCATATGAAACTTTCAATAAAAATAGATAAAAGTGTTAAAGAAACTGAAGTCATCATTATTTCAAATGAAATGAATGAAGAAGTAGAAAATCTTTCAAAATTAATTAATTCTAATGGCGCTAATAGAATTATTGGGAAAAATGATGATGAAGTAATTCTTCTTGATTTAAAAGAGGTTGTTAGGTTTTATTCACTAAATAAAAAAGTGTATGTATATACTACCAAGGGTGAATATGAAGTTAATAAAAGACTTTATGAGTTAGAAGAAATACTTGATAAAAATCATTTTGTAAGAGTTTCTAATACTGATATTGTGAGTTTAAACCATGTAAAAAGATTGGATTTTAGTTTTAAAGGAACAATAGCAATTGAATTTGAAATAGGTGATTGTGTTTATGTTTCAAGAAGTTATTTAAAAGAATTTAAAAGGATATTAGGAATGTAGGAGGTAATCACATGAAAAACATTTTATTAAAAGTATTTAACGGAATATTTACAGGTTTAGGAATTGGTTATTTATCAACAATAATTGTTTCAGTTTTAGTTAATAAAGGTGTATATTATCCAACTGTTGCTCATTTTACGGAGGTTTCAGTTGATGCAGTTATCAAACAGGCGATTATAATGGCTTTAATGGGAGTTATAGGAAGTGTTTCATCAGAAATATATAAAGTTGAAAAAATAAGTTTACTTAATAGATCATTAATTCAATTTGTAATTATTGTAACTGGAGTATTAGTGATGGGAACATATCTTGGATGGATTAAATCAGTAGTAGATGCACTGGGAACATTTATTCTTGCAAGTATTATATTTATAGTTATATGGGTAGTTTTATATTTAGGTATTAAAAAAGAAATTGAATCAATTAACGAAAAGTTACAATTGAAAAATAAATAGTTTATAAAATAAAAGTCGCATTGGCGACTTTTTTTATGATAATGCTTTATATTTATTCATTTTTTCTTTTGTCTTTTCAGCATTTTCTGGTTCATCTAATAAATCATATATTTGAAGTAGAACTTCAAATCCTGATAAAACAAATTGATCTTGTTTATCAATGCTATTTTCAATTCCTTCTTCAAGAATGTTGATAGCTTTTATATAATCTTCTCTATCATATAAGGTAAGAGCTAAACCATAATAATATTCCATAATAGTAGGATGTTTTTTAAGTAAGTTTTCATATAATTTATCACTTGTTTCATATTCTTTTAGATAGTAATATGAATCACATAAAGCTCTTTGTTTTATAATTAATTCTTCATTTGTAAAATCAAAGAATTCTATCATAGAAGAAATAATAAATATATTTGTTTTAAATTGAAATTCTTCATTTGCATATATATGAAATTCATGAATCCATTTTTTAATAAATTCTCTATCTTGAACATTTGTAAATTCTATTTCATCTACTTTAAATATTTGTTCATCAATTAAATATTCTTTAAGGGTTAACCAAGCATCCATATAATATTGAGTTCCTATTTCATAGTGTTTTTCTTCAAAATATCTTTCTGCTTGATCTATTAAATATACAATTTCATTCATAAAAAACCTCCTAAATTAATTTTGGTAAAAAGAATGTCGCAAGTGATAAGAATAAAAAGAATCCAACACAATCAGTAAATGTAGTTACAAATATTGATGAACCTAAAGCAGGATCTACATTTAATTTTTTTAATGTTAATGGAACAAAGTAACCTGCAACAACAGCAACTACCATATTTCCTATCATCGCAAGAAATGCGACTAAACCTAAATAGAAATTACCAAAGAAAAAATGTGTTCCTAAACCAACTAAGAGTCCAATTATAATTCCACTAAATAAACCTACTCCTAATTCCTTAAAAAATATTTTCTTTGCGTTTTTTGGATTTATTTCACCTAATGCAATACCTCTAACCATAAGAGTTAATGCTTGTGTTCCTGAATTTCCACCCATTCCTGCAATAATAGGGTTTATTGCGGCTAAAGCAACAACCATTTGAATTGTGCTTGAAAAATGAGTGACTATAGATGAAGCTAATAAAGCAGAAAACAAATTAATTGATAGCCATGGTAATCTAGATTTTAATGAATCTAATAAAGAACCATCAACTTTTTCTTCTTCATCTAACCCAGCCAATCTATGGATATCTTCAGTAGATTCTTCTTTAATAATATCCATAACATCATCAACTGTTACAACACCTTTAATAACATTATCATCATCAACAACAGGTAACATTACATATCCATACTTACTAAATACATGTGCTACATTTTCTTGGTCATCATTTACATTAATGGAAACTACATTTGGATTTGTAATTTCAGAAATTAGTGTATCAAATGATGAAGCTACTATGTTTCTTAGTCCTACAACACCTTTTAAATGGTTTTGTTTATCTATTACATATAGGTAATATGCCATTTCAGCATCATAAGCATGTATTTGAAGATATTCAAGTGTTCTATAAACTGTTTTATTTTCTCTAATACTGATAAATTCAGTAGCCATAATACCACCAGCTGTTTCAGGGTCATACTGTAATAAATCATGTACTTCAATTTTATCTTCAATAGAAAGTTTTGCTAAAACTTCTTCTTTTTCTTCTGTATCTAATTGTCCGATAAAGTCGGCAATCTCATCAGAACTCATTTCACTTAAAATATCTTTTTGTCTATTTTCAGAGAATTTTATTAAAAAATCATAACGATTTTCATCATCATCTTCATCAATAATCATCGCTATAAATTCATTAGGAAGTTTATTTAGGATAATTTGTGAAGTTTGCTCATCAGTTTCTTTAAGAGCATTTAAAACATCAACTGGGTGTATGTTTTCAATTGCTTCTTCTATTTCACTTTCATCAATGTCTAAAAGAAAATCTATTAATTCTTCTTTTGTGAATTCAACATTAGCTATTTCAAAATCCATAATTTACCTCCTATTTGTCTTATCATTGAATGAATAAATACAGCCACAATAATCTTGTCTATACATATTATTTTCTTTTGCAATTCTACTACCTATTAAAATACCATCTTTTTTCTTAAAATCGCTATAAAAATATTTAACATTTTTATATTTTTTTTCTAATAAAGACCCTATTTCATTTAGTTTTTGACTATTTTTTTGTCTTGAAACAGTCATTGTG
Source organism: Erysipelotrichaceae bacterium (assembly GCA_012523895.1). Taxonomy (GTDB): domain Bacteria; phylum Bacillota_I; class Bacilli_A; order Erysipelotrichales; family Erysipelotrichaceae; genus UBA9076. The sequence continues at coordinate 35,806 of JAAYSZ010000004.1, forward strand.
GTTGTATAATATTCAAAATTGTTTTCACTTGCATACAGAAAGCCTTCATCCATTCTTTTTGCATAACATGCAAAACATCTCTCTTGTCCTTCAGGCATTTCCTTAAATGATTTTAGAAATTTATTATACTCTTCATTATTATAAGGTGGAATTATTATTTTTATATCTGGATAATTATTTTTTACAAATTCTTTTAATTCATTTAACCTTAAATTGTATTCACTTTCTGGGTAAATATTAGAATTGTTGTAAAAAATAGTTATATCAAAATGTTCATATAAAAAAGTTAGTGGATATGTTACACAAGGACCACAACAAGAATGAAGTAAAAGACTAGGTTTATAATCTAGTTTTTTTATTTCTTCTATACTTTTTTTATAATAATTAATTTTATTCATTAGTAATAAACATTGAATCTCCAAAAGAGAAGAATCTATACCTTTCCTTAATTGCTTCATCATAAGCTTTTAATATTATATCTTTACTTACAAAAGATGAAATCATCATTATTAATGTAGATTTTGGTAAATGAAAATTAGTGATTATACAATCAGTTGCTTTCCAAGTGTATCCTGGATAAATAAAAATGTCTGTATTTCCACTACACTCTTTAAAACATCCATACTTATTATATATCGATTCTATAGTTCTTGTGGAAGTTGTGCCTACAGTAATTATTCTATTTCCTTCTTTTTTTGCTTGATTTAAGATGTCTGCACATTCTTTACTCATTTGATAATATTCAGAGTGCATTATATGATTTTCAATATTTTCTTCACTTACTGGTTTAAAAGTTCCTAAACCAACATGTAAAGTTATATCTACAATTTTTACACCTTTATTAATTAATTTATTAAATATTTCATCTGTAAAGTGAAGTCCTGCAGTAGGCGCAGCGGCGCTTCCATTAATTTTTGCATAAACTGTTTGATATTTATTAGGGTCATCAAGAGTTTCTTTAATATATGGAGGTAATGGTACATTACCAAGTTTTTCTAAAACTTCTAGAAATACTCCTTCATATATCATTTCCATAATTCTTATACCTTGTTCTTTTACTTCAATGCATTTAGCTTTTAATTCTCCATTATTAAAACTTATTATAGTGCCTAGTTTTACAACTTTTGCGTTTCCTACAAGACATTCCCATACATCACCATCATTATTAAGTAATAAAAGTTCAACTTTTGCGTTAGTTATTTCTTTTGTTCCAAAAAGTCTTGCGGGAATTACTCTTGTATTATTTCTTACTAAAACATCACCTTTTTTTAAGTAAGAAATAATATCATAAAAATGTTTATGCTCTATTTCATTGGTATTTTTATGTAATACAAGCATTCTGCTAGATTTTCTATCATCAACTGGATGTTGCGCTATTAATTCTTCTGGAAGATAAAAGTCAAATTCATTTGTTTTCATTAAAAACCTCTTTCATCAAATTTAGATTTTGAATATATTTCTTCTACAAACTCATTATATCTATCTTCTTTTATTGCACTTCTTGCATCTTCCATTAATTTGATTAAAAATCTTAAATTGTGTATTGAACAAAGTCTATCTCCTAAACCTTCTTTACATCTATAAAGATGATTTAAATAAGCTCTTGTATAGTTTTTACATGTATAACAATCACAATTAGGATCTAATGGTCTAAAATCTTCTTTGTATATGTTCTTTTTAATATTGATTCTTCCTTGACTAGTCATTAAGGTACCATGTCTAGCAATTCTAGTAGGTAAAACACAGTCAAACATGTCTACTCCTCTTTTTACTCCTTCAAGTAAGTCATGAACAGTTCCTACTCCCATAAGATATCTAGGTTTATCAATTGGTAAATATTTAATGGAATAATCAATCATTTTATACATTGTTTCTTTGTCTTCTCCTACTGAAGTTCCTCCAATAGAATAACCATCAAAATCCATTTTTATCAATTCTTTTGCGCAATATTCCCTTAAATCTTCAAATTCTCCACCTTGTACAATTCCAAATAATGCTTGATCATCTCTTGAGTGCGCATCTTTTCCTCTTTTTGCCCATCTTAAAGTTCTATCAACACTATCTTTTGCGTATTCATATGTAACAGGATAAGGGATGCATTCATCAAATGACATTATAATATCTGCGCCTATTTCGTTTTGTATTTGAATTGATTTTTCAGGAGATAGAAAAAGCTTATCTCCATTTAAATGAGATCTAAAATCTACTCCTTCTTCTTTTATTTTTCTATTATCAGCTAGAGAGAATACTTGAAAACCACCACTGTCAGTTAACATCGGTCCATCATAATTCATAAATTTATGTACACCACCAGCTTTTTTTATTACATCACTGCCTGGTCTTAGCCATAAATGATATGTATTAGATAAGATAATGCCTGATCCAATAGATTTAATTTCTTCTACTGATAAAAATTTTACTGTAGCTAATGTTCCTACAGGCATAAAAATAGGAGTTTCAACACTTCCATGGGGTGTTTTAATAATTCCGCATCGTGCTTTAGAGTCACTACTTTCATGTGTTAATTCAAATTCAAACTTTTTCATATTTACTCACCGTTATAAAGTATACACTATTTTAAATTATATAATAACTAGTCATTGATGATATAATGAATTTATGAAAAGCAAAACAATCAAACAAAGAAATATTCCATCATATCCATATATAATTAAGTCAATCAGAGTTAAACCTATTGAGATATTAATGCTAATGATAATAATAGGTTTTATATTGCTTTTTTCTAGTGAAGATTTTGCGATGATTGGGGTACTTATGATATCTTTAAGTACTTTTAGTCTACTTGTATTACCTGATGCTAGAATAATAGATTATACAAATGAATATGCAATAATTTATAACTGTGTAGATAAAAATGAATGTAAATTAATATATTGGGATGAAATATTAAGTTGGCAATATAAATGGCATACAGATAAGGATCAAATGTTAATTGAACTTATAGATTATAGTATTGAAGTAGTTGATACATATAAAAGGTCTACAATGATTCCTTACTTTAAAAAGTATGCTCCAGGAAAGGAGAAGACTAGTAGAAAAAAATAAAGTATGAGTGAAAAATTATATGAAAAAGTTTTAGAAAACATGGCTAGTGAAGAGCAGTATGATGATATGAGTATGATATTCACTATGTTTTCTGATAGTACAAGATTAAAAATAATGAATGCACTATTTGTGAGTGAACTTAATGTTAGTGATATTGCAAATATCTTACAGATGTCTCATTCTGCAATATCTCATCAGTTGTCTTCTTTAAAGAAAACAAAATTAGTTAAATCTAGGAAAGAAGGAAAGATGGTTTATTATTCTTTGGATGATGATCATGTAAAAAGTATATTTGAAATGGCTTTTGAACATATAAAGGAATAGAAAGGGAAGAAATAATGAAGAAAAAGCAAATTTTAGAAAGTGCAAGAGGTAAGGTTAAAAACTGTAGGATTTGTAATGATTGTAATGGAGTAGCGTGTAGAAGTGAAATTCCAGGTTTAGGTGGAATAGGAAGTGGAAGTAGTTTTATTAGAAATAGGGAAATAATGAAAAAAGTAAAACTTAATATGAATGTTTTAACTATGAATAGTCCTATTTCTACAAAATGTCATATTTTTGAGACTGAATTAGATATGCCTGTATTTGTGGCACCTCTTGCTAATGTTAGAGGAAATTATGGTTGTGATCTTAGTGACTATGAATATAACAAAATTGTTTTAGCAGCTTGTAAAAAAGAAAATGTTTTAGCTTTTACAGGAGATGGTGTTGATATAGAAGAATTTTTTGAAAAGCCTGTACAAGCAATACATGATAATGATGGTTTTGGAATAGTTACAATGAAACCTTGGGTTAAAGAAGGTGTAGATAGAAGAATAGAATTTTTAAAAGATAAAAAATATAAACTTCTTGCGATGGATGTTGATAGTGCTGGATTACCATTATTAAAAGGTAATGATATTTTAGTTGAAACAAAAGATCCAATTAGTCTTAGATATATAAAAGAAAAAACAGGAAAGAAATTTATAGTAAAAGGGGTTATGAATATACAAGGAGCATTAGCTGCTTTAGAAGCTAAAGCTGATGCTATTGTAGTTAGTAATCATGGAGGTCGTGTTTTAGATGATTCACTATCTCCTATTGAAGTATTATCTACTATATCAAGTGTTGTAAAGGGAAGAATGACCATATTAGTAGATGGTGGCATTAGAAGTGGTAATGATATCTTTAAATGTCTTGCATTAGGTGCTGATGGAGTATTAATTGGAAGACCATGTGGTTTAGCTGCTATTGGATCTGGTGAAGAAGGTTTAGCTAGCTTACTTAATGAATATAAAAAAGAGTTAGCTCAAGCTATGAAAATGACTGGATGTCATAAGATTACTGATATTAGTAGAGAATGTGTAACTGTTACAAAATGAAAGAATTTTCATTTAAATGAAATGGTTTACAATTGATTAAATTTTGATATAATTTATTTTCGAGGTGTTTTAATGAAATTATATGAGAATAATGCATTTTTCTGGCAAAAAATGGATACTTTGTTTTTGTCTAGTGAATTAAGTGTTACAAGAGTAAAAGGAGATAGACATCCTTTATACAACAATCTTATTTATCCAGTTGATTATTGTCATTTAAGAAATACAAGTGGAAATTCTGAAACTGGTAAAATTTGTGTTTATAAGGGTAGTGCTTCTAGTAATAGAGTTGATGCAATAATTGTGGCAGTTGATATTTTGAAAAAAGATATGGATGCTAAACTTCTTAATGGATGCACTCCTGCGGAAGAAGAAGCAGTGCTAAGATTTTTAAATCAAACTGATTTTCAAAAGACTATATTAGTTAGAAGGGGCTCAGACATTCCTAATTGGGCAGTTACTGAATAAACAGCATAAGCTGTTTATTTTTTAATCTATAATGTAAAAAGAATTTGACATTGCGATATTGTATACATATAATAAAGATGTAAAAAGAATTTGACATTTATAGGAGGTATCGACATGAGAAAGATGGATGAAATGGAAATGTCTATTGCACTACAAAGTTTTAGATATGCTTATGCTGCAGGAACAATTCTACTAGGAATATACAATATATACTATTTAATAATTAATAAAAATATACATTTATCTACTTTAATTATTTTGAATGTAATGTTATTAATTCAACAAGGAATATACTCATATAAATTAGAAAATATAACTTCGGGTAAGGGTTTAAAAAAGTTGATTTCTATAATGATTATAGTTATCGCTGTAGTAATAATAATTTTATTGGTTGGTAAAAATATATGAAAAACAATATAGGGAAACTAAGAAAAGAAAAGAACATTACCCAATTAGAATTAGCTACTCTTTGTAATGTTACAAGACAAACTATAAATGCGATTGAAAATGAAAAATATGATCCTACTTTAAAGCTGGCTTTTGATTTAGCAAGAGTTTTAGATACAACAGTTGATGAATTGTTTACACCTTAGTTTGACAAACATTTATAATATAGATAAACTAATTTTGTCGATGAAAAAGAGTAGTAATTTATGGAAGACTTATAGAGAGCCTATGTTGGTGTAAATAGGTAGTAATAAATAAGTGAACGAGCTTTTGAGATTTGTCTGTATGATAGTAAGGACAATGTATATCCTGCATTAAAGGAAGAGTGGTTAAACAAACGTTTAACAAATTGAGTGGTACCGCGGTAAAATTATCGTCTCTTTGTTTAAGAGGCTTTTTTTGTGGTTTAATTAAAGGGGAGGATTTTATGAACAAAATTGAAAATAATCTAATTAGTTCAATTAAAGATGTAATAAAAGAACTATATAATGTTGAGGATTCATCTTTAGTTATGATAGAAATACCTAAAGATAATACAAATGGAGATTATTCTACTAATATTGCGATGAGGCTTGCAAAAGTTGTGAGAAAGGCTCCTGTAATAATCGCAAAAGAAATGTTAGAAAAATTAGAAGAGACAGTAGAAGATTATGAAAAAATAGAAGTTGCTGGACCTGGGTTTATTAACTTCTTTATGAAAAATACTGTTCTTGCGGATATTATCAATGTTGTTTTAGATAAGAAAGAAACATATGGAGAAAATAATAGTGGAGATAATCTACCTATTTTAATTGAGTATGTTAGTGCTAATCCTACTGGTGATTTACATTTAGGTCATGCAAGAGGTGCAGCTTGGGGAGATTGTATTTCTAGGCTTTTGATTAAAAGTGGTTATGATTGTTTAAGAGAATATTATATTAATGATGCTGGTGCACAAATGATTAATTTAGGTAAATCAGTTTATGCAAGATATGCTCAGTATTTTGGTAAAGAAGTTGAAATTCCAGAAGATGGATATTTTGGTGATGATGTTAAAGAGATAGGAAAAGAGCTTGCGATAGAATATGGTGATGTTTGGCTTAATCAAGAAGAAGGCCGTATTGAGTTTTTTAAAGAAAAAGGAAAAGAAAAGGAATTAGATAAAATTAAAAGAGATTTGAAATATTATCGTTGTGAATTTGATTCTTGGGTAAGTGAACAATCTTTATATGATAATGGAAGTGTAAAGAAGTCGATTCAAAAAATGATAGATATGGGATTAACTTTTGAAGAAGATGGTGCTTTATGGTTTAAGTCTACAAAATGGGGAGATGATAAAGATCGTGTTCTAGTAAAAAGTGATGGTTCTTTAACTTATTTAGCACCTGATATTGCAAATCATTTGAATAAATTTGATAGAGGTTATAAAAAGCTTGTAAATCTTTGGGGTGCAGACCATCATGGGTATATTGCTCGTATGAAAGCCGCAATTCAAGCTATGGGTTATGGTGAAAATGATTTAGAAGTAGATATAATTCAAATGGTTCGTTTAGTTGAAGATGGAGTAGAAGTTAAGATGAGTAAACGTACTGGTAATGCGATAACAATACGTGAACTTTGTGATGATGTAGGTGTAGATAGTGCAAGATATTTCTTTGTAAGTAGAGCAGTTGATTCTCATTTGGATTTTGATTTAGGTTTAGCTCGTAAAAAAACTAATGAAAATCCAGTTTATTACGCTCAATATGCACATGCAAGGATTTGTTCAATTTTAAGGCAAGCACCTAAATTTATAAAAGAAGAGAATTATGATTTATTAGTTAGTGATAAAGAAATAGATATATTAAAACATATAGGTGAATTTACTAGTGTAGTTGCGGATGCCGCATATACAAGATCTCCTAATAAAATATGTAATTATGTACAAAAGTTAGCTGGATATTTTCATAGTTTCTATGGAGCTTATAAAATAATTGATGAAGATAATAGAGAATTAACTAATCAAAGATTAGGTTTACTATTAGCCACAAAGCAAACTTTAGCTAATGCTTTAGACTTAATTGGTATTAGTGCTCCAGAAAAAATGTAGGAGAATAAAAATATGGATAATAGACCTTATGTAAAATGGGAAACAATGGATTCATTTTTAGTTGATGCATTTATTGGTTATGGTGTACCTAAAGAAGATGCAAAAATATGTGCTGATGTTTTATTGGAAAGTGATAAAAGAGGAATCGAAAGTCATGGATGTAATAGGTTTAAACCAATTTACTTGGATAGAATAGAAGCAGGTATTCAAAAACCTGTTACACATTTAAAAGTTATTAAAGAGACCATGACTACTGCTGTACTTGATGCTAATGATGGCATGGGTATGGTTGCTAGTTATAGAGCAATGGAAATGGCTATAGAAAAAGCTAAAAAGTATGGAATGTCTATGATTGTTGTTAAAAACTCAACACATTATGGTATTGCAGGTTATTGGACTTCTATGGCAGTAAAAGAGGGAATGATTGGAATTACTGGTACTAATGCAAGACCTTCAGTTGCACCTACCTTTAGTATTGAAAATAAATTAGGTACTAATCCATTAACATTTGGTATGCCTACTGATGAAGAGTTTCCTTTTACATTTGATGCAGCAACATCAATAATGCAAAGAGGGAAAATTGAATATTATGCAAGAATGAATAAACCAACTCCTGAAGGGACAGTTGTTGGAATAGATGGAAAATCTATGACTAATAGTAAAGAGATTCTTGAAGCTTTAAGTAGTAATAAAGCAGCTCTTACTCCTTTAGGAGGTATTGGTGAAGAATTAGGTGGATATAAAGGTTATGGCTTTGCGACTGTAGTTGAAATTCTATCGGCATCTTTATCTCAAGCAGCTTTTTTAAGTGCTCTTTCTGGAATTGATAAGGATGGTAAAAAAACAACAATTCCTTTAGGTCATTTCTTTATTGTGATTGATCCTGAAGCATTTATGGGATTAGAAGAATTTAAAAAGACTACAGGAGATATATTAAGAGAGTTAAGAAGTGCTAAAACAGCTAATAAAGAAGATAGAATTTATACTGCAGGAGAGAAAGAGTATTTAGCTTGGTTAGATAGAAAAGATAAGGGAGTACCTATTTCAGAGTCATTACAAAAAGAAATCTTATTTATAAGAGACAAGCTAAACCTTAATTATAAATTTGAATTTGAAAAATGAAGATAATTGTTAATGAAAAATTTAATAATAAATCAATTGAATATTTTTTAGATTATTATAAACGATCTAGAAAAAATAAGTATTTGTTGTTTTTAGAGAAAAGAATTTTATTAAATAATAAGGTTTGTAATAAGGATGATATTTTATATATTGATGATGTTATAGAAATAGATTTAAAAGAAGAATATATTGATTATGAATTAGATGATAAAAAGTGTGATGTTATTTATGAAGATGAATATATTTTAATTGTGAATAAACCTTCTGGAATTATTGTTCATGATGAAAAAAAATCTTTAGCTAATATGGTTGCAAGGTATTATAAAAATAATAATTTAAATATTAGTGTAAGACATTTACATAGATTAGATAAAGAAACTCAAGGTTTAATAATGTATTGTAAAAATTCTTTTTTTCAACCTTATTTAGATGATATGTTTTTAAATAATAAAATAGAAAGATATTATAAAGCAATTGTATTTGGAAATGTTAAAGAAGAAAATTTTATAATTAATTCTCCTATTGGAAGAGATAGACATATAAATAATAAATATAGAGTTTCTAAAAGTGGAAAAGAAGCTCTAACAAAATGTAGAGTTTTAAAAAGAAAAGGTAAATATACATTATTAGAGTGTAAACTAGAAACTGGTAGAACTCATCAAATCAGAGTTCATTTATCTAGTAAAAAATTATATATAGTTAATGATAGTATCTATGGAAAAAAATCAAATGATTTTAAAGAAATGGGGCTATATTCATATAAACTTGAGTGGAATGATATTCTTACAGATAAAAAAAAGGTGGTTGAATTACCACCAAATAAAGAATTAAATTATTTTGAAATGCTTTAATGCTTGAACTACACCATCATTTTCTACAGTGTCGCTAACAAAATCAGCTTCTTTTTGAACGTAATGAGGAGCATTTCCTAGGGCTATGCCTATGGATGCTCTTTTTATCATGTCTATGTCATTACCTGCATCACCAAATGTTATGGCATTATCCCAAGTAAATCCATTGTCATATAAGAAAGATTCAACAGTTGATCCTTTAGTTGTTTCATTCATAAACACATCATATCCAACTGCATGTGATCTAGCAAAAGTAAACTTTGGAAATTCATCTTGCATTTTATGTATTGTAGGATGATCGCCTATTAAAAATGCTCCTAAAGCTGGTCCTATAGTTTTATGATAATTTCTGTTTTTAGTATCATCTACTAAAAGTTTTGCGAAAGGTGAATTTAATCCAACATATCCTTCTACAAACATATCGTAATATGTATATACAACAATATCGTCTTTACATTTAAATGCAATTGCAACACCGCTTTTATCACATAATTTAACTAATTTTTCTAATTCTTCTTGGTCCATAGGATGTTGTTTTAATACCTTTCCATTTTTATCTACTAAACATCCTCCATTAACTGTTACTAAATAATTGGCATCAACATCATCTAATAATTCTTGAGGAATAAATCTGAAGTGTCTTCCTGTAGCAATCATTACTTCATAACCATTTTCTTTAGCTTGATTTAGTGCTTTTTTTACATTTGGTGTTACTGTATTTTCATCTTGAATCAATATAGTGCCATCTATATCAAAGATAAGCAATTTAATATCATTTAATTTTTTCATCATAAAGCAATTATAGCATTTTATGATAGAATTTAAATGTTATGTGCTCGTGGCGCAATGGATAGCGCATTTGATTCCGATTCAAAAGGTTGCAGGTTTAAGTCCTGTCGGGCACACCAAATTTAAACGTAGTAAATTACTACGTTATTTTTTTGGGAAAATAAAAATATTTAAGAATGCAAATAATTATATTTGATTAAGAGTAATTACTTTTATATATTTAAAGTGTGATAGGAGTATTAAAATGAAAAAAGAATTTAAATTATACAATATTATATTACCGATATGGCTTTTATATTATTTTCCAGTTACATGGATTGTTGTTTTACCTGCAAACTTTTTAATTGATTTTTTAGTTACATATTTATCTTTAAAACATTTAAAAGTAAATGATGTAATACCAATAATAAAAAAGACTATTTTTAAAACTTGGATTTTTGGTTTTTTGGCTGATTTTATTGGTGGAGTTTTAATGTTTTTAACAAATTTTGTTGAGGGAAGTGGTGGTATTTATGATTGGTGGTATAAAAATATAATAAGTGGAATAATGATGAACCCTTTTACTAGTATATATTCATTTATATATGTTTTATTTTGTATAGCTGTTAGTAGTTATTTTATATATATTTTTAATATGAAATTTGTATTTAATAATATAGAAATTGAAGATGATAAAAAAGATAAGCTTTCACTATATTTAGCAATATTTACAGCACCTATATTTTTCTTAATCCCATCAGGGTTATTTATGTATTAATATTAATTAACTCCATATAAAGTGTGTTTTTAATAGGAAATATAATGTATTTATACTAATTGTTAAAAAAATGTTTTATAATATAAAAAACAATATTGGGGTGAGAATAATGGATAAAACGTTAGAAATGGCACAACTGATAAATAGTGTGTCCTATAATTTAGACATACTCTTATCAAGAAAATTGCTATATGAAAACATGGCAATTACAGAATTCAAAACTCTTCTAATTTTATTCAATGAAGGTGATACACCAATTCAGGAAATGGCAAGAAAAGTTTTTCTAACAAGTGGTAGTATGACTTATATTGCAAACAAATTAGTTAACAAACAATTTATATATAAAACACAAAGCAACGAAGATAAAAGAGTGTTTATGTTATCTTTAACTGAAAAAGGAAGAGAAAAGATTAAAGCACTGATTTTATTCACAGAACCAATAATTGAAGACTATTTTAGTGGATACACTAAAAACGAAAAAGAAAGAATAATAAAAATATTAAGAAAAACAAAAATACAATAATAGAATAAACCCTTGGTAAATCCAAGGGTTTATTCTATTTGTTAGAGAAATAAGTAGTTTCATAATTTTATATACCTTTCATATTTAACATATATTTAACATTTATCTAATAATTACTTTATAGTTTTTATGTAATGTGAAGTTGAGCAAACGGAGGGAAATTATGAAAAAATTTTTTATTGCTTTAATTTCTGTTTTATTGCTTGTAGGTTGTGGAACAACACCAAGTGAAACTACAGAAACAACTACTGAAGAAACAGTAGAAACAACAGAAAGTGCAGCAACAGGTAACATATTTGTTTATACTCGTGACTCAAGTAGTGGAACAAGAGAAGCTTTTGAAAAAGCTATTGGTTTAGAAGAATTAACTGCAGATGCAATTGAAGTATCTTCTAACGGAGACATGATTACAAAAGTAGCATCAGATGTTAATGCTATTGGTTATGCATCATTAAGTACAGATTTTTCAAATAGTGGAGCTACTCCAATTAATTTTGAAGGTGTAGTACCATCAAGTGAAACAGTATTAGACGGTTCTTATGGAATGCAACGTCCATTCTCATATGTAACTAGAGCTTCTGGAGATTTTGGAAGTGATGACAAAGAAGCAATTATTGCAGCATTTGTAGATTTCTTAGTAAATTCAACAGAAGGATTACAAGTTGTTCAAGCAGCTGGTGGAGAAGTAGATTTATCTAAATCAACACCATGGGCTGAATTAAAGAAAAATCACCCAATTGTTGATCAAGACAATTCAAGCTTAACAATAGTTACTGCAGGATCTACATCTGTAGAAAAAACTTTAACTGCAGCATTAGAAGCGTTCCAACCAATGGCTGGAAATGTACAATTTACAATTAATCAAACTGGTTCATCAGATGGACATAAACGTACATTAGGTGAAGAAAAAGACAGCGTAAATGCAGCTGACATTGGATTTGCATCAAGAAACTTCAAGGATGAAGAAGATGTTTCAAGTGCATTATCAAGTGGTGTATATTGCTTAGACGCAGTAGTTGCAATCGTAAATGCTGAAAACACTGCTATTACTGACTTAACAGCTGAGGAGCTTGCTGGAATTTATAGTGGCGAAATTAAATCTTGGGCTGATTTAGGAAAATAAAAAAATGTTAATCAACGCTGAAAAAGTTAAAAGAAATAAGGCGATTGATAAAGCTGCCAGAATGTTTTTCTTGGCAATGGCGTTACTATCATCAAGTTTTATAGTAATATTAGTTCTCTTCATATTTATGAAGGGAATTTCGCCGTTTTTGCCTAATTATCAATATGGAACAGTTAATTTAATAGATTTCCTTTTTGGTATGACTTATAGGCAAGATCAAAAGTTATACGGTGTGGGTTTTATTGTTATAAATACTTTGATCTCATCTTTTGCGGCTTTACTGATTAGCCTTCCTATTTCTGTATTAACTGCTTTGTTTATAGTTAAAATTGCTCCAAAACAACTTAGTGGTTTAATGCAGGCAGTAGTGGAGCTTCTTGCAAGTATACCTAGTATTGTTTACGGGGTATTTGCTGCAGGGGTTCTTACAGATTTTGTAAAATGGTTAGCATCATTATTTAATGTTACAACTGCAGGAGGGAGTTCTCTCCTTGCAGTTATACTATTGTTGGCAATTATGATTTTCCCAACAATTACTTCAATGGCTATTACTGCCATTGGTGCAGTAGATAGAGATTTAGAACATGCTTCTTTAGCTTTAGGTGCTACAGAAACACAGACAAATTTTAAGGTAGTATTAATTTCAGCTAAGTCAGGAATATTTGCTGGTGCAATACTTGGTTTAGGTAGAGCTTTTGGTGAAGCTACTGCTGTTAGTATGGTTGCTGGTAATAAATTATATGGTCCTACTTTTAGTTTGTTTGATATAACTAAAACTCTTACAAGTACGATGCTTGCAGGTTTAAAAGAAACTACTGGATTAGATTATGATATTAGGTTCTCTGTAGGTATTGTATTATTAGTAGTTATTTTCGGTTCTAACTGGTTATTAAATTTAGTTAAACAGAAAGTAGGTAATATGTAATGAGAGAAAAAATGAAAGCAAAAATGCAAGCTAAAGATACATTTAATAATGCTTTGACATATATATCTGCTGGATTAGGTGTATTAATATTAGGGTCGATATTAGTCTTTGTTTTATCTAAAGGATTAAAAGGACTTAATTTTGATTTAATAAAAAGTAATTATTGGTCTGAAAACTATTTAGCTACTGTAGAAGAAAGTTATCAAACTAATGAGCTTAATGATGAACATAGTAGCGCACAAGGGTATTATTCTACTAAATGGGGTATTGCGATAGATGACACATTATCTGCAAAAGGTGAAAAACAACTTGAAGTTACATATGTATCACCAAATTCTCCATTTGCACATTTATTAAATGCGACAGCTGGTGAAAATTTTGAAAAACCATTAAAAATGCATACAGGTTATACAATTGAAAAAATAGATTATATGACTGCGGATGGTACAATTGGTTTAGCTGGTAAGATTTTAGCTCAAGATGCAAAAACAACAATAGAAACTTTAGACAAGGCTTCTACAATTACATCGGTATATTTTAAGAGTGCTGGTGGAGGAATTAGAGGTAGTTTAATTGCAACATTTTATTTAATAGTAATTTCACTAACAATATCATTACCTATTGGTATTGCTAGTGCTATATATTTAAAAGAATATGCTGGTCCTACAAAGATTAATTCTTTGATAAGACAGGGTATTGAAACTTTAACAGGAGTTCCTAGTATAGTTTATGGTTTAATGGGTATTACTGTGTTATTCCCTGTTACTCAACTTGTAGGAGCAACAACAACAAGTATTTTATTAGGTGGTCTAACTATGGCGGTAATTTTATTACCTACTATTATTAGATCTACAGAGGAAGCACTACTTGTTGTGCCAAAATCATTAAGAGATGCTAGTTTGTCTTTAGGGGCAACTCAATCTCAAACAATCTTTAAGGTTGTTTTACCTTGTTGTATTAATGGTATATTAACAGGTGTATTACTTGGAATTGGTAGAGTTATAGGTGAATCAGCAGCACTTATTTATACAATGGGAACATTTATTAATGATAATCCTACAATTTTATCTCAGGGCACTTCTTTAGCTTTAATGATATGGTCATTCATGTCGGGTGAAAATCCAAACTTTGAATTGGCAAGTACTATATCAATTATTATATTGGCTATTGTATTAGTGTTAAATATAATCGTAAAACTAATTGGTAAGAGATTTGCTAAGCAATTTGTTTAAGGGGAGGATGAAATGAAAGCGTATTTTAAAGTTAGAGATTTAGATTTATATTATGGCGAAAAACAAGCTTTAAATAAAGTTAATATGGATATTTATAGAAATAAGGTTACTGCATTTATTGGACCTTCTGGCTGTGGAAAATCTACATTTATTAGATGTTTAAATAGAATGAATGATTTAATTGAAGGATGTAGAGTTGAAGGTGAAATAATGGCTAATGGTGAAGATATTTATTCATCTAAAACAGACGTTGTTAACCTAAGAACAAGAGTTGGAATGGTTTTCCAAAAGCCAAATCCATTTCCTATGAGTATTTATGATAATATTGCTTATGGACCTAGATGTCAGGGTCTAAAAGATAAAAAGAAACTTAATGAAATTGTGGAAAGATCTTTAAAGCAAGCAGCTTTATGGGATGAAGTACATGATAGGTTACATGAAAGTGCTATGGCATTATCTGGTGGTCAACAACAAAGATTGTGTATTGCTAGAGCTATTGCAATGGAGCCTGAAGTTATTTTGATGGATGAGCCTACAAGTGCTCTTGACCCTATTGCTACAAGTAAAATAGAAGAACTGGTAGATGAGTTAAAAAAGGATTATACTATAGTTATAGTTACTCACTCTATGCAACAAGCTAGTAGAATAAGTGATTATACTGCGTTCTTCTTATTAGGTGAAGTTATTGAGTATGATTTGACATCTACTGTATTTAAAAATCCTAGCGATAAGAGAACAGAAGATTATATAACAGGAAGGTTTGGATAATATGGCTAAATTAGATGCAAAAAATGAATTATTAAAAGACAGTATTCTTTTAATGGCAAAAAAAGTTGTTAAAATGTATGAATTTGCAATTGAATCTATAGAAGAAAATGATAACGAAAAAGCATTAAAAGTAATTCGTATGGATGAATATATTAATCTTGCAGAAGAAGAGATAAATGATTTGTCTATTGAAGCATTAGCATTATTATCTCCAGTTGCAAGTGATTTAAGAAATGTTGTTGCTAGTATAAAAATTGCGGCTGAGCTTGAAAGAATTGCAGATTATTCTAAAGCTATAGCGAAATTTGTAATAAAGAATGATACTTTAGATAATGACATACTTAAAAAGTCTAGAGAATTATGTGATGTGTTTTTAACAATGTTTGATCATACAATGGATGCTTATGATAAAGGAGATGCTAATTGGGCACTTGTGATTCCTGAAGAAGATGTTAAAATAAATGAAATTTTTGAAGAAATTTTAGAAATTTTAAAAGAAAAATCTATTGATGGTGATAAAGAAACAATTGTTAATTTAATTCCTACTATTAGGATGTTAAGAAATCTTGAAAGAGCAGGAGATCATACTAAAAATATTTGTGAACACATAATTTATCAAGTAAAAGGAAAATATTTCGAATTCAATTAAAAACCCTCTAAATGAGGGTTTTTCAGACTGTTGACAAAGTATAGTATTCAATAATATAAAAATTTGATATACTAGCAAAGTAGATAAAGCATCCTGTATTCGCAAATTACAACGCTTTATCTACTTTTTTAATGGTAAAATATAGGTGC
>JAAYSZ010000017.1 GCA_012523895.1 Erysipelotrichaceae bacterium
ATAATCTACTTTCCTTTAAAATAATTATATAATTAATTTATTCTATATCAATTATTTATTAAATATTATATTAATAATTATTGTGCTTGATTCAATTTAATCATGATACAATTTTAAAAAGGAGACAGATTATGAAAAAAATATTAAGTATTCTTTTTGTTTTTATTCTTTTAATAGGATGTTCTTCAAATAATGTAATAGAAGATACAGCTATTGAAGATGATTTTGAAAAAACTATGCAAGAATTACAAAAAGAAATTTTAGAAGAATATGAAAAAGAAAATAGTTTAGATGATTCTGAAATGGTAATCATTGATCAACTTCCTTATGAAATTGTTCATATGGATGATAAGCTTGATTCATCAGGAGCAGCCTACGTACATTATGTGTTTCATAACAACAGCAAATTTCCAATTCTTAGATTTGAATTAAGCGGTGTATTAAAAGACACTAATGAAAAGACTTACTATGTTCACTATTTAACTGTAATGCCTAATGAAACTTCTACTCAATTTGACTCTTTTGCGCCAACATCACTTAATGTAGATGACATTGAAATCAAAAGCATATTATATTATTATTTGGATTCAAATGATAGAAAGATAGAAGTTGAATATAATGTACTTAAAGATGAGTATGAAACTCGTATTAGACCTTTAAGTGAATTTGTTGAAGATCTTGACGTTAAATACGATCAATTACCTTTTGAATTTAAAGGAATCGATACAAAAGCAGATAATAATGGAGTAGCTTTTGCATATTTTTCTTTCACAAATAATAGTAACTATGTAATAAAATACTTTTCTATTGATGGTATAAGAATGGATTCCAATAATCATTCACATTTCACATGTAGAGATAGTGTCCAACCAGGAGAAACATCCCCTATATTTAAAGGTGTTGCTCCACTAACTTTTAACATGGATGATATTAAACTTATACAAATTGAATATGAATATATTAATGAAAATGAAAAAACTGTAAAAGTTAGCTATGATTTACAGTTAGACAAATATACATATGCTAGAGAAAGTATATTAAATTAATCTTATAACATATAACCGACACATATGATATGATCCCACTAAAGTAGACACGTGAAATATAGAAACTTGTGTCTATGGAGGTGGGATTTTAAAATGGGAAGAAAACCCAAGGTATCATATGATGAAAAAATACAAGTAGTAGAAGATTATATAAATGGAAAAGATAGACATAAAGCCTATCCTTAATTCATAAGATGTTATTTTTTCAATTATTCTAGTCCCATTTATTATATTGTTTTTGGGACAAATGAATAGCTTTTTTTAATTTGAATCAACTCAAAACAAACATAAATTTGCAACGCAAATTATTACGTATCACTTTTACGTATCAATCAAACGCTAAAAGCTCTAACCTTTCGACTA
This sequence comes from Erysipelotrichaceae bacterium, assembly GCA_012523895.1. GTDB lineage: Bacteria > Bacillota_I > Bacilli_A > Erysipelotrichales > Erysipelotrichaceae > UBA9076. The sequence continues at coordinate 1,410 of JAAYSZ010000017.1, forward strand.
AGCTTAAAATAAAATTATTATAAATAAAGCACTTGCTACTATTCCCACTTTTCACCGGTAAAAGTTCAAAGGATGAAAACACTTGATATTTAGGCCTTTTTAACAGTTCACATCCGTTCTGTTAGCTTTTTTTTCGGCTCGTCAGATTATTTTACCAGTTCCAATAAATTAACTCTCATCCCCTAACAACCACTTAGCTATATCAAATACTTTTATCCCCTCCATTATTGTCATAGGGTGTTTTGTATTTGCTAATAGTATTTTAGGA
>JAAYSZ010000018.1 GCA_012523895.1 Erysipelotrichaceae bacterium
AAATACAATAATACAAATAACAAAAAGTTACCCCATACTTTCGCATAGGGTAACTTTTTAACATACTTTCATTACCACATAAATCTGTATCCTATGATACTAACCCCATTATATTTTTAATACTCTTATTAAAATAACTCAATTATAATGAGTTATTTTTTTGTACATTAATGATTAATTCAGTTAAATCTGATTTTCTTATATGCTTTTCTTTTGTATTAATACCTAAATAAAATGCATCTTTATCACCTAGAATTACAACAGATTTTTTAGCTCTTGTAATAGCTGTATATATTAACCTTTTTTCAAGCATAATATAATTCTCCATTGAAATAGGAAGTATCACTATAGGATATTCAGATCCTTGTGATTTATGAACTGAAATACAATATGCATGTGTTATATTAATAAAATTTTCAGGAGTATATTCAACAATATCTCCATCAAAGTCAACACAAATTGTATTTTGTTTTGTAATACTTTCATGTGAATATTCTATATCAACTATTGTACCTATATCACCATTATATACATTATCATCCGGTTGATTTTTTAATTGTAAGATTTTATCATTAACTCTAAATGTTCTATATTTAAATTTTAATTCTTTTAAATCTTTGCTTGGTGGATTAAAACATTTTTGAAGATTTATATTTAATCTATCAATACCATTTACCCCTTTATACATACAAGATAATACTTGAATATCATTTATTGAATAACCCTTATTTAAAGCACTTTGTACAATACTTAATACATTATTAACTATTAACGATTTATCCATTGAATAAAAAGCTACATCACTTTTATATTCATTAAAATCAACATTATTATTTTTTATATCAAAAGCTAATTTAATTACTTCTGAACCTTCTTCTTGTCTAAATATATGCTCTAATCTTACTAAAGGCCATAAATTAGTATCAATTAAATCTTTTAACAATCTTCCTGGTCCTACTGAAGGTAATTGATCTTCATCACCAATAATACATATTTTTTTTATATTAATTGATGCTTTAAGAAGATTGTAAAATAACCAATTATCAACCATAGAAAATTCATCAATAATCAATAAATCAATTGACAAAGGGTCTTCCTCATTTTTACCAAATGTATTTGTATGTAAATCCCACTTTAATAAAGAATGTAAAGTAATTGCATTAAATGTTTCCGCCAAGTCTTTAAGGCGTTTTACAGCCCTTCCAGTAGGCGCACTACAACAAATTACACTATCAGGATATAAATGCTTATATACATGCACAATGCCTCTTATAACAGTTGTTTTCCCTGTACCTGGTCCTCCAGTTAGAATCATTAAATCACTATTAAAAAATGTTTCTATTGCTTCCATCTGTTTATCATCATATGTAATATTTAATATGTCTTGTATTTGATTTAATGCATTTTCAAGTTTAATTTCATCATAAGGCTCTAAAGTTTCAAAAGGAAATTGTGCAAGAAATTCACTAATAAATATTCGTGCATCATACTGTGCTTTTGTGTACACTTTTTCATTTTCTAAAATAAGAGTACTTCGATATATACATTTATTTAAAATATACAAAAAGTCTGTATCACTATACTGTTTAAATTTGTTTTCTAAATCATCAAATTCAATATAGGAATCCCCGCTACTCATAATTAAGTTATTGCATAAATTTAAAAGTAAAGCTTCTAATCTTCTTTCATCATTTAAATCAATATTTAAATTTCTTGCTAGCTTATCTGCAGTTCTAAAACCAAATCCATCACATTCATAAAATAAAATATATGGATTTTCTTTTATAATTTCTATTGCATCATCCCCATAGTTTTTATGTACTTGACTAATATTTTTAATATTAATGTCATGCATTATAAAAAATTGCATAAGCTTTTCTAAACTATTATCTTCCTTAAACAAATTGTCAATTATAGTTTGTTTATTTTTAATTGATAATCTTGGTACATCATCTAATAAATCAGGATTTTCTTTTATTTTTTCTAAAGTATTTTCACCTATATTTTCTACTATTGCAGTTGCTGTTTTTATACCAATACCTTTAAAAAGCGAACTGCTAAGATATTTAATGACTGCTTCATTTGAATTTGGAAGCTGTTTTTTTAATGAAATAACTTGAAATTGAATACCATATCTAGGATGATCAACATATTCACCTTTTAAGTCATAAAAGCTATCATAATCAAGTTTAGGAAATAATCCTGTAACTGTAATTACATCATTATTTAAATCATCTAGTACAAATAAAGCAACTGTAAAAAGGTTTTTATCATTATGAAAAATTGTTTTAAAAGGTTTTCCAACTATTTCTATTATATTATCCATTTAATTTATCCTTAATTAGTTTAAAAATATCTTTTTCATTTTTATATACATTATCAATAACTCCACCACCAATAACAATATCATCTAAATAAAATACTGCTTCTTGACCTGGAGTAACTGCTTTAATCCCTTGTGGATAAATACATTTAACTTTATTATCATCTAATTTAATTAATTTTATATTTTGATCTGGCTGCCTATATCTAAATTTTGCAGTGCAATCAATTATATTATCTATATTAAACAAATAATTAACACCGCTAACTATGCATGAATCTGATATTAACCAATCATTATCAGAACCTGAAGCTACATATAGCTCATTTTTCTTTACATCCTTGCCTATTACAAACCAAGGACCGCCCTTTCCACCTATATTTAAGCCTTTTCTTTGCCCAATAGTATAGTAAAGAACTCCTTTATGTCTTCCTACAATATTATTTGTATTTACATCAATAATATTTCCATCTTTCATTGGTAAATAATTACTTAAAAAATCTCTAAAGTTTCTTTCACCAATAAAACAAATACCTGTACTATCTTTTTTGTTTGCAATAATTAAATTTAATTCATTAGCTAGTTTTCTAACTTGTTCTTTCTTTAAATCACCTAAAGGAAAAAAACAGTGTTTTAAAGCATCTTTAGAAATTTGTGATAAAAAATATGATTGATCTTTATTAGAATCTTCTGCTTTTTTTAATATACTTTCATTTTCTAAGTGTTCAACTTTTACATAATGACCAGTAGCAATATGATTAAATCCTAAGTTTTTAGCGTAATCTAAAAAACTATCAAACTTAATATATTTATTACATAAAATATCAGGATTTGGTGTTCTTCCTAGATTATATTCTTCTAAAAATGTAGTAAATACATAATCCCAATATTCTTTAATAAAGTCTACTCTTAAAAGTTTTAAATCTAAAGCTTTTGCGACTTCTAATGCATCATTATAATCACTTTCTTGAGTACAAATATCTTCATCAAGAGTTGGATTACCTAAAATATCATTATTGGCTAAGGAGTCCCAATTACGCATAAAAGCACAAGTAACATCATGTCCTTGTTCTTTTAAAATATAAGCAGCAATTGCTGAATCTACTCCTCCAGATAAACCTACTAAAATTTTCATATATTAATTATACATTAAAGTAAGAGCAATTTCTTGCTCTTACTTTTCACTCCTTATTTTTCCGCATCCCTCATAATTAGGACATTTATTATTACAAGCCATATCAGCAATACTTCTAAGTTTTGCAGGTACAAACGTACTTATTTCTTCTTCATCATAACCTACTTGAAACTTATCACTACTAATTATTATAGGTCTTTTTAAAATACTTGGATTATCTTTAATAAACTTTACAAGTTCGTTTATTGTCATACTATCAACATCAACTTTTTGTTCTTGAATTATTTTAGATCTTTTTGAAACGATATCATCTGTACCATTTTCAGTTCTTTCAAATAAAATCTTAATTTCATTTTCATTAAGAACAGTTTTAAATATATTTTTTTCTATAAACTCAAGATTGTGATCTTTTAACCATTGTTTTACTTTTCTACAAGAAGCACATCCTGGACTAGTGTATACTACTATCATTTTTCATCAACTCCTTAAATAATTATATATGTTTTTTAAATAATAATAAATAGTTAAATTGCATTAAAAGGGTATATAATGTAATAATAATGTTTAGATTAGGAGAATTTTATGAAAAGAATGTTAAGTGGTATTAAACCTACTGGACAATTACATTTAGGTAATTATATCGGTGCTTTAAGTAAATTTGTTGAATATCAAGATGAATATGAAGTTATTGCATTTATCGCTAATTTACATACTATAACTGTTTATCAAGAACCAAAAGAATTGCAAAAAAATTTAAAAGATTGTGTTGCTTTATATTTAGCTTGTGGATTAGATCCTAATAAAACAACAATATTTTTACAAACAGATGTTATGGAACATGCTCAATTAGGATTTATTTTATGCTGTAATACTTATATGGGTGAATTAAATAGAATGACCCAATATAAAGATAAAATCGCAAAAGATGAAAAAAATATATCTTGTGGAATCTTTACTTACCCTACTTTAATGAGTGCAGATATATTAATATATGATGCAGATTTTGTCCCTGTTGGTGAAGATCAAAAACAACATGTAGAGCTTTGTAGAGATGTTGCAATTAGATTTAATAATAAGTTTGGAAATACTTTTAAAGTTCCTGAACCTCTTATTCCAAAAGTTGGCGCAAGAATAATGTCTTTAAGTGATCCAACTAAAAAAATGAGTAAATCAGATGAAACAAATAAAGGTTGTGTATACTTGTTAGATAATCTTAAAACTGCAAGGAAGAAGATTATGTCAGCAGTTACTGATAGTATAGGAATAGTTCAATATGATCCTGAAAATCAACCTGGAATATCTAATTTAATGCAAATAATGTCTTCATTATCTGATAAATCTTTTGAAGAAATTACAAAAGAATATGAAGGTAAAGGATATGGAGATTTTAAAAAAGATGTTGCAAATGTAGTATGTGATACATTAGAAAAAATTCAAGCTGATTATAATGAAATAATAAATTCAAATAAGATACAAGAAGCTTTAGATATTGGAACTAAAAAAGCCAAAGAAATGGCTAGCAAAAAATTAAATGAAGTACAAATAAAAGTTGGAATCGAAATTAAGTAAGCCGCTACTCTAGCGGCTTTTGATAATAATTTCCTATAACTCTTTCACTTTGGCTTATCGAAATAAAAACACTTGGGTCAGCTTTTTTTATTGCGTTAATTACATCTTCTAATTGATAGCTATTAATTGTTGAAAATAATAATGTTTTTGATCTTTTACTATGTTTACCTTCAACATTAATTTTTGTAATTCCATGTCGACATGTTGCATAAAATGCATCTGCAACTTCTTTACTTTTTTCAGTAATAATAAATAAATTTGTTAATTTATATCTGTTATGTAAACTGTTTATTACTTGTGTACTAGTAAACTGATAAATAATTGAATATAACGCTTTATCCCAACCAAATAGATAACCTGCAATTAATAATATACAAACATTTAATGTCATCATTGAATTAAACATTGGTTTATTATATTTAGTTGACATATACACTGCAATAAAATCTGTTCCTCCACTAGATGCATTATTTCTTAATGCAATAGATATTGCAATACCATTCAATATACCGCCAAAAATAGAAATTAATAATAAATCATCAGTTATTGATGAACTAGGTAATACTGAAGTAAAAAAAGTGGAAGAAGTATACCAAATAATTGAATATATCGCAAATTTTTTACCTAAGTTATTAAAAACAAATATAGTAGTTATAACATTTAATGTCATAAATATTAAACTAAAAGAAATATAAATATTAAAATATGAATATAAAATCTGAGAAATTAGTCTTGATATTCCTGCATATCCTGCTGGATATAAATTACCTGTTTTAATAAAATTATTCATTGATATTGAAAACATAAATGAAGATATAAGTACAAGTATTACTATTCTAATATCTTTTTTTGTAAAATTAATATTAAAAATTTTCATTTTTTTCTCCTTGTAAATCTACAGATTCAATTTGTTTAAATCTTGTAATAATTTTATCAGTTGTAATTGATAAATTATTTAAATCTTTATATGTTTTTTCAAAATCTTTATTAATTATATTGAATCTTTCTTGAAACCTATTAAATTCTATTGATAATTTTTCAAATTCTTCTTGTATAAGTTCAACTTTTTCACTTCTTTTTTGTTCTAAATAGATTGCTTGAATGGCAGTTATATAGGCCATTAAAGTAGTTGGAGACACTAAATAAACTTTTGCTTTATATGATGCTTGAATAATATCATCATATTTACCATGAATTTTTGCAAATATAGCTTCAGCAGGTATAAACATGAAAGCAACATCTGCAGTTTCAAAAGGTACAATATATTTATTTTTTATATCGTAAATATGCTTTAATACATCTTTTCTAAAATTAGCTCTTGCCCTATTTCTTTCATCAACACTTAAATTATTATCATAAATTCTATTGTAATTTTCTAATGGAAATTTAGAATCAATGACTATTTTACCTAATGGATCATTTGTTTTAATTACACAATCCGCAATAAAACCATTACTTAATTTGTATTGTTTTTCATAAAAATTAATATTGTCACCAAAAACATTTTCTAATATAGAATACAATTCAATTTCACCATAAATTCCTCTAGTTTTTTTATCAGTTAAAACATTTTGTAAGCTCATTATATTAGATGATAGTAAACTTAAACTTTTTTGAGTTTCATCAATTTTTGTAATTTGTTGTAAAACATTATTAAATGATTCATTTGTTTTATTAAAACCATGTAATAATCCATCATTTACTCTATGTTCAATATTCAAGAGTTTTATAGAAGTATTTTCATTTAATCTATTAATTTCATCATTAATAAAATTAGACATATTAGATTGAAAGTTCATAAAATCTAAAGATAATTGTCTTTTAAGACCTTCCATTTCATCATTATTAGTAATTTCATTTTTATGTAATACATCTTTAATAAATAATTGTTGTTTTAAATTGTTTTGCCATCCAACAAAAATAATTATTACAAGACTAATAATTATTAATAATATCAATAAATAAAATAATATTTCATTATTCACAACTAATCTCCAATTCTAGAAACAATTTTTTTATAATCTAAATTATCCTTCGATAATAATTTTTCTTTAAATAAATCACATCTTTTAAGCTGTTTTCTTAACGTTCTACTACTAACATCAACTTTAAGTTTTAAACCATTATCAAATAAAACAATACAATTATGTTCATCTTTTTTAACCCATACAATTCTATTATATAAAAGGTAAGAACATTCAATATTATTAAATGAAAAAGTTGGAATATAAACTAAACCATCTTTTATCATTACACATGGTTTTTGCCTTGTTGAAGTTAGATGTTTAAAAGAGGCTATTCTTCCTTCTAAAGAAGAGCCATTTTTAATACATAATTCTTTTATTAATTTTAATGGCTTTATATCAATTGTTTCAACTTCCCCATTATCTAAATACAATTTACTTCCGTTTTCAAAAGATTTAATCATTAAAATATTTTTCATAAAAAAATCCCCCGTATAACGCTAATTATAGTATACAGGGAAATTTCTTACTAGTTTATTTAGCAACCACTACAGTCTCCATCACATTCATAACATCCATTTGCTGCTTTTTCATATTTTAATGTATCAATTACAAAAGCTTCAATTTCAACTTTTGCCCCTTTAGGAAGAGCAGCCACTTGAACAGCACTTCTTGCTGGATATGGTTCATTAAAAAATTTAGCATATTCTTCATTCATTGCGTTAAATTCACTTAAATCAGTCATATAAACCGTAGTTTTTACAATATGTCTTGTATCTAAAGATACTTCATTAAGAATTGCTTTAAGATTTGATAAACTCATTTTTGTTTGAGCTCTTATTTCATCTTCAACTAATTCGTTTGTTTTAGGATCTACAGGTAATTGCCCTGATACATAAATAAAATCACCAATTTGTAATGCGGGTGAATATGGTCCAATTGCTTTTGGAGCATTTTCGCTAGAAATTTTTACAGTAAACATAATTATCCTCCTTTAAATATAAAAATCATCAGTGCTTGTTTCATCATCAAATTCATAATATTCACTTTCAAATTCCATGATTTTTCTTGCATGATGTTTTGAAAAGGTGCTATACACATAATAAATACATGCTAAAACTATAGAACCTATAACAGCCAAGGATAGTACATCATTAAACGTTTCAATCATCTTAACACCTCTTTTACATTATATATTATATATTTTTTTTATAAAAATAATATGCTTATTTAATAAGCCAATCTTCTCCTTTAATTGTTTCTGTTTTACTTAAATTTAAATATGATTTTTGTCTTAATACTTCATATGTAACTACTGCAACACAATTACTTAAATTTAAGCTTCTAATATCATTAACCATTGGTAGCCTAAAACAATATTCTAAATTTTCTTTTAAAATATCTTTTGGAATACCTGTACTTTCTTTACCAAAGATTAAATATATTTCTTCATCAATATTGCTAAAATCAAAATCAGAATGTGGTTTTTTACCATATCTTGTGATATAAATAAAAACTCCTTTATTTTTTTCTTTAAAGTCTATCCAATTTTCATACTGTTCTAATTTTAAATCTTTAACATAATCTAAACCCGATCTTTTTAAATGTTTTTCTTCTAGTGAAAATCCCAAAGGTTTAATTAAATGTAATTTAGAATCTGTAGCTACACATGTTCTCATAATATTACCAGTGTTTTGTGGTATTTCTGGTTCATACAACACGATATTTATCATTAGTTTTCCTTCCTAACAAATATAAAATAATAAAAATTAAAGTTATACTTATTATAAAATAAAATATAATTTTAAAAACTAAATTCATAAAAAATTGTTGAGGCACCATCATAATTAAAATATCAGTATTTGGATTTAATATAAATAAATCATTTGTAAAAAATATATAATGAAAATTCATCCAAAAATCATAAAAATCAGTATATGCATATACTGATATACCAAGTATAGAAAATAATATAAATAAGAATGATGATTTAAACGATTTAAAAAAATCATAAAAATCAATTTTTTTATTTAATATAAAATACAAAATTAAAAAACTAGCTGACAGTAATATTGAAAGATTTCTTATATTAATTGCATCTAAATAAAGATTTTTAACATCAACCATATGTAATGTTTCTCTCTCATTAAATACTTCTCTATTTACTCCATTAATATTTGCGATTACTTTTATATCTTTATAATCATCTTTAATATAACCAAGTAATTTATCAGTAACTATATCTAATTCTTTTGAAGATATACCAATAGTATTATAAACATTTAATTTTTCATATTGTAAATCATAAAAATTTCTATCAAAACTTACAAAATCAATTACGGTGATAAAAGTTGAAATTATTATTAAAAAGCTTACAATAAATAAAATTAATTTATTGATTTTTTTCAAGATAATCTACCAACTTTCTAATTGCTTTACCTCTATGTGATACTGAATTTTTCATTTCATCACTAACACAAGCTAATGTTGTGTTAAATGGAGGATAATAAAATATTGGATCATACCCAAAACCATTATCCCCTTCTATTTTATATGCAACTTCACCTTCTATAGTACCTATAAAAGTTTTAGTTTCTCCATTAGGTTTAACTAAAGCAATAGCACAAACAAATCGACAAGTTCTATCTGTAGCATTTTTTAATCTTTCAATAATCACATTATTTTTATATTCATAAGACGTATCATGTCCTAAATATCTAGCGGAATATATCCCAGGTTCTTTATTTAAAGCATCTATCTCTAAACCTGAATCATCACTTATACAAGTAATATTATATTTTTTTGACATATAACTAGCTTTTATAATCGCGTTTTCTTCAAATGTTTTCCCTGTTTCTTCAATTTCATTATTTATATCTTCAATTTTACTAACTTTATATCCTAAAGGTTCTAAAATCTTTTTAAATTCATATAATTTATGTTTGTTTCCTGTAACTATATAAACTTCCATATTAATCTCCTTTTACAAAAATATTATAACAATTTGAATTAAGTAATCAATTGATATAAAATTTATATGTTTAAGGGAGTATAAAATATGAGTGAAATTAGAACAAGATTTGCGCCTAGTCCTACTGGATACATGCATATAGGAAATTTAAGAACAGCACTATATGAATATTTAGTCGCAAAAAAAGATCCAAATGGAAAATTTATTTTAAGAATTGAAGATACAGACCAAGAAAGACTTGTTGAAGGTTCAATAGATATAATCTATGAAACATTAAAACAATGTAATTTAATACATGATGAAGGTCCTGATATTGGTGGTGACTATGGTCCATATGTTCAATCCGAAAGAATGAAAACAGGTCTATATAAAGAATATGCTGAAAAACTGATTGATATTGGTGGTGCTCATTATTGCTTTTGTACTGAAGATGATATAGAAAATCAAAGAAAGATTGCAGTTGCTAGAGGTGAATCATTTATTTTTAATGATCCTTGTAACTCTATTAGTTTAGAAGATGCTAAAAAAAGAGTTGCAAATGGTGAAAGCTATGTTATAAGACAAAACATTCCAAAAGAAGGAACAACATCATTTACTGATGAAGTTTATGGAGTTATTACTGTAGAAAATAGTACTTTAGATGAGTCTATACTATTAAAATCAGATGGCTTTCCTACATATAATTTTGCGAATATTATTGATGATCATCTAATGAAAATAACACATGTTGTTAGAGGAAATGAATATTTATCAAGTACACCAAAATATAACTTAGTATATGAATCATTTGGTTGGGATATTCCTGTATATATTCATTGTCCTCCTGTAATGAAAGATGAACATAATAAATTATCAAAAAGACATGGTGATGCAAGCTTCCAAGATTTTGTTGAAAAAGGATATTTACCTGAAGCAATATTAAATTATATTGCATTATTAGGTTGGGCTCCTGAAACTGAACAAGAAATATATACATTAGAAGAATTAACACAAGCATTTAATGTTAAAAGAATCAATACATCAGGTGCCATATTTGATGTTGATAAATTAACTTGGATGAATGGAATGTATTTAAGAAATATGAATATTGATGAATACTATGAATTAGTTAAACCATATATTGCTAAAGCAGTTTCAGATAAATATGACTATAAAAATATTGCAAAAATTGTACAACAAAGAGCAAATACATTAAATGAAATTCCTACAATGATTACATTTTTTGATGATTTTCCTAGTTTTGATGAATCTTTATATACAAATAAAAAAATGAAAACTAATCCAGAGATTGCATTAACTTCATTAAAAGCAGCATATAATGTATTAGAAAATCTTGAAAACTGGAATGAAAAAGAAATTCATGAAGTGTTAATGAATGAAGTAAAAAGATTAGAAATTAAAAATGGACAGTTATTATTCCCTGTACGAGTAGCAATTACAAATATGAAATTTACTCCAGGAGGAGCCATTGAAATTTCTAATATACTTGGTAAAAAAGAAACCTTATCAAGATTGAAACAATCAATTGAAGATTTAGAAAAAACAGCGAATTAATTTCGCTGTTTTCTATGTTTAATTAAGCTTGTAATGCTTTTTTAGCAGTGTTTACAATGTTTTCAAAACCTTTTTCATCGTGAATAGCTATTTCACTAAGCATTTTACGATTTATATTAACTCCTGCAAGTTTTAAGCCATGCATTAATTTAGAATAACTTAAATCATGCATTCTTGCTGCTGCGTTAATACGAGCAATCCATAGTTTACGCATTTCACGTTTTCTTTGTTTACGTCCAATATATGAGTAACGTAAAGAACGCATTACTTGTTCGTTAGCTGTTCTATATAATAAATGTTTTGAACCAAAATATCCTTTTGCTAATTTTAACACCTTTTTACGTCTAGCACGTGTTGGTGTAGAACCTTTAACTCTCATCTTATTTACCTCCCATTAACCTTGCAACAAATGTTTAATACGCTTTTCATCACTCTTATGTACTAGAGTTGGTTTACGTAATTTAACTTTTTGTTTATGTGTTTTATTCGCTGCAAAGTGAGATGTGTAAGCATGTCCACGTTTCAATTTGCCTGTACCAGTTCTTTTAACACGTTTTGCAAGTGTTCTTTTTGTTTTCATCTTTGGCATGTTATATTACTCCTTTTCCTTATTTTTTCTTTGGTGTCATAACAACCGACATGATATTACCTTCTAATTTAGGTCTTCTGTCTACAGTAGTTATATCAGACATAGCGTCTATAAACTCATTCATGACTTGTTTACCAACTTCTAAACGAGTTATCATACGTCCTCTAAAACGCATATCTACTTTTACTTTCATACCTGATTCAGCCCATTTTCTAGCTTGTCTTAATTTAGTATCAAAGTCATGTTTATCTATAACAGGTGATAACCTTAATGGTTTAACCTCTGTTACATGTTGGTTTCTCTTAGATTCTTTAGCCTTTTTCTGAGCTTCAAATTTGTATCTTCCGTAATCAAGTATTTTACATACTGGCGGTTTTGCATTAGGCGCAACGCAAAATAAATCCAACTCATATTCATAAGCTTTTTCTAGAGCCTCTCTACGCATCATTTTGCCTAATTGGTTTCCTTCTGGATCAATCACAAGAACTTCTCTGAAGCGGATGTTTTCATTGACTAATTCGTCATGCATGTTTCGTTTTGTAATAATTGACACCTCCTATGTCATAAAAATTTAAAAAAGTAGGTATATTGAAACACCTACTTAAAATAGTTACCATTATTTGTAGCTATATACCTAAATCCTTAAGACATCAGGTGAGAAGAGGTGCTTCTACTTTCCACATATTTAAATTACCTTAATTAAGATATCATAGTATACAATAATTGTCAAATTATACTTGAAATAGTGTTATAATTTAAAAAAGAAAGGAATGTAAATATGAATATGAGAAAACAATTTAAAATTATATCTCTATTAATAGTCTTTATTTTATTTGGTTGTGCTGCTACAAGCCCATCTAGAAATGAAAGTACATATTATAATACATATGATGACTATACTGGAGGAGTCTATGTAGAAGATGCAGTTGCTGAAAAAGGTTATGGTTATGATCAACCATATGAATCAAGTGTTGAAGAAGGAAGAAAGATAACTAAAGACTACTATATAAACATGGATACTAAAAATATTGAGAATTTTTTAGTAGAAATAAATGGACTAATAGGATCACATAAAGGATATATTCAATATTCTAATGAAAGTTTAGGTGATTCTTCATATAAGTATTCAAATTTATCAATTAAGATTCCTGCTGATAGTGTAGAAGAATTCATTAATCAAATTAGTGAACTAGGTAATATAAAATCTAAATCATTAAATACTAGTGATATAACAAGTAGTTATAATAAAACAGAATCCATGCTTAATTCTTTAGAAATTCAAGAAGAAAGATTATTAGAAATTATGGAAGAAGCTACATCTGTTTCCGATCTTATTACTGTAGAAAATCAATTAACATATGTAAGAAGTGATATACAATACTATAGTCAATTATTAGAGGAATATAAAAATCAAGTTAATTATTCTTTAGTTGAAATTAATGTTTATGAAACTAAAGAAGGAACAATTGATGTAGAAGATAATTTCTTTGGTAAACTTAAAAATGAGTTTATAAATGCAATTAGTGATTTGATTTATTTCATACAAGGATTAATATTAATGATTGTGTCAGTATGGCCATTTATAATTATATTGATTGTATTTATAATTATAATTAGATCAATTATAAATAAACGAAAAATTAAAAAACTTAATAAGGTAGACATTAATAAAAATGAATAAAATAAAAAACTGTGATAAGCAAACATCACAGTTTTATTTTCTTAATGGCGTCCACGAAGGGACTCGAACCCCTGACCGTACGCTTAGAAGGCGTATGCTCTATCCAGCTGAGCTACGTAGACAACGCTCAATTATAATAACAAAACAAATTGAGCTTTGCAAGCATAAGTTAATTATAAATACTATATTCAATTAATTTTTCATCACTTAAAGGTTTATTAAATGGAATAATCATATATTTATAACTATATTTCTTATTCAAACTAATAGTATATTTTTCTAAAGGAAGATCTCCACATATTGCATTTCCTAAACCTCTAGTATTACCATTAATATTTAAATATATATAATTACTATCATTTAATTCGTAAAAATGATTAGCTTTATTTAGTTGTTTATAGTTATACGGTAAAGCACTAAATTGTAAATTATCTCCAGTAATCAATATTCCTTTATTATCTTTATCTGATAACATTACATAATCGACATCTGTTCTTAATCCATTATCCTGAGGTCGTAAATATAAATCACTAAACATATTTTCTATTTTATCCTCATATATTGATTTAATACTTGCACTGTTCCTATCAGGATAATTTTCAAAAGGCCCCCTTCCATAATATTTAATATTTTGATATTCATCATTTAATACAATCTCCATGCCAACTTTTGGAATTACTCCATTTAAAGAATTAGTAGGTTTAAATTCATTACTTACACTAATAATTCCATCAGAATGAATAATATAATTAATGATTACTTTATTAGAATCAAATAAGTTTCCAATTACATTAATATTAATGTTATTTTTGTTATTCTTTATATTGATATTTCCAATGTTAAAAGCTTCATGAGTATTTTCTAATTCTAATGCATATTTTGATTCAATATTTTCATTAAAACTATACTGACTATCATTTGATATAGGACTTCTAAAATAGTTTAATTTAGGACCATTTTTAAATATAACTTCATCATTTATTTTATATTGTTTAATATTTCCTTTATTTTTATCAAAAATTATTTCAAATAATCCATAACTAGAATTACCTTTAATAATTAAATTATTTTCATCTTCAATAACTTCTTTAAATTCATTATTTAAATTATAGGTTATTTTATTAGCTTTATATAAATCAAATTGTTCATAAGCAATAATATCATTTTTATACATATTATAATTAGTATCTTTTTTTAGTTTTACTTCAAAAATAATTGATGAATATAGCCCTTTTTGTTCTAAATCAAAATCAATATATATATCTTTGTTTAATTTTGGTTCTAAATCAATAACTATATTATCTTCTTCTATTATCTTTCCATCATTGACAATTTTATATACAACATTAAATTGATTTAAATTTGTAAAAGAATATTCATTACTAATATTAAATATGCCCTTCTCTATATTTACAGCTTTAAAATTTATACTTTGATATACTTTTCTAACTTCATACATTTTTGGTGATAAACTTCCATCCGTAAATAATAAACCATTACCTGAAAACTCTAAATAACTACTTCTTTCACCAAAGTCTCCTCCATATGCATAATAATAATTATTTAAATTATTTTTAGTATTAGATAATTGTGTTTCATTAAAATTTATAGGAATAAATAAAGCTTGATCTTTAAAATCCCAAATATAACCACCATGAGCATTTTCATATAATCTAAATATATCCCAATATTCTTTTAAATTACCTAATGCATTACCCATAGAATGAGCATACTCTGATTGAATATAAGGTAGTTTATTATCACTTTTTAAATATTCAATAACCTCTTCAATTGAATAATATTGGCTACTAAAAACATCAACGACTGAACCTTCTCTAGTACCTATATTCCTATTATCTCTTTCATAAGCTCTCAATCTTGATGGATCTCTTTCTAAAATCCAAGAACTCGATAAAAACATGTTATAATCATTATTTAATTCATAATCTTTATAAGTAGCTTCATTTCCTAAAGACCACATGATAATTGATGTATAGTTTTTATCTCTTTCAACCATGTTTTTAACTCTATCCATAACACTATACTTCCATGCTTTATAACCTGAGGGAATATCATCAACCATAGCTCCATAATGTGATTCAATATTAGTTTCATCCATAATATAAATACCTAATTCATCTGCAACTTCATAAGTAAAAACATTATTTGGATAATGACTAGTTCGTAATGAATTTATATTATTTTGTTTCATAATTATTAAATCATTAATAATATCTTCTTTTGTAATTGCACTACCTTTAACACTATCAAATTCGTGTCTATTAACACCTTTTATTAAAAGCGGTACGTCATTTATTGTAATCTGTTGCTTTCCATTATCTAAAATATTAATACCAATTTCTCTTATACCAAATCTAATACAAGTTGTCTCAACAATATTATTATTTGAATCATATAGATTAATTAATAATCTGTATAGATATGGATTTTCATCGCTCCATAAAATTGGGTTATCAATACTTTTTGCTTTTGAATTAGTAATACCTAAATCCTTAGAAAGTAAAGATATATCAGTAATAGCTTTATCAAGAGTATATTCAATTTCTAAAGGAAAATCCCAAACCTTTTCATCTTCTTGATTATATAAATCTGCGATTAATTTATAGTTCCCACCAAATTCATTAGAAAGATTTCTAATACTTGCTTCTAAAATAAGTGAATTATTATTTTCTGTTTTAATAAATATATCTCTAATTTCTACATCATTTTTACTTATTAGATAAACATCTCTAAAAATACCATTAAGTCTAATCATATCCTGGTTTTCTAAATAACTGCCTGTAGAGAATCTATAAAGTTGAATTGCTATTGTATTATTTTGATTTGCTATATTTCCGTTCTCATCTTTGTTAAGATAACTTGTAATATTAAATTTATGAGTTGTATATGTATCTTCACTATACCCAACTTTTTTACCATTAATAAACAAATAAAAAGCAGAACCAATTCCATCAAAGTTTACAAATACTTGTCTATTATTCCAATCTTCATTTACTATAAATTCTTTTTTGTAATGAGTAACACTATTATTTTTTAATGGAGCTTTTGGATATTCTGAAAGATTAAGTTTTTCATAATTAACCCATGGATAAAGCATATTTGTATATATAGGAGTGTCATACTTAAAACCTTCTTCATCAAATTGAAGTTGAACATTACTAGGAATATTTATTGTATCCCAATTAGAAGTATCCCAGTTTTCTATATCATTCCAGCTTAGTTGATCATATGGCGATTTTGCATAATAAAATTTCCATTCACCATTTAAAGAATGGATAAAAGATGATTTATAAATATCTTTTGTAAAAACAGATTTTTCATTTTCTAAAGCTAATAAAGAATCTTGATAAGGAATAAAATAAGCAGATGGATTTTCTCTATTAACTTCAACAGTTTCGATTAAATCATACCACTCTTGACCTGCAAATAAACTATCATCACTTTTTATATCAACAGGAATAAACAGTATAAAAATTGATATTATTAATATTAATCTAATTTTCTTCATTATTGATTACCAAAGCCTTTTCTATTATTACATTAGTGTTTATACCTTTTCCTAATTCTAATAAAACAGAAATTGCATTATCTTTTCTTGCATCATATACAAATTTCATTTTACGTATTTTAATTTTATGTAATTCACTATATTTAAAAATATCCAATATTTTAGAAGCTCTGTAAATCATATAAATTCTTCCTGAATCTTTTAATAAGCTTCTATATGATTTAAAAAGATCATTCAAACTTAATTCAATATCGTGTCTTGCATTTAATATTTCATCTTTTTTATTTATAAACTTTTCATTTGTAAAATAAGGAGGATTACAAATAATAACATCAACATTATCTATCTTTAAATCTTGAACTTTAATGTTATATATTTCAACATCAATATTATTTAATTTGAAGTTTTCTTTAGCACATTGAAGTGCCTTTTTATTAATATCTACACCAATTAATTTTTTATATTTATGTCTTGAAGCATATAATAATAAAGCTCCATTATTAGTACCAATATCTAAAATTACATCATTAGGTCTTATATCAATATAATTTCCTAATAAATGAGTATCTGTATTCATTTTAAACATATCATCAAGTTGTTTTAATTTAATATTAGTATTAGGCAAATAATCATAAGACATTTTCTTGTACTAATTCAAAGTAAAACATTGAACCTTTCCCCTTTTTACTTTCTACGCCATATTTAGCATTATGAGTATCTAATATTGCTTTAACAATTGCTAAACCAAGTCCACTGCTTTCCTGTGTTCTTACAAACTGTTTATCTATTTTATAGTATCTATCCCAAATATAAGGTAATTCCTCATCACTTATACCAACACCTTCATCAACAATTTCAACTCTAACACGATCTTTTATTCTAAATGCATTAATGTAAATATTTTTATTTTCTTCAGTATTTTTTATTGCATTAGTTAAAAAATTATATATTACTTGACCTATTTTAACTTCATCAGCATAAATAACCATTTCATCAGGTATATTTTCAATAATATTTAATTTATGTTTTTCAATAGTAGCAGCATTTAATTTAACTATTTCACGTATTTTTAAAGATAAATCAAAATTCACTTCATATAATTCATAATTTCCAGACTGTACTTTACTTAGTGTATTCATATCATTAACTAAATGATCTAAATAATCAACTTCACTAATAATCACTTCAAGATGTTCTTCTCTTTTTTCCTTATTATCACCACTAATATCCTGAATCATTTCAGCATATGCTTTAATCATTGTTAAAGGAGTTTTTATATCATGAGAAACATTAGCAATTAAATCTTTTCTTAATTCATCAACCTTGGATAGTTTTTCAGTAGCATCATTTAATGTTCCTGCAAGCTCATTAGTTTCTGAAAAATATGATTCATTAAAATGAACATCATAATCACCAGTAGCTAGTTTTTTTGCGGATTTATTCATATCAATAATAGGTTTTGATAATCTATTAGATATTAAAAATGAAACAATTAATGAAAGTATCATAACTATAAGTGTATAAAGAAAATATTGTTCTTGGAAAAATTTAATTATAGAATCCACTGGTTCCAACGGACTATTTACAAATAAATAATAATTACTGAAATTTGATCTTATTACTTTTCCATAAACAATCATTTCTTGATTACTTTTTTTATTTACAATAGTTAAACTATAAGAATCGTCATTTTCAATTAATTTATCTTTTAAGTATAAACCAGACTTATTTGGTATAAAACTATCTTCACCAACTTTAATTTTTTGGGAAAATATGCAACTTTCTCCTAAACTATCAGCAGTATATATTAATTTTCCTTTGTCATTAAAAACAATGGAACATACATTATTATCTACATTTAATTGAAAAACCTTATTTAAAGCACTTTGAGTAGTTACTGGTTTTTGTATTAAAGTTTCTTGAATTGAATCAGCTATTTCACTTACTGTAGCTATCTTAGAATTTCTATAGTAAGGTCTAATAAGTGTTAATTGTAATATTCCAATTAAAAAAACAATTCCTATTGAAAATAGGAAAAAGTATAACCAAACATTGAAATTTATACCTTTAAGATTCAATTTCAAATTTATAGCCCATCCCTCTTACTGTAACAATAAAACTTCTGTATCTACCTAGATTATGTCTAAGCATTTTTATATGTGTATCAACTGTTCTATCATCACCAAAATAATCATAATTCCAAACTTCTGAAAGTATTTTTTCTCTTGATAATGCAATATTTTTATTTCTAACCATATAAATTAATAAGTCTATCTCTTTAGGTGTTAGATTAGCTTTAACTCCATCAATAGAAACAGTTCTTCCACTTGTATCTATAATTAAACCATCAAATTTATATGTCTTATTTTTATTTATTTTTTTTCTATCTAAAACAACCTTAACTCTTGCCATTAATTCCTTTGGTGAAAATGGTTTTGCCACATAATCATCAACACCAATATCAAAACCATGTAATTTATCATATTCTTCTTGTCTTGCACTTAATATAATTACTGGTGTATCATAATTTTTTCTTATCTCTTTAAGCACACTAAATCCATCTAATTTAGGTAACATAATATCAAGAATTATACAGTCATAATTATTAGAATTAATCATTTCTAATGCTTTAATACCATCATCAGCTTCATCGATAGTATGTTCATTAATTAAAGCATATTCTTTTACAACTTCTCTTATTTTTAATTCATCATCTACTATTAATAATTTTGCCATGTCAATTCCTTTCTAACACTCTAATATAATTTACAATACAAGAGTCTTCTCTATCAATTTTACCATCAAAAAATATATAATTTCCTTTATTTAATAATTTTGAATATTTGTAAAAGGTATTTGGCATAATTACAAGTTCTAATTCTGAAGTTTCATCAAAAACTGTCGCAAATGCCATTGGATCACCTTTTCTTGTTCTTATTTGTTTTACCCTTTTAATTAAAGCAAAACCATTTATATATCCTTTTTTTCTCTTTAGATTAATTAAAGAATCTAATTTAATATTATATCTATCTTTAATCATCATTATAGGATGATTCCCTAAATAAAAGCCTAATACACTTCTTTCTCTTTCACTTCTTTCTAATTCATCTTCTTTTGAAATTATCATTAATGGTTTTGAAACAAGTTCTAAATTAATAGAAACTTCACCATTAATTTCAACTCTTACAAGATCACTGTATAATATAGCTTCATCAAGTGAAAGTAGCATCGATTTTCTATTTGTAGAAAAATTGTCTAAAGCTCCAGCATTTATTAATGACTCAATTGTTTTTCTATTAACTTTTTGACCAATCATTCTAGCTACAAAATCATAATAATCTGTAAACTTTCCTTGTTTTCTACTTGCAATAATTTGAGCTACAGCATTACTACCTACATTTTTTATTCCTAATAATGGAAATCTAATATTATTATTTTCTATTTCAAATTCAAAACCACTAATATTTACATCTGGATATAATATTTTTATATCTTTTTTTCTACATTGATCTACATATTGAGAAGTTTTATTAGCATCAGAAATAACAGAATTTAATAATGCAACTAAAAACTCAATAGTATAATTTGCTTTTAAATATGCTAATTGATAAGCAAGTAAACCATAAGCAACAGAGTGAGCCTTGTTAAATCCATATCCCGCAAATTTAAAAATTAAATTAAACAAATCATTAGCAAGCTGTTCACTATGACCATTATTTAAACAACCTTTAATAAAGTCATCTTTTAATTTGCTTAATTCATCAGGATTTTTCTTTGACATAGCTTTTCTTAAAATATCAGCTTTTGATAATGAAAAACCTGCCATTATTTGTGTTGTCTGCATTATTTGTTCTTGATATATCATTATTCCATATGTTTCTTTTAATATTGGTTCTAGTAAAGGATGAGGATATTCAATTTTGTTTTTATTATTTTTTCTTTCTAAATATAAAGGTATATTTTCCATTGGACCAGGTCTAAATAAAGCAATTGTAGCTACAATTTCTTCAAATTTTTCTGGTTTCATTTTTCTTAATAAACTCTTCATTCCTTCAGATTCTAATTGAAATACTCCAACTGTATCTACATCTTTTAATAACTCAAATGTTTTAATATCATCTAAAGGAATTTTCATAATATCAAAATATGGATTATCTTTTTTTATCATCTGTGAGATTTCATCTATTATTGTTAAATTTCTTAATCCTAAAAAATCCATTTTAATAAGTCCTAAATCTTCTAAATATTCCATTGTATATTGAGTACTAGCCATGCCTGGTCCTAATTTAATAGTTGGGATAACTTCATTTAATTCCAAACTTGACATTACAATACCAGCAGCGTGTGTGCTTGTATGTCTAGGAATACCTTCTAATTTAAGTGCTATTTTAAATAATTCAATATAATTTGGATTTGAATTTATCAATTGTTTTAATCTAGGATTTTGATTATAAGCTTTTTTTAAAGATATATTTGGAATATTAGGAATACTTTTAGATATAGCATCAACTTCCCTTAAAGGAATATCTAAAACTCTTCCTACATCTCTAATAACTTGTTTAGCTTTTAAAGTACCAAAAGTTATAATATGTGCTATATGATTTTCCCCATAAGTTTCATAAACATAATTAATAACTTCATCTCTTTTATTATCAGGAAAATCAATATCAATATCAGGCATTGAAATTCTTTCAGGATTCAAAAATCTTTCAAAAAGCAAATTATATTTTATTGGATCTACATGGGTTATCCCTAAACAATATGAAACTAAAGATCCAGCAGCACTTCCTCTTCCTGGTCCAACATATATCATATGTCTTCTTGCAAAAAGAATAAAATCCCAAACAATTAAAAAGTAATCTTCAAAATTCATCGATGTAATTACATCTAATTCATATTTCAATCTATTTTGATATTCTAAAGGTACTTGTTTTTTATTAAATCTTTTACTTAATCCAAGTTTACACAATTCTATTAAAAATATTTTACTAGGCACATCATTAGGTGTTTTAAATTTTGGTAAAGATGTTTTTTTAATATTTAAATCTACATTACATTCATTTGCTATTTCAATTGTTCTATTTAAATCTTCTTCTTCATAAATTAGCTTCATTTCTTGCTTACTTCTTAAATACCTACCCTTTAATAGTGTTAATGTTTTATCTCTAATTGTTTTTTGTTGATCTATTCCATGTAATATCTTTAAAGCATAATCATCATCTGAATTAAGATAATAAATTTTATTAAGTGCAACAGTTCTAATATTTAAACCATTACATATATTTTTTAATAAAGTATTTTTTATTTTCCAAAAAGAAGTTTCATTATAAGAAATTGCAACATCAAAATCATTAAGTTTACTTTTTAAAAATATTAATTTTTCATTAATTTCATTTATATTTTCAGATATAAGAGCACTTTCAAAGTACCCTCCTTCTCCATATATAATCAAAAAACAATTATTTTTATAAGAGGATAATTGATCTAACTCAATATAATTATTTTCACTAGAAAGATAAGTACTTAATTTTATTAAATCTAAAAAACCATGATTATTTTTTGCTAATAATATAAAAGGATATAATGAATCATTAATATTTACATCAAATTCTAGTCCATAGATTGGTGTTATATCATATTTAATACATTCATTTTTAAATTCCATTGCACCATGCATTATATTTTTATCACATAGAGCTACATGAGTAAAACCAAGCTCTTTACTTTTTCTTACAAGCTTGTTTATAGAAATGGTACTATTTAATAATGTATACGAACTTCTTACATGTAAATGTATTGACATTTTTACCTCTTTTTTATTGTAACATATTAATAGTTTATTTTAATTTATGGATAATAATTGATATAATTAAGCAGTATTAAGCTTTATGTTGTATAATATTTAATTGTACTAAATATAAATTATGTGGTGAAAGAAATGAATGAAATGAATAATAAAAACAATACAAATAAAAATGATGATGAAACAAAAATATTTAATATTGTTAAAGAAGAAGATCCAAAACCATTAAATCTTCCTGTTAAGAAGAAAAAAAGATCTCTTTTAAAAGGATTAATTAATGTATCTGCTGCATTAGTTGTTTTAATAATTATTGCAGGACTAATTGTTGGAATATTTGGAATAACAATTGGAAAAAGAATGATAGATGAAGCTCCTGAGTTAGACCTATATGATTTTGTAAGCAATGAATCTACAAAAATTTATGATGGTAATGGCGAACTAATTATAGAGATTGGAACTTATTTAAGAGAAAATATTACATATGAATCATGTCCCGAAGGTTTAATTGATGCTTTTTTATCTATAGAAGATTCTAGATATTTTCAACATTTTGGATTTGACATTCCTAGATTTGCTAAAGCTGCCTTAGAAAATTTAAAAACAATGAGCTTTGGTCAAGGAGGAAGTACTTTTACAATGCAATTAGTAAAAAACACATATTTCCAAGTTGATTCTGGTGATAGTTCTACACTTGCAGAAAAAAAGATAGATAGAAAAGTTCAAGAAATCTATTTAGCAATTCAACTAGATAAACAATTGGATAAAAAGACAATTCTTGAATTATATCTTAACAAAATAAATTTTGGAGGTAATATAAGAGGTGTTCAAAAAGCATCTATGTATTATTTCGGTAAGGAAGTAAGTCAATTAAGTCTTTCTGAACAGGCAATGCTTGCAGGAATTGTTAATAGACCTAATGCTTATAATCCATACAATTATTTAGATTTAGCTACTAGCAGAAGAAATACTGTATTAGATATGATGGTATATCATGGATATATTACTAAAGATGAAGCTGATCTTGCAAAGTCTATTAAAATAGAAGATCAATTAATTGGTGAAAATGTAACTATTTCAGACCCTTCTGATAATACATATAGAAGTTATATTGATGTTGTTATTAATGAAGCTCAAGCAATGACTGGAAAAGACCCATTTGTTACTGGTATGACTATATATACTAGTATGAATAGAGATGTACAAGCTACAATTGACTCTATTCAAGATGGTAGCGCAGAAATTCCTTTCCCTGATGATTTAATGCAAGTTGCTTTAATTACAATTAATAATAAAACTGGCGAAATATTGGGAATTGGTGGAGGAAGAAACTATGATGGTGCAAGATTACTTAATAGAGCTACCTCACAATTTAAACAACCTGGTTCAGCAGTAAAAGGATTTTTATCTTATGCATTAGGATTTGAATATTTAGGTTATACTGATCAAATGGTTCTTACTGATAGACCTATTACTTATCCTATGGAAAGTAGAGTTATTAGAAACTTTGACAGACAATACAGAGGAGATGTAACAATTCAACAAGCATTTGCTCAATCATTAAATATTCCTGCAATTTTGGTATTACAGGAAGTTGTTGAAGAAATTGGTCAAGAAGCAGTTGTTTCATATATGAGATCTATTGGATTTACAAAAGTTACAAATGATAATTTCCACTTATCATTTGCGATTGGTGGTACTTTATTTGAAACAACAGTATTAGAAATGGCTGGAGCACAAGCTACAATGCTTAATGGTGGTATATATAATAAACCTCATACAATTACTAAGCTTGTCTTACAAAATGGTGATGAATACTTTCCAACAGAACAAAACAGAAAAATTATTAGCCCTGGCTCAGCTTATTTAGTTACTCAATTATTACAATATGCAGTTGAAGGTCCTTACTTTAACTACATGCAAATTTTAAAAAGAAACTATCCAGTTTATGCAAAAACTGGAACAACTGACTGGGGAAGTGATGGTTTAGTGTATGGTATTCCTAAAGGTGCAGCTAAAGACAAATGGATGCTATCAAGTACATCGGAATACACAAATGCTGTATGGCTTGGATATGATAAAGGTGTAAAAGATCAACAAACTTACTACACTGCAGCAAAGAGTAGATTAAATCTTCCTGGAAGAGTTAGTAAGTTATTATTGGATACTCTTGAAGATATCTCTACAGAATTACCAGGACCTGTTGTAAAACCAGATGATATTGAACAAATAACATATGTATATGGTACTTGGCCTTATGCTGCTTATGAAGATTGGATGGATCCTAGATTTAAAACTACAGCTAATGTTTCTAGAGCTGGTAAAAAAGAATTAGTAAGTATTTATGATCATCAAAAAGAAGACAATACATTTAATGGAGTTTCAGCAACCATCTTAGAAGATGGGACATTACAAGTTAACTGGAGTGTTGGTGCTGGTTCATGTTTTGGTGATACAAAAGATATATCATTATATGATAATTGGAATAATATTACAGCCTATGGAACATGTTTATTTGATTATTCATGGGTAATTGGCTCAAGTGGTTACTTTGGTGCTTCTGTATACAATGATGATTATTATTTAGCAGATATTGTTGGATATAATGGTTATTATGCAGGATGGCCTGGAGATTTATGGGGTACTGTAAAAGTCTGTGGTTGGTATAATGATGGTGTTACTACATCAGAAACAAAATGTACAATTGCAGGATATTCATACTCTCCTGAATGGACTGAATAAAAAAAGATTCAAAATTGATTTATATTCAATTTCGAATCTTTTTTGTTTGGTTTATAAATCTTTTTCCTATAAATGAATTTAGTAATAATAATATACAAGCAAACAAAAATAAATAATTTAGATTATCGAAAATAAAGAAAGAAGCAAATAATAAAAATACTACTTCTAAAATATTATTACCCATATTAATTATTGATAAAATAGTTGCCCTATTTTCATTAGATTTTATATTATCAATAAATTTGTTGTTTATTTCATAAATAATATTACTTAATATTTCAATAAAAAATGGTAATAAAATCATTGGAATAATAACATATTGGTTTTTTATAAATATAAATGATAATAAACAAATAAAACTTAATAATGAAAAAAAAGAATACATAAATTCTTTTTTATTATTCAAGATAAAAGGAACTAACAAAGTAAGTAAAGAATAAGTTAATATAATTATAGTAATAAGTTGTATTTCAATATTTTCTCTAATTAAAATCTCAACATAGAAAAAGTTTATAATTAATAAAACAAAACCAATGGTTGAATTTATTAAAATTATATTAAAGAAATTTTTATTTAATAATAAATCAAAATTAATTTTATTTTTTATTTTATAAGAATGTTTTATATTTTTTATACTAAAAGTAAGTAATAATCCAATAAAAGTTGATAAAGCTGTCAGCAATATTAAAAAATTTAAATCATTTAATTTATAAAATAATGGAAACATTAAAATACTTAATATAAAACCGATTGTTCCAAATGAATTAATTTTAGATGACTCTATAATATATTCGATTTTATATTCGTTACATATTTCATATAGATATGCTTCATTAGTTCCTGAAATAAAACTAAATGAAATTGCTTCAACAATAACTTCAAATAAAAAAATATAAAATGAATTTGCTAAATATAGCAGTATTCTAGAAATAAAAAGCATTATTTGAGATATAATAATGCTATTTTTATATCCAATTTTATCTGTAATATATCCCGTAGGAATTTCAAAAAATAAAATTGAAATTGACAAGATAGCTTGCAATAATAAAAATTCAGAATAAGAAATTCCTTTGCTAGTTCTTATTAAAATTGCAATCGGTGCAAAAAAGATAAGATTATTAAATAATTTTATTAATTTATAATTTAATAATTTCATTTCATATTTCCATGTTCAATAAAGATTATTCTTCTTTAAGATCTCTTCTCATAAGAGATTCAATTGCATCTTTTGGATCTTTATATTCATATAATATTTTATAAACCTGTTCTGTTATAGGCATAGAAATATTATGTTTTATTGCTTCTTCATGGATAACTTTACAAGCTTGAATCCCTTCAACTGTAGTTTTATTTGTTTTCATAAATTCTTTTGCATTGTTATTTTTACCAATAGTATATCCAGCCTGATAATTTCTAGAATGTATGGAAGTACAAGTAACTATTAAATCCCCTACTCCATCTAATCCTAAAAATGTCTCTGTCTTGCCTCCAAAATAAACTGCATAACGAGTCATTTCTGCAAGACCTCTTGTCATAAGTGCAGCCCTAGCATTATCACCTTGGCCAATACCTGTTAGCATCCCACTAGCTATTGCCATTATATTTTTTATTGCAACACCAATTTCAGCACCAATAACATCATAATTTCTATAAACCCTAAAATAATTGTTTGAAAACAACTCTTGGACTAGTGTAGATGCTTCTTCATTATCACTTACAGCATTTATTACTGTAATCAATCTAATAATTACTTCTTCAGCATGACTAGGACCTATTAATGAAACAACTGCTTTTAGTTTATCTTCATCAATACTTCTTTTAATTACTTCACTCATTCTTTCATGAGTCACAGGATGAAATCCTTTTGCAACATTAATTATTATTACTTTCTTATTAATAATTTTATTTATATTTTCGCATACTGATTCTACAGCCCCTGTAGGTACTGCAAGCAAAATAATATCTGAATAAATTATATCGTTTAAATTAGTAGTAGCTTTAATATTCTCATTTATAACAACATCTTCAAAATATCTAGAGTTTTTATGATTTAAAAGAATATCATTTACTTCAGATTCGTTTTGTCCATAAATGTTAACATCTACATTATTATCAGCTAAAACTTGAGCTAAAGCAGTTCCCCAACTGCCACTACCAATGACTGATACTTTCACTATTATCCCTTCTTTCTAGCAATTATTTTCAATAAAGATCCATCAAAACCAAATGCTTCTCTAAGTTTATTTTCTATAAATCGTTTATAACTAAAATGCATTAATTCTGGATCATTTACATAAAGTATAAAAGTTGGAGGTGCAACACCAACTTGAGTGCAATAATAAATTCTAAATCTTTTCCCTTTAAAAGTTGGAGCAGGATTTAATAATTGAGCATCAAGAACAACTTCATTTAATACACTTGTATCAATTCTTAATAAACTATAATCATAAACTTCATTAATTAACGGTAACAAATCATTAATTCTTTGTTTTGTCTTAGCTGATACAAATATTATTGGAACATGACTTAAAAATGAAAATTCATTCCTAATTAATTTTGTATAAGTATTTATAGTTTTTTCATCTTTTTCAATAACGTCCCATTTATTAAAAACAATGATTAATGGCTTTCCTGCTTCATATGCATAACCTGCAACATGTTTATCTTGTTCTCTAATGCCTTCTTCTCCATCAATAACAAACAAAACCACATCACTTCTTTCAATTGCACTTACAGCTCTTAAAACTGAATATTTTTCAATATTCTCATAAACTTTTCCTCTACGTCTTATTCCTGCAGTATCAATCACAACATAATTTTGATTATCTCTTATAAAAGGAGTATCTATAGCATCCCTAGTAGTTCCTGCTATTTCACTGACAATTACTCTATCTTGATTTAATAAAGCATTTACAATACTACTTTTACCAACATTAGGTTGTCCAATAATTGAAAACTTAATACTATCTGGATATTGGTTTTCTTTGTTTTCATCAAATAATTTAATGCATTCATCCAATATATCACCAATACCAATTCCATGAACACCACTAACCGCAATAGGTTCTCCTATACCTAAAGTATAAAATTCATAAATATTATCCCTTAAAGTAATATCATCTATTTTATTAACAGCTAAAATTACAGGCTTTGACTGTCTTTGTAGCATTTTAGCGATGTATTCATCATCCATGGTAACGCCTTCTCTACCATTAACAACAAAAATAATCACATCGGATTCGTCTATCGCAATTTCTACCTGAGCTTTTATTTCTTCTTGAAAAGGCTGGTCTTTTAATTGAATTCCACCAGTATCAATAACTCTAAATTCTTTAGTCAACCATTCACCTATTGCATAAATCCTATCTCTAGTAACTCCAGGAGTATCTAAAACAATTGAGAATCTCTCCCCAATTATTCTGTTAAATATAGTTGATTTACCTACATTTGGTCTACCAACAATAGCTACTACTCCACTAATCATTCCTTAAAACCTCTAACTTGTTATATACTATATCTAAAATTTTATTAACAACTTGATTAATATCAATATATGAAGCATCAATCTCAATTGCATCATCAGCTTTTTTTAAAGGTGATTCTTTTCTATTCATATCTTGATAATCTCTATTTTCAATTTCTTTAATTAAATAATCTAAATCATTAAAAATACCTTTTTTTTCATTTTGTAATTTTCTTCTTTGTGCTCTTATTTCAGTACTTGCAGTTAAATAAATTTTAACTTCAGCATCTTTTAATACAACAGTACCAATGTCTCTACCATCTAAAATGTACCCTTTTGACTTAGATATTTCTTGTTGCATTTCAACTAATTTTTTCCTTATTTTTGAAAGTTTAGAAACATCACTTGCTGCCATTGACATTTCATTTGTTCTAATTAATTCTGTAACATTTTTACCATCAATAAAAACATCATTGTTATCATTTAAAACAATAGATGTTTTATTTAGCATTTCAATTAGTTTTTCTTCATCATCTAAAGCAATATTATTATTAATTGCTTTAAATGCAACGGCCCTATACATTGCTCCAGTATCTAGATGAACATAACCTAATTTTTTAGCTAATAAATCAGATACACTACTTTTTCCAGCACCACTTGGCCCATCAATCGCAATATTTATCTTCATTAAATTATACCCTTATTTAATAAAATCCAATATACTACAAATCCTAAAACAATAATTAATGCAAAAATCAACAATACTAAAATAAAATTTAGTATTCTATTTGTACTTTGAATTTTACCCTCAAAATCATCAAGATTATCTTCATACTCATCTAATTGTAATTTAATTTTATCTGTTTCCTCTATTAATTTATTTTGAGTTTTATCAAAATCATATTCTTTTTGTTTAACTTCTTCAGGAATATCTTTAATAGGATTATAAAATGTATCACTATTAATTAAATTTTTTACTTCAGATGCAATATCACTTCTTGTCCTTTCTAAATCTTCATCAGAAAGATTACTATAAGGATTTATTGAAGGTGTATTTTGAAATGGAATATCAGTTGTAGGTGTTTCTTTTTGTGGTTGAAACGGTTTATTTATTACAGGTATTTTATCTCCATATAATTCGTTTAAAATATTTCTACCAGTATCATCAGAAACTAATAAACCTTGATCTCTATTATATTGTTTTACTTCATTAATATATTCATCTAAATACTCATTATCAAAAGCTCTTGTTTGAGCACTTATTGGAATATTAGTAGTATTACTTAAATATTGTTCTCTTTTATCAAATATTGGATCATGATCCATATGAATACTTTGTTCCATTGGTTTAATTTTATTTAATCTATTAGCAAATTCAGAAAGTTCTTTGCTTTTAATTTCATTATCTACATCATTGTTAAGTCTATTTCTTAACTCTTCATATTTAGCTACTCTAGAAAATTTAGTCATATAAAAAGCCTCCGTTTAACTAATTATAGCATATTCAATTATATGAAAAATATTTAATTTATTTTTTAAGTAATGGCGAAATATGTTTATATAATGCAAATGTAAAAAGACTAACAACAATTGCTTTTATCGTATTAAAAGGTGTTGTCGCAAATAAAACAAATGTTAACTTATTTTTAATAATAGGAATCAATGCTGTTCCCATACCTATAATTACTTCTAAATCCATTTTATAGAAATATGAGTAAGCCGGTAAAAGAACAAAATAATTCATTATCATCGCAGTAAGTACCATTGAAATTCCACCCACAATTAATGATTTAACTGCATTTTGTTTAGTTTTATTTTTTAAATATATTATGCTTGCTGGTACACCAAAGGCACAACCAACAATAAAATTAGCTACTTCTCCTACATAAGCAGTAGAAGTTCCTTCAATAATTATCTTTAAAAGTATCTTAACTCCTTCTATTGATATCGCAGCCAACGGTCCTAAAGAAAATCCTCCTATTAATACAGGAACTTCACTTAAATCTAGTTCATAAAAACTAGGAATAAATGGAATAGGAACTTGTAATAACATCAAAATAAAAGAAATAGCTGATAATATTGCAATTTTAGCAATATTACTTGTAGTGAAGAATCTGTTTTTATTCATTAATATATCCTCCTTATGAATAATACCTTTTTCAAAATAAAAAGGTTTAAAACAAACCTTCCAGAACATATATAAAAAAGAATCTATCTTCTTTCATCCAGACTATACTGTCGCCACTGTAATTTCAACAGTTCAACCTTATTAGGCTCGCGGGGTATACCGCCGGTAGGGAATTACACCCTGTCCTGAAGTGTTCTAAAATAGTATAACACTATTTTTATATAATTTAAATCAAAACATTATTTCTAATATTCTTAAAAATTGAAAACTTATTATAGGAAAAAATAACATTAGTATTAATATTATTCCAATTAAAGAAATTATAGAAATATTTACTTTTTTATTTACATTTTCAATACTAACAATATTTATTGTAGTTATTAATACTATTAAATACATTGCAAAAGCTACAGATAATAAGAAATAACCTAATAAATTATATTTATTAATAATCATTACACACAACAATAATATCAAACTTACATAAAATAATCCTGAGCCTAGTGTAGCAATAATTTTTTTATAGTTTATCTCATTTTTATATTTTTTATTCATGTAATATACAACAATTGAATAAATTATTTCTGAACTTAAAAAAGCAAAAAATATTTTAAAAGCTAGTAATGATGCATCGGAAAAAGTCATACGATAAAAGCTAAAAGGATTAATATTCAATTTAATATAGAAAAAATTTGCAATAATATATGATATTAAAAAATTCTTAAGTAGTAATAATAACGTTCCTTTTTTATACTTGGTATTAATAAACGCATCATTCATACAATCATAAATATTATAAAATTTAATCTTATTATCAGCTTTTGATTCAACAGTTTTCTTTTCTTCTTTTTTGATTTCTTGATCTTTAATAACTTTAGAATCTTTTTTTACTTTATCTACTTTTGTTTCTTTTACATATGCATCAAAAGTAAAAACTTTATGTACTATTCTACGTCTTCTTGGCTTTCTAGTAGTACTTTTTGTTTTAGTTGTAGTTTCTTTTGAAGCAGTTGTTTTTTTAGTAGTTTTTGATTTTGTAGTTTTGGAATCTTCTTTTATTTCATCTTTTTTATTTACTGTTTTATTAAGCTCAGTATTAGTTGTCGCCTTTTTTTTGTTTAAATTATCGTTGGCTAAACTAGTTATACTTGAATCAGTATCTTTTTGGTCTTGAGCTTTTGTATTTTCTATAATATCTTTTTCAGCCATGACGATAACCTTCCTTTCTTATTTTTGTAAATAAAGGATGTGATAACACATCCCCTTTTATGCTCTTCCTGAATATTTACCATCAGCTGTAGAAACAACAATTATTTCTTCATTATCAATAAATAATGGTACTTTAATTTCTAATCCAGTTTCTAATACTGCATTTTTCATTGCCGATGTTGCTGTGTCTCCTTTTACAGCTACCTCACACTCAACAATTTGCAACTCTACTTTATCAGGTAATATTAAACCTAATATTTCTTTACCATCATACATTGTAATTGTAACATTATTGTTAGGTTTTAGGAATTGTAGTTCCCATTGAATTTTATCTTTTAAAATTTCAATTTGTTCATAAGTTGTATTATCCATAAACACTAGAGCTTCACCAGCATCATATAAATATTGCATTTCTCTTTTATCAATGTGAGCTGGTTCAACCTTATCACCGCCAGTAAAAGTTAACTCTGTAATAACCCCAGTACGAAGGTTTTTAACCTTAACCTTTACTATCATTTGTCTCATTGCAGTCTTATTATGTGATATATCCAATACTTGATATATGTTGCTATCAACCTCAAAAGTAATTCCAGGTCTTAAATCATTTACTAATATCATAAACATCTCTCCTACCTTTATTATTTTAAAGAATTAGATAGATTTGTCAACGATTTAAGGCCTAGTGATTCATATGTTGATGAATGATAATCTTTTATTTCATAATAATCATTATTGTTTGATAAATAAATAATTAAGTTTTCTTCTCTTTCAGAAAATATCTCTACATAAATTATATCTTCTTTTTTTTCAGCATAAAAATGTATATTTGATACACTATAAATACCTGATTCAAAATCATTATTAAGTAATTTACACTTAATAAAATCTAATACTACAATTTCTTGAATTAAATATTCATTTGCAATACCAATATTATAAATTGTCTTAATCTTTAATTGTAATTTTATAAAAAATATTGATAACAAAATGAAAAAAATAATTAAAATATACAAAAAATATGAACTTACAAATCCCTTTTTATACATATCCTATTAACCTTTTATATTCAATGTTTTTTCTTATGAAATTAATGTAAATAAATCTATTCTCCTTATTAAACCATGCATTATCTACATCAATAAATATAAATTGTGTTCCAGGCTGCAAAATAACATTATTATTAATTAATTCTATATTCCAAGTTTTATTATCTAAATCAAATGAAATTCTATTTGATGAAACATCAATATTATTTGAAATTGTTAATAGTCTCATAATTTGTATAGTTGATATTTCATCTTGTATTTCATAATTATCTATTTTATATTTACTTATTACTTTAAAAGCATTTAAAACAATTATTATCATAAAAAAGATAATAAAAAATGATATTAAGGTTCTAGGTAAGATAAATCCTCTTTTATACAAATGTTTAATTTTAAAATTATTAATTCTCTTTGACATTGATACTCCTTAAATTTTTCTTTTTGATTATTAATGTAATGATTATTAAAAATATAAAAACTTAATAAAATAAAGACAATAGTAGAAACCACAAAAACAGAAATTAAAGAATCAATTAATATAAAACCTTTTTTCAACTATTTTTCCTGTACCAAGCATTACAGTATACTTTCTATTATCAAAGATAATTGTTTGAGCTTGATTAACATTTCCTTTTTCATTAAATACAACATTTTTATCATAAGATATTCCATCAAAATCCATTTCTAAAACATTGTCTTCTTTATTAGCCATACTTAAGCTTTGTATGTAAAGATAATAATCATCAAATAATAAATAATCATAATTTTTAACTTTAAACATTGGAACTATAAAATAAAATAATATAGAAATTAATATAAAGACTACAATAAATTCTAATAATACAAATCCTTTATTGAACAGCTGCTTGTCCATCATATATACCAATACTATTTCCATTTGAACAATGTGTTTGATCTTCACTTAATAAACCAACATTAACTAAATCAGATATACTTGATGGATATTCATCATAATCTAATTTGTATTGAAGTATTGCTGAATCAACAACCTTAACCAGTGCATTGCATCCTTTTGAATCAACAATTTTGATAACTTTTTGTATATTTGGAACTGCAAGTAGAAACAATATTGATAATACACTTACCACAATAATCATTTCTAATAAAGTAAAACCTTTTTTCATTTTTAACCCCCTTATAAATTTGAAATAATGTTTAATGGCATCATTAAAATTTGATATACGAAAACTAAAACTAATGAAATAGAAGAATATGTAATTATCTGTATTGAATATAAAAATATATTATAAAATTTATTTATTTTAATTTCATTTACCTTAATATATCCTTTAATCATTTCATCCATATTTGAAATATACATTGATATATTTAAAAATCTATATAAACCCTTATCAAAGTATATTGATTTAAATGCTTTCTCCATTGGTTCTCCTTTAAGTAATGCTTTATCAATTTTATCAGCTAAAAAAACTATTACTGGCTTTTCATTTAAACTTTTTAATATATTTATACTTTCTAGTGTAGAGCAACCAATGCTTAAGCATTGTTCATAAAATCTTGCAAAATCATTACATACTAATAATTTAATTAATCTTGAAATTTTAAATTTAGAAATTAGTTTATATCCTTTTACTTTATTATTTTTTTGAATATAAAATAAAATTAATAAAAGAATTAAAGATATAAACACAAATAATATATTTAATAAAATATAACTTATTTTTTGAATCTTAATAATATGATTTAAATCATTATTAAACTCTTTCATTAAAGATATTAATACTGGAAATGCAATCAATATAAATACATAAATACCAACAATAGTACAAATTAACATCAATAACGGATATACCATTTTTTTTAGATATATTTTTCTTTGATTTTTGGATTCATTATAAATAGATATTGCTAAAGATAATGAGTTTTTAAAAGGTAAAAATTTAATAAAGCTAATAAAATATGACTTATATTCTAAAGGACAAAATTCTAAAAAAACTTTTGAAATCTCTTCACCTATTTCAAGTTTAGATTTTATAGTTTTAAACATATTTTTATTTTGATTATTTTCGATTAAATTACATGAGTCAATAAATGTGAATCCATTATTCATAAGTGAAACAATAGCTTCACAATCTAATTTACTAATATAAATCTTCTTTTGCGCTTTCTTTGTAAATAAATCCATTTTCAATGGAACTTTCAATTCTTTTTTGAAGAGTTTTAAATTTGCTTGAGGATGTTTTATTTTTGAAATAATAAATCACCTCCTCTCTGTCCATAAACTCATAAATTCCTATTTTAGTGTTATGTATCGTATTAACTAATCTTTGATTGCTAATGCCTTTTAAAACATCAAATAATTGATATTCATTGACTCCTAATTCAATTAATCTATTAATAGCCATAATACAATTTCCTGAATGAATACTTGTTAAAACTAAATGTCCAGTCAAAGCACTTCTAATAGCCATTGAGGCAGCAACCTCATCTCTTATCTCCCCTATCATAATAATGTCAGGATCATGTCTCATTAATTGTTTAATGCCTTGAGCATATCCTAAATTTTGTTTTTCATTAATCTGTAATTGAACAAACTTTTCGCTATATACTTCTATAGGATCTTCTAAAGTAAATATTTTTTTATTTTCTATTGAATTTAATATTGTATATAAAGTTGTTGTTTTACCACTTCCAGTAGGTCCTGAAAATACATACAATCCATATCTATTAAAACTAATACTTTTTAAAAATTCATAAACATCTAAATCATACGTTAAATTTTTAATATTTAATTTATTATGTGCATTTAATATTCTTAAGACTCCATTAGAAATTTTATAACTATTTATGATAGAAAATCTTAAAGAAATTAATTTTGAATCAACATATGTTTCAAATCTTCCTGTTTGAGGCAATAGTTTATTTCCAATATCAATATTTGATTTATATTGTAAATATCTAAAAAGTTTTAAATCATTAGGATTAGATTTTAATCTTCTAATTCTATCACTTAATCTCATCTCAATTATTACTTTTTCTTTAGTAACATTAAAATGGATGTCACTAACATTGTGTGCTAATGCTAATCTTAAACACTCATTTAATCTATCTTCCATAATTTCCCTCAATAATATATTGATAAATAAAATAGTATTCCTAATAAAAAAACTGCTTTATGCAGTTATTAATATGACTA
Source organism: Erysipelotrichaceae bacterium (assembly GCA_012523895.1). GTDB lineage: Bacteria > Bacillota_I > Bacilli_A > Erysipelotrichales > Erysipelotrichaceae > UBA9076. The sequence continues at coordinate 36,882 of JAAYSZ010000018.1, forward strand.
TCTATAGATAATTTAAATCAACTATTTAATTTCATTTTTATAATTTATCAAAATACCTAAACCATAAGATATTAAAGATAGTATAAAAATAATATTTAAATCAAACTTACTAACTATTACACCACCTAAAAACGATGATATTAAATATGCTGGCGCTATAACTAATCCACTTATAGCTGTATAAATAGGAACTAATCCTTTTTTTGAATAAATAATTACTGATATGTTATTACCAATATTATTAGCTAAAGTTGATAAACTAACTAAAATATATAACATATATCCTAATAAAACATTATTCATAAATATTGCAATTAAACTACATAAAAATCCAGATATCAACCCTATCTTAATAATGACTTTAGGACCATATTTATCTCCAATATCACCATATACTTTACTAAAAATAAAGTTAGATACCAATAATATTGTTGTAGTTGTACCAACATAACCATCACTAACACTGTCTATTGAACTAATTTTAATTATATAAAAAGGTACAGACATTTCGGCAATTGCCATAAATATTCTTGAAATTAAAATTGAATTAAATTCAGATTTTGATTTTATTACCTTTCTAAATAATATAAAAAAATCTTTTATTAAAAATTGTTTTTTGTTTGTGTTTTTTTCAACCTCTTTAACACCAAATATAACCACTATTGTTGAAATAACAGCCATTATTACTCCAAACAAGAATAAAATTCTATAATTTATTGGAAATTTATATCTTACCTCAATATATTTTATTAATTGAGCACTAATTATTCCTGCAAGTGATGCACTAATATTATATAACCCATAAAAACTTGATATGTTTTTATTTATAACATTAGAAACCATATTATTGAAAACAGGTGAAGACATACCAGCAGAAATAGAATATAGCGAATATGAAATAAAAAATACTGTTAGAGACAGTGTTTCACTACCAGTTACTGTATAAGTAGATAAAAAAATTAAAAATAATGTGATTCTTTGAAATCCACATATAATTGTTGAAGACCATTTTGGACTTTTAGCGTTTGTACCTATTATTGAAGAAACTATTCCTGAAATATTTGATAAACCAAAAAAAATAAATGTTATCATGCTTATCCAAAAAGTATTTGATGTTAAATTTGAAACATAAACAGGTAAAACTGTAGTTTGAGAAAACAACGAAAAAGCAAAGCTTGCAAAAAAGCCTTCAATAAGTAAAGTAATAATGTTTCTTTTTAAATATTTTTCTTTTAAATACAAAATATCATTCATAAATATCCTTATAACATAAAAATATAATTATTTAACAATAACTATATTTTTCTTCCTTCTTTATCTATTTTTATTAACTCTTTAACTGCATCACAAGCAATTTTAATAGTTGATTCCATATCTTTAAAAGACATAATAGCTGATGCTCTTTTATTTCTAATTGATGATATAACAAATATAGCTGCAGCTTCCATTTCTGATGCTTTTACATTTGATTTCTCCCACATCTTCCACCTAGCTTTTAATTTATCAGCATTAGGTATACTATCTGGATCAACTTCTCCATAAAAGCTATCTTTGCTTTGTGTTATACCTTCAATATAATTCTTACCATTATCTTTTGCGGCTTTAACAAGACACTCAACAACAACTCTATCAGCAACTGCTGGATATTCTATTGGTATATATTGAATTGTTGTACCTTCATCTCTTATTGCAGCAGTACAAATAACACCATCTACATCTTCTTGTTTTGATTCCGCATCTACACGTCCAGCTGTACCTATTCTTATAAAAGTATCTGCTCCACACTTTATTAATTCCTCTACAGCAATGGCCGCAGAAGGACATCCCATTCCTGTTGATGTTACAGAAACTTTTTCACCATCTAAATAACCTGTCCATGTTTTATGTTCTCTATTATGAGCCACTAATTTTGCATCATCTAAAAATAATGCAATTAAGTCAGTTCTAAAAGGATCGCCTGGAAGAAACACATATCTTCCTACATCACCTTTTTTACATTTAATGTGATATTGAGTTTCAAATTCATCATTTTTCATAAATTAACCTTCTTTCAAACTAATATAATACTAAATATATTTTATTTAGATGTTATATTATTACATTAATTATAAAGTATATCAACATAATATTTTACAATTTAAAAACCTTAATCTAAATAAGAATAAGGTTTTATCTATAAAAAGGATTATAACGTAACTCTTCTTTTAGTGTAGTTATTTCACCGTGTCCTGGATATACTTTTAAATTTGGATCAAGTGTTTTAATTAAATTAATACTTTGATACATTTTTTTATTATTTCCAGTTATTAAATCTGTACGACCTATACTGTTTTTAAATAATGTATCACCTGTAAATAAATGATTTTTATATTTAATTAATATACTACCATCACTATGTCCTGGAGTAGAAATTATTTCTAATTTAAAACTACCCAACACAAAATCATTTTCTTTTAAAGGTTTAACTTCGCTTTTTACTTTACCAAAATAGCCATAAGCTGAGTTTAATTTATGATTTAACATTTCTTTATCTTTAAAGTTCATGTATACATCACATTTATAATAATCCACTAAATCATCTACAGCATCAATATGGTCAAAATGACCATGAGTTAAAATAATTCCTACAACTTTTTCATCCTTGGAAATATTTGAAATAATTTTATTTGCTTCTTTACCTGGATCAATTATGATAACCTCTTTGTTTTCTTTTAATAAATAACAATTAGTACCATAGAGTCCAACAACAACTTTAATAACTTTTTCCATATAAATTTAAAAAAAGCCTAATTGGCTTATTTTTTCTCCTTATGAGTTGTTTTTTTCCTACAAATACGACAATATTTTAATATTTCCATACGTTGTGGATGTTTCTTTTTATTTCTTGTGCCAATATAGTTTTCTTCACCGCAATCTGCACATTTGAAAGTGATATTTTCTCTTGCCATCTTTAACCCTCCTAAATAACGCATTGAAAGTATAGCACAAAATAATTACAAATATCAACTTTGATTGTTTAAAACAATGTAATTTTGTTGATATAATTGTAAAGAGAGGAATTTATATATGAAAAGATGTGAAACAAGACCTATCAAAGTTGGAAACTTACAAATAGGAAACCAAAATAAAGTAATTATACAATCAATGACAAATACCAAAACTAAAGACATTGATAAAACCATTGAGCAAATTAATTTATTAGAAAAAAAAGGTTGTGAATTAGTTAGACTTGCAATATTAGATGAAGAAGATGCAAAAGCAATTTCAAAAATAAAAGAAAAAGTTAATGTGCCTTTAGTAGCTGATATTCATTTTAATCATAAATTCGCATTAATAGCTTTAGATAATGGAATAGACAAAATTAGAATTAATCCAGGTAACATTGGTAAAAAAGAAAATGTAGAAGCGATTGTAAACAAATGCAAAGAAAAAAATGTTCCAATTAGGATTGGTATTAATTCGGGTTCACTAGAAAAAAATCTTTTAGAAAAATATGGTAAGCCAACACATGAAGCAATGATTGAAAGTGCTAAAGGACACATTAAAATATTAGAAGATTTAGATTTTTATGATATATGCTTATCTTTTAAATCAAGCGATGTTGTACTTACAATTAAATCATATGAATTAGCTAGTACATTATTTAAATATCCACTTCATTTAGGAGTAACTGAAGCTGGCACTTTTAATGGCAGTGCTATAAAATCAAGTGCAGCTTTAGGAACTTTGCTATATCAAGGCATTGGAGATACTATTAGAATTTCGGTAAGTGGGCCTCCTGAAAGTGAAATGATTATAGCTAAACAATTATTAAATTGTTTTAATTTAATTGATAATGTACCTAATTTAATTTCTTGTCCAACTTGTGGAAGAATACAATACGATATGTTACCGATTGTAAATGAAATCGAAGACTTCCTAAGTGAAATTAATTCAAATATTGAAGTAGCAATTATGGGATGTGTTGTAAATGGGCCTCAAGAGGCTTCTAGAGCTGATATTGGTATTGCTGGAGGTAAAGATACTGCAATACTATTTAAGAAAGGCAAACTAATTAAAACCGTCAAACAAGAGGATTTAATTTCTACATTAAAAGAAGAAATATATAAAATGGTAAACAGCGAAGATTAATTCTTCGCTGCTTTTAATAATGCTATTTCTTCTTTATAAGGCGGTTTGTTATCAACCCAAGGTGTTTCTAATATTTTAATAGTATGTTTTAATCTTTCATTGTGCACAATACTATATAGTATATCAAAACCTATGGTACCTTTTCCTATATTTTCATGTCTGTCTTTTTGAGCACCCATTGGATTTTTAGAATCATTTACATGAACAACTTTAATTCTTTCTATTCCAATTAATCTATCAAATTCATCTAATACATCATCAAACTTAGTTAGATCATATCCAGCATCATTAATATGACAAGTATCTAAACATACTCCATATTTATCAGGATTTTCTACATTTTCTAAAATATATTTTATTTCTTCAAAAGTTCTTCCTATTTCAGTACCCTTTCCAGCCATAGTTTCAAGTAAAATCATAATATTATGTTCCTTTTTAACAACTAAATTTAAAGCTTCTATTATTGCTTGTATACCCTCTTCTTTTGTTTGAGATACATGAGATCCTGGATGGATTACAAGATAAAAAGCTCCAATTTCTATAACTCTATTTATTTCTTTTTCTAAAAATTCTAAAGCTATTTCTCTAGTTCTTGGATTTACTTTATTTCCTAAATTAATAATATATGGCGCATGAACAACAAGATTTTTAATGTCTATATTATGTTTATCCATTAAAGATTTTGCTTCATCTAATTTAAACTGTGAAATTGGTTTTCTAATAGTATTTTGAGGAGCACCTGTATAAATCATTAAAGCATTAGCATTATAAGAAATTGTTTCTTCTATAGCTCCTAGCAAGTAATCAGGAGCTTTTAAACTGACATGAGATCCTATAATCATAATTCACCCCTGCTTTTCAAAATTTGTTTTTGTTTATTTCTTTCTTTTTGTTGTTTCTTTATTTGACTTTTAATAAATTCTCTTTTTTGTTTTCTTTTAATTCTTTCAATTTCTTGTTTTCTTTTCTTTTTATATCCTGGTTTTACCTTAGTATTTTTTCTTGTTAAAACTTTAGCAATTTCTTTTTCAACTAAATCGTTTTTAGGTTTTCTTTTATACCCAAATGGTTTTAAATCTCTCCATTTTCCATCTCTAAAAACTCTATGAGAAAACGATATTCCTCTAGTTTGAAGGGTTTTAATAGCTCTTGTATCACTTTCATGATATAAAGCAAAACAAGTTCCTTCTTTTCCACTTCTTCCAGTTCTTCCAGATCTATGTATATAAAAATCTAAATCCATAGGAAAACCACATGAAATTACATGAGTTATACCTTCTATATCTAAACCTCTAGAAGCAATGTCAGTAGCAACAACATATGTCTGTGTTAAATTTGTAAGTTCCTTCATTGCTTGCTTTCTTTCCCTACTAGTTAAACCACCGTGAATTTCTAATAAAGATAATCCATTCTCTCGTAATTCTAAAGCGATTTTACTTGCTTCTTCTCTTGTATTTGCAACAATCAAACAAACATAAGGCATAAAACCATCTTTTATTTCTAATATAATTTCACTATAAGATTTATGCTTACATGGTACTAAAATATGATTTATTTTTGGATTAAAATTGCTTTCCTCTTGCATATCAATAGTCATACTGTTATGCATATACTTTTTTAGAAAATGTTTTAAAGCCATTGGAATTGTAGCACTAAATGCAAGCATTTGTAATTTTTCAGGCATTTTAGAACATATTGCGTCAACATCATCTAAAAATCCAAATTCTAAAATCATATCAGCTTCATCCAATACAAAATAATTACATGTATCAACCCTTAAAACTCCTTCATCTAAAAATAAATCCTTAATCCTTCCAGGAGTTCCTATAACTATATGTGGTTGAATACTCAAAGATTCAATCATTCTATCCTTATTAATCCCACCTGTAATTAATTTAATATTAATATTTGGATTTGCATTTACCATTTCTTTAGAAAACTCAAAAATTTGTACAGCTAGCTCTCTAGTTGGCGCAATGATAACAGCTTGTACTTCATTTTGAGTAGTATCAATTTTTTCCATTATAGGAATTAAAAATGCATGTGTTTTTCCTGTACCAGTTGCAGATATAGCAATAATATCTCTTCCTCTTATTGCATAAGGTATAACTGCATCTTGTATTGGTGTTGGTTTTTCAAACTTATTTAAACTAATAAACTTTTTTGTAAATTCATTAAAATTATAATCATTAAATGTTTTCATAGATTCATCCTTCCATTTGCATTATACTAGTTTTAAAGGTTTTAAGAAAGGAATTGACTATATGAATATTATTACTGTTACTCCTAGAGGGTATTGTAAAGGAGTTATTAATGCAATAAATCTTGTTAAACAAACAAGAAAAGAAAATCCTAATGAAAAAATAACTATGTTAGGAATGATTGTTCATAATAAATATGTTGTAAAAGCATTTGAAGAAATTGGAATTAAATGTATTGACGCAAAAAATAAAACTAGATTAGAACTTTTAGATGAAGTTGATAGTGGAATTGTAATCATAACTGCCCATGGTGCTAGTGAAGAAGTAACCATTAAAGCAAAAGAAAAAGGACTTAAAGTTGTTGATGCTACATGTATTGATGTAATAAAAACACATAAAATAGTTAAAGAACATATAAAGCACGGTGACGTAATTTATATTGGTAAAAAAACACACCCAGAAGCAGAGGCTATTGTTTCTATAAGTAATAAAGTTCATTTAATTTCTAACTTAGATGATGTTGATAATCTTCCAAAAGATTTATTTAATCCTTTAATAACTAATCAAACAACAATGAGTTTATATAATATTGAGATTTTAATTAATGCTTGTCTTTTAAAATATAAAAATGCAAAAGTTGCTGAAGAAATATGCAATGCAACTAGAATTAGACAAGAGGCTGTTAGAAATTTAAAAGATGTTGATACTTTATTAGTAGTCGGTGATGTTAATTCAAATAACTCAAATCAATTAAGAAATATAGGACTAAACTCCGGTATTAAAAATGCATATCTAATTGAAACAGTTAATGATTTAACAAAAGAAATGTTAGAAAACTTTAAAACTGTTGCTATAACAAGTGGTGCTTCTACTCCTACTTATTTAACATCTCAAGTAATTGAAAAATTAAAAGAATATATAGAAACAAAAGAATTAAAAAAAGAAATAATTGATATTACCAAAATTATTTAGTTAATAATATTATTTCTTCTTCAGTTAAATACCTATATTCACCTAATTCTAATGTAGAATCAAGATTTAATTCACCTATCTTGATTCTTTTTAAATATACTACTTTATTATTTAACTTGTTAAACATTCTTTTTATCTGATGATATTTTCCTTCATAAATAGTTAATTCATAATAATCATTTACTTCTTTTATTATTGCAGGAAGACATTTTTCATCATCAATAATCATTCCACTTTCAATTTTTAATATATCTTCATTGCTTAATTTATTTTCACTATGAACTTCATATGTTTTTGGAACTTTATTTTTTGGTGTTAGTAACTTATGAGCTAGTTGACCATCATTACTAATTAAACAAAATCCTTCTGTATCAATATCTAATCTACCTACTGGAAATAAACCCTTTGTTTTATCATCAATAATATCTAATACAGTCATATGATTTTCATCAAAAGTAGAACATATTATATCTTGAGGTTTATTTAACATTATATATACAAATTCTTGATAAATAAATTCTTCATCATAAACTTGTATTAAATCATTTATATCAACTTTAAAAGTTTCTTTTAAAATAGTTTCGTTATTAACTTTTACAAAACCTTTTCTTATAACTTTTTTGACTTCTTTTCTACTTCCATATCCTTTATTGGATAAAACCTTATCTAATCTATCCATTATTACCTTGTATGATAATTATGTACCTTGTCATACATAAAATCATATTCCTTTCTAACCTTTGATAGAATGAAGTAGAAACCATGTTTACTCTTATTTTTTTCCTGTGGTTTGTCTACTTTTTGGAGG
>JAAYSZ010000019.1 GCA_012523895.1 Erysipelotrichaceae bacterium
AAATACAATAATACAAATAACAAAAAGTTACCCCATACTTTCGCATAGGGTAACTTTTTAACATACTTTCATTACCACATAAATCTGTATCCTATGATACTAACCCCATTATATTTTTAATACTCATAAAAACTAGTAAGCATATTATACCTACTAGTTTTTTTATTCTTTATTATGAAATAAATTGGTTTATATCTAGAGATTTTATATTTATAATTCTTTTCTTGCATTTTTTAATTTAAGATAACTATTTAAATATCCAAAATTTTATCAAAGCTAAAAATTCTCTCAACATATTATTTGGTAAATATAATAAGGTAGAATCTGCTACAATTCCATACATTTCTTTACCAAATATATTCTTAGCAATTTGTTTTGCTCTAAATATATGAAAATTATTTGTGACAATACCAAAGGTTGTCTTATTATCAATATCATTTCTTATTAATCTGACACTAAACAGAATATTCTCTTCTGTATTTTTCGATTGATCTTCTACAATAATTCTTTGCTCTAAAATTCCTTTTTTCAACAAATAATTTTTCATTCCCAACGCTTCTGGGAAAGGTTCATTTGAGCCTTGTCCTCCAGAAACAATACATTTAGTTTCAGGGTTATTATTTAAATATTCTATAGCCTTATCTAATCGATAACGTAAAACTACACTAGGACCATCTTCTTTAACTTGAGCACCCAAAATTATAATATAATCTAAATTATCAATTTCTGTTTGCTTAAAACCAGAAAAGATAAACATCTCTACAACAATAAATAATATAAGAAAAAAAGATAAAAAAACTATTAAAGTATTCTTTAATGATTTTGGCATTTTTTTATAAATATTTTTATTTATAAAAATTTGAAAACAAAAACTTAATAATGCTATTAGAAACCAAATTAAATAGAATCTAGTTCCAGAAGCTACAAATTTAATAATTAAACCATAAATTACAAATAATATACCAAGTATATAAAATAAAACATTAAATATAATTAATTTCAAGAAACCATCCTTCCTTTTTATCCAGTTATTATTTCAAAAAACTCTTTAAACCAAATACTCTTTTTATTTTTAAGGATAAATTGATTAATTTATTAAATTATTAAATTTTATATACAAATATAAAGTTAATACATTAATTTTTTGTTCTAAATGGTACAACAAATGATTTAATTATAGGTCAATTTTCAAGCATATTTTTAGAAACAATAATTAAAATTAAAAATGATAATAACCCAATAAATAAAACTGCTGTCTTAAACTATCCTACTTTTTAGGTTTATAAAACGATCTATTTTCTAATGAAAATATTCTAGGAGTAAAAAAACCAGGTTTTGTTTGTTTTAATGCTGTTTCAAGAGTATTTAATCTCGCATCTAAATTATCAATAATATAAAGTACTTCAGCCTCTTGTAATTGTGGTAAAACAGGAGAACCGTATTCATATTGACCATGATGACTTAATACCATGTGTCTTAATAAAATAGCTTCTTCACTATCTTCAATATTTAACTCTTTTGATACTTCCATAAGTTTTCCATGCATTATAGAAATATGTCCTGTAAGCTTGCCTTCTAATGTATATTCAGTAGTTATAGGACCACTAAATTCAATCATTTTACCAATATCATGAGTTAAAATACCAGCAATTAATAAATCTCTATTTAATTGAGGATATAGTTCACAGATTACATTACCAAGTTTAACCATATCAGTAATATGAACAGCTAATCCTCCTAAAAAACTATGATGTATTCTAGCTGCAGCTGGATAATCATAAAAATCATCACCAATTGTTTCATAAATTTTAATAACCATATTTCTATAGTTAATATTATTTATAGAAGAAATTGCAGTATTAATTTTCTTTTTTAAAGCTTCTTTAGAAATATCAGCTGTCATCACAAAATCATCCATACTAACACTTTCTTGATCTAATGGACTAATATTTCTAATTCTTAATTGTAAAGCATTGTTATACTCTATAATATCTCCAGTTATTAATACCACTTTACCAACTTTTGCGATTTCTTCTTCTGAACTACTTACATTCCAAAGTTTTGCATGAATACTACCACTTTTATCTTGTAATGTGATAGTTAAATAAGGTGCTCCTTTATCAGTAGCGCCTTTTAAAACACCCTTAATAAGCAATGGTTGATTAATACTATCCTTACTAACAAAGTTCTCAATTAATTTACTCATCATCCCACTCCATTTCATCTAATACAACATATATATCTTCAGTTCTATAACCTATACTAAATAGATATCTAAACATATTATTTCTAAGCTTAGAACCTTTAAATCTTTTTTCATATTTTTTCCTTGCTTTTATTGCAGCTTTTCTTAAGTTATCAATTTCAACATTTTCATCATCCACAAAGCTTATATGATCCATAGCTAAAGAAATAATATCATGGTTATAGCCTTGAACCATCATTTTTTTATAAAGCTTGTTTTTCTTCATTGCTACTGATGTATCTTTAATACTAACCTTAACTTTATTAGCCCACTTTATTGCATGTTCCAATTCTTCATTTTGATCACTGTCTTCTAATAATTCCTGAATCACTTCATAAGGTATACCTTTTCGTTTTAAGTTTTGTATTATTCTTCTTTCACCTTGTAAAGATAGTTTCATAGATTCTATATTAGACTTTGCATATCTATAATCATCAATATAACCTCTATCCTCAAGCTTTTTTATAATATCATTTACATCTTTAATTTCAATATCGAAATTATTATTAATCCAATCATATATTTCTTTTCTAGTTCTATCTCTTCTTGCAATCCTACCTATACAAGATTGATAAGCTTTAACAAATATTTCTTCTTTTTTTAGTTTTTCTAAAATGTTTTGATTTATTTTTTGATCTTTTCTTAAGCCTTCATTTATATAAGTCTCATTAGTCACAATTAATTTGTGTTCATCTCCATTAGGAGATTTTACAATAATGTTTACATGATCTTCTTTAGCTCTAATTTCATCAATCACAAACATTTCTTTATATTTTGCAATTGCTATTTTATAAATATTTAAAACTTTCTTACCAAACTCTTCGCTATTAAAAGGCTTAACAACATTAACAGCATTATATTTAATAATATTTTTTTCTTCATCATTTAATTCAATATATTTTTTTAATTTTTCTGATAATTCTTTTGGTGTATTAAAATAAAATCCGGTTTTTCCATCAAAAACCAATTCATTTAATACATCATCAGGTCTTGCAAATACAGGCAATCCACTTGCTAAAGCTTCAATAAATGTTAGCCCTTGAGTTTCTGTTAAACTTGCTGATACAAATACATCAGAAGCTAAATAATAACTAGGAACAATCTCAGAAGGTTTTTTTCCTGCAAATATTACATAATCTTCTAAATTTAAAGCTTTAACTTGTTTTTTTAAACTATCCTCTTCAGGACCACTACCAACAATTAATAATTTTGCTTTTATATTATCTTCTTTCACATACTTAAAAGCATCTATAATTATATCTATACTTTTTTCTTCCGCAATTCTACCTAATGAAATAACAAATAATTCATCATCTAATATTCCATATTCATCTCTTATTTCTTTTACCTTATTTATATCCCTATTATTTACATTAAATCTTTTTAAATCTAAACCAGTAGGTATTACATGAATATCGCTTCTAATATCATATCTAAGTAACATTTCTTTAGTTTTTTCACTAGGTGAAATAACTTCGATACTAGAATCACCATAAAGCTTACTAAGTTTAGCAACTACAGTTTTAGCCATATTATCAATAATATCCGAATTAATTAAATTAACATAATGTGTATAATCCTCATAGGTAGTATGGTATGTACTAATTAAAGGAATAGATAAAAGTCTTGAACATATTCTTGCAAAAATTCCAATACTAAATTCAGTATGTGCATGTATTATATCCAATTCTAAAGACTTGATTATATTATAGGCACTAATTTGAAAAGGAGTTCCTAAAACATAACCATACAAAAATTTAAGTTCTAATCCAGGTAATCTTAATACTCTGTCATTAAGTTCTGATTTAGAAAATTCTGGTTTTGTGGTTATTATATAAACTTCATGACCAAGTTTTACAAGTTCATCTTCTAAAGTTTTAATACTTGTTGCTACACCATTAATATCAGGAAGATAAGTATCCGTAAATAATCCTATTTTCATTTAATCACCTTCTTAATCATAAATAGTACCATATTGTTTTACATAAATATGATTCTCTAAAGTAACATAACTAAATAATATGTTGCTATTTTCAAAACAATCATGATATTAATTGCAAATACCATATTTAAACAGTGCCTTAAACATTATAACAAACATTAGCTCAGTATCGCTATATACTCTAAGTATAGGTATAAACATATTGAGAATTCCTTGACTTAATTTATATTGAGAATTAAATAAATTAGCAAGTAATTTTAGATTAAGCATATTACATTTTGAATTAAAATAGATATTAGAACAATTATTAATATCCAAAAAATATTAGCTAATTTTATTAAATTTAATAATTAATTAAATGCATCATTTAAAATAAACCATAAAATTATTACAGTAAAAACCAATTACTATAAAAAATTGAAAACTTTACTTTTAAAGCTTTTTAATCAAATTCATACAATAATTATACTATTATTACATATAACAAACTAGTTGCCGAAACTTAAGACTTCTTCATAAACTTTTTTCAACTCTTGCCCCACTACTTCAATACTTCTATCTTCCGCTACCTTTCTTCCTGCTTCTCTAGTATCTTTAATTTCTTTATTAACTATTTTTCTAATTAAATTTACAAATTCTAAATTATTATTTCCTTTATAACAATTTTCTTTATTAATTAGCCAAGGATCAAATACTCCAATATCTCTTATTAAAACCTGTTGTTTACTTGCCAAAGCTTCTAAAACTACTATTCCTTCAGTTTCTTCATATGAAGGAAAAAAGAAACATTCAGCATCTAAATATGCTCCATCAATAATCGGCCCTTTTACATATCCAGGAAGTAATACATTGTTTGGAACATTTTCAACTGCTTCTCTAATCTTTTTTGGAACACTAATTAAAGGTGTATCACCAAACCAAATAAACTTATATTCAGGTAGCATTTTTGCGACTTCAAAAAAATCTAAAATTCCTTTTCTTTCAAAAAATAGTCCAACTGATAAGATAATTTTATCATCTTCACTTAAACTAAAATATTTTCTATAAGCTTTTATTTTTTCTTCATCATAGTTAAATCTTTCTAAATTAATACCATTACTAATTGAATATATTGGTAAATTAATATTATAAGATTCTAATAGTTTTTTCGAATAAGGTGTTGGAGTGATAATTGCATCAGCTTTACTATATAAAGAAACAATTCTTTTTTTAAATATTGGTGCTATTTGATTAGATAATACAAAAGAATTTTTAAAATCTTCTTCTGTAGAATGTGCGTGATAAATAATTTTTTTGTTTAAAGTTCTTGCCTTTGCAATCATCATGTCACTGTTTAAACCATAGGTGTTTATATGTAGTATGTCATAATCTTCAGACCATGAATCAGTAGTATATTGTACACCTGCCAAAGAAAGAGCCATTTTTTGATGTTTAAAAGCTCTTCCAATACCAGAGGTTTTAATTAATTCTTCACTTTCAAAATATAATAATACTTTCAAGGTAAATCCTCCTAGCACAACAATAATTTTACTACAACTTTTGTATTTCAAACATAAACAAATATATAATAATTGTATGAAATATATACAGTTTTACAATTCAATAATAGGTACTTTAACTATATTAGCTGATAACAATTATTTAAATGCTATTCTTTTTGATAACCAAATAAAATACACAAAAGAAAACCCTAATAAAATAACTAATATAACTGCAAATTATTTAAATAATTATTTTAACAACAAAGAAATAAAATTAGAAATTAAATTAAATCCTTATGGTACTGAATACCAACAAAATGTATGGAAATTATTATTAAATGTAAAATATGGAACTATTAAAACTTATAAAGATATTAAAGAATTATATGAAATAAAATACAACAAAAAAACAGCTTCCATAGCTATAGGACAAGCAGTTTCAAAAAATCCAATACCTATTATTATTCCTTGTCATAGAATAATTGGAAGTAATAATACTCTTACTGGCTATGCTGGAGATTTAGATAAAAAAGAAATATTATTAAAACACGAAGGAATCACTAGTATCAATTATTAAATCACATTTATTTTTAATATTAAACTCTTTAAAATATTTTTCTTCTAATGGTATCCATTTATTTTTAAAGTCATTGTGATTAGTATTTCTTTTCATAATCCTTTCCATTTGGATATCACTATTAACATCTAAAAATATCTTATAATCATAATAATTAGTCAAATTAATATTATTAGAGTAAACCCCTTCAATAATATTAATTTTTTTAAATTTAATTAATGAACCTTCTTTTATTTTCATATCTTTACAATCAAAAGCTCTATAATATACATCTTTTTTTAATGTTAAAGGAATTAATACTTCTTCTAAAAATCTTTCATAATCAACATTTTCTCCAGGTATTGTATGTCTTTCTCTTTGATGTTTTTGTAAAAAGAAATCATCCATATGAAAAACATTACAATCAATTATTTGACTAATCTTTCTTGCAAGAGTTGTTTTTCCAGAAGCACATCTTCCATCAATAGAAACAAGTACTACTTCTTTATCAATTTCTAATATTTTTTCAATAATCTTTTCCATATAAATAGTATAACAAAATAAAAAAGGTATGGAATTAACCATACCTCTTATATATTTTTATTCTTCAGTACCTTCTTTAGAAAGAGCAACTAATCTATTGTATCTCTTCTTAGCATCTTTTAATGTCTTAGCATACATTGCGCTTGCTTCATCTTGACCCCTTAATCTAACTAAACGAGCATATCTATTTTCATTCATTAAGAAATCATTAAATTTATCCCAATTAGGTTCTTTAGAGTCAATAGTTAGTGGTTTATCATTTCTAGGATCGAAACGATATAGAGTAGTATAACCACATTCAACAGCAGCTTTTTGTACTTTTTGATGCTTAGCTAATCCACCTCTAATACCATGTTCTGCACATGGAGAGTAAGCAATAATTAGTGAAGGACCATTGTAGCTTTCAGCTTCTTGAAGTGCCTTAATAGTTTGACCTCTGTCAGCACCCATTGAAATTGAAGCAACATATACATGACCATAAGCCATTGCAATTTGTCCTAAATCTTTCTTAGCTTCTGCTTTACCACCAGCCGCAAATTTAGCGATTGATGCTGCTTGAGATGATTTAGAAGATTGACCACCAGTATTTGAATAAACTTCTGTATCTAATACTAATACATTTACATTCATGCTATTAGCTAATACATGGTCTAATCCACCATATCCAATGTCATAAGCCCATCCGTCTCCACCAACGATCCAAACAGACTTACCAACTAAATCTCTTTCGTATTTCTTTAATTCTTTAACAGCTTCATTAGCACTTGCATCAACACCCTTAACAATTGCATCTTTTACTGCACGTTGTTTATCACGATCATCTCCTGCTGCAATATAAGCTTCAAATGCTTCTTTTAATGCAGGTTCAACATCGTTCATTGTGTTTTCCATAATATCTAGAATTCTAGATTCTTTATAGCTTTGTGCTATTGCCATACCAAATCCATATTCAGCATTATCTTCAAATAATGAGTTAGCCCATGCAACACCTTCACCATTTTTATCTGTAACAAATGGTGTTGATGGAGTAGAACCACAATAAATACTTGAACATCCAGTAGCGTTAGCTACAAGCATATCTCTACCAAATAATTGAGATACTAATTTGTAATATGGTGTTTCTCCACATCCTGGACATGCTCCAGATACTTCAAAGTAAGGCATTAAGAATTGAGAACCCTTAACTGTACTTGTTGAGAAGTAATCAGTCTTATATTCAACTTCTTTATATAGATAATCAGCTAGTGGCTCTTGTTCTAGTGCAACATTAATGTCAGTCATAACTAATGCTTTATTTCCACGCATTCCTGGACACTCTTCAACACACACTCCACAACCTACACAGTTTGCAGGTGAAACTTGAATTCTATATTGTAAATCTCCAACATCTTTACCCATAGCTTTCTTTGTTGTGAATTCCATAGGTGCAGCTTTAATTTCTTCTTCTGTTAATAAGAATTGTCTAATTGTAGCATGAGGACAAACAAATGAACAGAAACCACATTGGATACAATTGTCTGGATTCCATACTGGAACTTGTGTTGCAATAGTTCTCTTTTCCATAAATGCAACATTATTTCTCATAGAACCATCTAATAGTCCATATTCAGTGAAATGACTAACTGGTAAATCATATCCTTCAAGTTCATTCATCGTAACAACTTGAGCTTCAAAATATTCATCATCAGTCTTTTCTCTTACTGCTTGATATGGTAAATCAGCCCATTCAGCAAGAACTTCTACTTCTACTAATCCATCTTTACCTGAATCGATAGCTTTGTAGTTTAATTCAACAACCTTTTCACCTTTACTACCATAAGATTTCTTAGCCATATCCTTCATTAAAACAACAGCTTCATCATATGGCATGATTTGTGTATTTAATGCAAAGAATGCTGATTGAAGAATTGTATTTGTTCTTCTTCCCATTCCAATTTTTTCAGCTATATCAGTAGCATCAATAATATAAAGTTTTGCTTTTTTCTCTGCTAAACCAGCAAGCATTCTATTTGGTAAATGATCAGCAAGTTCTTCAGCTTTAAATGTAGTATTTAATAAGAATGTTCCTCCTTCGGCTAAGTTCTTAACCATGTCATATTTAAATACATATGAATCTAATGAGCAAGAAATAAAGTCTGCTTGATCAATATAATATGTTGAACGAATTGGTTCTTTTCCAAAACGTAAGTGAGAACGTGTAACTCCTCCAGCTTTCTTTGAGTCATAAGCAAAGTAAGCTTGAGAATATAAATCAGTATTATCACCGATAATTTTAATAGTATTCTTATTTGCTGAAACAGTACCATCAGAACCAAGTCCATAGAACAAGCATGATGTATAGCTGTCATTTTTCTTTAACGGAACTGGATCAAGTGATAGATTAGTTAAATCATCATTAATACCAATTGTAAATTCAGGTTTTGGAGAATCTTTCTTTAATTCTTCAAATACACCATTAATTGCTGCTACATTAGTATCTTTAGAACCTAATCCATAACGTCCACCAGTAATAGTTAAACCTTCAATGTCTTTTAGTGCATATAATACATCTAGATATAATGGTTCTCTAGTACCAGTTTCTTTTGTTCTATCAAGAACTGCAATTTTCTTAACTGATGCAGGTAATACTCCTTTTATATGTTCTACTGAGAAAGGACGATATAAATGAACTTTAATTAATCCTACTTTTTCACCAGCTTCAGTTAACTGATCTACAGTTTCAATAATAGTTTCTGTTACAGAACCCATTGCAATAATGATTCTTTCAGCATCTGCAGCACCATAATATGTAAATGGAGCATATTTACGCCCTGTGTGATCGCTGATTTTCTTCATATATTCTTCAACAACACCAACTACTGCTTCATAATGTTTATTTTGAGACTCACGTCCTTGGAAATAAACGTCATCATTTTCAGCGCCACCACGAGTAACTGGGTTTGTGTGTGGGTTTAAAGCTCTCGCTTTAAATTCTGCTAATTTTTCTTCGTCAATTAGACTCTTTAAGTATTCATGATCCATAACTTCAATCTTTTGAACTTCATGAGATGTTCTAAAACCATCAAAGAAATGAATAAATGGAACACTGGCTTTTATTGCTGATAAGTGAGCAACGCCAGCTAAATCCATACATTCTTGAACAGAATGTGAACAAATCATTGGAACACCTGTTTGTCTTGCTGCATAAACGTCTTGGTGATCTCCAAAGATATTTAATGCACGAGTTGCAAGTGCACGAGCTGCTACATGAACTACTCCCGGTAATAATTCACCTTGCCATTTGTATAGATTTGGAATCATTAATAATAATCCTTGTGAAGCCGTAAATGTTGTAGCTAAAGTACCTCCTTGAAGTGCACCATGAACTGCCCCTGCTGCTCCACCTTCTGATTGCATTTCGATTACTTTTACAATCGAATCGAAAACGTTTTTACGTCCTGCAGAAGCCCATTCGTCAACAACTTCAGCCATTGGTGAACTTGGGGTGATAGGATAAATAGCCGCTACTTCAGTAAATGCATATGATGCATGAGCCGTTGCGGTATTTCCATCCATTGATTGATAAACTTTCTTAGTTTTACTCATATATTCCTCCTGTTGATTTCTCTTATCATTATAGTACAATGTAAGCGTTTTTTCTACATTGTTTTAAAAACATTAAATTTTAATTTTAATCCACTCAGCTTTTTTAAATCTATTAGTACTTATATAACTTCTAGTAAATTGATCAAATAAAACAGAAAGCCAAGCACCTGTTAAACCTAGTCCCATAGGATAACTAAGTAAATAAGCTAAAAATGGTCTTAAAGTAGTAACACTAATAAACATTAATACTGCTACAAACTTTACATCTCCAGCTCCTCTTAAAGAACCAATTGTGATAACCTGTGGAATTTGAAATAAAATACAAATTGCTAAAATACCCATTGGTATAAAAGCAGTTTTAATAACTTCTAAATCATTAGTAAATAAATGAAGTATTGGAACTTTAAATACAGTAATTAATATTGAAACAGTTATTGCAATTGTAAACCCAATTCTTTGACTAACTATTCCATGAATAATAGCCATATCCCCTCTTTTAGATCCTAAACTTTGACCTACTAAAGAACTAGTAGCCACAGATAATCCATCTCCTATAGAAAAAGAAATATGCATTACATTCATAGTAACTTGATGAGCCGCAAATGCTACTGTACCTAAACCAGCAACACTTTTTGCATACATAAAAAATCCAATTCTTAAAAACACTTGTTCAACTATTGATGTTGAAGCAATATTAAATATATCTTTCATTGCTTTAAAATCTATAATTTTACCACCATAATCAAAAGCTAAATATTCATCTGAATTACTAATTGACTTCAAAGCAATAACAAATGCCACAAAATTACCTATAGCAGTTGCTATAGCTGCTCCTTTTATTTCTAATCTTGGAAAAAACAATAATCCATTTATTAACATTGCATTCATCACTAAGTTAACTAAATTTGCGGCTAAATTAATTCTTAGTGATATCTTTGTTAAACCAACTCCTCTTTGCGCTGAACTAATAGTTAAAGCCATACAATAAAATATATTTCCAACCATTATTATTCTAAAATAATCCATAGCTGTATCAATATAATCAAATCTTGCCCCTGCAAAAGTTAATAAGTCTCTTGCAAATATTATTCCCAATACTGAAAGCAATATTGATAAAACACCACTAATAAACCATGCAGTTAATAAATATTCATTAGCTGCTTTTCTATTACCTTCTCCTTTTCGTCTTGAAACAAGAACAGTAACCGCAATATTTAAAGCCATAATAGGTGCCATAATAATAAATTTAGGCTGAGTACTTATTCCTACAGAAGCAATTGCTTTAGCCCCTAAATTTCCAACCATCATCATATCTATAGCACCAATTAAAGACATAGATATACTTTCTAAAGCACTAGGCCATGCTATATCAAATGTTCTTTTATAAATTTTCTTATTACTAGGAATCTCTCCTATAATTTGATTTTCATCAATCATTGATTGCCATTTATAAAAACTTAATATTTTTGTGGATAATACTTTCACTATTTTATATAAACTCCTTCACCATCATCACATTCTTCAAGTTTTACAATAATGTTTTCACTAGTAGAAGTAGGTATGTTTTTGCCTACATGATCAGGTCTAATAGGAAGTTGTCTGTGTCCCCTATCTACAAGAACTGCCAAATGTATTTCTTTAGCTCTTCCACTATCTAATATTCCTTCCATTGCTGCTCTAACAGTCCTACCTGTATTTAATACATCATCAACAAGTACAACTATTTTATCTTCAACATCAATATCCAATTTAGGTATATCAACTATTTCACGTTTAATATCATCTCTCCAATATGAAATATCAATGCCAGTGCAAGGTACCTTAACACCTTCAAATTCTTCTATGAAACTACATAATCTTTTTGCAAGATAAACTCCTCTTGTTTTAATACCTATTAAAACAACATCTTTTACACCTTTATTTTTCTCAATTATCTCATGTGCAATTCTTGCAAGAGATCTAGATAATCCTTTTTTATCTACAAGTTCCTTCATTTTCCTATCTCCTTTGCTAATATTATTAATCTTAAATCATTTTTGTTTCTTACACATGTTTGAAGTGTAAGAAATTTATCACCAGTACCTATTTCAACACCAGTATCATAAAATTTAACTTCATCAACACTACTTATATAACTACTTAAATCTTCATCAGAATAATTTGTAAGAAAATATATTAATTTATCACTATCCATAACATAATAGTACACCTTACTAACAACATACTCTCTAACTTCATAACCTAAATCCAATTTTATATTCTTATATTTTTCATAATTTTCTTCTTCTTTTAATAAATGTAACAACGAAAACTTTGCAGTTTCATCCTTATATACATAATGACCATATATTATTAGATTTTGATCATCTAAGCTATTTCTATAATCTAAAAAAACACTTCCTTGAGAAAACTCATTTTTATAAAAATCATGTTTTAAATAAAATTCATTATCAACTGTTTGAACTACATATTCACTAATTAAATCCTCAATTATAATTTCTCCAATATAATCTTCATTAATGCTTTTTCTCTCATTAAAAACAGTTAATTCCTTTTCTTTTATTACTTCTCTTTCCTTATATATAGATTCTTTTAAAATAATTGTTTCTTCTTTATTTAAAAAAATATATGCAAAAACACTTATTAAAATAAAAAATAAATATATAAATTTCTTCATATATTTATTCTATCAACAATATTACTATTTTGGCTGTAATTTTAATGTTTCTTCCATTTCATCTTTTGTAATATATTTGTTTTTAACCATTGATTCTAAAACAGCTTTTTGCCTTTTGTTAATTTCATTATAACCCTTACTTAATTGATAAATTGAAGGAGCCTGTGGAAGTCCTGCAAGTATACTTGCCTCATAAAGACTTAAATCATTTGGTTCCTTATTAAAATATCCCTTACTAGCAGCTCTTATTCCTGTATAACCATCACCATAATAAATAATATTAGCATACATAGCTAAGATTTCTTCTTTACTATATAATTCTTCAAATTCATATACAAAAAATATCTCCGCAAATTTTCTAGTAATAGATTTACTATGAGAAAAATAAATGTTTTTTGCAAGTTGTTGAGTTATTGTACTTCCACCTTGAGAAACTTTACCAGAAATTAAATTAGACACAAAAGCTCTACCAATAGAATAAAAATCGATACCTTTTCTTTCAAAAAACCTATGATCTTCTATAGATACTAAAGCATTAAGAAAGTCTTTATCGATTTCTTCGTAAGATACGAAATATTCCTTACTAATTATTTCATTTACCGCTTCTTCTATTGGTTTTTCAGCTATTGCTTCTTCATATCTTTCTTGACCTTGAAAAAATAAATTTCCACCAATAAATCCAATTATCAATAAAGCAATAAACACTAAAAAAACAAAACTTTTTT
This sequence comes from Erysipelotrichaceae bacterium, assembly GCA_012523895.1. GTDB lineage: Bacteria > Bacillota_I > Bacilli_A > Erysipelotrichales > Erysipelotrichaceae > UBA9076. Next base: position 13,755 of record JAAYSZ010000019.1, read on the forward strand.
TAATTCTAGATACCATTTATAAAGGTTATAGCCCCATAGATTTCATAATTTGTCTAATTTGAGCTTCTGATGGTTTTCTACCCATTTGTAAAAACATAGCTCTAATCATTTTTTCATTGATTGGAGGATTTTCCTTCAATTGTTTTTCCATATATTTCTTAGTGAAATAAAAACCTAATCCTCCACCTACTACTATACCTAATACAAAATATAATACTGAAGACCAAAATTGAGTCATACTACACCACCTATCTAATTAATTATTCTATCTTTTTTTATACTTCATTACAAGAAAAAAAGCCAAAAGGGTTGATATGTCCCTAGTATGTCTAGGTGGGATTCGTGTATATCTTATCAGGATTCCTAATAAAATCAGGTGTTCAACACAAAAACATAACTACTTCTTCCCGTATATCAAAGTGTAGGAAATATATTGATCCCTTTTGGTGATTTTATTATACCATATCAATTAATATTTATTTAAGTTTAATGCCTAATTCATTAAGTTGACTTTCATCAACAACATCTGGCGCTTCACTCATAAGATCAGCAGCATTTGATGTTTTAGGGAATGCAACAACATCTCTAATATTTTCTGTTCCCGCAAGAATCATGATTAATCTTTCAAGTCCAATTCCTACTCCACCATGAGGAGGTGTACCATAATTAAATGCCTCTAAGAAAAATCCAAATCTTTTCTTAGCATCTTCATCACTAATTCCTAAAGCTTTAAATACTTTTGCTTGTAATTCTTGTTCATGTATTCTTATAGATCCACTTAGTAATTCATAGCCATTTAAAACTAAATCATAAGCTCTAGAATAAACACTAGTTGGATCAGTAAATAATTTATCAACATATTCTTCTTTAATAGATGTAAATGGATGATGCGCTGCCACATATCTATCTTCTTCTTTAGAATATTCAAACATTGGAAAATCAGTTACCCATAAAAATTCAAATTTATTTTTATCAATTAATCCTAATTCTTTACCAAGCTTGTTTCTTAAAGCGCCTAATGCAATATTAGATACATCATCTTCAGCAGCTACTATTAAAACTAAATCATTATTTTCAAGATTTAATAATTTTCTTAAATCTTCTTTTTCTTTGTCACTAATAACCTTTGCAATACTACCAGTTATTACATCATTATCTACTTTTAAATATGACAATGCTTTTGCACCATACACTTTCACAAAATCTTGTAATTTATCTAGGTTTTTTCTAGAATAATTATTTGCTTTATCTTTAACTATTAAACAATTAATCTTTCCATTTGATTCATAAACATTTTTAAAAATCACAAATTCTGTATCTTTAAATACTTCCGTTATATTATTTAATTCCATAGAAAATCTTAAATCTGGTTTATCTGTACCATATCTTCTAATACACTCATCAAATGTCATTCTTCTAAAAGGTTTTAAGTCAATATTTTTAATTTCTTTAAATATTTTAAACATTAAAGATTCAACTACATTCCAAACATCTTCTTCCTCTACAAAAGACATTTCAAGGTCTATTTGAGTGAATTCAGGTTGTCTATCCGCTCTTAAATCCTCATCTCTAAAACATCTAGCAATTTGAAAATATTTGTCTACTCCACCAATCATTAATAGTTGCTTATATATTTGTGGAGATTGAGGTAAAGCATAAAAATGTCCTTTATATATTCTACTAGGCACTAAATAATCCCTAGCCCCTTCTGGTGTAGATTTACATAAAATAGGTGTTTCAACTTCTATAAAACCTTGTTTTGATAAATGGTTTCTTGTAATTAAACATACTTCATGTCTTAATCTTAAATTTTCTTGAAGAACATTTCTTCTTAAATCTAAATATCTATATTTAAGTCTAGTATCTTCTAAAGCATCTGTTTTATCTTGAATTAACATTGGTGTTGTTTTAGATTTATTTATTATTTTTACATCAGTACATCTAATTTCAATATCCCCAGTTTTTAATTTAGGGTTTTTATCTTGTCTTTCAAATACTTTTCCTTTTACTTCTAAAACATATTCATTTCTAACATCTTTTACTTTATCTTCCATTGACTCATCAAAAATAAGTTGAGTAATACCTGTATAATCTCTTAAATCAATAAAAACTAAAGAGCCAAAATTTCTTCTTTTACTAACCCATCCAACTAAAGTAACTTCTTTTCCAACATCTTCTATTCTTAGACTTCCATTAGTACATGTTCTTTTCATTTTTATCTTCTCCCTATAAATTCTTCTAATTGTTTTATTATATCAACATCATTAACTGTAACTTGATTTTGCGTTTTTATATCTTTTATATTTACAACATTATTATTTACTTCATCTTCTCCAATAATAATTACAACTTTAGAGTTTCTTCTATCAACTGATTTAAACTGTGATTTTATGGATCTTTCAACCATATTCACCTCACAACTATAACCTGCATCTCTACATATCTGTCCAATTTTTAAAGGTTTATCTTTTACATCGCCTAAACTAATTACATAAACATCTAGCTCATTTTCTTTATGCAATTTAATACCTTCAAGTTGTGCAAATAGTAATAATCTTTCTAAACCAACCGCAAAACCAACTCCAGATAATTCAGGTCCTTTGAAATAACTTACAAGGTTGTCATATCTTCCTCCACCAAATACAGTAGATTGAGATCCTGATTCAGGATGAGTTGAAACAACTTCAAATACTGTATCAGTATAATAATCAAGTCCTCTTACAAGTCTATTTTCTATTACATAAGGAATATTTAAACTTTCTAAAGCTTTTAAAACTTTATCAAAATAATCTTTACTTTCCTTATTTAAACTATCATCAATTAAAGGTGCACTCTTAACAACTTCCTTATCAAAATCTACCTTACAGTCAAGTATTCTTAAAGGATTTTGTTCTAATCTCCTTTTACAATCAGGACATAATTCATCTATTCCTTTTTCAAAATGTTTTCTCAAATCATCCTTATATTTATTTCTAGACTCTTCATCACCAAGTGTATTAATTAATACAGATAACTGTTTAATACCAACTTGCTTTAATAGGTTATAACCTAAAGCAATAACCTCAGCATCAGCTAAAGGATTTTTAATACCTATATTTTCAATCCCAAATTGATGGAATTGTCTAAATCTTCCCTTTTGAGGCCTTTCGTGTCTAAACATAGGACCCATATAAAATAATTTAGCAGGCATTTCTAAAGAACCATAAAATTTGTTTTGTACAAAAGATCTTATAACTCCTGCAGTACCTTCAGGTCTTAAAGTAAAACTATCTCTTCCCATTGTAAAAGTGTACATTTCTTTATTAACCATGTCAGAACTATCATTTTCTCTTTTAAATACTTTTGTATCTTCGAAAATAGGTGTTCTAATCTCTTCATATCCATATAAATTACACAATTTATATATTTTTTCTTCTACACTTCGCCAATTTAAAACATCTTCACCATAAATATCTTGTGTTCCTCTAGGTGCTTGATAACTCATTTTTTACCTCCCTATTACAAATAAAAACGTCCTATAAGGACGCCTTAGCGCGATACCACCTTAATTCATCAAACGATGCACTCAATACTTTAACGCAGTACACGATTATTTCTACTAATTCAAAATAACTTCTCCAAAGTGTCAACTTATAAATCATTATGCTAATTTTCACCACACACTAGCTCTCTAAAATAATATATTAATAAGCTTCTTTTTCATAGAATTTACATCAATTATAAAGCTAAATAAACATTCTTTCAACACTAATAACACTATCAACTTTTCTTAGATTGGCACAAATCAACTTTAAATGTTCATTATCTCCAACTTGAATAGTCATTTTAGTTGTAGTACTTAACTCTTCTTGATTAACTACAGAATTTATTTCTTTTATGCTTCCTTTAAATTGAGATACTACAGTAACTATATCTGTAAGTAAGAAGTTTCTATCTCTAGAAATAACTATTACATAGGCATCATATTTAATATCCTTAACAGTTTCATCCCACTCAACATCAATTAATCTTTTTTTCATATTTTGAATATTAGGACAATTAGTTCTATGAACCTTAACACCCTTACCTTTTGAAATATAACCTATAATTTCATCTCCATAAACAGGTAAACAACATTGAGCTAAAGACATCATCATTGAATCAATACCTTCTACCTTTAGGCCTACATTAGATGTTGTCTGTTTTTTTCTTCGATCTTTATTTACTATCTTACTAATAAATTCAGAATCCATAATAGGTCTTTTTTGATTAGTAAGCTTTTCAACTACATTAGTTTGATTTATTGATTTAACCGCAATTCCATACATTAAATCAGTATAGTTATCTACTTGAAATTGATTATATATTTGTTCTAATTTCTTCTTATCAAAATATTCTTTTACATCAAAACCACGCTTCTTAAGTTCATCAGCAAGCATCTTTTCTCCAACTTCAACTTTTTCTTGCCTTTTTTCAGTTTCTTTCTTTGCTAAAAAGTTTTTAATTTTATTTTTTGCTTGATTTGTTTTAACAAATTTTAACCAATCTTCACTAGGTCCTGTTATTTGTTTTGTGGTTTTAATTTGTACAACATCACCTGTTTTAAGCACTGTATTTAAAGGAACTAAAGCATCATTTACAATTGAACCAACTGCAGAATGTCCTACATCAGTATGTATTCTATATGCAAAATCAATTGGTGTAGAACCATTAGGCAAATCAATAACCTTACCTTTTGGTGTCATAACATAAACATTTGCTTCAAAGATATCTCTAGTAAGAGTTTCCATATAATCAGTTGGGTTTTGATTTTCACTTTCTCCTGTATAAGTAGTAAAATCCTTAAACCAACTAAGTCTTTCTTCTATTTCCTTTTGTTCTTTATTAGGGTCATATTTAGATCCTTCTTTATAATGCCAATGAGCCGCAATACCTCTTTCAGCAACCCTATCCATTTCTTCAGTTCTAATTTGTATCTCAAAAATACTTCCTTGATCACCAACTATTGTTGTATGTAATGATTGATACATATTAACTTTAGGCATTGCAATATAATCCTTTAATCTTCCTGGAATTGGAGTATACTCCGCATGAATATAACCTAAAATTTCATAACAATTTAATTCAGTTTCAGTAACTACTCTAAGTGCAAGCAAATCTAAAATCTCATCAAATCTCTTATTTTGTTGAATCATCTTTCTATAAATACTATAAAGATGTTTACTTCTTCCAAATATTCTAAATTTAAGATTGTTTTCACTTAGAATAACACTGATGTTTTCAATCATATTCTTAACCATTGCATCTCTTTCGCTCTTTTTTGCTTCAACTAATTGAGCGATTCGACGATAATCAATAGGATTTAAATATAAAAAACTCAAGTCTTCAAGTTCATTTTTTATTTCACTAATACCTAATCTATGAGCTATTGGTGCATAAACATCAAGTGTTTCACTTGCAATAATCTTTTGTTTATCTTCAGCCATAAACTGTAAAGTTCTCATATTATGTAATCTATCTACTAACTTAATTATGATAACTCTAACATCCTTAGCCATAGCTATAAAAATTTTTCTATGATTTGCGGCTTGATACTCTTTAGGATCTTTAAACTGTAAATTACCTATCTTAGTAACACTTTCAACAAGTTCAGCAATTTCACTATCAAAATCTAAGGTTAATTGTTCCTTAGATACACCACAATCTTCAATAACATCATGTAATAACCCAGCCGCAATTGTTTTAGGACCAACTCTTAACGTTGCTAAAATATAACCAACATTCCAAAGATGTACAATAAATGGTTCTCCGCTTCTTCTAAATTGACCGCCATGATGCTCATTTGCGTAATTCAAAGCTTTTTTAATAAGATTTATATTTTCAGGTTTTTTCAAATATTTTTTTGCTTCATCTAAGACATCTTGTGCTCCAATTTTTAAATATACAGCCATTTTGTACACCTCCTTTTCATAAAAACCGAAGTCATTCTTCGGTTTAATAAGTAATTATTGATTTAATATCGTATCCTTCTAGTACTTCTCTACCATTTAATTCTGAAAGTTCAATCAGAAACGCACAACCAACAACTATTCCACCCATTTTTTCAACAAGATTAATTGTTGCTTTTACAGTTCCACCAGTCGCTAGTAAATCATCAACTATCATTACTCTTTGATTTGGTTTAATAGAATCTGCATGCATATGTAATTCATTAGTACCATATTCTAAGTCATATTTACAACTAATAGTCTCTCTAGGAAGTTTCCCTGGTTTTCTAACAGGAATAAATCCTACATTAAGACTACATGCTACAGGACAGCCAAATATAAATCCTCTACTTTCAGGTCCTACTATAACATCAACATTTTTTTCCCTAGCAAATTCTTCTATTAAAATTGTCGCATACCTAAAAGCTTTTCCATCAGCCATTAAAGGTGTAATATCTCTAAATAAAACTCCTTCTTGAGGAAAATCTTGTATACTTGCAATATATTTTTTTAAGTCCATATTCGCCTCCTAAACAATATAAATATTATACAATATTAGCTTTAATTATTCTATATCTTTAATAATCATAGAAACTTTAGAAATATTTCTAAAAGTATTAATTGATAAATTACCAATTAACATTTTAGGTTTATCAATTATTTTATTATTACTAAATGAAATAGCTTCAAAATTATCCAATATATATTTTGGATATAAACCTTTTAATACGCTAAAACTTTTAACATTAAAGTTTTCAACCGCAAACTCAGGCATTTTAAATCCTTGTCCATAAGGACTTAAATAATAAAGCTTTTCAACATTATCAACACTAATTTTATTTTCATCAATTAAATATGCAGTTTCTTTAACTTCTTCAATCTCAATTTGATTATATTCTTCATATATTGTATTAATAAACTCATCATAATCATCAACATTTATTGATAAACCAACAGCTTGACTATGTCCCCCAAAACTAAGATATTTATCAAAAATATTATTTAAAAAATCTTGTAAATCAAATCCTTTAATACTTCTTCCACTACCTTTTAACACACCTTCTTTTTCAGTAAAAACTATTGATGGTTTATTGTGTTGATTAGATAATTTACCAGCAACTAAACCAACAATGCCTTCATTAAAAAACTTATCTTTAATAACTATGAAGGGCTTGTCTTCTATTAAGTTAATCGCATGATTAAACATTTTATTACTTTTATCTTGTCTTTTTTTATTTGTATTATTTATATTGTTTTTCATAAAAATTTTATTTGAAATATTATCACCTAAAAAATAATATCTAACAATATTATTAGGATTTCCTTCTTCTGGAAGTCTTCCCATTGCATTTAATTTAGGTACAATCTTAAATGCAATATCAGTTTCATTAACCTCTTTAATATCATCAAGTAACATATCTATTTCTTTATATTTATGTTCATTAATAATGCGTAAACCATGTTTTACAATGTTTCTATTCTCATTCCATAAAGGAACCATATCTCCAATTGTTGCAATACATGATAGAGCAGTATGATAATCATTATTACCAATTAATACTCTAGAAATTTGCAAAGCAACTCCAGCACCACATAAACCATTAAATTTTTCATCCATATAATCAGGATGAACAACAACATCAGCATTAGTTTCACCATCAATTACATGATGGTCAGTTACTATAACATCCATCCCTAAAGATTTAGCTAAATTTATTGCATCATATGCACTAACACCATTATCTACAGTAACAATTAAAGAATATCCCTTTTCATATGCTTGATATACCCTATTCTCATTTAAACCATATCCTTCATTAAATCTATCAGGAATATAAAAGCCACATTCAACTCCATAAATATCTAATGCATCTTTCATAATACTTGTGCCACATATTCCATCAGCATCATAATCTCCTGCAATAAATATTTTTTCATTATTTTCCTTTGCAAGTTTTATTCTATCAACCGCATTTAAAACACATTTATCCTCACTGTATGATAAATATAAATCTGTTTTTAATAATTCTTTAATTTGTTTATTATTTAACTCATTACTTAAAATAGCTATATTTAACAAAGGATTTAAACCATTATCAAATACATCTTCTTTTAAAATATTTATAATATTATAATTATTCATTAAATTATCCTTGCCAACCTTTTAAACTCATTTCCTCTTTCTTCAAAATTCTTAAAATCATTATAACTAGCTGCTGCTGGAGAAAGTAAACAAGTTGTATCTCTTTTAGTTACTCTTTTTGCAAGTTTCATTGCATCATATAAATTTTTTTCGTAATAAACTGTTGAGTTTATATCTATTAATTCTCTAAATATTCTTTTGCCTGTATCATACATTAAAATAATATTTTCAATATTAGAAGTCTTTAAAAATTCAATTAAATCAGTATAATCAATATTTCTTTCATAACCACCTATTAAAACAGTATTAACATTTTTTAGTCCTTTTATAGCTTGTATAGTAGATTGACCAATAGTAGAAATAGAATCATTTACATAAGTAATTCCATTAAAATCCCCTACTATTTCTAATCTATGAGGTAATGGATTAAAATTCTTTATAACTTCTATAAAATCTTTATTAGTAACACCGTATAAAACATGAGTTATGTAATAAACCACTGAAAGATTACTCATATTATGACTACCAATTAAATTAGTACTTTCTAGTTCAACACTATCATATGGATTAATAAGAGTTTTACCCTTTGCATATATATCTTTATTTATCCATGTTATATTTTCTCTATCTTCTATTTCATCTTTTAAATCATAATTAATAATTGCCTCATCACTATAAGATTGGTGTAAATATATTTGTTTTTTAGCTGTTTTATAATTTTCATAACTATCATAATGATCTAAATGTTCCTCATATAAATTTAACAATACCCCTACATATGGTGAATACTTAGTAAATTGTAATTGATGACATGAAAGCTCAAAAACAATAACACTATCCTTTTTCATATGTTTAATAACGTCAAAACAAGGAAGTCCCATATTTCCAACCATATAAATACTAGAAAACTTAGTTTTTAAAACCTCGTAAATTAATGTAGTTGTAGTACTTTTTCCTTTAGTTCCAGTAATACCAATAACATTTTTACCAAAATACTTTAAAAATAAAGGTGCTTGTCCTGAAATATTACCTTTTAAATTATCTCCTTTTATTCCTGGAGCTTTCATTACAATATCATACTCAGTTGTATCTAAAGTCTTTTCATCAACAATAATGTCATCTTTAAAAACACTTGTATTTACTATTTTAGTATCACAAACATATAATTTTTGATCAGGCAAACAATTTTTAATAAATGTATATGTAGAATTTCCTTCCATACCTAATCCCCAAATTAAAACTTTTTTATCTCTAAATTCATTTACCAACTTATTTAACATTTTTAAAACCCCCAATCTTTTCCTTTAAAATATCTAAATGATATTTTGGAACTAGATGTTCATCATTAAAATATTGATAAATATCATAATCATTTAATTTAGCATTATCTTCTGATAAGTATTTTTTATAAAGCAGTGGTAATTTATCACCTCTAAGTTTTATTGCTTTAGTAATAGCTACTACAACTTCATCTCTAGTGCCAACACATTCAAATGGTTTATTGTCTTTAATACCGCTTAATTCTTTAAGTGTTTCATACATTTCTTCATCTTCTAACATATTAGTACCAAATATAGAAATTAATTTCTCATCACTCATATATGCAGATAACATTACATATACAAACAAACACTTAGCACATTTATTACACCAAACACCTTTTTTGCTACCAACATTACAGCTTCTAAAAACATTATGGTATTTTTTTAGCTGAGAAAATATATGAGTAATAATTAATTCACTTAAAGGTCTAAGTAAAGAAAAATACTTAATTTCTTTTGTAATATATTTAGATACATATTCATTAAAATCAACTTCAAATTCATAGCTTTTTGAATATTGATGATTAACTTCTTCATCTAAAATAGTAGATTCATTAGCACTAGCTTCATTAGATAAACAAACATATTTTTTCTGATAAATAATAGAAACTAGAATGGAAGAAAAAGCTACAATAGCACTAAAAGGAGTGTGTCCATTTAAAAATCCTTGTGCATTTAAATCTAACATTCTTTGATCTAAAGTCCTTTTTACATTAATTAATTTATCTTTATATCCAGCACTATAACTTGCATTAATAGCTGATATTACATTATTTATTACATAAGCATCATTTTCATCAAATAAATCTTTTAAAATCTCTAAGCTTACAAAGGAATCTTTTCCTCCTCCAACAGGAATTAAATTTCCTTTATATATATTATTGTTTTCTTCACCATCAATTTTAATATCACTAGTTTCAATTTCCATAAAACTATCTATATCAGCTTTTATATTATTAATATAGAAAAATTCACCTAAACCATAGAAGTATTGTTTTTTCCACCAATTTATTTGATATTCATCTAAAAATGAAGGTTTAATCAAAACATTTGGACTACAAGTTATCTTCCAATAACTTACTAATTCAACCATACCTAAAGAAAAAACAGTTTCTTTAAAATTTTTATATTTAGAATAAGTATTTTTATCTTTCTTTTTTATTGTCCAAGTAGGATTAAAAAAACTTAAACCAACTATTTCAAAATCATATATAATCCTTATTTCATTATCATCTTCATATATATTAAATCCATGATAAACAAAATTTGGATATTTTTCTCTAAACAATTTATATTTCATATTTGACTCCATCTACATAATTATACAATAAATTTTATATGATATTATAGAAATATACTTGGAGGATGATTATGCAAAATTTTACATATTATGCACCTACTAAAATTATATTTGGTAAAGATGCGATTAATAATTTAGAAAACGAAATAAAAAAATTTGGAATAAATATTCTTTTAACATACGGAAAAGGTAGTATCAAAAAAAGTGGTATTTATGATGATGTATTAAATTTATTAAGAGATTATAACATTTATGAATTAAGTAATATTGAACCAAATCCTAAAATTGAATCAGTAAGAGAAGGAGTTAAACTTTGTAGAGAAAATAATATAGATGTTATTTTAGCAGTTGGAGGAGGATCAGTAATAGATTGTTCAAAAGTTATTGCGGCAGGATACTATTATGAAAATGATCCTTGGGATTTAGTAATAGACTCTAATCTAATAAAAAAAGCTCTTCCAATAGTAACCATACTAACACTAGCAGCAACTTCTTCAGAAATGAATAAAACTGCAGTAATATCAAATATGGATTTAAATATTAAAAAAGGAACAAGAGCTGATGCTATGATTCCAAAAGTATCAATATTAGACCCAACATATACCTATAGTGTTCCAGCCATTCAAACTGCATCAGGTACCGCAGATATAATGTCACATATATTAGAAAACTATTTCCAAAAAGATAAGAACACTGATGTACCTGATAGAATATCAGAGGGTTTATTAAAAACACTAATTAAATATACACCTATAGCATTAAAAGAGCCTAATAACTATAATGCAAGAAGTAATATAATGTGGGCAAGCTCATTAGCACATAATGGTTTAACTGCAGTAGGAAAATCTGGATCATGGACATGTCATCCTATTGAGCATGAATTAAGTGCATATTACGATATAACTCATGGTGTAGGTCTTGCAATAATTACAGTACCTTGGATGAAATATGTTTTAAATGATGATACAGTAGATAAATTTGCAATGTATGCAAAAAATGTATTTAATATTGAAGATAAAGATAAATATAAACAAGCTACAAAAGGTATAGAAGCAACTGCAGATTTCTTTAAGTCTATTGGACTTCCATCTAAATTAAGTGAAGTTGGAATAGATGATAGCAAATTAAGATTAATGGCAGATATGGCATATAAACATGGAAGTATGAAAAATGCTTATGTTCCACTTACTAATGATGATATTTACAATATTTTGTTAGCTTGTAAATAACATTTAAATATATAAGTTAACATTTATGTATAAAAATGATATCAATCTTCTTTTATTTGTATATAAAATATTACAATTATGCAAGTAGTAGTTATGGAGAAATTGACAATTAATAGAGTGTTATTAAGATTTATATTTAACTTAAAGAGTGAATCTATACATTATATAGATTCATTTTTTATTTTTTTTATATTGCCTATTCAAATATCGAATAATTAATATTTAGAATATCTTTTATGTAAAACAATTAAATCATATTGTTTCTTTATATATACAATATGAATATCATTAATATTTTTATTACAACACCTAAAGAAATATAAATTTACATAGTATATATTTTTTTATTCAATTAAAAACAAAGTGACAATCACTTATAGTAAACGCCACTTTGTTTAATTGTTTATTTAATACTTTATAATCTAAATCTTAAAAATATTATTTAGCATCTTCTGCTAGGATAATTTCTTTTCTACTATCTGCAATTTTCATTACAAAGAAATAATATAATGCTGCACATACTACACCAATAATATAGCTTACAGTATATACTTGTGGTCCACCTTCAACTTGTAAACCTAATAGAACTTCAATGTTAAGTCCAATTGGCGCATGAGCAATAAAGCTCATAACTATAAATGTATAGAATATACCAGGAATAAATGAAATCCAGTAATTTCTACCATTTACCTTTAGATATACAGTAATAAATGCTAATGCAAATACTGCTACAAACTGATTAGTAAATCCAAAGTATCTCCATAATAAGTTAAATCCACCTGCATTAGTTTTAGCAAAGAATAAAATTAATAATGCTGGAACAAATATAACTAAAGAAAGTCCAATTCTTTTCTTAGGGTCTGCTTGATCAATTTTGAATGTTTCAGCAAAGATAAGTCTCATCGCACGGAAAGCTGTATCTCCTGAAGTAATAGGAAGTACAATAACACCAATTATAGCAAGTAATCCACCAATGTTCCCCATAAAATGTCTTGAAATAATTCCAACCATTGGAGTTGCTCCAATTGCAAATGCTTCTGCACCTTGAGTTTGAGCTAGCAAGTTATATAATGCCATTCCTCCACCTGCCCAGCACATTGCGATAAAACCTTCAACAAGCATCATGTAATAGAAAGTTTGCTTTCCTTCTTTTTCGTTTCCTACAGTTCTTGAAATAAGTGTAGCTTGAGAACCATGGAATCCTGACATAATACCACAAGCAACTGTTATAAAGAATGCTGGTATAAATATTTGTCCTGTTGGATGAGCATCAAACAATCCAAATTTAGCACCTTCTGTAAATGCATGAAGTCCTGCTCCGCCACTTGCAATAATACCAATAAATATTCCAACAGCACTAACAATTAAAAATGCACCAAATATAGGATAAATTCTTCCTATAATTGCATCAATAGGGAATAAAGTTGCTGCTAAATAATATAAGAAAATAATTCCATATACTACCCAAACTGCTGATGAAGATACATCTAACCCCATAATATCTCTTACTATTAAATCACCAGGAGTATAAACAAAAACAACACCAGTAAGTAATAATAAGATTGTAATAATTACGTTATAAAACTTTTGAACACCACCACCTAAATATTTATTAATTAAATTAGGAATTTGTGCTCCACCATTTCTCATAGATATCATACCTACAAAATAGTCATGTAGTGATCCTGCAAGAACACAGCCAAGCGGAATTGTAATAAACGCTATAGGTCCAAACAATATACCTTGAATAGGTCCAAGAACCGGACCAGTACCAGCGATGTTAAGAAGCTCTATAAGCATGTTTTTCCAAGCTGGCATTTCTACATAGTCTACACCATCTGCTAAAGCAACTGCAGGAGTTTCTCTATCATCAGGCCCAAAAACTTTTTCAACGTATGAACCATAAGCCCAACCGCCAATAACAAGTATTCCAATACCTATTAAAAATAATACCATTTAATAATCCTCCTCCTTCTTTTAACTAGAATATATACTCCCCTCTATATATTGTCTTAATTGTATCTTTAATTGAAAACGTTTTCAAGTTGTTTTAAGCATAAAATTAAAAGACAAGAATTAGTCCTTGTCTTTATGTATTTTGATAAATTTCATATGTAAATATGTGAATATATAATCATATAATTAGAAATTATATTTTTCTTATATTAAATCTATATCATGAGGATCAATTCTATAAATAACATCTTTTCTTTCAACAATAATTTTAATTTTATCCAATAACTCTTGTGTACTAGTAATTCTATTAATAAGTTCTCTTGTAGGATTTATTGCATAAGGATGTCCAACTCTACTAAGCATTAAAAAATCACCTGCAGTATCTCCATATGCATAACTTTTAGATAAATCAATATTATATTTCTCAACTAATTTATCAACTTCTTTATTTTTGCTTTCGCTATCACCCATTGGAAAGCTTTTACCTGTATAAATTCCATGTTCATCAGTTTCATAAACACTTCCTCTATAATCATCAAATCCATGTTTTCTAGCCATCTCTCTTACAAGTTCAATTGGCGCTCCACTAATGGCAATTATTAAATTTCCTTCTGATTTATGGCGTTTTATCTCATTTCTAGTAAATTGATACAATCTATCTCCCTTTTGCATTATTACAAGCCGTGCAATATGCTCAACATGTTCCTTACTTAATCCTAATGTAGTCTCTTTAAAAATCTTTACAATCTTTTGCATATATGAATCATAATCACCCTGTCTTCTATCCCACTTCATAAATGCAGGTCTAACTTCATCAGTCCACTTATTTTCAGCAACAAGCTCATGAGAAACAAACTTTTTAAAAAGTTCAGTCATTAATGTTTCTCTATAAAGTGTTCCATCTATATCAAAAAATGCAGCTGTTTTTTTCATATCAATCACTCCTTAATTTAATATAATCATTTTCAATTAAAAACATCAATATGGCTACTCCAATTATTAGAAAATAACCAACTAAACTTAATAAATCAGGTATCTGATTAAATACAATAAAACCAATAATTGCAGAGTAAACAATCTGAGAATAATCAAAAACTGACAACTCTTTTGCTGGTGCATTTCTATATGCAATTGATAAAGAAAACTGAGCTATAGTTGCCATTAAACCGGCAAGAAGCAAAAATATCAATTGCTTTAAACTCATAGGAGTCCATTTTAAAATTGTCATTGGTAAAGATACAAGTGTTGAAATAATAGAAAATCCTAAAACAATTAATGCATTAGGCATATTATGAATACCAAGTATTCTTACATAGGTATAAGCTAATCCTGCACTCATTCCACCAATCAACCCAATTAATGCCGCAAAAGAATTAAAACCAAATCCAGGCTTAATTATTAATAAAGCACCAAAAAAAGCAATTACTAAAGAAACTACCTGTATTTTTGATGGTTTTTCTTTTAATAACAAATAAGAAAATATTATCGCAAAAAATGGAGATAATTTATTTAACATATTTGCATCCGCAAGTATTAAATGATCTACTGCATAAAAATTACATAAAATTCCTATAGTACCTATAGTTGCCCTTTTTAATAAAATAATAAAATCATCCTTATTCATCTTATAGTTAACATTACTTCTAGAAAAAATAATAAATGATACAATTAAAGAAACTACATTTCTAAAGAAACTTTTCTGAAAAAACGGTAAGTCTCCAGTAGCTTTTACAAACATATTCATAAGCGCAAAAAATAAAGCCGCTAATAATATAAATACAATTCCTTTTGTTTTTCTGTTCATATATACCTCAAACTAACTATAATTCTAAATCAACTAAATATAAAATCAAGAAGGAGAAAACCTATGATAATTACAGTAACTCTTAATCCAGCTATAGATAAAACAAGTTATATAGATAAACTAAAAATAAATTCATTAAATAGAATAAATAAATTAAAAATAGAAATTGGCGGAAAAGGAATAAATGTATCAAAAACTTTAAAAACTCTAAATGAAGAAAGCATTTGTTTAGGTTTTATTGGAGGTTATACCGGAAACTTAATTAAAGAACAATTAGATTTATTAGATATCAAACATTCCTTTACAAATGTAAAAGAAAATACAAGAGTAAACTTAAAAATATTTGATAATAATTTTAATCTGACAGAAATCAATGAACCAGGACCAATTATTTCTATAGATGATATCAATGATTTAACAAACAAATTAGAAACAATACTTAAAAAAGATGACATTCTAATTTTATCTGGAAGTGCAAGTTCTAGTATAGACACAAACATATATCAAAAACTATCTAAAATAGCCTTTTTAAAGCAATCCACTACTATTTTAGATGCAGATGGGGAATTGTTAGCTAATGGTTTAAAAGGCCCTATTAGCGTATTAAAACCAAACAAATTTGAATTATGTACATACTTAAATCTTCCTTTAGATACAGATAATAATACACTTTTAAAACTATCTAAATCTTTACTAAATGAAAACCTTAAACTTATTGTTTTAAGTTTAGGAGAAAACGGATCTTTTTTTATTATGGAAAATGAAATATATAAAGTAGATAAAATAGATACAACTATTGTATCTACAGTTGGTGCTGGTGATGCTATGGTGGCTGGTATAGCCTATGGGTTACATAATAACCTTCCACTTGTAGAAACTATAAAATTAAGCACTGCTTGTGCAACTGCAAGCATAAAAAAAGAAATAGGTAAACCTATTAATTTAGATGAAATAAATAAAATAAAACCATTAGTTAAGTACTATAAATTATAATACTTATCAATATAGTTATAAATAAATATATCGGAATATAAATATATTGTTAAAAGTAAAGGAATAATAACCATTAAAAACATTGATATAACACTTAATAAGATATAGCCAGTGCTAGAATTAAGATTATGAGGATATCTATCTTCAGTTAAAATAATTAATACGACACCAAAAACTGTTGATATTAAAGTTATAACACTCATTATTTTAAATCTTAGTTTGAACCATTTTTGCTTATTTTTTAAACTTTCAAATATATTTGAATCTACTGTGATTATCTTATCTAAATATATACTCTTTGATTTAGATACAATTTTCTTAAAGATAAGTATCCATAATAATATAAATAAAATCAAACATAAAAAAGATAAAATGTTTATCATTGTATTAGGAACATTTAATATATTTAAATATTCTAATGCAACTATGAATAATACAGATATTCCTAACATAAAAAAACTTATAATAAAAAGACCTATAAAAAAATATATACTTTTAACATTTTTAGAATATTCATAAAATTCTTCTACTGATAATTTAATAGGTGTTTTTTTGTTACCATAAATATCTTTATTCTTTTCACTCATAAAATAAAATTAACATAATAATATAATTTAATAGTTATAAAAAAGTTAAATTAAAGTAAAAAACTATGTTTTCACATAGTTTTAAGCATTTATACCTTTAATTGTATATTCATCTAATTCTTCTTTTTTATATTTTCTTTTCTTTTTTGGTTTATCTTTAACCTTACATCTAATTAAATACCATATATAAGGTGCAATTAATATACTAGAATAAGTACCAGCTATTAAACCAATAAACATTGCAAATGTAAATGTAAATATTGCATCAGATCCTATTACAAGTAAGACAATTACAGGAATAATTGTAGTAATAGTACTATTAACTGTTCTAACAAGTGAATTGTCTATGGCATCATTTACAAGCTCTTTATAAGATGAAGGATTTAACCTACCCTTATAATTATTTAGTAATTCTCTAACTCTATCAAATATAACTATTGAGTTATTTATTGAATACCCAATAATAGCTAATATTACTGAAATTAATTCAATATTAACTTCTAGTCTTAATACAGCAAAAATTCCTAGTACAATAAACACATTATGTATTAAGGCAATAATGGAACTAATTGCATAATCCCATTTAAATCTAATTGTTACATATATCATCATCGCAATCCAAGCTAGTATTGAAAGAGAGAATGCATTTTGTATTAAATCTTTTCCAACCGTAGGAGTAACTACAACATCTCCCGGTTCAATTCCATACTCATTAAAGAAAGTACTCTTAATAACTTTTAATTCTTCAACTGTCAAAGCATCTTTAGTTGTTGCATATACTGTGTTTTCTCCAGATAATTGATAAGTAAATTTATCACTATATCCTAAATCGTTCATAATAGTTTCAACATTGTTTACATCAATAACTTCATTAGAAGATACTGTAAGTCTAGTACCACTAGAAAAATCAATACCTAAATTTACTGGTCCTTTCCCTCTAACAGCATTAAACCCAGCAAACAATACACATATAACTAAAACAGCTATACTTCCTTTAACTGCTTTTTTACTAACTTCAATAAAATCTTGTTTTTTAACTGGACCAAAATAGAATTGTTCTTCCCCTTTACTTATATTAGGAATTTGGTTTTCTTTAACTCCAAATAAAGTTACTTTATCATCTACTACACCAGAACTAACTAATAAATTTAACAATATTCTAGAAAGTGCAACATTTATTACAAGAGTAGCAACTACTGTAATCATTAACATTGTCGCAAAACCTTTCACAGCACCATTTCCAAATATATACATAATTAATCCGGCAATTAAAGTAGTAATTTGAGCATCAAATATAGAGGCAAACGATAAACTATGACCTTCTTTTACAGCTTGCCTAATAGTTCTTCCTCGCCATAATTCATCTTTTATTCTTTCAAATGTAATAATATTAGCATCAACAGTCATTCCTACCCCTAATACTAAAGCAGCAATACCTGGTAAAGTGAAAACTGCACCCATAGTACTATAAATAAAGAATACTGCATAAATATATGCTACAAGCATAATACTTGCAAGAACTCCAGGAAGTTTATACATAACAGTCATAAATAAGAAAACTAATAATGTTCCAATAATTCCAGCAGTTGCGGTTTTATTTAATGCATCAATACCATAGTTTGCACTAACAACATTACTAGAAATTTCAGTCATTTTAACTGGTAAACTACCAGAATTAATTAATCCAGCTAAATTTCTAGCTTCATTTTCTGTAAAATTACCACTAATAATTGCATCTGAATCAATTCTAAAGTTTACTGAAGCAGCACTTACAAATTTCGGTTCTTCTCCTTGTTGAACTTTACCAAATTCTTCAAAATAAGAATCTCCTTCTTCATAATCAAGCCAAATAACCATTAAATTATCTCCAGCAGGCATTTTAGAAACTTTTTCTGTTATATCTCCAAAAGCTGTTGGATCTTTTATTTTAAGTGAAACAATCGGTCTTCCATTTTCATCATATGCAAGACTTGCTCCACCTTCCGCAATAATGCTAGCATCAGATAATAATTCATCATTAACATCTCTAAATGTTAAGTTAGCTGTAGTACCTAAAAGAGATCTTGCTGAATCTTGATCACTCACTCCTGCAAGTTGAACTCTTACTCTATTATCACCTTCAATAATAATTTGAGGCTCACTAACACCTAAAATATCAACTCTTTTTCTAAGACTATTTGCTACAGCACTCATATCTAAGGTAGCATCTTTATTTAAAGGCTCTACTTCATAAAGAATTTCAAAACCACCTTTTAAATCTATTCCAAGTGTTAAATTACTTAAAATGCTTTTATATGAAGTAATAACCATGGTAAAAATTAATACAACAATAGCAAATAATATAAATAAATTTTTATTATTTCTTTTCATTTTAACCCCCTAATAAATCTGTAAAATCTTCAATATGATGTTGCTTTACAATAGCTTGTTTAGAGATATATTGTATTAATTCATCACCATTTACAGACATAATATCATCAACTATAGAATGTAAAGAATCAGGTTTCCTGTCTTTCCAAATTTCATTATATAAAATATCTTCTAATTGTTCATAGGTAAAATTAGGATTGCTAGTTCTTCTTAAATTATATAATTTCATGACTATTGCCATTTGTATATAAATTTCCATTTTTTACCTTGTATGATAATTATGTACCTTGTCATACATAAAATCATATTCCTTTCTAACCTTTGATAGAATGAAGTAGAAACCATGTTTACTCTTATTTTTTTCCTGTGGTTTGTCTACTTTTTGGAGG
>JAAYSZ010000020.1 GCA_012523895.1 Erysipelotrichaceae bacterium
AAAGAATTGAAAAAGCATTTTAGAGATTTCTTTTCAAACTATAAAAGAGGAATAAATGGAAATACTGATAAAATGGGTGTTTGGATATCAGGTTTCTTTGGAAGTGGAAAATCACATTTTTTAAAAATCTTATCTTACCTTCTTGAAAATAAAGAAGTGAATGGAAAAAGAGCTATAGATTATTTTGAAGAGGGAAATAAAATAGAAGATTCAATGGTACTTGCAGATATGAAACTAGCAGCAAGTACCCCAACAGATGTAGTTTTGTTTAATATTGATTCAAAAAGTGAAATAAAAGGAAAACAATCAAAAACTGCAATAGTGGCTGTATTACAGAATGTTTTTAATGAAATGTTAGGATATTCTGGTTCTAACCCTTTTCTTGCAGATTTAGAGAGAAATCTATTTGAAAACGGAAAATACGATTTATTTAAAAATAAATTTAAAGATAAATTTGATTCTGAATGGATAAATATGCGTAATGACTTTGACTTTATTCAAGATGATGTTGTAGAAGTGCTTAATGAAATCGAATTTATGAGTGTAGAAGCTGCTCGTAATTGGTGCGAAAAAGCCATTGGAGAGTATTCATATAAAGTCGAAGATTTTGTTCAACTTATTAAGAAATATCTTGATAGTAAAGGCAAGAATCATCACATAGTTTTTCTAATTGATGAAATAGGGCAATATATTGGAGATGATTCTAAACTTATGTTAAATCTTCAAACAATAACTGAAGATTTAGGTACAGAATGTAAAGGAAAGGCATGGATAGTAGTTACTAGTCAACAGGATATAGATTCTATTACAAAGATAAAAGGAGATGACTTTTCTAAAATTCAAGGTCGTTTTGATACTCGCCTTTCTTTATCTTCAGCTAATGTTGATGAAGTAATAAAAAAGAGAATTTTAGAGAAAACTGAATCGGGAAAAGATACACTTACAATGCTATATAAAGATAAAGAAACTATTATTAAAAATTTAATATTCTTTAATGATGAAGTTGAGAAAAAAATATATTCAAACAATGAAGATTTTGCGGAAATTTATCCTTTTGTACAATACCAATTTAATATATTAGGCTCAGTTCTTACAGCTATAAGAACACATGGAGCTTCTGGAAAGCATCTTGCTGAAGGTGAAAGGTCAATGCTTGCGTTATTTCAAGAATCCGCAATAAAAATAATGGGAAAAGAAATACATGAGTTGGTGCCTTTTAATATGTTTTATGATGCTCTTGAGCAATTCCTTGATCATTCTCATAGTGGAGTAATAACTAAAGCGTTAAATAATGAAATTTTAAACCCTAATAAAGATAAAGAATGTTTCACTGTAAATGTTTTAAAAACACTGTTTATGATTAAATATGTAAAAGAAATTAAGGCGAATTTAGAAAATATTACTAGTTTAATGGTTTCAAACATTAACGAAGACCGTATGGAGTTAAAACAAAAGGTTGAAAATGCATTATCAAATCTTGTAAAACAAAGTCTTGTACAAAAGCATGCAGATATATATGTTTTCTTAACAAATGAAGAACAAGAAATAAATAGAGCAATTCAATCTCAAAATGTAGATTATGGAGAAGTTATTGCAAAAGTATCAGGACTTATTTTTGATGATATTCTTTCTGAAAATAAGTATCGTCATCCAAGCTTAAATGGAAGATATTCTTTTAGCTTTAATCAGGTTGTAGATGATAAGTTCTATAAACCAAATAAAAACAATGATATTACATTACAAATACTTACTCCTGACAGTGAATTGCGTATAGATGAATCTACTTTAGGAATGCTATCTTTACAAGAGTTTGCTGTAATTGTTGCATTACCAGACGATAGAGGATTTTTGGATGAAATAGCATCTTCTTTAAAAATTAAAAACTTTCTTCTACGAGAATCAGCGAATACTACTATCTCAAAATATAAAGGAATAATAGAAAGCAAACGGGCTGAAGTACGAGAAAAAGACAATTTAGCAAAAATTTATCTTGAAGAAAGCTTAAAGAATGCAGATATCTATGTTAATGGCAATAAAATAAAATCAACAACTAAAGATGTTAAAACACGTTTAAATGAAGCTGTAGGTATATTAGTAGACATTGTATATAGTAAACTAAATTATATAGATGTTCCTGTAAATGAAGATGATATTCGTTCATTAATTAAAAATAAAAATAGAGAAATAACTCTTGGTTTAGAAAATATAGAAGTAAATAAACTTGCTTTAAACGATGTTAATGAATTTATTTCAATTAATAATAGCAAACATATAAAAACATCTAAAAAAGAAATTTTAGATCGTTTTATGAAAGCGCCTTATGGGTTTATTAGAGATGATGTTGAATGGCTTATTGCAAAACTTTTTAAAGAAAATGAAATATCATTATTTCTTAATAATGAAGCAATTTCATCAATTAATAAAAGTGAAAATGAATTGATTAATTATATTACTCGAAATGAATATAATGAAAGATTGATGATAGATAAAAAAGTTAAAGCTAATGAAAAACAAAAATCTTCAGTAAAATCTGTAGCAAAGTATTTATTTGATGTTAGTTTAAATACTGAAGATGACGAAAAGATTATGGATATATTTATAAAGAATTCTAACAATTTAAAAATAGAATTAGAAAGATTAGAATTACATTATGATAATGAACCATTGTATCCAGGAAGAAATATTATAGATTATGGTAAAAAATTATTAATAAAAGTTATACATGATGTTAAATCATCAGAAGAGTTTTTCAATCTAATTGATCAAAATAAAAATGATTATATTAACTTTGCTGAAGAATATCATTTTATAAAAGAATTTTTTAGTGGAAAACAAAAAGAGTATTTTAATAGTAGTTTAAATTCTATGTTTATTTACGATGATAGTAAAAACTTTATATACAATAAAGAAATAGAAGATATAGTTTATCAAATAAAAGAAATTCTTGAAAATCCAAAACCATATAGTGAAATTTATAAACTTCCAACGTTAAGAGAAAAGTTTAATACGTTATATGGAGCTTTACTAGAAGAAGAGGCTAGACCTATTAAAGAAGAAGTAGAAGATGCTAAAAAAAGGGTTATAGATAAACTAGAAGGGAAAAAATGCGAAACAATTTTTAAAGATGATTTTATTAATTCTTTTGATGAATTAATAAAGAAAGCAAATACTTGTAATAATATATCCAATCTAGTAAGTATTAAAACAGAAGCTGATACATTAAAAATTAGATATTTAAATAAAATAGATGAAGAAGAATCAAAATTTATTATTAAGGAAAAAACAGAAAATTATAAGAAAGAAAATGATAGCGATAATAATATTTCTCATTTTGTAGTTAAGAAGAGAAAAACATTAAGTATTAAGAGTATTAATAATACAAGCTGGCAAATAGAAACTAAAGAAGATGTAAAAAAATATGTTTCTATGCTTGAGGATAAGCTTAATGAAGTTTTAGAAGAAGATATAATAATTAATATTGAATTTTAAGGGAGGTTTAAACTATGGATAAGACAGCGATTAAGAATTTTGCAGTTTGGGCAAGAGAAAAATTGATTGATGATATAAAAACTAAAGCTGCTATGCTTGGAATTACTGATAAA
>JAAYSZ010000021.1 GCA_012523895.1 Erysipelotrichaceae bacterium
GATATTCATCTATATCAACACGAACATTACTCCATACTCCTAAAGCATTAGTAAGAACATTTTTCTTAGGATGATAAAGAGCCTCTTGTTCAGTTATTTCACCATGTCTAACCATATCTTGAACTAAGGTATGGTCTTGAGTTAACTGCCTAAATATTCCATATCCATCAACAGCATAAACTCTACTATCACCAATATTTATAACAAGTTTACCAGACTTGGTAATTAGCACCCCTGTAAGAGTTGTTCCCATGCCTCTATAAATATTTGTAGTACTAGATTTTATATAAATTCTTTCATTACATTTTGAAATATGATATCTAACCCAAGTTTTAGTCTCTTCTATATCAATAAATCCACTATTTTGACTAAAGACTTCAGAAAAGTAGTCTATTGCCATCTTACTAGCAATATCACCTGCTCTTCCTCCGCCTATTCCATCACAAACAATAGCAAAAACATCACCAACTTTATTTGTTGAAATGATGTAGTTGTCTTGATTAGATTTACGGACTAAACCTTTGTCGGTTACACCATAATATCTCATGCAGAATCCCTTTCATGTTTCGCTCTTAACTGCCCACAAGCAGCATCAATATCATCACCATGTTTTACTCTTAAGGTAACATTTACATTATTTTTATATAACCAATCATAAAACTTTAAAGCTGTTTTATCATCAGTGGATTTAAACTCTAATTCATCAACCTGATTATAAGGAATTAAATTAACTAAAGCATTAATTCCTTTTAATAGTTTAGACAATTCTAAAGCATCTTCATAAGAATCATTAACACCTTTTAATAATATATATTCAAATGTTAATCTTCTATTGTTTCTTTCACTATAATATCTTAAAGCTTTAAATAATTCTTCTAATGGATATGCTTTATTAACAGGCATTAGCTTACTTCTAAGTTTATCATTAGAAGCATGTAAAGAAATAGCTAAATTGTATTGAACTTGCTCATCCGCAAATTTATAAATTTTATCCGCTAAACCACAAGTACTAATCGTAATTCTTCTAGAGCCTATGGCTAAGCCTTTATCATGATTAATAATCTTACAAAAATCCATTACATTATCATAATTATCAAAAGGTTCGCCAGTTCCCATGACTACTACATTTCTAACTCTTTCATCTATTTCACTTAATTCTTTAGAAACATACATTATCTGAGCAACCATTTCACCACTTGTTAGATTTCTTTGTTTTTTAAGTAACCCAGAAGCACAAAACAAGCAGCCCATATTACAGCCCACCTGACTTGTAACACATACAACCTTACCAAATGGATAATGCATTAATACTGTTTCTATTAAAGCATCATCATTTAATTTAAATAAGTATTTAGTTGTATCATCCTTAGCAATTTGCTTATCAACAAGTTCTAAAGTATTTATATAATAATTTTCTTTTAAAAAGCTAATATCAGCCTTGCTTAAATCACTCATTACATCAAAACTAGAAGCAAGTTTTCTGTAAAGCCACTTAAAACATTGATCAGCTCTATACTTCTTCATAGAATTTTCAATAAATACTTCTTGTAGTTTTTCATATGTTAAATCATAAATCGATTGCATTTTCCACCGTCAACATTCTACCATAATCTAATATTCTCTTACTAGTTTTGCAATATAAAATCCATCACCACTATTTTCAAAAGGAAAAATTGTAATAGAATCTAATAATTTAAAATTAGGATTCTCTTTAATGAATTCTTCAACTTGTCTTTCATTTTCTTTTTTATTTAAAGTACAAGTACTATAAACCATTATTCCATCTACTTTCAAACATTTAGAAGAAGAATTTAAGATTTCTTTTTGAATCTCACATATTTCATCAATATCTTTTGGAGATAATTTTATCTTTATATCAGGTTTTCCTTTTAACACTCCTAAACCACTACAAGGAGCATCAATAAGTACCCTATCAAATTTTTCTTCTAAATCAATTTTTGTTGCATCCATAACTATAGCTTTTACATTTTTAAGATTCATTTTCTTTATTAAATCATTAATTAAATCTACTCTATGATTATATAAATCAATCGCAACAATATTACCTGTATTATTTGTCATCATTGATATTTGACTAGTTTTAGTCCCAGGAGCACTACAACAATCAAGTACATTAAGATTTTCTTTTAAATCTAAATACTCACATACTTTTTGACTAGAAATATCTTGAATGATTATCTTTCCTTCTTTAAAATAATCAGTTTCTATTAAGTTTCCGTCATATACAAAACAAACATCATCTATAAACTTAACTTTTTTATCCTTACTTAATTCTTCTTTAGAAATAAGTATAGTATTAATCCTACCATAAATAACTGCTTCTTTTAATAATTCATATGCAAGTTTTGTAGTTATTTCTATTCCATAATGAGAATTCCACAATCTTATTATCCACTCTGGAATACTTGTATTAATTGCCAAGGTTGATAATTCATCTTTTTTATTAATTTCTATTAATCCTCTTTTAGATATATTTCTTAAAATTGCATTTACAACTTTTTTAAATTGAGGCTTTACTAAATCAACTGCTTCATTAACAATGGCATAATTAGGAATTTTATCCATAAAAAACATTTGATAAATACTCATCATTAAAACAATATCTACTTCCATAGGTAAATCTTTATGTACAAATTCCTTATATTGCTTTTTTAAATATATATAGTTTCTTAAGGTTCCATAAACTATTTCAGTAATTAGACCCTTATCTTTTATATCAATACCTTTCAAGTTTTTTCTTAAAACCAGATTAGTATAACCTTGTTTTATAAATACACTTTTTAAACTTTCAAACGCAATTTTTCTTGCTTTCATAAAGCCCCCTAATCTAATATCATAGGATTTACATCAATCCTTAGATTACTTTTAATATCAATATTATCTTTAACATTTCTAATTGCTTGTTTCATTTCTTCAAGATTCTTTCCTTTTAATATAATTCTATACCTATATTGATCACTTAACTTAAGTAAATCACTAGGTCCTAAAATACTAAAATTACCTTTTAATTTACTTATAAAATTATAAGCATCTTCACTTACAACATCATTTTTTCTTCCATAAAATATCAACGCAATTAAATAATTATAAGGTGGATAACCTCCTGCTTTTCTATACTTCATTTCACTCATAAAAAAGCCTTTATAATCCTGTTTTAAAACTGATTTAATCACATGATTATCTTCATCAAATACTTGAATTACTACTTCTCCATCAAGATGACTTCTTCCACTTCTTCCTGAAGCTTGAACTAATAAATCAAATGTTAATTCTTGACTTCTATAATCTAATCTAGAAAGTCCTGCATCACCATTTAAAATACCAACTAAAGTAACGTTAGGAAAATCAAGTCCTTTAGAAATCATTTGAGTACCTAATAGTATATCCGCATTATGCTTACTAAATTCATTAAATATATATTCATGGGAGTTTTTTCTTCTTGTAGTATCAGAGTCCATTCTTAATATCCTTGCATTAGGAAACATTGTTTGTACTTCTTTTTCAAGTCTTTGAGTACCATATCCATAACCATAAAAAGTGTTTTTTAAGCCACAATCAGGACAAATAACATATACAGGCTTTATTGCATTACACATATGACATTTCATCATTTTAATATCATGATGATAAGACATTGCAATATCACAATGAGGACACATTATTACATGATTACAGTTATAGCATCTTAAAGATGTATTAAATCCTCTTCTATTAAGCAACAATATTATTTGTTGTTTTTTATTTAATCTGTCTTGTATTTTTTCTTTTAATACATCACTAATCATATAAGAGTTTTTCTTTCTCATACTTTTTGAAATATTAACTATTTCTATTGTAGGTAAACTTTCATTAATCCTAAATGGTAATTCAACAAGTTCATATACATTTCTTAAAGCTCTTGCATAAGAATCTAATGAAGGAGTTGCACTACCTAATAATACCTTACAATTAAAGTTTTTGGCTCTTTTAATAGCTATATCTCTACAATGATATATGGGTGTATTTTCCTGTTTATAACTTAAATCATGTTCTTCATCTAAAATAATCAAACCTAGATTACTAAAAGGCATAAATATAGCGCTTCTAGTTCCTACAACAACTTTAACCTTGTTTTTTAATACTTTTCTATATTGTTCATATTTTTCTTGAGAACTTAAATTAGAATGGTATATAGCTACATCATCTAAAAATCTAGACCTTACTCTTTTTACCATTAATGGAGTTAAAGATATTTCAGGTACTAAAAATAATACTTGTTTTCCTTCTTCAATTATTTTTTTAGCTAAATGTAAATATATCTCAGTTTTACCACTACCAGTTATTCCATGTAATAAAATAGTTTGTTTATCACTATTTACTATTTTATCCATTGCTTCTTTTTGATATGTAGTTAAATCTAAGAATTCCTCTTTTTCTACCTCATTTAATTTTAAACTTCCACTTTTTAATACTTCATAAACATCAATTACATTTTTCTTAATTAATGCTCTACTCATATTAGGAAAAGCTTTATTTAAATCAGTTAAACTAATAGGACCATTTTCTTTTACATAATCAAATGCTGCTTGTTGTTTAATGGTTAATTTTTCTTTATTATCATTAATCTTAACCATCTTTATATATACTAATTTTTCTTTATTACTAGAAGGTTTTATCTTATTAGGTAACATTGTTTGATAACAAGCAATTGTTGGACTTAAGGTATCTTTTGCCATCCATTTACCTAACTTGAAAAGTTCTTTTGTGATTAAACTTTCTTTATCTAATATTTTTTCAATTGGTTTTAATTTATAACCTAAATCTTCTTCTAATTTTATAAGATTATCTATCTTTTCACAGCTATCCACAAAACCAATTAATTTTCTATTATTAAAATCAACAATTACTCTTACTCCTGTAATAATTGTTTCATTATGCATATAATCAAAAGTTTTATCTAATTTATTAACTGGATGCTCAATCCAACACTTTATTAAATACATTTTACCTCCAGGTATTCATATTTTATCATATTAATCATTGTTACTTTGTTTTATAATTGTAGTTATGATAAGATTTTTTAAACACGTGAGGTATCCTTATGAGAAAATGGAATAGATTAGTAGTTAAAGTTGGATCAAATACAATATGTAAACCTAATGGAAAATTAAATTTTAGGTTATTAGATATATTAGTTAGAACTTTATCTGATATTAAAAGTGATGGATTAGATGTTGTATTAGTTTCTTCTGGGGCTATAGCAGTTGGTTTTAATAAAATGGGGTTTAAAGAAAAGCCAAAAGATATCCCTGTAAAACAAGCATGTGCAGCTATTGGTCAGGGTGAATTAATGTATATCTATGAAAAATTGTTTAGTGATTATGGACATAATACAGCTCAAATTCTTCTTACAAAGGATGTTTTTGATCATCCTGAAAGAAGAGCTAATGTTGTAAATACATTTGAAGAATTATTTAAATTAGATGTAATACCAATAGTAAATGAAAATGATACTGTATCATATGATGAAATTATAAGTATCGGTGATAATGATACCCTATCTGCAATAGTTGCGACTTTAATTAATGCGGATGGTTTAGTTATATTTTCTGATGTAGATGGTTTATATGATAAAAATCCTTATGAGTTCCCTGAAGCTACTTTAATTAAAAAAGTAACTGAAATAACAGATGATATTATTAATATGGCATCAGGAAGCAATAGTAAAGTTGGAACTGGTGGTATGGTCACAAAAATACATGCGGCCACAATGGCTTTAAACCATAATATTGAAACAGTTATAGCTCATGGTAAAGATCCATGTGTCTTATATGATATCTTAGATGGAAAAAATGTTGGAACAATATTTACAAAGGAGTGATTTAATTGAAAATTTTAGAAACAGCTAAAAAAGCAAAAGTTGCATCCTACAGTTTTAAAAACACAAGTGTAGATATTAGAAATAAAGTTTTAAAAGATTTAAAAACAATTATTATTGATAATACACAAAACATAATAAAACATAACAAACTTGATATTGATGATTCTATTAAAAACGGTTTAAGTGAAAGTTTAATTGATAGACTTACCTTAAATGAAGATAGAATTAAAGGCATGGCTGATGGAATTGAAGTAATTATTAACTTAGAAGATCCTATCAACCTAATATTAGAGCATAGAATATTAGATAATGGTTTAGATTTAAAGAAAGTATCTGTACCTTTTGGGACGATAGGAATTATTTATGAATCTAGACCAAATGTTACAATTGATTGTGCAGCACTTTGTATTAAATCATCTAATACATGTGTTTTAAAGGGTGGTAAAGAAGCTTTTAATACAAATAAGTATTTAGTTTCATTAGTACATCAAGCGTTAAAACAAAACGATTTAAGTGAAGATGTTGTAGTGTTATGTGATAATCCTTCTAGAGAAGAAGTAGCTCATTTAATGAAAGCTAAAGAATATATCGATTTATTAATTCCTAGAGGTAGTGCAAATCTAATTAATCATACATTAGAAAATGCAAGAGTTCCTGTAATAGAAACAGGTGCTGGAATATGTCATATCTATGTAGATAATAAGTTTAATGAAGAAAAAGCAATAAATATTATTGTAAATGCAAAAGTATCTAGACCTTCTGTTTGTAATGCAGTAGAAACATTATTAGTTAATAGAGAAATCGCAAAAGATTTCTTACCTAAAATTTCTAAAGCATTAAAAGAAAATAATGTTGTTTTAAATGGTAATAAAGAAGTTAAAGATATTATTGATGTAAATCTTTTAAAAGATGATGAATATGATATTGAATATTTAAATCTAACTTTAGCGATTAAAATAGTTAAAGATGTAGAAGAAGCAATTGAACATATTAATCATTTTGGTACAAAGCATAGTGATGCAATTATTACTGATAATATTGAAAATGCGACAAAGTTTTTTAATACTGTTGATTCATCTTCAATTTATCATAATACATCAACAAGATTTACAGATGGTGGTGTGTTTGGATTAGGTGCTGAAATTGGTATTTCAACTCAAAAGATGCATGCAAGAGGACCTATGGGTTTAAAAGAATTAACAACTTATGCATACCATATAAAAGGAGATGGACAAATTAGATGAATAAATGCAAACTATCTATAATTGGTTTAGGTAATATGGGTAAAACCATATTAAATGGAATTGAATCATCAAATTTAATTAACCCTTCTTTAGTTGGTTTATATACTTTAGAAAAAGATGTATTAAATTATTATTCTAATAAAGGTTATACAATCTTTAAAGATGAAAAAGATTTATGTGATAATTCTGAAATTGTATTATTAGCTATAAAACCTCAAGGAATTGAAGAGTTAGTAAGTAAAATAAAAGATTCAAATATTAAATGTTTAGTATCAATACTAGCTGGAGTTTCAATAGATTATTATCACAAAAATTTTAACTGCCCTATCATTAGAATAATGCCTAATATGCCTTTACAAATTAATAAAGGAGCTAGTGCAATTAGTCATGATGATAAAGTAGATAAAAAAGATTTAGATTTAATTATAGATATATTTAAAAGTATGGGTGTAGTTAATATTATTGATGAATCATTAATGAATGATATCTTGGTTGTAAATGGTTCTACCCCTGCTTATGTTTATTATTTTATTAATGCAATGATTAATGATGCAGTAAAAAGAGGCATTGATGAAGAAGTTGCAAAAGAAATGATTATTCAAACATTTATTGGATCTTCATTGATGTTAAAAAATAGTAATAAAACTATTCAAGAACAAATTGATGCAGTATGTTCTAAAGGTGGAACTACAATAGAAGCAATCAACACATTTAAAGAAAAAAATCTAGATGAAATTATTCATCTAGCTAATACAAATTGTATAAATAGAGCAAAAGTCATAGGTAAATAACCTATGACTTTTCTTCTAACTTTTTAATTCTTTCATTAAGTTTATTAACTTCTTTTCCAAACTTTATTCCCCATTCTTCTTTTAATAATTTAATCTTATTTTTCAAAGCTTCTATGGCACCATTATAATCATTAAGCATTATATACGCTTGAGAAATAGATTCAAAATAATCTGTATATCTTGGTTTTTCTTGAACTTCAAAAGCTTTATACCATAAATCAATAGCTTCTGTATAGCATTCATTTTGCGCAAAAGTATCAGCTACAGAAAATAAAGTTCTCCAATCTTGGTACTTTGTAACTAATTCATAATATCTATCTTTTACATTATTAAATCCAAACTTTTTTTCGTCAATTAATATTTCATAATATTCATTTAAGTTGTCAGGGTTATTTTTAAATGATTCTTGTAAATAATATGTTGCATCATTATATCTACCATCTTCTATAAGGTTATCTAACAAATAAAAATATAATCTTTTATTTTCAGGATTTAATTTTAAAGTTTTTATATAATATTCTATTAATTCATGATGATTTCTTACATTCCAATCAAATAAGGCGCCATTATATCCAGAATTAATAATATTAATATTATATTTTGTATTAGGTTTTAATTCTAAAGCTTTTTTACCATATTCAATAGCCTTATCATTTAAACAAGAAGCTTGATAAATATATAGTTCTCCAAGTAAAGAAATAGCCTTATGATTTAGAGAATCTTTTTTTATTTCATCCATTAAAAATTCTTCAAAATTATTAAATTCATTATTGTTTAATTTATATCCATATCCAATAGTGTTAGAGATCTTTTCATATTGTTTTTCTTTAGTATATTCAAATAAATCATCAATATTAATACCAAATATAGAAGCAATCTCAGGTAATAAATTTATATCAGGCAATGAAAAATTATTTTCCCATTTACTTATTGCTTGATTGCTTAAATTTAATTTATTGGCTAAATCAGTTTGAGACATACCCTTTTCAATTCTTAATTTTTTAATTTTATCACCAATTGTTTTCATATTAACTCCATTCCTATTCATAAGTTAACTTATAATTAAATAATAAATTGAACTCTTTAAACTAACAATTGGAAATTAGTTGGAATTAATATAAAAATAGTTGATTTAAAAAGTTATAGGTATGTTCCTATAACTTTTATTCTGTAATTATCTCATCCAATACCACATCATATTCTTCTACTACTATTTCATCGCTTTCTTGAAAAGAATATGCAATTCCTAATTTATAACCTTTATAGTTTCTTAAAGCTCTATCATAATAACCTTTTCCAAAACCAATTCTATAGTTATCTTTATTAAACCCTAACATTGGCACAATAATACAATCTAAATCATTAATATCAATCTTATTATTACCATTTGGTTCATTAATATTATAACTACCAATACTTACATCATCTATATTTTTGACATTATAAAAATCAATATAATCTCCATTTACCTTTGGTAAATAAAGATTTTTATTATTATCTAATATACACTTATTGATATCATAAGTACTAACTTCATCATCTAAACTATAATAACTACCAATATTATTAAAATCATTTAAAAGAAGCTTTATTTTGTTGAAGATTCTTTCATCAAATAAAGCTTTATTTTTATTATTCTTTCTTCTTTCTTTTAAGATTTTTCTTAATGTTGTTTTATCCAACACTACCCTCCATATCAAGCTTTAATAATTGATTTAATTCAACTGCATATTCCATTGGTAATTCTCTTGTAAAAGGTTCAATAAATCCCATAATAATCATTTCAGATGCTTGTTCTTCGGTTAATCCTCTAGACATTAAATAGAATAATTCTTCTTCAGATATCTTACTTACAGTAGCTTCATGTTCTATTGTACTTGTATTGTTACTTCCAATATTTGTTGGTAATGTATCACTTCTTGATATTTTATCAAGAATTAAAGTATCACATTCAACTTTAGATTGAGAATATTTAGCCTTTTTAGAATGACTTACAAGACCTCTATAATTAACTTCCCCACCATTTCTAGCAACTGACTTAGAAATAATAGTACTAGAAGTATTAGGAGCTAAATGAATCATTTTAGCACCAGCATCTTGAATTTGACCCTTACTTGCGACTGCTACAGAAATACACATTCCTTTTGCATATTCACCAGCTAAAACACATGCTGGATATTTCATATTTAACATTGATCCGATGTTACCATCAATCCATTCCATGACTCCATATGATTCAACCTTTGCACGTTTTGTAACTAAATTAATAATATTATTACTCCAATTTTGAACTGTAGAATATCTACACTTTCCTTTTTCATGAACATATATTTCTACTACTGCCGCATGAAGACTATCCTTAGAATATACAGGAGCAGTACATCCTTCTACATAATGAACATCTGCACCTTCATCTACAATAATTAATGTTCTTTCAAATTGACCCATTCTTTCAGAATTAATCCTAAAGTAAGATTGTAATGGTTTATCAAGTTTTACTCCTTTAGGAACATAGATAAATGATCCTCCAGACCAAACAGCACTATTTAATGCCGCAAACTTATTATCTGTATAAGGTACAATCTTAGAAAAATACTTTTTAAAAAGTTCAGGATATTCTTGTAAAGCTTGATCAGTTCCTAAAAAGATGACTCCTTTTTCTTCTACTTCTTTTAACATATTATGATAAACAACTTCAGATTCATACTGAGTAGAAACACCAGCTAAAAAATCCTTTTCAGCTTCAGGAATACCTAATTTATCAAAAGTATTTTTTATTGTTTCAGGAACTTCTTCCCAATCACTTTTTGTCTTATCACTAGGCTTTATATAATATGTATATTCATCAAAATCAATATGAGTTAAATCAGGTCCCCAACTAGGTAAAGGTCTTCTATTAAACTCTTTTAATGCATTAAGTCTAAACTCAAGCATCCACTCAGGTTCATTTTTAACTTTAGAAATCTCTCTAACAACTTCTTCACTTAAACCCTTTTCTGTTTTAAAGACACTTACATCTTCATCCTTAAACCCATATTTATAATGATCTTGACTTTTTATTACATCATCATTCATCTTTTGACTCACTTTCTAATACAATTTGTTTCATCGCATTCCAACCAATAGTTGCACATTTAATTCTATTAGCTTGTTTGTAAACATTCTTCATTGCTACAGCTTCTTCTAATATTTCAGCATCATAAGCTTGACCATCAAGCATACTAAAATAATTATCCATAATAACTTTGGCTTCTTCTATTGTTTTATCTATTAAAAGTTCAGTCATCATAGAAGTAGATGCCGTAGAAATTGTACATGCAATTCCATCAAAATTAATTTCCTTAATTACCCCATCTTCTATAACACTTTGAACTGTAATATCATCTATACAAGATTCACTAGCCATATGAACCTCTTTATATTTATCTCCTGTTTTTAAACCTTTATTTCTTGGATAACTATAATGATCTAAAATAATATCTCTTAATATTGCAGGATCGTTTAATAAATTATTCATAAACTACCTCCTAGAAAAATATATCTAATGCACTTTCAATATTTAAATTTGATAATGCTTCTATAAATCTGTCAATTTCTTCAAATGTATTGTATAAATACATCGAAGCTCTAACAGTATCATTTTCATTTATTAAATTTGGAACCATTTTCGCACAATGATGACCAGATCTAACACATATTTTTTTATTGTTTAAATAACTTCCAGAATCTTGAGAAAATACACCTTTTACATTAAATGCAATAATTCCAGTATCAGCACTAGGATTATATAAGGTTACATTATCAAGTTCTTTTAGTTTACTAATCATATAATCTTTAAGTTTAACTTCGTGATTATGAATATTATCCATACCAATATCCATTAAATACTCAACAGCTTTTTTAAGTCCTAAAACACCCTCAATATTAGGAGTACCTGCTTCAAATCTTTCTGGAATTTCTCTTAAAAGAATATTACCATCACTAGTAAATCTAGCATTACTTCCTCCACCATATATTAAAGGTTCTAATTTATTTAAGATTTCAGATTTTCCATATAAAACACCAATTCCATCAGGTCCACACATTTTATGAGAACTAAAGGCAAACATATCAACATCTAAATCTTTTACATCAACTTTTATATGAGGAGCACTTTGTGCACCATCTACAACTAAAATACAATCAAACTTACGAACAATTTTAGCTATTTCTTTTATAGGATTAATATGACCTAAAACATTTGAAACATGAGCTAAAGTTACTACTTTAACTTTAGAATTCATTTGTTTCTTAAATGATTCTAAATCAATTATTCCTTCTTTATCCTGTTTAATATATTCAATAGTAGCTCCTGTTTTTTTACTTACATTAAACCAAGGAAGAATATTAGAAGCATGTTCACTTAAAGTAGTTAAGATTACATCGCCTTTTTCTAAATATTGAAATCCATATTGAGCAGCTTGATTTAAAGAATGAGTAGCACCACTAGTAAAGACAACTTCGTTTTTATCACAATTTAAAAATTTAGCTACAACATTTCTAGCTTCATCAAATTCACTAGAAACAATAAAACTATTGTCATAATCTCCTCTATGTACATTAGCTGTTTTATTTTCATAAAAATCTTTAACAGCATTTAATACACAATAAGGCTTATAAGTTGTAGCACTATTATCAAAATAGATTAAATTAGGATTATTCACAATCATAGGAAAATCTTTTCTGATATTATTTACATCAAACATTCCTTACTCACCATACTTTCAATCTTTTGTATTAAATCCATTCTTAATTTTTCATTATCTATAAAATCTGCAATTGGAAGTAAATAACCTGTACTAATTAAAATCATAACCTCTTCTAAAGTTAAACCTCTAGATTGCAAATATACAAGATGATTATCATCAATTCTTCCTACAGTAGTCGCATGAGATGCCATAACATCATTTTCATCAATGATTAAATTAGGAATAATAGTAGAAACTTGATTTTCATCAAACGTTAAAGCTCTTGATGTTTGATGACTTTCAGACTTATAAGCTCCTTTTTTAATTAATCCAGTGGCATCCATCTTATAATTTCCACCATCTAATACAACACTATAATTTTCAATATTTCCATAAGTATAAGGTACATTAGAATTAACACTCATAGAATAATGTTTTTTATTTTTACATAAAGAAGCACTCTTTACTAAAGCACTTGCATATTTCCCATTTAAGTTAACAACAGTATTTCTAATAAAATTAGAACTATTTAAATCACCATAAGCAATATTTAAAGTCGAATTACTATCAACGTTATAGTTTTCATTAAATTTAGTTTCAATATTAGACTCATTCCATATCAATAAAGTAACTTTTCCTCTATCAAAAACTTCTAAATCAATATTTAATTCTTTACAATCCTTAACTCTAATTAAAACATCAGACTTAAATCTTCCTTTAATATTTAAATTATTAATATCATCAACAACTATTTCTTGATAACCATCTTTTAAATCAATATCTCTAGTCATAGTTACACTCTTATCCCTAAAGAAATAGATTCATCTTCTAATTGAGTATTTGGTTGTACATTATATTCTTTATATAACCAATCATAACCTTCTTCATCAATCTTTTTCACAAGACTATAATCACCACTTAAAACGATTTTTCCATCAACTATTACATGAGCAAAAGTTGGTTTAATAAGTTCATAAAATCTTTCATAGTGAGATACTATCATTAATCCTAGATTGTTTTTTTCATGTTCATCCATAATTGCTTTAGCAACTACCTTAATCGCATCAACATCAAGACCACTATCAGTTTCATCAAGCATAGCAATATAAGGTTTTAATAATTTCATTTGAAGAATTTCATTTCTTTTCTTTTCTCCACCAGAAAAACCTTCATTTAAAAATCTATGTGCTAAATCATGTTTCATTTCTAAAATATCAATATTAGTTTCTAATTCTTTAATAAATTTAAATAAAGAAACAGGTCTTTTACTTCTTGCATTCATTGCGGCTCTTAAAAAATCACTATTTGTAACTCCTGGAATTTCTTGAGGATATTGCATCGCAAGAAAAATACCTTGTCTACTTCTTTCATCAATTGACATTTCTAATAAATCTTTATTATCAAATTTGATACTACCTTTTGTAACTTTATATCTAGGATGTCCCATAATTGCGGATAATAAAGTACTCTTTCCATTTCCGTTTGGGCCCATTATTGCATGTATTTCACCTTGGTTTACAGTTAAAGTAATACCTTTTAATATTTCTCTTCCATCTATTTCTACATGTAAATCTTCAATGACTAAACTTTTCATTTAATACAACCTCTCAATTTCTAGTAAATTATAACATGAAGTAATATAATTGGTTTATTTTACTATCTCAATGTAACATATTATTTGTTTACATTATATTTTAATGCTTAAATTAAAAGAAAATAAAAAATCCAGAGATGGAATTATATCAATGTTTATCTCTGGAATTTTTTTATTTAATAATTTAATTTTATTGACCTAATGCATATTCAGCTGCATTTTCACCTGAAATACGACCAAATACAGTAATATCAGCAATTGCTGATGAACCTAAACGGTTAGAACCATGAATCCCTCCAGTAACTTCACCAGCAGCATATAAACCAGGAATTACATTTCCATCAGTATCAATTACTTCTGTATCAACATTAATCTTTAAACCACCCATAGTATGATGAGTAGCAGGTACAGCTACCATGATATAGAAAGGTGCTTCATCAACAGTAAATCCAACATTTCTTAAATTAAATTCAGGATCCACACCTTTCTTAGAATTTTCATTAAAGTTAGCAATTGTTTCTTCTAATGCTTCTACATCAATATCAAAATGTTCTGCAAGTTCTGCTATAGTATCAGCTTTAAACAAATACCCTCTATCGTATAAGCCTTCTGCTTCAGATGCATGAGAATAAATTGTTCCAGTTGCTTCTGAAGACTTTTCATCCCAAATTAAGTAACCAACACTACCAGTTTGAGCTTTAATACCCATAGAGATTGCACGCCTTGTATCTAATTCTTCAACAAAACGTTTTCCTTCTTTATTAACTAAGAGCGCCCCTCCTACCATACGAGTATCTCCAACATAAAGTAGCTTTCCTGTTTCTACATCACAAATTGGATAAAGTTGGATCTTGTCCATATCTACTGTATCAGCACCAATAGCCTCTGCCATTAAGATACCATCACCTGTAGCCCCAGGACTATTTGTTGATAAAATTTTATCATCAATTTCTTTATCATATTCAAATAACATTTCTGGATTTGCCCCAAAGCCTCCTGTAGTAAGTACAACAGCTTTAGCATGAACAATTAGTTCTCCATAAGGTGTTTCAGCTTTTACTCCTACAACCTTACCATCTTCCACTAAGATTTCTTTAACATCATGTTCTGTTAGAACTTCAACACCTACTTCATTAGCTTTAGCAGAGTACTTTTCAATAATTTCTACACCAGAATGTCCTAAAGGAATTACAGCTCTAGCAACTGAATGCCCACCAAAGAACATTAATGAATCTAAAAATTCAATGCCAATAAAGTCACGCATCCACTCAGCAGCAGGTGTAGCATTTTCAGCAAGTACTTTAATTAAATCATCATCTCCACCAGCTTTTTTTAAGTCTTCAATATACTTTTCAGGACTATCTTCAATTCCTTCCATTTCTTGAACCCAACTTCCAGGTGCTGCCATTTCACCACCAGAAATTCTTGTATTACCTCCAACTGTTGCTAGTTTTTCTAAAAGAATGACATCTGCACCAGCTTGGTTTGCAGAAATCGCTGAAGCAAAACCTGCACCTCCAGCTCCTACTACAACAACATCAACAGTAACTTCTCTTGTTTCTTTTTCTTTATCTGATGCTCCTACAGTTTCATAAAGAGATACATCTCCACCAGCATTTTCAATAGCAAGTTTTGTAGCTTCTAAGAAAGCAACAGATGTAATTGTCGCTCCTGAAACTGAATCAAGTTTTATTGTTTGATTATCAATAATATCCTCTGTTAACTTATCAATAGCAACATCACCCAGCCCTGCTGTTTCTTCATGGATTGTTTCAATTTCAGTAATTTTGTCACCATCAATTTTTATAGTAACTTCGATATCCCCGTTCATACCTTTTGCAGATCCAGTTCCAGTTTTTACACCGTCACCAGTAGCTCCCCCTCCACTACAAGCCACAAGACTTATAGTAAGGATTAAAGCAATAATTAATTTCAATATTTTTTTCATATTACTCCTTCCTTGTTTGTGAAACTTATAACATAGTCACAAGTATATTATATCTTAAATATAACCTTTTTGCTACAATGATATTTATCTAAATTTAACCATTTTATAACATTAAATTGCATTTATATACTAAATAATTTATAATGTTTAGGTTATTCAAAAGGAGGACTTATGGCAAATTATATAAAAAAATATTGGTTTGTCAGTTTAGTAGTAGTATTTTTATTAGGTATAATAGGTTATTTTATTTATGATACTAATAAAGATATATTGCCTGGAAAAACTGTTAATGGTAATAAGGTAGTATATTCTGTTAATGATATTGATAAGACAGCTGATGAACTATATGAAGACTTGTATGATAAAGCAGGAATATCAATAGTGTTTTCAAAAATACAAACTGCAGCTGTAGATCAAGCAATAGAAACAACTGATGAAATGAAAGAAGTCGCTAAAATCAATGCGGCTAATGTAATTACTAACTTTCAAAATCAATACGGACCAGAGTATGAAACTCAATTACTTAATGCTTTAAAGCAATTAGGTTATGAAAGTATTAATCAACTAGAAGATTATTTAATACAACTACAAAAAGTAAATCAGGTATTTAGTGAATATGTAGAAAATAATCCAGATACTACAACAACTCCATATATGGAAGAAACAAAACCAAGACTAGTAAGCCACATATTAGTAACAATGGCAGACTCTGCTAATCCTACTGAAGAAGAACTAAATAAAATGAAACAAATTGAAGAAGAACTTGAAAAAGGAACTGACTTTAAAACAGTCGCATTTGAATATTCAGATGATACAGCAAGTGCAACAGTAAATGGTAGCCTTGGTGTAGTAAATAAAGATACTAATTTTGTACCAGAGTTTTTAGAAGCAATGTTACTTCTAGAAGAAAATGAAGTAAGTGGTTGGGTAACTACTACTTATGGTAAGCATCTAATTAAAGTAGATTCAACATCTCTTGAAACTTTAAAAAATGAACCTGGTTTCTTAGAAGGTTTATTTGGATACAACCCTTCAATACAAAGTTTAGCAATATGGGATAAGATTGAAGAAGTAGGTGTTGATTTTAAAGGTAATGACCAGTTAAGAACAGAATTAATTGAATATTTAGGCATTCAAGACTTAGTTAAATAGGAGGAAAGAAAAATGAAAAAATTATTATTAATCATTGCATCTGCCCTATTACTACTAACAGGATGTCAAGATGCACACGCAACAGTAAATAATCCAAACGAAGAATTAGTTAAAGTTGGAGATACTAGTATTACTAAAGGTGAAGTTTACACAAACTTGCTTGTAAACTTCGGTAGCTACTATGTAGTAGCTGATGTTACAGAAAAAGTTGTAAATGCTGAAATAGAAACAACTGATGAAATAGAAAAAGAAGTACAAGAACAAATTGAATCAAATAAATCAATGTATGGTGAAAACTGGGAATACTTCTTAAACTCATATGGATACAAAACAGAAGAAGAATTTAAGAATTCAATTGTTTTAGGTCTTAAATTAAATGAACTAACAAAAAAATATGTATATGAAAATTGGGATGAATTAATTGTTCAATACAATCCAAAAAAAGCTATAGTATTATCATTTTATGATGCTGATTCAGCAAATGCTGCATTAGTTGAATTAAAAAATGGTGTAGACTCTCAAGAAGTTGCAACTGCATATAACTCAAATTCAGTTGGAACACCTGAAATTATTACATCACAAAGTGCATATTCATCAGAAGTAATGTCAGTTATTAATACTGCAAGTACAAGTGATGATTATGCAATGATACCTTCAAATGATAATTTAACTACATATATTATTAAAGTTCTTGAAACAGATCCAAACAATATTCAAGATGAAATTGCGACTACACTATCAAGTTATGAAAGCATCGCAAATGAGTCAGATGCATATTATTTTAAAAAATATAAATTCACAATTTATGATAAAACACTATATGATAATATGGTTTCTAGTTATAGTAACTATGTCGTACAAAAATAATGCCAATGGCATTATTTTTATATTATAATTATTTTAGGAGGTTTTTATGTGTATATTTTGTAAAATCGTTAATAATGAATTGCCAAGTTATAAAGTTTATGAAGATGATGAATTTCTAGCTATATTAGATATAGCACAAACTACTGATGGACATACATTAGTATTTCCTAAAAAACATATAGTAGATATTTTTGAAATTGATGATGAAACCTTATCAAAACTAATAACTTTAACCAAAAAATTATCTGATAAAGTTGTAACTAAAATGAATGCTACTGGATTGAATTTATTAAATAATACAAATGAATCGGCAGGACAATCAGTACACCATATTCATTTTCATATAATTCCTAGATATGATGAAAGTGATGAAGTTACA
Source organism: Erysipelotrichaceae bacterium (assembly GCA_012523895.1). GTDB lineage: Bacteria > Bacillota_I > Bacilli_A > Erysipelotrichales > Erysipelotrichaceae > UBA9076. Next base: position 18,584 of record JAAYSZ010000021.1, read on the forward strand.
ATATCATTTAATAGAAAAAGTAAATTTGATTTGGAAGAAATATTAAATAAGATTAATGGATAAAACTTGATTATAAAAACGGTAATATAAAATAACTTGGGGTTTAATAAAACATAAGTTATGAAATAAACTGGGGTGATAGATACCCCAGTGAATAGAAGAGAAGGTAATCAAGGCCTTCTTTTCATATTATCAATAGGATATAA
>JAAYSZ010000022.1 GCA_012523895.1 Erysipelotrichaceae bacterium
ACTTGAACTGTTAAAGTCAAGATAATTGCAGTAATCCAAGGAAATGAACTACTTAAAAAAGTTTTAATGTCTTTCTTTAAGACTAAACACCAAACTACCTCTGTTAATGTTGCAGCAACTACAGAACTAACTAATAATCCTATAGCTCTAATTCCAAATGCTGCTCCATACTCAACAAAATAATAAATATCAGTAGCTATAAATACTACTAATAATCCTACCAACAAATGAAGCATTATTTCTTTTGTTGAAAGATCATCACGATAGTTAGGAGAAAATTTATACACTAATTTCATATTTACCCCCTACTTCTTATTATTTAAAGCAAAATATCTCTTTGCTTTTCTAATCCCTTCTGTAACTTGAATCTTTGATGGACATATAAATGTGCATAAACCACATTCAATACAATCCATTACACTCAATTTCTTTAATAATTCTAAATCTTTAACCTTTTCAGCACTATTGATTCTTACTGGTTGTAAACCACTTGGACAATGGTCACTACAACGACCACATCTTAAACAAGCAATTTCATCAATAGGTGCATCTTTAAGTACTGTTGCAGAATTACTAGCTAGTTCGATTACATATTCATCGCTAACCATTGATTTACCCATCATTGGTCCACCAGCAATAAGTATAGTGTTTTCACCACTATAACCACCACATGCTTTAATAAGCTCTTTTACAGGTGTTCCAACATAAGCTAAAACATTTGCTGGACTATTAATCCCATCACCAGAAACTGTTATAAGTTTCTTTGTAATTGGCATACCATTAATTAAAGCATCACCTAAAGCAATTGCAGTAGTTGCATTACTTACAACACATCCAACTTCTGCAGGAAGTTTTACATAACGTTTTTTAACTAATTCATAAACTAAAGTTCTTTCCCATCCCATTGGATAAACATTTGGAACTTTTGATACTTTAATTTCTGGATATTTGCTAAAAGCCTCTTCTAATTTAGATATTAAATCTACCTTATCTTCCTTAATTGCTACCAAACCTACTTTTCCGCCTGATAATTTATACATAGCTCTAACACCATGAACAAATAAATCAAGATTATCATAGATTCCTCTGTAGTCAGAAGTTATAAAAGGTTCACACTCTACTGCATTAATTATAAGAGTATCGATTTTATCAGGCATCATGTATTTTACATATGTAGGAAATCCTGCCCCTCCACAGCCTACTAAACCTGCTTCTTTTACAAATTCTAATAATTCTTTATGAGTTGCTTTTTCAAAATCTAAAGGTTTTAAAGGAGGTTCAACTTCATATTTCCCGTCATTTTCAATAACTAAATGATCTACTTTTTTCAAACTAGAATGCATTACTTTTTCTACACCTTTTACAGTACCAGAAATCGGTGAGTAAAAAGGCACATAAAAATGATCGTTTCTAGCTGAAAGTTTTGTCCCTACTTTTACCTTATCTCCTTCCTTAACATATGCTTCACAAGAAACATTACCAGTTGTCAAAGGAATTTTGATTTCAGAAGGTGCATCAAGCTTAATAATTTCTTTATCAGAAGTTAATTCTTTTTGACCATTAACTTGATAACACATCTTCCCTAACAAAATTGACATACTATTAC
>JAAYSZ010000023.1 GCA_012523895.1 Erysipelotrichaceae bacterium
ACTTAACAATATCTTAGAAAATCCAGATAACTTAATATACTCTCCACCTGAACCAAGCAAATCTAAACTAGCTCCAATATTACTTAAAGATGATATAACCGCATTAAATGCTCCCGCAAATGATTTTGTATCAAAACTAACTAATAATAAAACAACTGAAAACACTCCCATATAAGTTAATAAATAAAAATTAATTGATCTTAAAATTGATGTATCTAATTGCTTATTATCATAAGTAATAGGTAATACTCTTGAAGGAGAAATCATCCTTCTAACTTCTTGTCTAATAGATTTTATAAACACTGAAATACGAACAACCTTTAAACCAGATGTTGTTGATCCAGACATTGCTCCTACAAACATTAAAAATAATAAAACAATATGACTAGCAACTGGCCATAAAGCAATATTTGAATTTGTATAAGCAGTTGTAGAACTAACAGAAGTCACATTAAAAAATGCATTTTTTAAAGCCATACCTATATTTCCATAAACAGGATAAATATTAATAGTAATAAATAAAGTACAAATTATTACAATACCTGTATACCATTTTAACTCTTCACTCTTTAATACTTGTCTAATCTTACCCACAAAAACTAAATAGAAAAAATCAAAACTCATACCAAATATAAACATTGAAATAGATAATAATATCTCTAAATAAGGACTATTATAAAAAGAAATTGAATCAGGATGAATATTAAATCCTCCAGTAGCCGCAGCACCCATTGAAATAAGTAAAGATTCAAAAAAAGGAACTCCACCCAAAAAGATTAAAATAGCTAATATCAAAGTCATTGATAAATAAATCAAATACAAAATCAATATAGATTTACTAACACGAGACTCAACCTTCCCAAAAACAGGACCAGGAAGCTCTGCTCTCATAATATAAACACCCTTAGCACCAAAGTTAGGAATGATATAAATAATAAATACTAACATTCCCATACCACCTATTAATAAGGTAAATGATCTCCAAAATAAAAGAGACTCAGGAAGAACATGCATAGATGATCCTATCATACTAGCCCCTGTTGTAGTAAATCCTGAAACAGACTCAAAATAAGCATCTATAAAATTTGGAATAGCTCCACTAATCACAAAAGGAAAAGCACCAAAAAAAGGTAAAACAAACCATGCTAAAGCAACTAACACAAGTCCTTCATGTGCATAAAACTCTTTGTCTTCCGGTTCTTTTCTACTAATAAAGCCACCAACAAGAATACAAATTAATATACTAATTCCAAAAGATAATAAAACCCTAAAACCATTATTATAAAATATTCCCACAATTACAGGAACAATTAATAAAACACCTAATACTTGAACTAACCTTCCAAGAATGTAATAAATATAACAACGATTCATCATTTCAAAATCTCATCAAGCGATCTAACACGCTTTTTCACATCAACAACAATTACATAATCATTTTCTAAAAGATAATCAGAACCCTTAGGAATTATCTTAACTCCATCACGAATTATTAATCCAATTAAAACTCTACTATCTAAATTTAATTCCATTATTTTTTGATTACAAACTTTATCTTTTTTAGACACCATAAATTCAAGCACCTCTGAATCTTTTGAAGTACTTAAACGAGCATACTCTAATAAATGATATTCATTTTGATGACTCAAAGATCTAACTCTTCTAATAATTGCATCAGATATAGAAACTCTAGGTGAAATAATAGCATCTAAGTTATCCGCATGAAGAAGTTTAATAAGAGAAGTTCTATTAACTCTAGTAATATTCTTTTTAACTCCTAATGAATGAGAATATAAAGAAAAGATTAAATTTTCTTCATCTACATCAGTCAATGCAATTGCAACATCAAAATTAGGTAATCTATGTTCAAGTAAAAACTCTGGATCAGTTCCATCACCTAATATAACTTCATTATTAGGAAATGAAACCGCAAGTCCTAAAGCTCTAGAATTATCTAATTCAATTATTCTTGTTCTTATTTTTCTTTTATTTAATTCAGGAAGTAAGTATTCACAAATTCTACTACCACCTAAAATAAATGCTGATTTAAAATGCACATTGTTTTTATGTCCAGCTAAACAAACAAGCTTATTGTAATCATCCTTAGATGCAATAACATTTAAATATGTATCAACTTCAATAATTGTTTGACCATTAGGAATAATAACCTCTTCAGTATTTCTATTTTCAATTGTACAAATTACAACATCATTAACTATAGACCTTACTTCTTTTACACTAAGTCCTATAATTTCACTTTTGGGCATAACACGAAAGCGAATCATTTGAACTTCATTATTATGAAGAGACTCAACATAACTAGCAGTTGGATAATCAATAACATGAAGAATATTAGTAGCTGCTTCTAAGTCTTGATTTATAACATAATCAATCTTAAAGTTTTTAGCTATAAAATCTTCATTTTTTGTATATTCTAATTTTCTTGCCCTAATAATTATATAAGATGCTCCTAACATAGAAGCTATATGAGCCGATATTAAATTAACATCATCATTATCAGTAACCGCAATAAAAGCATGACAAATATCAATATTAGCCTGTTTTAATATTTCAATATCAGTACCAGAACCTATAATACCTTGTATATCAAGCTCTTCCACTAATTTATTAACTAATACACTATCAGTATCAATTAATGTAATCTCATGACCATCTTCATTTAAGTCATAACAAAGCTCTTG
>JAAYSZ010000024.1 GCA_012523895.1 Erysipelotrichaceae bacterium
GCACCTATATTTTACCATTAAAAAAGTAGATAAAGCGTTGTAATTTGCGAATACAGGATGCTTTATCTACTTTGCTAGTATATCAAATTTTTATATTATTGAATACTATACTTTGTCAACAGTCTGAGAATGATGTAAATCATTCTTTTAATTTTCTGAGGTGTTTATGAAAATAAGAAAAACAAAAATTGAGGATATTGAAAAAGTTTTAGATTTATTTAATATGGCAAGATTTTATTTTAAAGAAAATAATATTAATCAATGGCAAGGAGAATATCCTAATGAAATAGATATTATAGAGGATATTAATTCTGGAATTAGTTATGTAGTTGTTGATGATGATATTGTCGCAACTTTTGTATTGTCATTTGAAAAAGATGTAAATTATGATGTTTTAGTTGAAGGGAAATGGTTAAATGAAAATCCTTATGGAGTTCTTCATAGAATAGCGGTAAAAGATAATTTAAAAGGAAAAGGAATAGGTTCTTTTATATTTAATGAATCTAAAAATATTTGTTTAGAAAATAATGTATTTGATATTAGAGTTGATACTCATGATGATAATGAAAGTATGAAAAAGTTAATTTTAAAAAATAATTTTGTGTATTGTGGTATTACTACTGTACAAGATGGTAGTTTGCGTAATATTTATCAACTTTCATTTTGAGTACTAATTTGATAAGATTTTAATATGAAAAGGTCAACATTATTAAAAGTTTTTATAGTTATATTTTTGTTATTTATTAATGTATTAGACATTAATGCGAATAATGATTTTGATTATGAAATTAACATAAATAATAATGTTGTTGAAATAGATAATGCAAATATAAAAATAAATGATATTTATAAGATAGATATAAATTATCCTGATTATTTAACTTATAAAGATTCATATGCTCCAAAAGGGTGGGTGTTTATAAAGAACATCAATCAAATAAGTATTGATACAAGTTTAAACAATAGTTTATCAGAAGTTAAAAATTATTTAGATAGTGTTTCATTTGATGTAACTGGTGCTATTGTTGATAATCAAATTACAATAACTTTATATTTTAAAAAACCACTTTTAGTACAACAAGGTGCAAAGTTTTATAAATTTGTGGATGCACCTAATATAACATGGTTTGAGGCTTATAAAGCCGCAAAAGAGAGTACATATAATAATATGCAAGGATATCTTGCGACAGTTATAGATGATAATGAAAGACAAGAATTAGAAAAAGTTTCTACAAAAATTGGTTGGCTTGGTGGTACTAGAGCTGTAAATGCTACTGATGGAAATATAGTATCTGATCCCGATGCTAGTCTTTATACTGTTGATGTAAAGACTTGTGACAAGGTAGTTTGTCCTTGGCAGTGGTATTGGGCAGATGGCCCTGAAAAAGGAAACGTATTTTTTGATGGACCGACACATGATACAGGCTCAAATACTGGATATGAGTATTTTTATAAAGATGCTAGTGGATATTATGAACCAAATAATGCAGGCGAAGTAGAAGCATTTTTATCTTCTAAAGGATCAAATAATGCTTATTGGAATGATTTACCTAATAGCGGAGTAGTTGAGGGATATTTTATTAAATACTCTAGTGATTTTCCAGAAACAGATTCAATTTCAGTAAGTAAAGCAATTAAACCTGCTCCTATAGTAAATCCACCAGTTGTTACACCACCGATTTCACAAAATCCAGAACCTGGTTCTATTGTAGAAGAAACAATTATTTATGAAGAAATAATTGAAGAAAATCTAGTTGAAGAAGAAATTAAACCAAAGATAGAAAAAGAAAAGACAAAAAAAGAAGATAAAGAAGCATTAGCTCAAGTTGAAGAAAAAATAGATCAATCTGATTCTGTTAGTATAACTCTTATTAGTAATGAAACACTACTTAATGTAGTTAATAAAAGTACTGTAAATGATTCAAATAAAGATATTATAGAAGAGATTGTGACAAATGAAAAACCTGAAAATAAAAAATTGTTTTATGAAAAGCTTGCATTTTCAGTAGTGTTTTCTATATTTATTATTCAACAAGTATTTCACAAATATATGCTATATAAATTAAAAAAAGGATATAAAAAATGATTGGAGCAATAGAAATTTCAAGATGGGTTGTTTTTACTATAATAATTATTTTATTAATTATTAATTTTGAGGTGTCTTTTAGAAAAGAATATAAAGAAAAAAAAGAATTTTATGAAAGAAAAAATAAATAAACCATTTTATAAAATTGCTATATAATGTATTGATAAGGAGATAATGAATTATGAGTTATATTGATAGAGTTATAGAGGAATATAAAGTTAAAGATGCAGATCAACCTGAATTTATTCAAGCTGTAGAAGAAGTTATTAATTCAGTTTCTGTAATATTTGATAAACATCCCGAATATGAAAACATGGCTATTTTAGAAAGACTTTTAGAACCAGAAAGAATTATTAAGTTTAAAGTTCCTTGGGTAGATGACAATGGAAAGATAAACGTTAATAGAGGTTATAGAATTCAATACAATAGTGCTTTAGGACCTTATAAAGGTGGAATTAGATTTCATCCTTCAGTAAGTGAATCAATTTTAAAGTTTTTAGGTTTTGAACAAACATTCAAAAATGCTTTAACTAATCTTCCAATGGGTGGAGGAAAAGGTGGAAGCGATTTTAATCCTATGGGTAAAAGTGATATGGAAATAATGAGGTTTTGTCAAAGCTTTATGACAGAGCTATATAGACACATAGGTGAAAATGTAGATGTTCCTGCAGGAGACATGGGAGTAGGAGCAAGAGAAGTTGGCTATTTTTATGGTCAATACAGAAGGCTTACAGGGACCAGTGAAAGAGGAGTTATTACTGGTAAAGGTGTAGGTTATGGTGGAAGTTTAATAAGAACTGAAGCAACTGGTTATGGAATTATGTATTTAACTATGGAAGTGTTAAATAAGTTTAATATTGATCCAAAAGGTAAAAGAATAATTGTTAGTGGTTGTGGAGTAGTTGGAACATTTGCGGCTAAAAAAGCAGCTGAATTAGGAATGAAAATTGTTGGAATTAGTGACATTACAGGATATGTATTAGATGAAGATGGTTTTGATGTTACATTCTTAGATGATATGAGAAGTATTAAAGGAAAAACTTTAGGAGATTATGTTAAGGATAGAGGAAAAGGAAAGTTTTATGAAAATGCTTCTATTTATGATCATGATGTTTCTGTTGATATGGTGTTCCCATGTGCAACTCAAAACGAAATTAATTTAGAAAGAGCTAAGAGACTTGTAAAAAATGGCGCTTACGTAATGGTTGAAGGTGCTAATATGCCTAATACTAATGAAGCTCTTTCATACTTTATTGAAAAAGATTTAATTGTTGTTCCTGGAAAAGCAGCAAATGCTGGAGGAGTAGCAACATCTGGTTTAGAGATGACTCAAAATAGTATTAGATTATATTGGTCAAAAGAAAAAGTTGATGAAAAACTTCAAGGCATAATGAAAGACATTCATAATCAATGTATAGCAACTATGAAAGAATATAATTTAGATGAAAAAAATTATGTTAGTGCTGCAAATATTGCAGGAGTTCAAAGAGTAATAGATGCAATGATTGCTCAAGGTGATTATTAATAATCACCTTTTTTTATGTGTTCAATAATTATCTCTTTATCATTTTCTAAAGTATTATCTATTACTTTATTTAAAATATCATTTAAAGTTAGTGATATTTTAAAATCTTTAATACCCAATTCAATCAAATCATTACCATTTATATCTAGATGACTTAATTTATATGGTTCTTTATTATGTATTATTTCATTATGTAATTGATTTATTTTATTAATATTTGTTTCTGGTTTAATTATTTTGATAAAAGTAATTAAATCATTTAAGAATTCTTTATTAATGTTTAATATTTTTTTTATATTTGTTTTATCTTCTAAATCAATATCATAATTGTTCAATAAAAATTTAATCTTTCTTTTTGTAATATTAGGTAGTTTTAATTGGTTCATTATATTTAAAGCATCATCTTTTATATTTAATAGTATTATTGCAAGTTTTATATCAGAGGATGATTGTTTTGATAAATTATGTATTACTTCTTCCTTATTAGTTATGTTTTTAAATTCAGGAATTATTGTAGTAAACACTTCAAAATATTCTTTGAATATTTTATAAGAATTACTTGTGCTAAATATTTTATCAAGTTCATCACTTATTCTTTCAATCGCAATATTGTTTAATAAATCTTTGTTATTTAATATTGATTTTTTTGTGTTTTCTTCAATTTCGAAATCTAATTCACATGAAAATCTTAATGCTCTTATGATACGTAAGGCATCTTCATTAAATCTTTTATCAGGATTATCTATAGATCTAATTATTTTATTATTTAAGTCTTTTACTCCATCAAAGAAATCTAAGATACCAGTTTGTGGATGAAAACAAATCGCATTAATAGTAAAATCTCTTCTTTTACAATCTTCATAAATGCTTTGTGTAAAAACCACATTATTAGGATGTCTATTATCTTCATATTCTCCATCTATTCTATAGGTTGTAATTTCTATATGATGATAATCAATTATTACAGTAAGTGTTCCATGTTTTATTCCTGTTTCAATAGTTTTAAAGTCATTAAAAGCTTCTTTAATCTCTATAGGTGTTGCATTAGTTGTAATATCATAATCATTAACTTCTCTATTTAATAGTGCATCCCTAATAGCTCCACCTACCACAAAACATTCAAAACCACTTGAATTTAAAATATTTATGCATTTATTTATGTATGTTGGTAATACTATCATGGTTTAATTTTATTGATTAAATTTAATAAAGTAAAGCTAATAAGCAATCTCTTTAATTTGAATGTGTTATAATTTTTTTGAGGTGGGAAATGAAAATTGGACAGTCTACTGATATTCATCCATTAACAGAAGGAAGAAAACTTATACTTGGTGGTGTAGAAATAGAGCATCATAAAGGTTGTATGGGTCATTCTGATGGAGATGCACTTACACATGCGATTTGTGAAGCGATTATAGGTGCTTTAGGTTTAGGTGATTTAGGAGCTCACTTTCCAGATACTGATGATAAATATAAGGGAATTAGTTCAATTATATTATTAGAAGAAGTTTATAAGTTGATGGTTAGTAAAGGGTATATAATTGGTAATGTGGATAGTTTAATAGTGATTGAAAAACCGAAAATGTTGCCACATATACAAAAGATGAGAGAAAACATTGCAAAAGCATTACATTGTGATATAAAAAATGTTAATGTAAAAGCGACTAGAGGAGAAAAATTGGGTTTTATTGGTAATGAAGAAGGAGTAATGGCACAAGCAGTTGTGTTATTAAAGGAGATGTAAATGTTTAAGAAGCTTGATGAAGTTAAGGTTTTAAGAGATCCGATTCATGACTATATTCATATTGAATACAAAATTATTTGGGATTGTGTTAATTCTAGAGAATTTCAAAGGTTAAGAAGAATTAAACAGCAAGGTTCATCTTTTGTAACGTATCATACAGCAGAACATACTCGATTTGGACATTCTTTAGGTGTTTATGAAATTGTTAGAAGAATGTGTGAAGAGGTTAAAGGAATAAGAAACAGTTTAACCTTAGAAGATAAAATAGTTGTAATGCTTGCAGGGCTATTGCACGATATTGGTCATGGTCCTTTTTCGCATACTTTTGAGGCTATATCTGATATTAAACATGAAATTTACTCTTGTAGGATATTAGAAGAGGATACTGAAATTCATGAAATTTTAGAGAATGCAAAAAGAGGCTTATCTAGTAGTGTTGCTTGTGTGATTAACCACACACATCCAAATCCTTTATTATCTCAAATGATTAATGCTCAGCTTGATGCAGATAGGATGGATTACTTACTAAGAGATGCTTATTTTACTGGAACTACTTATGGTGAGTTTGACTTAGAAAGAATTTTAAGAACTCTTAGAGTTAAGGATAATACAATAATGGTTAAGGAAAGTGGCATTCATAGTATAGAAGATTATATTATGGCTAGATATCATATGTATTGGCAGGTATATTATCATCCAGTCGCAAGGTCTTTTGAAAGTGTTTTATCAGCATTATTTGAAAGAATGAGAGATTTATTAGCTGTTAATCCAAATGCTTTAAATGGATTACATGTGTTTGATGGTTTTATTAATGTAGATAAACCTACATTAGAAGATCATTTCTTATTAGATGAAAATGTTTGTTTTTATGGTTTTCAACAGTTAATGTTTCACGATGATAAAATATTGTCTGATTTAGCTAGAAGATTAGTAAATAGAGATTTATTCCAATATAAAGATATTGATGATAGTAAATTAATTGAACAGATTACTAAAAGAGCAACTAGAGCTGGTTATCATCCTAAGTACTATATAAGAATGGATAGAGTTAGACAAAGACCTTATCAACCTGTAGGAGATGATAAATCCATATGGATATTAATGGATAATGGTGAAGTTAAAGAGATATCAGAAAGTTCTACAATAGTTTCTAGCTTAATAAAAGGTAGAAATAGACATGATAATAAATTGTTCTTTCCTAAGGGTATTTAATATAAAAATAAACATTTAAAAATACAGTTGTTTAGATAATAAGTTGAACAACTGTTTTATTTTAATAATTGACATCTTTTATTTGTTGTATATAATTCAATAGGATATGGAAATTAGAATTATTGCAAAATCTTATAATATTCTAAATGATGAAGAAATTCTCATAAAAGATGGCAAGGGCTATTTATTTGAAAATAAGCTTTCTTATTTAGAAGATGAAGGTACTAGAAATGAAGTTTCCTTTAATGAAAATGAAATATTAATTGAAAGAGTAGGAAATAGTATTATTTCATTAAAATTAAACGAATATAGTACATCTAAGGTTACCACAGTATATGGTGAGTTGATTCTTGATACTTATTTAATTGATTTTAATCAGGATGATGATATTTGGTTTGTGGAGTATAAGCTGTTTTTGGAATCTGATTTAATAGGACATTTTAAAGTAATATGGGAAATTGAAGGATTAATCTAGTAAATAAGATTGACAATATAATATTTTTTGGTTTAATATCTATTGACAAGTAAATGAATGATCATTTTATGAGTAACGATTTATAGGAGGGTATATGGCGAATCGATCAATGACTGATGTAGCGTATGAATTTCTATCAAAAAGAAAAAGAAGTGTTGAGTTTTTAAGGTTATGGGGAGAAGTTAACAGTGTGCTAAAATTTCCTGAAGCTCAAGTTAGAAATAAAAAAGCTCAGTTGTATTCACAATTAATGATAGACAACAGGTTTGCATCATTAGATAACAATAAATGGGATTTAAGAAATAGAAGAAAATTTGATGAAGTATATATAGATACTGATTCAATTGTTATAGACGATGATGACGATGAAGATGAGTTTGAAGATGACGAGGAAGAAGAAGACGAAGATTAGTCTTCTTTTTATTATTCTCTTTTAAATGGATAATTTTTGATATAATATTATTTATAGAGATAGGAGGATTTTTTATGGTTTTAGTATCAGCAAAAGAAATGCTTGAAAAAGCACACGCAGGCCAATATGCGGTTGGTCAATTTAATATCAACAATATGGAGTGGATTAAGTCTATTTTAACGGCAGCTGAAGAAGCTAAAGCACCTGTAATTTTAGGGGTATCAGAAGGTGCTGGAAAATATATGGCTGGCTTTAAGAATGTTGTTGGTATGGTTAAAGAAATTCACGATTATTTAAACATTACTGTACCAGTAGCAATTCACTTAGACCATGGTTCATATGATGGAGCAATTGCGGCAATTGAAGCTGGTTTTACTTCAGTTATGTTTGATGGTTCTCATTTTGATTTTGATGAAAACGTTAAAAAATCAAAAGCAATTATTGAATATGCACATGAAAGAGGAATTTCTGTAGAGTGTGAAGTTGGTGGAATTGGTGGAGAAGAAGATGGTGTTACATCTGCAGGTGAACAAGCATCTCCACAAGAATGTGCAACAATTGCTGAATTAGGCGTAGATTTCTTAGCAGCAGGTATTGGAAATATCCATGGTAAATATCCTGCAAATTGGGGTGGATTAAATTTTGATTTACTTGAAGAAATTCAAGAAGCTACAAAGGGACTTCCTCTAGTATTACATGGTGGTTCTGGAATTCCTGATGATCAAGTTGCAAAAGCAATTTCATTAGGTGTTACTAAGATAAATGTTAATACTGAACTTCAATTAGAGTTTGCGGCTGCAGTTCGTAAATATGTTGAAGATGGAAAAGACTTAGAAGGAAAGGGCTATGATCCAAGAAAATTATTAGCACCTGGAACTAAGGCAATTGAAGCTAAAGTTGTTGAAATGATCAATAAATTTGGTTCAGCAAATAAAGCATAATAAGCCTCGAAAGAGGCTTTTTTAAAATATGGAGGAAAAAATGAAAGCTGTATTATTTGATATGGATGGAGTTTTAATTGATTCAGAAACTTTTTATATGAAAGGTACATATGAGTGGATGAAAGAAGCAGGCTTTGAAGGGGAAATAGAAGATGTTTTTAGAATTATTGGAACTACCATGGTTCAAACTTATGAAATAATTCAAAAGATGCTTGATTTTAAATATACTATTAAAGAACTTGAAGAGATAAATGAAAATTATTTTAGGGAAAATCCTTTGGATTATAAAAATATTGTAATTCCAGGGACTTTAGATTTAATGAGACATTTAAAGTCAAAAGGCATTAAGCTTGCAGTTTGTTCAGCTAGCGCAAAAAATATTATAGATCATGTTATGGAAGTATGTGGGTTTAAAGAATATTTAGATTATGAAGTTAGTGGGGAAGAAGTAAAAAACAGTAAACCTTTTCCTGATATATATTTAAAGGCTAGTGAAGTATTGGGTGTAAAACCTGAAAAATGTATAGTAATAGAAGATTCTAGAATAGGTATTGAAGCAGGGAAAAATGCAGGAATGTTTGTGTTTGCCTATAGAGATCCTAAATTTAAGCAAGATCAATCTAGTGCTAATGCTATATATGAGTCTATGGAAGATATAGCTAATCATATAAAAACATTAATTTAATTTACTATATTTTATCTTTTGTTATAATAGAGTAGATTTTAATGAAAGAAGGCAATATGAAAGAAGTTATAAAAATTGAAGGTGGTCATGAATTAAACGGAGAAGTTACTATTAGCGGTTCAAAAAATGCGACAGTTGCATTAATACCATCTGCTATACTTGCTCAAGGTCCAGTTACTATAGTTGGAGTTCCTACAATTTCTGATGTTGATTCATTGTCAGAGATTTTAGAAAGTTTAAATGTAGAAGTTACCAAAGTAGCTGATGATCATATTATTATAGATCCAACATATATAAAAAATGTAACCTTAGATAGTAATGCGGTTACAAAGTTAAGGGCATCATATTATTTTATGGGTGCTTTATTAGGCCGTTTTGGCGAAGTAAAAATGAAGATGCCTGGGGGATGTTATTTAGGTCCAAGACCAATAGATTTACATCTAAAAGGATTTGAAGCTTTAGGTGCTAGTATTAAATACGAACATGGTTTATATACTATTAAAGCGGATGAATTAGTTGGTAATAAGATTTATCTAGATATTTCTTCAGTTGGAGCAACCATCAATATAATGATGGCTGCAGTGTATGCAAAAGGTAGAACTATAATTGAAAATGCGGCTAAAGAGCCAGAGATTATAGATGTTGCGACTTTGTTGAATAAAATGGGTGCTAAGGTTAGAGGTGCTGGAACTGATGAAATAACTATTGATGGTGTAGATAAATTAATGGGTTGTTTTCATGAAATAATTCCGGATAGGATTGAGGCAGGTACATTTATTATTCTTGCATGTGCTGCCGCAAAAGAAATGAGAATAAAAAATATTATTCCTCAACACTTAGATTCTTTATTGTTTAAGCTTAAAGAAATGGGTGTTGATATGGAAGTGGATATAGATTCAGTTACTATAAGAAACGGAAGAAAATTAAAGGCAGTAAATATAAAAACACAGCCTTATCCTGGTTTTGCGACAGATTTACAACAACCTTTAACCTCTTTACTTACACAATGTGTTGGAAAAAGTGCAATTAGGGATACTATATATCCTGAAAGGTTCAAGCATTGTATAGAGCTTCAAAGAATGGGTGCTGATATTGAACTTGGCCTAGGTAGATCATTTATAAATGGTCCTACAAAACTTTATGGTGATGTAGTTACAGCCACTGACTTAAGATGTGGAGCTAGTCTAGTAGTTGCTGGACTTATTGCGGAAGGAATTACAGAAATTCATGAAGTTTCTCATATTGATAGAGGATATGAAGACTTAGACGGCAAATTAAAGAAACTTGGCGCTAAAATTTGGCGTGAAAAAATTGATGCATAATTGTTAAATTTTAAAGGATAATAATGGCTTATATTATCCTTTTTTTACATCATTGACTGATTATTGTAAAGTGTGATAAAGTTGTAAATGAATTGGGAGGCTCTTTTTATAACACGATAAGTGCGTCTAAAAATAGGTGTTTTATGTAATTGAATAGTGGAAAAAATTAAGGGTTTTATAATATAAAATACACTTTACATAAACAACTAAATAGGAGGGGATATTGCAATGTCAAATAGAGTAGATGAAGGAGTATTAGCTTATTTAGGAAAAGCTATATGGACTTTATTAGTTAGAGAATATTTAGTTGAAGAAAAATCAATAGATAAACTTGAAGATTTACAAAAAGAAAGTTTGAAATATATTGGTGTTAAAGCACAATCATCAATATTTATAGAACTATTAGGAAACAGATTTTTTACAAGCGAAGAGATAGAAGTGTATAAAAGGGGAAGAAATTTCCAAAGTGTTGTACAATCTAAAAACTTTGATTTTCAATCTTATAGAGTTTCAACAAGGTAAAGTGCTAATTTGGGGAGTGTAATGGGGAATGAAACAAATTATATATACAATTTTATTTTCTGCTCTTTTTGTATCAACAATTTCTCATGTTGTTGAAAAATTTGTATGTATAAAAAAAGCAAAAAACAATAGTATTATTGAAAGACCATTTGATAAAAAAACATATAATGTGTTGTATTTTGTATGTGGTCTTTTTGTTTCATATATTTCATTTACTAACTATTCATTTATTCATGCATTGTTTATTACGGTGTTTGCTTATATATCGTGTGTAGTTACCACTATAGATAATCGCATTAGAATTATACCTAATGAAATAGTTGTAGTTATGTTTTTTCTTGGGCTAATTCTTAGATTTATAGATGGTGGTTTTATTAGCGTTTTATATGGTTTTATTTCTATGTTTGCTGTTTTTGTAATATTCATGGTTACATTAGCAGTAACAAAAGGTTTTGTGGGAGGCTCTAAAGTTGGAGCTGGTGATTTAAAGCTTATGATGGTAGTTGCTTTAGCTAGCGGATATCCGAATATTTTATATTCTATTAGTGCAATGGCAATAGCTATGCTTGTGTTTATTATATTGTCGTTAATGTCGAAAACATTAACATTAAGATCTACATTTCCAATGGCTGGATTTATAGTTTTTGGTTTAATGATAGGTTTATTGAATGAGGTGGTTTGGGTATGAAAGAATATTTTATTGAAGAATCAGGTCAATCTATGACTGAATATGCACTTATTCTTTCGCTTGTGTTTCTTGCGGCTATAGGAGCTGTTATATTAGCTGGTAAAAATATTACTGATATTTATACAGAAACTATTAAACCGACATTAGAAGAAGTTTTAGATATTTAATTTGGTACTTACTATATTTTTATAGTTTGTATATAACACAGAAAGATGGGGAGGTGAACACTGTGGAAAAATTCATGAACTGGATGATGGAAGAAGAAAGCGGACAAGGGATGGTTGAATATGGTTTGATTATCGCTCTAGTTTCTATTGTAGTTATTGCTGCTCTAATTCTTGTTGGAGGCAACCTAACAAACATTTTCAATGAAATCGCTGATAGCTTAGACTAATAATAGAAATTTATCTGCTTAATTTTTCAAAAAATAAATAATGTCTAGTGGGCAAAGCTTACCCACTAGACGTATTTAAATTAGTAATCGAGGTGAAAATGTTATTAAAACGAGTAATAAAAAATTTAGAAATGAATCAGGGCAAGCATTAGTTCAATTTGCCATTTTATTGCCTATTTTAATAATGTTATTAAGCATGGTTGTAGATTTAGCAAGGATAGTGGATGCTAAAATACTAATTAACAATGCAGCATCTGAAGCTGTGAGATATTTAGTAGAAAGAGATGATCCAGGTGCAGTTAGTACAATATTATCTGTAAATTATGGAGATCGGCTAGACATGGCTAATATAAGTTATACTGTTGAAGATTCTCCTGTACAAACAATTAATTATAGATACTATCCTTCATATTCTTATAGCTATTATAATGCTACAATGAAATACAAAAATGTAAAAATTTCTATTGAATATAAAGTTGATTTAATCATGCCACTATCAAAGATTGTTTTTGGTAGTGATTTTGTTGTTGTAGACTCATGGTTTACTTCTAGAGTAGGAGTAAAATAATGATGAAAAACTATTTGAAAAAAAATGAATTAGGACAAGCGATGGTTGAATATGGTTTAACCATTGTAATGTTTGTCTTTCTAATATTTTCTATAATTGATTTAGGATGGATTGGATTTCAATATATTTCTTTTGACTATAGCTATCAATATAGTAGTTGGAAGATAGTAGTAAGTGACCCAAATATTAATTATCCTTATACATATTCAGGGTGGGCATACAACAATTTGGTTAGAGCTAATATTGCAGATAATGCAGTAGGTATAAATGTTAGTAATTTATCTGTAAAAAATACTGTAATAAAATTAACTACTGAAAATCAAAATGTTACAAATCCAGATGGAACACATGAAACACACAAAAGGAGATATATGCAAATAACAGCTGTAATTGAATATACAATAAAACCACTAACACCAATAGGCGAATTGTTGTATGGGTCTACCATAAAATGGACAAAAAACTTAGATAGGTTAAGGTTGCTACAAACAAAGTTTAATTAGGAGTTGTAAAAGTATGAAAAATATATTAAAAAATGAAAAAGGGGATTTACTAATTATTTTTGCATTTACTTTTGCTATTTTGCTAGGTTTTGTTGCGTTTATAATTGATATTGGTTTTGCATATATGCAAAGAAGTAGTATGATGGAAATTGCTCAAGTTATGAGAGATACGCGTTTTACAAAGGATGCAAGTATAACCGACTTAATTTTACATAGCAATTATCCAGGATATACAGCATTTACGTATTTAGTAGATCAAGGAAGAGAAAATGGTTTTAAAGGTGAAATAAGTATTACCTATAATGAATATAAGACAACCAAAAACGAAAGAAGGTATAATATTGATATTAAGTTACAAGATACATATAACTGTACTACGATGAAACTTTTTGGAATTGATTCATTTCCTATTACTGTTGAAGTTGCAGGTAGTGGATATAAAGAAAAATACGGTGGTACATTATGGTATCCACCATATATAGATAATGGAACACGAGTTAGTCCAGCAATAGAATAAGGGAGATAGTATGAAAAAAATAAGATTATTAGCTGTAATATCGGCAATTGCGGTTATGATTTCATTATATTTATTTATAAATGATAAAAGCCAAAAAGAAAAAGAACAAATGGTAGAATATAAAACTATCATAATTGCAAATTCTGATATTTCAGAAAACACAGTAATTACTGAAGATATGCTTACAAAGATAAACATCCCTTCAGAAGGTGTACATGTTGATACAGTACTTGAATTAGATGAGGCTCTTGGTAAAATGACGACAACAAAAATTTATGCGAGGGAGCCTATTTTAAACACAAAACTTATTGATAAAGATGAAAGTGGAACTGCATTAGGTCTAGCATATATTTTACCTGATGGTTTAAGGGGAATGAGTGTTGATGTTGAATACTCAAGTGGTGTTTCATCTATGCTAAAAGTAGGTAATAGAGTAGATATTCTTTATAATGGTTTAGTAAGTTATAATGTTAAATCTGGAGGAGAAAACATTGTTTTATCTCAACCTTTTACTACGTTATTGCTTCAAAATATTAAAATAACTGCGCTTGATTCAAACTTAAATACAGATGGTATTAAAGTTAGTGATTCCAAAGTTGCATATATGACAGTTACTTTAGAACTTAGTCCACAAGACAGTGTGAAGTTAGCTTATGGAATAAAAAATGGTTCTGTGTTTTTGACTTTAAGACCTCAAGGAGACTATGAATGGGTTGAAACAACAGATATAGTGCTTGATGATATTGTGGATAAAGCTAAGATTATAGAATCAATTAAGAGTTATTACGAAAATTAGGAAAGGAAGAAACACAAATGGCTATTAAAGTATTATTGTTTAGTGATTCGGTAAAAGAATTAGATTATATAGATTCATTAATAACTGATAAAGAATTGAATGTAATTTCTAAATCATTTAATTTGCCAAATGCATCTGATGAGGTTGGTGCTCTTCGTCCAGATATAGTTATAATTTCAACAAGTGAATCAAACTGGTCATTTAGAGCGTGTCAACAAATATATATGTTGCATCCTCAAGTAGCTACAGTGATGGTTTCTTTTGAGCAAAATGAAGGATATGCGGAAAAAGCGGTAAATTCAGGTGCGATAGGATATATTGCACCAATACCAGAATCATCAGTAGAGTTTTGTGATCAATTAAAACGTATTTATCATAATGAACAATCTAGAATTTCAATGTTATTAGAAAGTTCTGGAGTAAAGAAAAAAGCTGAAGTTATTACTGTTTTTGGAACTAAGGGAGGTATTGGAAAGACTACTCTTGCAGTAAATCTTGCAGTTGCCTTATCTAGACAAAAATTCAAAGTAGTAATATTAGACTTTGACTTAGCTTTTGGTGATGTTCATATGTATTTAGGTTTAGATGCAAAGGAAACTATTGCTGAGTTAGTAACTGACCAAAGAGTTCCTACAATTGATTCAATTAGAAGTTATTTAGTAATGCATTCTAGTGGTGTTCAAGCAATTTGTGCACCTTCAAGTCCTGAGTATGCTGAAGGTATAAGTGCTGCTTCATTAGAACCAATTATTAATATTTTAAGAAGTCATTATGATTATATTATTGTAGATACTGCAGCATCTTTTTCAGAGTTAAATTTATTAATGCTTGAAGCATCAAGTACAATCTTGTATGTTACAGGTTTGGATATTTCTTTATTACATAATTCTAAAAAAGGTTTACTGTTATTAGATTCATTAAACCAAAAATCAAAAGTAAAAGTTATTGTAAGTAAAGATTTTAAAGGTGATATTACAGTATTTGATGTAGAAAAAATAATGGATTTACCAGTTGTTGCAAAGATTCCTCATAACTATAGCGAAGCTGTAAGAGCATTAAATCAAGGAATTCCACTAGTAGCTGGAATAAACAAAAGTGGAATTGCAAAAGAAATAATAAGACTTGCAGAAGTTATTGGCGATGTAAAACCACAAACAAAGAAATTTAGTTTAAAATTTTCTAGTCCATTTGCAAATAAAAAGCAAGGAGTGAAGAAAAAATGAGTACACTTCAAGAAAGATTAAATAAGGCTCGTAATATAAAAAATGTAGTTGATCCTAGTAAGTTGAATGTTCAAGAACAACAAGTTACAGTTACTTACACCGATGAATTTTTACCATTTAAGGAGAGAGTTCATCAAGAAATTTTGGATCAGATTAACTTTAATAATGCTTTAAGAAGTGATTCTAATAAAGAAGAAGTTAAAAATTTAATAAGGATGACTGTTGACAATCTTGGAGGAGATATACCAAGACCAATAAAAAACAAGTTAGTTACAGAGATTTTTGATGAAACAATTGGGTTAGGACCATTAGAATCTTTATTAAAAAATGATGAAATTACAGAAATCATGGTCAATGGACCTAGACAAGTATATATAGAACGTAATGGTAAGATAGAATTATCTTCTGTAGCATTTAGAGATGATAATCACGTTTTAAATATTATAGATAGAATCATATCTCCTTTAGGTAGAAGATGTGATGAAAGTACACCTATGGTTGATGCACGTTTAGCTGATGGTTCTCGTGTTAATGCGATTATTCCACCAGTATCTTTAGTTGGGCCAACTATTACAATAAGAAAATTCTCTAAAACACCTTTAGAAATTTCAGATTTAATTAAGTTTAATTCTTTATCTCATCAAATGTCTAATTTTTTGGAAGCTTGTGTAAAAGGTAAAGCAAATATAATGGTTTTTGGTGGAACAGGTAGTGGTAAAACAACTCTTTTAAATACATTATCTGGTTTTATTCCAACTAACGAAAGAATAGTTACCATTGAAGATGCGGCCGAATTACAATTAAAGCAGCCACATGTAGTTACTTTGGAAAGTAGACCACCAAATGTTGAAGGTTCTGGAGAAATTACAATTAGAGATTTGGTTAGAAACTCTTTACGTATGAGACCAGATAGAATAGTTGTAGGGGAAGTTAGATCTGGAGAAGCATTAGACATGCTTCAAGCTATGAATACTGGACATGATGGTTCACTAACTACTGCCCATGCTAACTCTTCTAGAGATTTACTATCTAGATTAGAGACAATGGTTTTAATGGCAGGGATGGGTTTACCTTCTAGAGCTATTAGAGAACAAATTTCTTCTGCTTTTAATATTATTGTTCACCAATCAAGATTAAGAGATGGAAGCAGAAAAGTTGTAGGAATATCAGAGGTTATGGGTATGGAAGGAGATACTATAATCTTGCAAGATATATTTGTTTTTGAACAAGAAGGTTTTGATGCAACAGGAAGTATAAGGGGGAAATTTGTTCCAACAGGAATTAGACCAAGAATTCTTGAGAGAATACATCAAGAAGGCGTTTTAACTAATGATAATTGGTTTAAAGTTTAAAAAATAGAATAAACCTTGTATATGTTTTAAAAAATGAAAGGAAGGTAAAGGTTTTCGTTTGCAAGGTACGATTAAATCATATAAAAAATATGAATAAATATGAATTAATTTTAATTGCTAGTGTTGGTATATTTACATATATTATTGTGTATTTTTTAATAGTTGATTCTAAGTATGGTTTAAAACCAACAAGAAGAAGAGTTGAAAAACTAGCAGATGCGAAAAGTATTACCGACTTTAAAAAGGATGGAGGAATTTTCGCCTCACAAGGTGGCGAATCAATGTTTTCTTTCATTAGGGCATCAGAAAAACTTAGAAGATATTTAATTGCATCAGGAGTAAGGTTAAAGCCTGAAGAATATTTGTTGATATGGCTTATTGCAGCTTTATTACCTGCATTATTATATTATTTATTTAAAGGGTTTTCTCTTACGGTAATTGCTTTAATCTTTATAGGAGTAACATTACCGCCTATTTTAGTTGAACAATCTAGGAAAAAAAGATTAAAAATTTTTAATGAACAATTAAATGAAGCTTTAGTAATAATAAGCAATTCATTAAGAACGGGATTTACTTTTAGATATGCGATTGCTAGAGTTTCTGAAGATTTACCTGATCCAATATCAGAAGAGTTAAAAAGGGTTGTTAGAGAAATAAATTATGGAGCTAACATTGAAGATGCATTAGATTCTCTAGCTCAAAGAATGGAAAGTAGGGAATTTGCGATGATTAACTCTGCTGTTACAATTCAACAAAGATCTGGAGGTAATTTAGCAGAAATAATTGAGAAAGTTTCTGAAACTATTTCGGACAGAGTTAAGATTAGAAATCAAGTTGCAACATTAACAGCTCAAGGAAGATATTCTGGAATGATTATTGGATTGTTGCCATTATTTATATTACTTATATTAATGGTTATAAGTCCAAGTTATGTTTCAGTGTTTTTTGAAACTGCATTTGGAAGGTTATTACTTATTATTGCAGTTATTTTGGAATTAGTTGGATTTTATATTATTAAAAAAATTGTAACTATAGATGTTTAATTAGAAAGGAGAGAGTTTATGAATGCTACGTTGTTGATAATTTCTTCAGGAATATTAGTTTATTGTTTATTTGTATTAACTGTTGGATTTAGATCTTATCGTTTAGAATTAATAAAACAAAGATTAGTTAAGATTGAATCAAGTAAAATTGTTGACAATACAATGTATGAAGATATTCCTTTTGTAGAAAGAATTATTAAACCTACAATAGATAGTATAGTTGAAATGTTTACAAAGATTATACCAATAAGCAAAAAAGACCAAGAAGCACTTGGAAGACAACTACTGCAAGCTGGTATAAGAATGAATCCAGTAAATTATTCAGCGATGAGAGTAATGATTCTTATTCTATTTGTAGTTGTATTTGTGTTGTTATCAATACAAAGATTTGGCTTTAATCTTTTGTATATTGCAATTGCAGCAATTATGGGTCTTTATTCAGGATATGTTATTTTAAGGTTTACTTTAGCAAGTAGAATTACTAATAGACAAGAAAAAATTCATAAACAATTTCCAGAGTTTTTAGATTTATTATCAGTATGTGTTGAAGCAGGACTTGGGTTTGATCAAGCTGTTAATTATGTATCAAAAGAATACGTTGGAGAAATTTCAGAAGAATTTAGAATAATGCTTAGAGATATTAACTTAGGTAGTTCTAGAAAACAAGCTTTATCTGCTCTTCAAACAAGAGTACCATTAGAACAATTAAAAACATTTAGTGCTGCGGTTATTCAAGCTGATGAAATGGGTATTTCATTAAAGAACATATTAAATGTTCAAGCCGCAAATGTTAGATTAAGATATAAACAAAAAATAGAAGAAAAAGCACAGACGTTATCAATAAAAATATTATTTCCAATGGTATTATTTATATTCCCAGTAATATTTATCATTATTTTAGGTCCAGCTGTACCGTCTTTAATGGATTTATTTGGAAACTGATATGAAGGTAGTAGAGATTTATCAAAACAATAAAAAAGTATATAATGGACCTATATACTTAGCTAATAATTTTTACTCTAGATTGATAGGTTTAATGGGTAAAGATAAAATTGGTGATGAAGAAGGAATGTTTTTTAGAAATGTAAACAGAATACATACATTTTTTATGAAATTTGATATAGATGTAGTATATTTAAATAAAGAATATGAAGTGTTAGATGTCGAAACAATACAACCAAATAAAATTGGTAAATTTGTAAAAGGGGCAAAACACGTATTAGAATTAAATGCAAATAAGGGTGCAAAACTAACAAAACAAAAGATTGATGTAGTTTAAAAGGAGAGAATTATGAGCGCAAACGAAGGATATAAATATAGTGATTCAATAAATGAAATTAGGGCAAGATCGACTGAGGAAGTTTTAGAATCAAAGCTTGAAACTGTTTGGTTAACTCAAGGTTATTCAAAAAGTAGTGTGAAAGAATATGTTACACACTTAACTAAAGAGTTAGAATATCAAAAAGAGAGTTTTAAAGCGCAACTTAAAGAGATAATGGATGAAAAAGAAAGACTTTTGAGTGAAAAAAATATTCTTTGTAAGCAGCTAGAAGATAGCGTTGCTGCATTAAAGGCTAAGCAAACAGATAACTCTAAAGAATATATAAAAGTGATAGATTCACTTAAAAAACAGCTAGAAGAAAAAAATGATGATAGTACTGTTGAAGAGCTTCAGACAAAGTTGAAAGATTTAAATTCATATTGTGAAACTTTAGAGGTAGAATTATTTGAATTGAAAAATGCTCCAAAATCAGAAGATGGTGAAAGTTTTGAAAAGAGTAATGATTTTGAAGTTTTAGAAAATGAAAATAAGAAACTTAATGAAGAATTAAAAGAACTGTCTAAAAAGTTTGCGGAAATTAAAAAACTTAGAGAACAAGAAACAATAGAAAAAGATATGACTAATACAAAAGTAATATACGAATCTAGATCAGAAGATTTTAATAGATTGAAAAAAGAAAATCAATTATTACAAACTGAAATTGTTAGCTTAACAAGATCGCTTCAAAATTTAAATGCTAGAGTTGTTTTACAAACAGAAAAATACAATGAAGCAGTTTCTGAATTGGAAATTGAAAGAAGAAAAAATAATGATTCTATTGGTGAAAAAACTGAACTGCAAGTTAGGTTAGCTTCTTATATAGAAAAATTTGCTGAATATCAAGATCAAATTGAATATTTAGAAAAATCTACTGGAATATTAAAGAGACAACTTGAGGAACAAAGAGATAAAAATAGAATGTTGTCAGGACTAGATACAAAAATTATAGACGGATTAAAAGTGACAAAATTTATAAATGAAGAAGATACTAAATAAGTGTTTTAGTTATCATAGAAAGGAATGAAAAAGATTTAGTAAATGCTATTCACAATTGTGTAAAATAGTTGTAAAATTATAGTGTTTTTGATAGTGTATACTATGAGTAAATGTGCTTTATTAGCACATAATATTTGATAAACAATGGGGGAATGTACATGTATAAATTCAAAAATACAATAAAAATTTTAATTGTCTTTTTGATATTAATTACTAATCTATTTTCCAATAGTATAAATATAAATGGAGTCTATGCTCAAGAAGAAGAGATAAACAATGGGGAAGTTGTAAATGAAGACTCTAGTTCAGAAAATTATTCTGTTACAAATTTAAATACTAGCGGAGATAATTATGAATTAACAAATGAAAGTAATAGTGAATTAGAAGTGGTTTCAGAAGATCCTCAACCAGAAGGAGATACTGGAGAGGTAGTTTTAGAAGAACAAGATGTTGTATCTGAAGAAACCACAATAGATGAAAATAATAGTGAAACAGAAACTTTTGAAGAGCCAAAATCAGAAGAGCCTTTTAATAATGAAAAAGAAGAATTATTAGAAGACTCTTCTGATTTTATTTTAGAGGAAGAAGGAGAAATATATGATCCATACACAGGTGAAAACTTAGATAATTTAACAGAACCTGATAGTTCCTCTAGTGCAGTAGAAGTATATGATATATGGCCTGCTACACAATATTATTCACAATATTCTTTAATGTCTACTAATTTATTTATGGCAAAATCATCAAGAAATGCAAAAAATAATAGTGGTCCAGTCATAGGAGTAGATCATCCTACACAGCCTGGAGAAGTTATGTTGTTTAAACAAGCAGAACAAGTTCCAGGAACAGTAAATCTTTGGAAAGTTACTTTAAGAATTGAAGGGAAGGATAAGCCAAAGAAGAGTGATATTATTTTAGTAATAGATACTTCTGGAAGTATGCTTACTAACAATAGAATGCAAGAAGCAAAAAATGCTGCTAATGCATTTATAGATGCCTTATTACCTTCAGCTAATACAAATATAGGTATTGTTCCTTTTGCATCAAGTGTTTCTTCGACAAGTATAGTCCCTCTTACAAATGATCCAACTCCTTTGCATAATGCTGTTAATAGTCTTTATGCTTACGGTGGAACTTTTACACAAGGTGGTGTTAAACAAGCTGAAGCAATGTTAGATAATTCTACTGCTGATTTTAAACATATTGTAGTTTTATCAGATGGAGAACCAACTTATTCTTATGCTATGCATAATATGACAAATTATACATCGTATGAGTATATACCTGGATATGCAAGTTATGGCGATGGATGGGGATGTGGTTCATTTAGGATGAATTTATATAGATATTTAACAACAGCTAATGCACCTTCAACTGCATATGATTATAATACTAGAATTGGTTGTGGAACCTATATGTATCATAGAGGGGAGTATGTATATGATAATTGGGGATGGAGATACTACAACCATGGTAATAGCGCGATAGCTGAAGCTGGATTTGCAAAAGCTAAAAATCAAAGAGTTTGGACAATTGCTCTTGAAGTAAATCAGACAGGGCAAAACATTTTAAGTCAAATGGCTTCTCCAAATAGTTACTATACAGCTACTCCTGAAGAATTAGAGACTATTTTTGATGATATTGCTGGTCAAATTGGCGCTGCAATAACAGAAGCTAATATTAATGATCCAATGGGACAAGGTTTTTATATACCTGCAATGAATGTTAGCGATATAGTTACAGTTCCTGCTAGTCCACCAGCAACTTATGATGAAGTTAATAATAAAATTATTTGGAACCCAGGTACTATAATTACTCCTATTTCACCAGGCAGTGATATTAGATATGCTGAGTTAACTTATTATATAGATATTAATGATGATATTTTAAATCAAACACCTGAAGGAAACTTATATGTTACTAATGGTGCTGCCAGTCTTACATATGTGGATGCTGACGGAAATACACAAACACAAGATTTTCCAGTTCCTAAAGTGGATCCAGTTCTTTTAGTTGTTGAAAAAGTTATTTATGATTCGTTAGGTAATAAGATTACTACAGATCCTTTTGATAGAGTGTTTACTATAGAAGTAACAAATAATGCAAGTCCACCGACTTATCATCAGATATTTAATTTAAAAGTTGGCGAAAAAAAGGTTGTTACAAGTCTTAGAGCGGATGATGTATATACTGTAACGGAAACTGGTGTTAAATATGGAGGATATGAAGGTACCAGTGGAAGTCTTGATGATTATAATAAAACTATAGAAATATATGGTATAGAACAAAATACATTTATAGCTACTCAAGGGTCAGAAGATTCTGAAATACTTGTTACAAATAGTGAAAAAGCCTTAGGGCAAATAACGGTTTATAAGGTGTTTAATCCATTTACTCCTGGTGGAGCTAAAACATCATTAATAGAATTATATAAAAAGATGCGCTCATCTCCACCGACTTTTGAGTTTACATTAACTAAGCCAGGTGGAACAGTTGAAACATTTACACTTAAAGCAGGAGAAAGTCAAGTTTTTAATAATTTACCTTATGGTGAGTACATTGTTACAGAAACAAACTCAGCAGGTTTTGATGTGTCTTATTCAGATACTGATGCTACAAATGGTAATTTAACTGATGGTAAAGTTACATTGACAATTCTTGAAAAAGAAGATGAAGTAACTGTTACTAACTATCCAAAATCAAATGATCAAACGGTTGATGTTGTTGGTAAGAAAGTATGGCAAGGTGGAAGCACCAGTGATCATGTTGCTGTTGTTATGCTTCTTAAGAGAAATGGTGAAATAATTCCTTTAAATGAACAACCAGCTTATACAGTAAGTCCTGCAAGTGGTACATCAAATGAGTTTACTTATACTTGGACTGGTTTACAAAAATATGATGCTATGGGGAAACCTTATGTTTATACCATAGATGAACAAACTGTTCCTAATGATTATAGAAAAGAAATAAGTGAAGATGGACTTACAGTTACTAATATATTTGAACAGGGATTAAGGCATTATATAGCAACTAAAATTTGGGTTAATGGACCAACTCCTCGTCCAACTATCTATTTTGAATTGTTTAGAACAATAGACGGTATAAATGAGGAGCCAGCTGCGTATACAGGTGGGGCACTTGCTGAAGTAATGGAATTGCCTCATGGGACATATTCTGTTGAATGGTCAAATTTACCTGAAGAAGATATAAATAATAATCCATATACATATTATGTAAAAGAAAAATTAACAGCCGATGGTGTTCCACAAACACCTGAAAACTATGTGTTAAGTGGCGAGGGAACAATGACACTTACCAACACTTATGTTCCACCAAAAGATAATGTAACTGCAACAAAAGTGTGGGTTAATGGATCTACGAATCATCCAACAGTATGGTTTAAGTTGTATAGACAAGTAGGTGAAGGAATACCGGAAGAAGTTCCGGGAGCAGCTATATTAAAGCTTGAAAACGGAACAACATCAGTAACTTGGTCAAACATTGATCAAACAGATTTAAACGGCAATGCTTACACTTTTAGGGTGAAAGAAGTTGATGCTGATGGTGCTGATTTTACTCCAGAAAATTACAAAAAAACCGAAGTAGGTTTACAAGTAACCAATGAGTATCAACCGCCAATCATATCACCAATAACCGCTACTAAAGCATGGGTTGACGGCCCTTCAACAGTGCCGACAATCGGTTTAATGTTGCATCGATACTTAGAGGGAGGAACACCTAATGTTGATCCTTCATTAGATATGGTAAGTGGAGCAACAGTTGTAGCAATTAAAGATAAAGATGTGAATTTAACTGCAACATGGAGTAATTTCCCTGCAACAGATGAAAATGGTGTTAATTATATTTACTATGTTCGTGAAGTTACTCAAAGTGGTAGTTATCAAGAAGGTACTCCACCAGTATACATTTATAGTCCTCCAGCAAACTATGATGCAGGAACAAATTATACTGATGCAAGTACAAGTCCAGCATGGACAATTACAAACACTTATGTAATTCCAACAAATGGAACTGCGACAGCTACGAAAATTTGGGAAAATGGACCAACTCCTCGTCCAACAGTGTGGTTTAAACTGTATAGACAAGTGGGTGAAGGTACACTAGAAGCTGTACCAGGAGCAGATATAAAAAAACTTGAAGATGGAACAACAACAGTAACTTGGACGAATCTTGAAGAAACAGACAGTAATGGTAATGCTTATACATTTAGTGTTCAGGAAGTTGATGTTTTTGGAAATGATTATACACCGTTAGGTTATATTAAATTGAATGAATATACACTTAATATTACTAACTCTTATATTAGACCTACTGCTGATATTAAAGCAGAAAAAAAGTGGGATCCATATGACTCAGGCTCTTCGTATCCTAAAGTAACATTTGCTTTACAGCGTAGACTTGCTGGTTCAAGCGATGAATGGGAAGGCGATGTGCTTTTTGTGGTTGAGCTTGATGGAGTTGTTGACTTAGTACCAAGTATTGCTTCAGGTGAACATGAACCGTGGGTTTTCACATGGAAAAATGTTCCACAAAAAAATTACGCAGGAGAAGATTATGAGTTCCGTGTAATAGAAACTGTAATACCGGATAATTATGAAGAAAGTTATAGTGTTACAACTGACAATGATGGAGTTGTTAGGCACATAGTAACAAATACTTGGCAGACAATAGTGATTGAAGGGACAAAAGATTGGCAAGATAATAATAACCAAGATGGCAAACGTCCAGGAAGTTTAACAGTAAATGTTAAAAAAGACGATGTAGTTATTGACACTATTATTCTTGATGGAACAACAGATTCAACTGGAGAAGTAGCACCATGGAAGTATCAATTTAGTGGATTGCCAAAATATGAAAATGGAGTGTTAATTCCGTATACAATAGAAGAAATAGGATACTCACCGTATACAGCTGATGCAATAACACAACCAACAATGGA
>JAAYSZ010000025.1 GCA_012523895.1 Erysipelotrichaceae bacterium
CTCCTTAGTTAAATCGCTAGGTTCACCATTAGGTCCAAGTAAAGTACCATCTAAATCACAAGAAATAATTTTTATGTTATCAAAATTCTTCATAGTCAGTATTATAACACTTTATTTTAAAAATGCTTAGGTCTCCATGTTATAATTTTGTTAAGGATTAGGAGGATGTCTATGGATAAAGGATTTATGAAGACAATCGACAAACACTTTGAAATTTGTTCAAAGAATCTTTTAAACAACCAATTTGCGGTTGATATTTTAGAATCTAAGGAGGATGTTATACCTTTTTTAGAGTCAGTAATTGAAAATGGAAGTAGTGTAGGTGTTGGAGGTTCAATTACATTAGATCAATGTAATATTGTTAAATGGTTAGAAAAGAAAGAAGATATTGATTATATAGATAGATATAATACAGATGATAGACATAAGGCTATGCAAGGTCATTTAACATGTAATGTTTATATTACTAGTAGTAATGCGGTTCTTTTAAGTGGTGGATTATATAATGTGGATGGAACAGGTAATAGGGTAAGCGCACTTACTTATGGGCCTGATAAGGTGTATGTTATTGTTGGTTACAACAAAATTGTTAGTGATTTAGATGCTGCAATTGAAAGAGTTGAAAGACATGCTGCAGTCGCAAATAATTTTAGATTAAACAAGGATAATCCTTGTACTAAAACAGGGAAATGTGTTCTTTGTAATACACCTAGTACTATCTGTAATACTTATGTATACACAAGAAGATGCTATGCAAAAGATAGAATCCATGTAGTTTTAGTTAAGGAAAGCTTAGGTTATTAATGCAACAATTTAATATAGTATATATTTCTGTATTTGCTTTTGCTTCAATATGGACAATTTTTAAATTGTTTAAAGTTAATCCAAATATAATAATTGAAACAAAATTTATTAAAGCCTCTACAATATTATTTATTCTTGCAGCAGTTTTTAGTATATTAACATTATTTGTTAATAGTGGAATGATGGATTATATAAGAACTTTTGTAATGGTAATAGCTATTATTATTTATTTAATGTTAAAAGAAGGCTTAGGAAATGATGGGTTTTATGTAAATGGTCATTTTACACCATATAAAGATGTAATTTATTATGATTACTTTGAAGAAAAAAAGAAATTTAATGTAGTATTTAAACTTAAAGATACTAAAGGAGAAGATCAGTTTAATGCAAATTTAGATTTCAATCTTAAAGATAAAGAAAAAGTTATTAAAACATTAAATAAAAAAATGCCTAAAAAACAAAAGCGAATTAAAAAACAAGCTTAATGCATGATAAATTCATGCTTTTTAAATATTAATGATTTATATTATTGATTAATTATATAAAACATTATAATTAAAGGTGTAAATGGAGGAGTTTAAATGAAAAAAAGAGCAATTGTAAGTGTTTCTGATAAAACAGGGATTGTTGATTTTTGTAAAAATTTAGTTGAATGTGGATTTGAAATAATTAGTACAGGCGGAACAAAAAAAGTTCTTGATGAAGCAGGTGTCAATACAATATCAGTTGATGAGATTACTGGTTTTCCTGAGATGCTTGATGGTAGAGTTAAAACACTTCATCCTTTAATTCACGGCGGATTATTAGGTGTTTTAGATAATGAAAATCATATAAAACAAATGAATGAAAATAATATTAAACCTATTTCTTTAGTATGTGTTAATTTATATCCATTTAAAGAAACTATTAATACTAAAGGTAAAACATTTGAAGATGCAATTGAAAATATTGATATTGGTGGTCCTAGTATGCTTAGAAGTGCTGCTAAAAATCATAAGTTTGTAAGTGTTGTTTGTGATATTAATGATTATGATTTGATAATAAATGAAATAAAAGAATTTGGTGATACTACTTATGAAACAAGATTATATTTAGCTTCTAAAGCATTTAAGCTTACTTCATCTTATGATTCAATGATTTATAATTATTTAAGTGATAATAAGGATTTATCTTTAAATTACACGTTAAAACAAGAATTAAGATATGGAGAAAACCCTCATCAAAAGGCATCTTTTTATAGTGATGGATCATGTTATAGATATAGTATGACTAGTGCTAAACAACTTCATGGAAAAGAATTATCTTACAATAATATTCAAGATGCTAATGCTACATTACAAATATTAAAAGAATTTGAAGATGATTGTGCTGTTGTTGCAGTTAAACATATGAATCCTTGTGGAGTAGGTATTGGTGATAATATAAGTGATGCTTATATTAAAGCTTATAAAGCAGACCCTGTTAGTATTTTTGGAGGAATAGTTGCTTTTAATAAAGAAGTTAATATTGAATGTGCAACTCACATGAGTAATATATTTTTAGAAATTATTTTAGCTCCATCATTTAGTAAAGAAGCATTTGATATATTAAGTAAAAAGAAGAATATTAGATTAATGACATTTGAAATAGATGGAAATGATGATTTAAATAAAATTGTTTCTGTTACAGGAGGAGTTTTAGTTCAAGATAGTGATGATATTAAAGAATATGATTTAAATGTTGTAACTAATAAAAAACCAACTGAAAAAGAAATTAAAGATGCTTTATTTGGATTAAAGATTGTAAAACATGTTAAATCTAATGCAATTGTACTTGTAAAAGATGGACAAAGCATTGGTGTTGGTGCAGGACAAATGAATAGGGTAGGAGCTTGTGAAATTGCGTGTAGTCAAGCAAAAGAAAAAGCTTTAGGAAGTGTTTTAGCTTCTGATGCATTTTTCCCAATGAGTGATACAGTAGAACTTGCGCATAAATATGGTATTTCTTGTATTATTCAACCTGGAGGTTCAATAAAAGATCAAGATTCTATTGATAAATGTAATGAATATAATATTTCTATGATTTTTACAGGAATAAGACATTTTAAGCATTAGTATATAAAAAATGATATAGTATTAAAGGACTGTAGTAATTTCTACAGTTTTTTAAATGTGATATTATTATTCTATGATTGTACTTGTAAAAACACCCAATAAAGATGAATTTATTGTTTATGATGGTAAAAAATTAATGAACATATATTTTTCCATTGAAAATAAAAGAGTCTTTTTTAAGTTTGAATTATTAGATGATATTAGTGATGAAAAAATGATGGAAATTATTAATTTATTTAATAATAAAATGATTAGAACTTATAAGGTTATTAGTTTGTCTATACATATAAAAGATTCATTAATATATGAAAACTGTTTTAGAAATAGTTTATATTATGAAAAAGGCAATTTCTTACAAAGGAAAGTTGAACCATATAGATATGCGATAGATGATAGTGCTTTTGATAGAGAAGGATATATCATTAATCAAGGATTAATAGAAGAAGTACCTTCAGGAAAATTTAAAACATCTAAAACTGGTTGTGGATGGATTGCATGTTATAACTTATTTAAGTTGATGAATAAAGAAAAAACAATTAAAGAGGTTTCAAGTGCTATTTCTGATACTGCAATTTTTAAAGGAATGTTTGGTGTTGATGTATTTGGTTTATATAAGTACTTAAGAAAAAATAATATTGATGCTTATTTTACACCTATATTTAAAAATCAATGTATTAGAGATATTAAAAATAGTAAATATGGAATTATATTATATATACATAATAGAGGGTCTCATTATGTTGCTTATAAAAATTTAGGTAATGGAAAATGTATATATTATAATGCTGTATACGGTAGAAATAATCATGTTATGGAAATAGAAGATTTTTATAAGAAGTTTAGTATTACTCCACTTGGAATGCTTATATCTGTATAAGAGGTGATTTTGTGTTTAAAAAAATATTTATATTTATATGTATATTATTAGCTTCAACAATAAATGTTAAAGCTTTAAGTATATCTGATTTTGAAAATGATGAGCTATTTCATGTATATTCATTAACTTATGATGGATATGAAGAAATAGGATCTTTTAAAACTTATAAAGAAGCTTTAACTTCATTTAATAAAAATAAAGATAATTATGATAATTTAAGTATTTTTTCTAATGGTAAGTTTTATAAAGCTGAGTATGCAATAGTTACTTTTGAATCAACACCATCTTGTGATTACAATGTTGAATTTGTTAATGATATTGATAATAAAGGTAATTATTTAAATGGATGTTATGGTTTTGATGGTGCTTATTTAGATACAAATCAAAAAGGAGATAGAGTTAAGTTTAGGATATCTGGAGTTAATGGATGGGCTAAAATGGATGATGTAACAATTTATCCATTACAACTTATTCCTAATAGACTTACAAAATATACAGTCATTAATAATGAGTTATTTCACCAAATCAAACAAAATTTTAATAATGATTACTATGGTAGTTTAATTAATCTAGGCCCTGCACCTTCTTATTTACAGGAAGGATTAGAATATTATAGTTATGATGGTAATTATTTTTATAACGATGATTCATTATGGATGATGTTAGATGATTATAAAAATAATAATTATAACCAAAGTATAAACAAGGATGATCCTTATTTTAATTATTATCAATATGTTTCTCATAGAACCTTATCTAATTACGATGAAGATATAGTAAATGATTATATTAAAAATGTTTTACATATCGATAGCGATATTAAATCTTATTTGGATTTAGATAAAAATAGTACTGATGATACACTTACTAATTCTCAATTTTATGAACAAGCATATTCATTTTTTCAATATCAATATCAATTTGGTTCTAATGCGTTAATGATGCTTGCGCTATCATGGAATGAGACTGCTTTGGGAAGAAGCTCTTTAGCTTTTACAAGAAATAACTTGTTTGGTCATTCTGCATTTGATAGTGATGTTGAAAAAAATGCATCTAGATATATTAATTTATCTTCTTCAGTTTATTCTCATGCTAGATATTATATTTCTAATAGTTATTGTAATCCTAAAAAGTTTCAATATCATGGATGTTATTTTGGTGATAAAGCTAGTGGTATGAATGTTAGTTATGCTAGTGATCCTTATTGGGGAGAAAAAGCAGCATCTAATTATTATAGACTTGATAGTTTCTTTGGTTTAAAAGATTTAAATAAATATACAATTGGTATTAAAACTAAATCTGGCAGCATTAATGTTTATAGTGAACCTAGTAGTAATTCTAATGTTTTATATAAGACAGATGACTCTAAGAACATATCGTTTTTAATATTAGATTCAATTGATGAAAATTGGTATAAAGTTCAAAGTGATGCTTCTTTAGGTGATATTCATTATTATGATTTTAGTACATCTATTGGCTATGTTAAAAAAGGTGATATTCAAGTTGTAATAGATGGTAAAGGTGATGATTCTAAATTTGTAAAGGTTACTTTTGATGCAGGAGAAGGTTTATTTAGAGATGGAAGTAATGTAATTTCTTATTATTTAGAATCTTATAAAAAACCTTCAATTGAATATCCTGTTTTGGATAATTATTTATTTATAGGATGGGATAAAGAAGTTGTCGCAAGTGAAGAAGAACAGTATTATACTGCTGTTTATAAAGAAGTAAAGTCAATAAGTATGGATAACATACCAAAAACTGACTTTGAAACTAGAGATAGAATTGATATTAAAAATGGTTCTATACTAGTTGAATTTGTAGATGGTAGTGAAGAAAAGGTTTTATTAAGTACTGGAATGGTTTCTGGATTTGATTTAAATCAAGAAGGTAATCAAGAAGTTATTGTAACTTATGGAGGGAAAACTACATCCTATCCAATTACTGTTTCTCAAGAATTAAGTGATATTCGTATAGAGATTAAAGATGAGATAGTCGCAATAATTGAAGAATATAATGGTAAAGAAACTTTAAGTGAAAGTGAAAAAGAAAGAGTATTAAACTTAAAGTTAAGAATTGATGAATATATGTTACCTTATTTAAATCAACAACAATTAAAAGAAATTGATAAGATTGTAAGACTTGCAATTGGCGATCAGATTCACTATGTAGTTGCTGAAAATAAATTTGATTCAAGTATTTCTGGATTATCTTTATCTGTAAAAATTGATGATTCATTAGAAAAAGGCTTTATAAAAGATACTTATAAGATGGTTATTAAAGATACTATATCTAATGAAGCAAAAGAAAAAATGGAAGAAGTTGCTTTAGCATATGGATATACTGTTTTTAAAGAATTTAAAGTAGAAGCTGAAAAGAATTTTGGTACATTTGATTTACATGGTCCTGTTGTAATTGGACTAATAAAACCTCAAGATTCTAATTTAAATCAATTATTTACTGTATTAAGATATGATGATGGAGAAGTTGTTGAAACATATACAAGACAATCTGAAAATTATATTCAATTTATGACAACTGATTTTGGGGAGTTTTTAGTAGTAGCTAAAAACACTACAAATATTTATGATATAGAAGATTCATATGAAAATATAAATGTTGCTAATAGTGATATAGATCAATATAGTATACTGTCTATGATATTTATGGGTAGTAGCACATTAGTTATCTTAATTATTGTATTTATATTGTATAAAAAAAGAAAAAGGTGAAACATGGAAAGATTACAAAAAATTATAGCCCAAGCAGGAATAGCTTCTAGAAGAAAAGCAGAAGAGTTAATTCTTGAGGGGAAAGTTAAGGTTGATGGAGAAATTATTACTGAATTAGGTTTTAAAGCTAAAAAAAATGCAGTAATTGAAGTAAATGGAAAAATTATAGAAAAAGAAGATAAAGTCTACTTTGTTTTGAATAAACCTAAAAGATATCTAAGTTCAGTAAGTGATCATAGAGATAGAAAAACTGTAGTTGATTTAATAGATACAGATAAGAGAATTTTTCCTGTAGGAAGACTTGATTATGATACTACTGGATTAATTATTTTAACTAATGATGGTGAATTTGCTAATGAAATAATTCATCCTAGATATAGTATTGAAAAAGAATATGATGTTACTATTAGAGGAATACTAAGAAAAGATGAAATAAGACAGTTAGAAGAAGGTATTTATTTAGATAATAAAAAAACACTACCAGCTAGGGTAGTGATAGTTAATGTTGATAGAAAAAGAAAAATCACAGATTTACAGTTAACTATAAGAGAAGGTAGAAATCATCAAGTAAAAAATATGATGAAATATTTTGGGCATAGAGTTACTAAGCTTAATAGAAGAAGATTAGGAATTGTAACATTAAAAGGATTGCAAATTGGTGAATATAGAAGATTAAAACCATTTGAAATAAAACAGTTAAAAAGTTTAGCTAATGAAAATAAGTTAATCAAGTAGTTTGTTGATTAACTTTTCTTCTGGATCAATATATATAGTTTTGTATGTAGTAAGTGATACTTTACCTAATTTAGCTTTAGGTATTTTTTTAATATCTTTAATTTGACAATAGTTTACTGGTACACTACTTGAATATCTTCCTTTAGAATAATATGCGGCTATATTAGCTGCTGTTCTTATTAATTTTTCATCTAATTTATCAGTGTTTACAACTACATGAGAACCATGGAAATCTTTTGTATGGAACCAGTAAAAGTGTTTTTGAGCTATTTTAAATGTTAAAGCATCATTTTGCATATTATTTTTACCAACAAATATCTTTATGTTTTCATCATAATTTATAGTTGTAATTTTTGGTAAACTATTTTGTTTTTTCTTTTTCTTTGACTTAGATTTTTTTGCTTTAATGTAGCCACCTTGAATTAATTCTTCTACTATTTCTTTAGCATCTTCAAAATTAATTATTTCTAGCTGTTGATCTATACCTTCAAAATATTCGATTTCTTCTTTGGTAATTTCTATTTGATTTTTTATATGATGAGCACCTTTTTTTAATTTTTCATATCTTTGAAATGCTTTTCTTGCATTTGCTTTACCATCTAGTTTTGGATCTAGTGGTATCTTTATAATTGAACCATCTTCAAAACTTTCTAGTTCAATGAAATTTAATCCTTTTGTGTCATTAATATTATATGTATATAATAGTTCGCCATATAACCTATATTTATCGTTATTTTCAGCTTCAGCTAGTGAATCTAGTAATTTAGGTAGTTTTCTTTTATTATGCTTTAATTCTCGTTTAACGACCTTATAAATGTCTCCTACGATTTGTTTAATTCTATCTTTTTCTTCTTTATGATAAAAAATAGTATCTATACCATCATGAATTGGATATTCTTTAGAAAACCCTATATGAGATAAAGGTAAACAATGAAAATGTGTTTCGTTTTTATTGTGAGTAATATAGATACTGTTTGATTTTTCTATAATGTCTATGATTTCTTTATATGTTTGATTATTTGATAATCTATAGGTTACTTCTTTAGATAGTAAAGGGGAAAAGCCTTCTAATTGATTAGTTAATGTTATTTCTCTATCTATTATTGGATTATCAAAAGGATCTTGTTTATGAGTGTGAGGATCAACAATATTAAACTTGGCTCCTGGATGTATTGTTCTTCTATTATTTTCAAATGGTGGAATTCTTTTTAATGCATCTATAATTTTATTGTTTTCATCAACAAGTATTACATTTGCATATTTACCCATTAATTCTACATATAGTTTTAAAGTAATTTCATCTCCAATAATATTTCTTTTATTTAAAGTAAAAACACACCATCTATCTAAACTTCCTTGAGTAACATCAACTATCATTGAACTTTCAATATGTTTTCTAAGTATCATCACAAAATGACTTGGCTCTTCTGGAGTAGGGTAATTCATTTTTGTGATATTTATTCTGTTATATAAAGGATGGCAAGAAATCATTAATTTTTGATTTTTGTTTTTTGTACGAAGATTAAAAAGTATTTCTGTATTAGAAATACGATAAATTTTATTTATTCTACAAGGACAAAGCTCTTTTATTTCTGGGAGTATTTTACTTAGTAATATTCCATCTAATGCCATAATTTCACTTCTTTCTTTAAAAATTATAACACAATATTGATTTATCTTATCTTTTAGTAGTGTTAGAATGTAAATGCAACCAAATTTAAGCAAAAAGATATTGAAAATCGGTAGTGCAACCAATTATAAATGGCTTAGAATTTTGGTGGAGGTAGTAATTATGAGATTTAGTGAGAAACTTTCTAATTTAAGAAAAGCTAATAATTTTTCGCAGGAACAATTAGCTGAAAGAGTAGGTGTTAGTAGACAAGCTGTATCTAAGTGGGAATTAGGTTCTTCATATCCAGATATGGAAAAGATGTTAAAGATGTGT
Organism: Erysipelotrichaceae bacterium; assembly: GCA_012523895.1. GTDB lineage: Bacteria > Bacillota_I > Bacilli_A > Erysipelotrichales > Erysipelotrichaceae > UBA9076. The sequence continues at coordinate 9,187 of JAAYSZ010000025.1, forward strand.
AAAGTATTTGATTGTACACTTGATGAATTAATGGATGATGGAGCACTAGGAGAAGTTAGTGAGAAGAAAGAATCAAAAATAGATTTAAAACAGTATTTGGATGATTTTTTAAAACTTATTACAAGTATATACAACATGTTTATTACAATGACATTTAAAGAAAAAATCAAGTTTTTATTTGAACAAGCATTTATTGTAGTGGTGTTAATATTATCAAGTATAATAATCAATGTTTTAATGAATGTATTTATTAGTGCGTTATTTTCTTGGATGCCTGGTAGATTTTACTTTTATATACTTAGAATTGTAGAAATAATATTAGGTGTAGTGTTATTTATATTAGGTGTAATAATATTTGGTCATTTATTTAAGATTAGATATTTAGATTATTATGTGACTGTTGTAGATCCTAATGTTAGTGAAAAAACTGTTGAATCTTCAATTGAAAATGAAGGTAATGTAATAAGGGAAAAACTAGTTATTAGAGATCCTAAGCATTCTTCTAGTAGATTTTTTGAGTTATTAGGAAAGATATTTGTTTTTACTTTTAAAGTATTAACATTATTTATTTCTTTACCAATATTTTTTGGATTTGTATTATCCGTATTTGGTTCAATAGTATCAATTACTCATATTGGTTATAATAGTTTATTTATTTTTATAGCAATGGCTGGTATAGGTTTATCTATGTGTATTTATATTATTATTGAATATTTATATAAGTTTGTATTTAATTTAGAACAGCAATTAAAGAAAATATTTTATATAGGACTTGTTGGATTGATATTACTTGGTGTTGGAAGTGGATTATCTTTTGGGAAAGTTTTATCTATGGATAAAATTGATATGCAGGTTAAATATTTTAAAACTGAAACAATAGATTTTGATGAAAAACTAGATATATATAAATCAAGTTTTAGAACAGAAGTAAATTTTAGTGTAGATGAAAATGTAAATGATATAAAAATTAAAATGAGTAGTGTTCCTACTGTTAAACCCAGTATAATTCATGAAGGTGATAGTATAACATTAATTAACGATGGTTTAGATACAATAGAGATTTATAAATACATCATTGAAGGTTTAAAAGAAAACAAATTTTTATTTAGTGATGATTATACCTTATCTACCTTTGAAATAATTTCTAATGAAGAAAATATAGAAGTATTAAAAAAGAATTATGAGAAAAATTATAGGGATTGAAAGTATGGCAAGAGTCATACTTTTTTATATTTAATCCTTATTGAATATTGACTCTGAAGTTACTTCTTGCTTTATAATTGTTAATAGAATCACAAAGGTTCAGATAAATAATATAGATGGGAGGAAAGATATGAGATTAAAAAAAATGTTTATGGTTTTATTAAGTTTGATTATTACGTTATCATTAGTAGCATGTGGTAGTCCAACTCAAGAAACTACAGGAACAACTACAGAAACTACAGTTACTTCAGGAATTTATACAGGATCTGCACCTGGACATAATGGTCCAGTATCTGTAGATGTAACTATTGATGAAGATGGTACAATTTCTGATATTCAAATAGTTGAATCATCTGAAACATTAGCTATTGGATCTGGTGCTTATGAAATCACAAAGAATCATGTGCTTGTAAAACAAAATTTAGATGTTGAAGCTATTTCAGGAGCTACTATATCTAGGGTAGCATATATTAATGCTATAGCTGATGCACTAGGGCAGGCAGGATTTGATGTTGATGCATTGAAAGAATCAACTGGTGAAGTTGATGATAGCGTGATTGGTGATTTAGAAACAGAAGTTCTAGTAATTGGTGGAGGCATTGCAGGATTTAGTGCTGCAATAGAAGCTAATTCTTTAGGGGCAAATGTTATCTTAATTGAAAAATTAGGTGTAATAGGTGGAACAACTGCAAGAAGTGAAGGAATTGTTCAAGCAGCTGGAACTGAATTACAAAAAGAACATGGTATTGATGATAGTGAAGAACAATTTTATATTGATTTTACTGGTCTTCAAACTGATGAAACATTAGATGATGATTTAATTAGATTAGGTATTGAAAATTCTGTTGAGACAATTGAATGGTTAAAAGATAAAGGTGTTAATTTTGATGAGATAGAATCAGCTCATCCACTTCCACCAAGAGATATAATGAGAGGACATTATGCAGAAAATAAAGGTGGAGGCATGATGCAAACTCTGTATGAATATGCACTTGATAATGGTGTAGAAGTTTATACAAACACAAAAGCTACTGAAATAATTATGAAAGATGGTGCTGCAGTTGGTGCAAAGGTAGTACGTAGTAATGGAGAAGAATTAACTATTTCAGCTCAAGCTGTTGTAATTGCTACTGGTGGATATTCTAGCAATAAGGAACTTATGGCAAAACTGCATCCTGAAATAGTGGATTATACATCATATAATAGTAATACTGGTGATGGATATCTATTAGCAGAACAAGCTGGTGCAGAGATGATTAATAAATCTCCAGCATTAGTTCATTATGCAAATCGTTTACCTGGAGCAACAGGTGCTGTAAATGTTGTTGGATTTTATACACCAACAGTTGTTTTGGTTACAGAAGATGGATTAAGATATTCTAGTGAAGAAGCATATACTTTTGATAGAAGTGGTGTTGTTATTGCAAAAGGAGCTTCACAAGTTTTCGCACTATTACCAAATGAGTTTGTAAGTGAAAATCAAGAAGGTGTAGATAATGGTGTTGAAAAAGGCATAATAATTAAGTCTGAATCCATTGAAGATTTAGCAAAAGAATATGGAATAGATGCAGATAATTTAGTAGCTACAATAGAAAACTATAATGAACTTTGTGATAAAGGAAAAGATGATGATTTTAATAAAGATTCAAAATTTTTAAAATCATTTGATGGTCCTGAATATTATGCAATGAGGCTTTATCCTTCAGTTGCAGAAACTTATAATGGACCTAAGATTACAGTAAATGGAGAAGTAATTAGTACTGATGGTAATCCTATCCCTGGACTTTATGCAGCAGGAGGAGTAACTATGGCACAATTTACGGATTATCAATACTATAGTAGTGGTACAGCAATTCTTTATTCGGCTGTAATAGGTAGAGAAGCTGCAAATCATATAGTAGAGAATGTATTAAATAAATAAGTTAATTACTTAAACGAAAACCGCTTTAATTCAAGCGGTTTTTGTATGCGTATTTTACATAAATTAATAATCACATAAAGGTATCCATAATTCATCATATCTACATGTTTTGTTATTATCTTTTATATAAATGATTTCTCGTGTAAAAATTTCTCCTTTAATATTTAAATTGTTTTCTTTAATATAAGAAATAGCTCCATCTAGTCTAGATCTTGCGTCAAGTTTTTTTGCATCATCATATACAATTCCATATATACATTTTTGTGGGGATATGTGTTTTAATTTATTTTCGTTTAATTTTAAAGGTTCAATTTCGCTACTATAATATATGTAGCCAATATTTGTTTTTATTGTATCTGAATTTGGGTTGTAATCTTTAATGTTGAATAGCATGGATCCTGATGTAAACGGAAGACGTTCAGCACCAATTTTACTTTTATTTATACTTTCATTTGAACGTATAATATCTGTAGAGTCAAATACAGATAATCTATAAAATTCAGGACAATCTTTGATAGTGAAAGATGAAATATTATTTTTTGTTTTTTCTATTAGTTCAATTTGCCTTTCTACATAAGTACCTAAAAATAGCAAAGAATAGAATTGTTCTTCTATTTCTAATTTGCGATTTTCATAATAATTTAAAATTAAATTTAAATCTTCTGTGTTCATCAAATCTAGGATATTTTCTAAACTAAATCCTAGTTTATGGTATTTTCTAGATTGATATAAATCGGAAGCATCATCTTGGTGAAAATTGCGATATTTATTATTCTCATTAATCGAAGGATTTAAAATTCCTTTTTCTTCATAATAATGAATTCCTTTTGTAGTCATATTATATATTTCTGCAAGTTTGGAAATTTTGTATTTCATAAAAACATCCTCCTTTTAATATAAATAAAATTAAATAATAGTATATTTATAATATAATTTTAAATATAATTAATAAAATAATCAAAACTGAAAAAATATATTAAACTATAAATACATAATTAGGGTAAAAATATGTCAAACAAAAAGAAAGTAGCATTCATCTGTGTTCATAATTCATGTAGAAGTCAAATTGCTGAAGCACTTGGCAAAAAGTTTGCATCTGATAGATATGAATTCTTTTCTGCAGGTACAGAAACAAAACCACAAATAAATCAAGATGCAGTAAGACTTATTAAACAAATATATGATATAGATATGGAAAAAAATCAATATTCTAAAATATTAAATGATATTCCTGAAGTAGATATAGTTATTACTATGGGATGTAATGTAGAATGTCCTAATATACCTTGTGAGTATATGGAAGATTGGGGACTAGAAGATCCTACTGGAAAAAATGATGGTGAATTCATAAAAATAATTAATACTATTGAAGATAAAATAATAAAAAAGTTCGTGATAAATAATGATTGATTATACTAAATTAAGTAAAGAAGTATCATATGCACTTCGCCATAATCCATTTAAATATGGACTAGAAATAGATGAAGAAGGATGGGTTTTAATAAGTCAATTATTAAGTGCTTTACATAAAGATAAAAAATGGAGTAATGTTACTGAAAATGACCTTGTTTTAATGATTGAAAAATCTAAAAAGAAAAGACATATAATTTTAAATGGAAAAATTAAAGCTTGTTATGGACATTCAATTTCAATAAAAAATAATATGATAAAAGAACCTCCAGAAATCTTGTATCATGATACCGCAAGAAGATTTTTAAAATCAATTATGAAAAAAGGTCTATTACCTAAAGGAAGACAATATGTTCATTTATCACAAGATATGGAAACTGCATATGAAGTAGGGTATAGACATGATAAAGAACCTTATATTTTAAAGATTGATGCTAAAAAAGCATGGGGTGATGGTATTAAATTTTATTATGGAAATGATAAGGTTTGGCTTGTTGATGAAATATCTAGTATATATTTTATAAATCCACCAACATTTTAATTAACACATATATTTTTATTTGCTTATAATAATTATAAGAAGGGAGATGTATGATTAATTTAATCATACAATTTGTATATGACTAATAAAGGAATCTTAATAGTATTTAGTGGGCCTAGTGGTGTAGGTAAAGGCACAGTAATGAAAAAATTTATTGATGATAAAAGCCTAAAATTAACTTTTTCTATTTCAATGACTACAAGAAATATAAGAGAAGGAGAACAAGAAGGGGTTAATTATTTTTATGTAACTAAAGAAGAATTTGAAAATGCTATTAAAGAAGGAAAATTATTAGAGTATGCAAGTTTTGTAGGAAATTACTATGGAACTCCTGTTGATTATGTAAATAAATTACTTAATGAAGGAAGAAATGTAATTTTAGAAATTGAAACTCAAGGAGCACTACAAGTAATGGAAAAAGTTCCTGAAGCATTAACTATATTTTTAGTACCACCAAGCATGAAAGAACTTGAAAGACGTATTAGAGGCAGAAAAACAGAAAGTGATGAAGTTATTAAAGCAAGACTTAATAAAGCAAAAGAAGAAATGAATTTAGCAGGAAAATACAAATATGTTGTTTGTAATGATGACCCTGACAAAGCTGCTAAAACAATTAGTAATATAATAAAAAGAAGCATGGGATAGTCCATGCTTTAATATTTAATAATTAAGCTTTAATAAAAATGCTTTAATGAATAGAATTTGATATTATTCAATTATAAGATAAGAAGGGAAGATGTTAAATATGAAAACTAATTTACAAGCTAGATTAAGAAAAATAGTTAATGCATCAGGTAGAATGACTAAACTAGGTGTCTCTACACAATCGAAGTATGTACAAGAATGTATGTTGTATGGTTCAAATAATTACTTTGATATTGATGAATTATATGTACAAGCAGGATCTTATATTGCGAAGTTATTAGAAACTGAAGATGCTGTTGTAACTTCTTGTGCTTCTTCAGGCATTGTATTTACTATTGCAGGATTAATATGTGGTTCAAACCATAGATTAGTTGAAAATTTACATATTGAAAAAGATAATATATCAAAAAGGGAAGTAATTCTTCCTAAAGGGCATAGTATTAATTATGGTGCTCCAGTTCATACAATGATTGAATTAGGTGGAGGAAAGGTTGTTGAGGTAGGAAATGCTAATAAGGTTACAAAATTAGATGTTGAATCTTATATATCAGATAAAACTCTTGCGTTATTCTATGTAAAAAGTCATCATTCAGTGCAAAAAAACATGATAAGTATTGAAGAAATGTATAATTTATCACAAAAATACAATATACCTTTAATTATAGATGCTGCAGCTGAAGAAGATCTTAAGACCTATTATAAACAAGGAGCTGATTTTGTAGTGTATTCTGGCTCAAAAGCATTGTGTGGTCCTTCATCAGGATTTGTATTATGTAGAAGTAAAGAACAAGCAAATAATCTTAGAAAACAATATTATGGTGTTGGTAGATCAATGAAGATAGGTAAAGAAAATATTTTTGGTTTAGTTGCAGCTATTGAAGAGTATTATAAAGAAAAAGAACCAAGCATTAATATGGAAGATTTACAAGCTTTAGTTGATAAATTTAATAAAGTTGAAGGTTTAAGTGCTACTATCGCTCAAGATGAAGCAGGAAGAGAAATATATAGATGTAAATTACATGTTGATGAAAAAGTATTTGGAATAAGTGGTTATAATTTAAATGAAAAATTAAAATCAGGTAATCCAGGTATTTATTGTAGAGAGCATGAGGTTAATTTAGGTAATTTATCATTTGATCCAAGACCTTTAACTTCAAAAGAAGATTTAGATTTAATATATGAAACTGTATTAAAAATAGGTGGTAAAGATGAAAATTAATTTTTATAAAGATAAAGTATGTTTAAATGTATTAACTAAGTCTTTAATAAACGCTAAAGAAATTAATGAAATTATGGAAGGGCATGTTGTATTAGGTCTTTTAACTGCAAACTATAATTCTTTAAATGAAGCTATTGAAGATATTTTAAAATATAAGGAAGTTACTAATAATAATATTTCTATAGGACTTGGACAAGGCAATCCTGCAAATTGGAAAAAAGTAGCAAGAGTTTCTAAAGTAGTTCAACCTAAACATATAAATCAAGTGTTTTTTGCAGTTGGATATACTAGAGCCTGCATTGAAAATGATACTTCTTTTATAAATGCATTAGTTTCACCAACTGGAAAAGTAGGATATTTAAAGATAAATACTGGAGAACTAAGTTCATATTCAAAAAATGATGCAATAGTACCCGTAGAAACTGTAATAGATATGGTTAAAGAAATGGGAGGAAATTCATTAAAGTTTTTCCCTATGAAAGGTTTATCTTGTAAAGATGAATTAGAATATGTTGCAAAAGCATGTGCTAAAAATGATTTTGCATTAGAACCTACAGGAGGAATTGATTTAAATAATTTTGAAGAAATTCTTACAATTATAAATAATGCAGGTGTTAAAAAGATAATTCCTCATGTTTATTCTTCTATTGTTGATAAAGAAACAAAACTTACAAAAATTGAAGATGTTAAAAAACTTTATGAAATGATTAAAAAAGTTGTTGGATAGACAATAATTAAACATTTTAATTTGAGCATAGCAAATGCTACGTTTTTTTAGGAACTTTTTAATTACTGAATATATTTGATTATGGAAATATATGAGGTAGTTTAATGGGTGAAATAAAATTGTTTGAAAATAAAGAGATAAGAACTATATGGGATAAAGAAAAAGAAGAATAGTATTTTTCTGTTGTGGATGTTGTTAGGGTACTAACTAAAAGTAAAAATCCTAGGAGATATTGGAGCGATTTAAAAAGTAAGATGAAAGATGAAGAAGGAGCATATGAATTGTACGATTTTATCGTACAGTTAAAATTAAAAGCACCTGATGGAAAGATGAGATTAACAGATGTTTCTAATACTCAAGGAATATTAAGAATCATTCAATCTATTCCTTCACCTAAAGCAGAACCTTTTAAAATGTGGTTAGCAGAAGCAACTACAACAGAAATAAAAAATGTAGAATATCCTTATGGATTAGATGAAAATAAAGAAACATCTAAAAGAGGAGGAACAATTGCAGGTAATACAAGAAAAGCAATTGAAAAAGAAATAAGAAGACATGTAATAACTTCAAAAAAAGAAATGAATTCTTCTAAACTTACTATGTATGATTCAAAAGATAAAGAAGAAAAATAGTAATGTTTTGTGTTTGTTTAATTTCAACACCTAATAATTATTATCTTAAACTTATTAATACAAACCATCAAAATAAATGGTTTATGGGTGAAGACTCAGTAAACTAATACAAAAATAAGTCGGTTATATCCGACTTTTTAATATTCCACAAACCATTTGTTTTGTTCTAAGAATAAGTATCTTTTTTGATTTTTAAATAGACAAGTGTATCTAATTTTAGAATTAATTGGGCATCTTTGTATAACTCTATCAATTTTATATTTAATTCCATTATCCCATACTACAAATAATGGAGATATATTACCAGATAAATCATATAATGTTACTACTGAAATATACTTTTTCTTCATAGTTTAAACCTTTCTAATTCATAAATTTTATTTTTTTGATATAGTTATATGTGATAATTTAACAAAAGAAGCTTATAACTATATTTTACTTGAAAATTATTCAAGTGCAATATAAATTTTAAAAATGTTGTAATGAATCTTTTGTTAATTTAGAATTATAGTGGTGAATAGTTATGTTTTTTAAAGAAAATCTTAGATTGTTAAGAAAACAAAATTCAGTTTCTCAAAATGAGCTTGCTGATTTTTTAGGCTATAAATCATTTACAACTGTTCAAAAATGGGAAGATGGTACATCAATGCCTAATGCAAGTACAATTTCAAAAATTGCAGATTTTTTTGATATAACTATAAATGATTTATTAAATGTTAATCTAAGAAAGATAAACAGCAACTTAATCCCTGTTATTGGTATTATAAGAGGTGGCTCTCCATTATTTGCTGATCAAAATATTATTGATTATGAAAGAGTTGAATATGAAGAATCAAATGATGGAGAATACTTTTATTTAGATGTTGTTGGAGATTCAATGAAAAATATAAGAATATTAGATGGAGATAGAGTTTATATTAGAAAACAATCTACATTAAATAATGGTGAAGTTGGAGTTATATTAATAGATGATGAAGCTACACTAAAAAGAGTTTTCTTTGAAGAAGATAAATTAATTTTGAAATCTGAGAATGAATTATATGAACCAATGATTTATAATGTAAAGGATGTTAGTGATAAGAATATTAAAATAATTGGTAAACTTATTCACAATAAGATAAGATACTGATGAAAACTAAGATTACTTATTTTTTGATTAGTTTATCAACTTACATATTATTGTTTGTAGTTGAAGCATTAATTTTTAGTTTCTTTTATACATTATTAAATATTAATTTCTTATATTATCCAATAACTTATTTAATACTATTGATTATTATAAATCCTAGACTAACATATAGGGTTGTTGAATATATTATTGATAACAAATGGATATCACTATAAAGTGATATAATGTTTAAAAAGTGAGGTATTATGCGTATAGTAATTGCAACTGGGGGAACCGGTGGTCATATATATCCTGCTTTATCTCTAGCTGATACATTGCTAGAAGATAAAGAAAATGAAGTTTTATTTATAGGTTCATCTTCTAGAATGGAAGCTAAAGAAATACCAGAAAAAGGATATGAATTTAAAGGAATAAATGTTCTTAGTGCAAGTGGTGGTTTAGCTAATAAAGTTAAATCAAGTTTTTCACTTGTTAAAAGTACAAATGAATGTATTAAAATACTTAAAGAGTATAAGCCTGATATTGTGATAGGCTTTGGAAATTATATAAGTGTTCCAGTTATTTTAGCCGCAAAAAAACTAAAGATAAAAACGTTAATCCATGAGCAAAATTCAGTTGCAGGAAAAGCAAATATATTATTATCAAAGTTTGTTGATGGAATTATTGGAAGCTATAATGAAAACTTAGAACAATTTAATAATAGTAAAACTAGAATACTAGGTAATCCTAGAGCTAGTGAAGCATATAAAACAGTTAAAGATTATAAAGTTTTTGAAGAATTAGGTTTAGATAAAAATAAAAAATTAGTTTTAATAGTTATGGGCTCTTTAGGTTCTCATAGTGTTAATCAAGTTTTAGAAGAATATTGTGATTTAGTTAAAAATATAAATTATCAAGTTTTAATAGTTACAGGAAAAAAACAATTTGAAGATTTTAAATTTAAAGGTAATGATTATATTAAAGTTGTTTCTTATATTGATGGATTAAAAGTAATGGTTTTAGCTGATTTGGTTGTAATGAGATCAGGAGCAACTACATGTGCTGAAGTTAGTGCTTTAGGAAAAGCTAGTATTACAATACCTAGTCCTTATGTACCTAATAATCATCAATATATTAATGCAAAAACCTTAGAAAAGCTTAATTCTACAATTGTAATAGAAGAATCTAATTTAACTTCACAATTATTAAATGAAACAATTGAAAAATTAATGAATGATGATAAATTAAGGGAAGAAATGTCTAATAATGCATTAAGAGCAGGAAAAGTTAATGCAAGTGAAGATATAGTTAAATGGATTAAGGATTTAGTTAAATGAGTATAGATAAAATTGCGATTGAATTATCAAATTATGCAACAGTTGAAGAAAATGTACCGATGTCAAGTTTGACATCTTTACGTATTGGTGGAAATGCAAGATATGTAGTTTATCCAACAACTGTAGTTTCTTTAGTAGAAGTAATGAATTTGATAAAAAAATACAATTTATCTTTTAAAGTGTTTGGAAAAGGAAGCAATATTCTTTGTTCAGATAATGATTATGATGGAGTTATTATAAAACTAGATAGAAGTTTTAATGAATGCTATTTTACAGAAGAAGGATGTATTGCTCAGGCTGGATGTTCAATTATCGCAGTAGCATATGAAGCAATGAGAAATGGACTTTCAGGATTAGAATTTGCTAGTGGAATTCCTGCAACAGTAGGTGGAGTTACTTATATGAATGCAGGAGCTTATAAATCTAATATGGCTGGAGTAATTGAAGAAGTTTTTGTGTTACATGATGGAATATTAGAATGGATTCCTAATTCAAAATGTCAATTTTCATATAGACATTCTGTATTTCATTTAAATCCTAATTGGATTATTATAGCTACAAAGTTTAGATTGAAACCAAAACCTGTTCATGAAATTGAGGAAGTAATTGAATCAAGAAAAGCAAGAAGGATTGCAACTCAACCACTAGATAAACCAAGTGCTGGAAGTACATTTAAAAATCCACTTGAAAAACCTGCATGGGAATTAATTGATGGTATTGGATATAGAGGAAAAAGAATTGGTGGTGCAATGGTAAGCACTAAACATGTAAATTTTTTAATTAATGAAGACAAGGCGACTGCTGAGGATTTTATGAAGCTTGTTGAGGAAATTCAAGTTAAAGTAAAAGAAAAATATAATATTGATTTAATCATGGAAGTGGAGCGTTTTAATTGGTAGATTCAAATGATAAAATATTTGATGATCTAAAGCCTCAAAACGAAGGAGTTAATGAGGTTTTTAAAAGACATAAAAAACGTGTGAACAAGGAAAGTTTTGAAAAACATAAAAATTTAATATATAAATTATCTATTATTACAGGCTTATTATTAATTTTTGGTTTTTATTTTTTTTCTAGTGAAAGCAATATTAAATCAATTGTAATAGAAGGCAATGATTTTTTAACAAATGATGCTGTTAAAGAAATAAGTGGTTTATCCTTAGATTCAAAATATTATTTAAATCCTTTGTTTTTAGTTGAAAACAAATTAAAAAAACATGAAATGATTAAAAGTGCTAAGGTAACATATGAACAAAATAATATTATAAAAATTGCAATAGAAGAAAATAAACCTGTTGGATATAGATATTTAGAGAATCCTGAGATATTGCTTGATAATGGAAAGATTATACCTCTTATAAGTGAATATATGGGATTTATTGCAAGAATACCTTTAATTAATGGTTTTGTAGGTGAGGAACAAGAATATTTACTCATAAAAGCATTATCAAAAGTAGATAGTGGAATAATAGAAAACATTGCAGAAATCTCTCAATATGAGTTTAAATTTGATCCTTATACATTAGAAGTATATATGAGAGATGGAAATTATTTTTTTGCAAGCTATTATGGTTTAGAATTTATAAATGCATATAATTCTATTGCATCTAACCTTACTGAAAAAGGAGTGTGTTTATTTGCGGATGACAATTTAAAAGTTGCCACAAAAAAGAAATGTCCTTGGGATGAAGTAACAGTTGAACTTGAATATTGGAAGGATGAAAATGGAGAATATATTTTAAATAAATATGGGGATAGGGTTGTTGTTCATTATCTTGAAGATGAATATGGTAATTTAGTTTTAGATGAAGAAGGTAATAAGATTCCTATACCTGTAGATGCTTTTGGTGAAGAAATAGAAATAGAAATTATAGAAGAAGAGGATATTGAGCAAGACAATATTGAATAAAGCTATTTAAATGTTATGATATTATAGTCTTTATTGTACATTCAAACTATTTTGTTTGATATAATTGTTTCGGGAGGTTTGTATGGCTGTAGAAAAAATAACAGATTTTGGAAGTATAAATATCGCAAATGAAGCAATTGCATCATTAGCAGGGGGAGTGGTTACAGAAAGCTATGGAGTTGTTGGCATGGCTTCTAGAAACATACTTAGAGATGGAATTGCTGAATTATTAAATAAAGAAAACTATGCAAAAGGTGTAAATGTTAGATTTACAAATGTTGGATTAGAAATAGATGTTTACATTATTGTTAGTTTTGGTGTTAGAATTTCTGAAGTGGTTTCTGAAGTTCAAAAAAATATCAAATATACATTAGAAAAAACTTTGCAACAAGATATTAGTGCTGTTAATGTTTTTGTTCAAGGTGTTAGTGTTAGAGATTAGTCGGAGGAAACAATGAAAGTAATTAATGGAAAAAATCTTAAGGGTATGATCCTTAGTGGAGCTAATAATCTGACTAACCAAAAAGCTAAAATTGATGCATTAAATGTCTTCCCTGTACCAGATGGTGATACAGGAACAAATATGTCACTTACTTTTAGTAACGGTTTACACGAGGTTAATAGGCTTAATAGTAATAATTTATCAGATGTCGCAAAAACTCTTTCTAGAGGATTATTGATGGGTGCTAGAGGAAACTCTGGTGTTATATTGTCTCAAATATTCAGAGGATTTTATCAAGCTTTAGAAGGAAAAAGTGAAGTAAATGGATATGATATAAGTGTTGCTTTTAACAAAGGTGCTTATGTTGCTTATAAAGCTGTTATGAGACCTGTTGAAGGAACTATACTTACTGTTATGAGAGAAGCAGCTTATTATGCAAACAAATATGCGGAAACAAATCCTGGATGTACTGTTAATGAATACTTTGATATCTTGTGTAAAGAATCAATGATTTCACTTGAAAATACACCAGAACTTTTACCAGTGTTAAAAGAAGTTGGTGTAGTAGATAGTGGTGCAACTGGCTTAATAGCTATTTTAGATGGTTTTAAAGCTTATTTGGATGGAGAACCGATTAAATTATTAGATGAGTCAGAAGAAGTTTTAGAAGCTTCTCAAATGGATTTTGAAAGTGATGAATTTGGATATTGTACAGAATTTATTATTAAATTAAATGAACAAACAATTAAAAAGTTTGATGAACAAAGACTTATAAAGCAATTAAGTAAGCTTGGAGATTCATTAGTTGTTGTACAAGATGAAGAATTGGTTAAAGTTCATGTTCATACTTTGACACCAGGAGATGCATTAAATGTAGCTCAAAGATATGGTGAATTCCTTAAACTTAAAATAGAAAATATGCAAGAACAGCATTCTAATATAACTAGTGAAAATACTGTTGTTGAAGAAAATGTTGAAGAAGAAAAAGAGTACGCAATTATTGCGGTTGCTGCTGGAGAAGGTTTAAAAGAAATTTTTAAAGAATATAGAGTAGATGTAGTAATTTCAGGTGGTCAAACAATGAATCCATCTACTGAAGATTTTACTGCAGCTATAAATGAAGTAAAAGCAAAACACATAATTATTCTTCCTAATAATTCAAATATTATCTTAGCTGCTCAACAAGCTGCATTATTAGTTGAAGATGAAGAAGTATATGTATTAGATACTAAATCAGTTACACAAGGTTTATCTGCTTGTTTAATGTTTAATCCAGAAGTTTCTATACAAGAAAACTTAAATGAAATGAATGAAGCAATTTCTAATGTAACTACTGGTCAAGTAACTTATGCAATTAAAGACACTAGTTTTGAAGGGATTCAAATAAAAGCTGGTGATTATATGGGCATTAAAGAAAAAGAAATTGTTGCTTCTACCAAAGATTTAATGGAAGCTACAAAGGCACTTATTGATAGTATGGTAGGTGAAGATGATGCAATCATTACAATACTTTATGGTGAAGATGTAAATGAAGAACAAGTTGAAGAACTTACTGATTATATTGAAGATAATTATGATATTGATGTAGAAGCTTTAAATGGAGGGCAACCAGTTTATAGTTTCATAATTGGTGTTGAATAAACCTATTTCAAACGAAATAGGTTTTTTTGTTATAATTGTTTTATGAGTTATTCATTAAAAGAATGTGGTTTAACACCTAAAAGAATAGAATTATTAAATAAAGCAAACATTTTTAATAGTGATGATTTATTTTCTTATTATCCTTATAGATATGATGTTTTAGAGAGTATACCTTATAAAGACTGGAAAGTTAATGATAAGGTTATTTTTGAAGGGATACTTATTAGTAAGCCTACAACTTATAAGTATAGAGGTAATAGGTCAGTATCGAGATTTAATGTTTTAAGTGAAGATGATGTAATAAATGTAACTATTTATAATAGACATTGGGTAAGCCAATTAACACTTGAACAAAAATTAGTTATTATTGGAAAATATGAAGGTAATAATAAAGTAACAGCTTCTAATTATTATGGAAAACCTATTGATGAATTTTTAGGCATTAATCCTGTATATCCATTAGTAGATAAACTAACTCAAAAAAATGTAAATGAGTCCATAAAAAAAGCATTTAATAAATTAAAGGATAAAATAGAAAATATAATTCCTAATGAATTTATAATTAGATATAGACTTCTAAATAAAAAAGATGCAATTAGGATGATTCATTTTCCTAAATCACATAATGAAATTAAACTTGCTTTAAGAACTTTAAAATATGAAGAGTTTTTAAAGTTTAATGTTGCGATTAATTTAATTAGAGAAGCAAATGATTCGACAACATTTAATCAAGGTAAATCATTTAATTATGATGATGTTTTTGTTTTAGCGAACAATCTTTCTTTTAACTTAACAAAGGATCAATTAAGAAGTGTAAATGAAATTTTAGATGATTTATCAAGTAATAAAATAATGTATAGATTATTACAAGGTGATGTAGGATCTGGAAAGACTTTAGTAGCAGCTTTAGGGTTATATGCAACTTTTTTAAGTGGAAAACAAGGAGCACTACTTGCACCTACTGAAATACTTGCAAAACAACATTATAAAAGCTTAAAAACGTTATTTAGACCTACTAATGTAAAAATTGAAGTTTTATATTCTGCTTTATCTACTGTAAAGAAAAAAGACTTGTTAGATAAGCTTATAAACAAAGAAATTGATATTTTAGTTGGAACCCATGCAATATTACAAGATAATGTTGTTTTCAATGATTTAGGAATGGTTGTTGCTGATGAACAACATCGATTTGGTGTTAAACAAAGAGAAAAATTAAGAGAAAAAGGAGATAAAGTAGACTTTTTGTTAATGAGTGCTACACCAATACCTAGAACTCTTGCAATGATACTTTATGGTGATATGGATATATCGACCATTGAAACAATGCCAAAGGGTAGAAAACCAGTAAAAACTTATTTGATTAATGAAAATAGTTTTATGAGTGTAATTGATGAAATTGAAGAAAAGCTTGCTTTAAGTGAACAAATTTATATTATTTGTGCAGCAATAGAAGAAAGTGAAAATTTTGAAGCTAGAAATACTGTTGATATTTATAATAATTTAAAAGAATATTTTGATGGAAGATACAATGTTGGTTTGCTTCATGGAAAGATGAAAAGTGAAGAAAAAGAAGATGTAATGGAAGAATTTAGTAAAAACAAAATACAAGTTTTAATTAGCACAACTGTTATTGAGGTTGGAGTAAATGTTGTAAATGCAACTGTAATGATTATCTATGATGCTCACAGATATGGATTGAGTCAATTACATCAATTAAGGGGTAGAATTCAAAGAGGAAACAAAGAAGGTATTTGTTATTTATTAACAGACTCTAAAGATGAAGAATCACTTAATAGATTGAATGTTTTACTAAAATCAAACAATGGTTTTGAAATTTCTGCTGAAGACTTACGTTTACGTGGTCCAGGTGATATACTAGGAACAAGACAAAGTGGGGTTCCTGGCTTTATTTTAGGTGATATATTTAAAGATACAAAGATAATAAATCAATCAAGAATTGATGCAAAAGAAATAATAGAAAATAAAGATAAACCAGATAATAACAGGTTTATAAAATTAATTGAAAAGGAAAGTACAAGTTATATGGATTAAGGAGTCTGTATGAGTGTTATAGATTGGTTAAGAAAAAAAGGGATTAGAGTTAAAAATAAAAAAATAATAAACCAAGCATTTGTCCATTCATCTTATGCAAATGAGCATAAAGATATTACAAATAATGAAAGATTAGAATTTATGGGGGATGCTGTTTTACAAGTGTGGGTAAGTGAGCAGTTATATAAAATAAAACCTCCTTTAAATGAGGGAGAAATGACAACTCTAAGAGCAAGATTAGTTTGTGAAAAAGCACTATCAATATATGCTAAGGAATTAAATTTAGATAAATTTTTATTGCTAGGCACTGGAGAAGAAAGAAACGGTGGTAGAAAAAAAGATTCAATACTTGCAGATTTATTTGAAGCATTTGTTGGAGCATTATATATTGATCAAGGTTTAAAAAAGATTGAAGGAATATTAAAAGAAGTTATTACTCCTAGAATTAATAATCCTGATGAAATAGAAGTAAATTTAGATTATAAAACCAAACTTCAAGAATACATACAAAGTGATTCAAGAAAGACAGTTGTATATGAAGTTATGAGTATGAGTGGTCCTAGTAATAATCCTTTATTTAAAGTTAGGGTAATGCTAGATAATTTAACTTTAGGTGTTGGAAGTGGAAACAGTAAAAAGAAGGCTGAACAAAATGCGGCTAAAGATGCTTTTAATAAGATGGTGAGATAATGAAAGATTTTGGAAGTGTAAGTGATAACAATTATTATTTATATAAACTTGAAAATGACAAGTTTATTTTAGAAGTAACTGATTATGGGGCTACTTTAGTATCTTTTATTTTAAAAGACAAAAATGTAGATGTTGTTTTTGGTTTTGATGACGTTAGAGGATATGCAGAAGATGTTCCGTATATGGGAGCTAGTATTGGAAGAGTTTGTAATAGAATTGGTAAAGGAAAGTTTATTTTAAATAATAATGAATATATTTTAAATATTAATAATGGTCCTAATTCATTACATGGTGGTAATGTGGGTTTTGATAAAAAATTATGGGATATAAAAAAAGAGGATAACAAGCTGATTTGTACTTATTTTTCAAAAGATAATGAAGAAGGATATCCAGGTAATCTTAATGTAAAAGTTACTTACGAATTATTAAATGATGGATTTTCTTATGTTTATGAAGGAAAAAGTGATAAAGATACTATTTTTTCAATGACAAATCATGCTTTTTTTAATTTTAATGGTCCTAATTCAAACACAGTGTTAGATCATAAAGTTAAATGTTATGTAGATAAAGTGGCAAAAGTTGATAAAAATGGATTAACTCTTGAAGAAACTTTTGATGTTAGTAATACTCCATTTGATTTTAGAGAATTTAAAGAAATAGGAAAAGATATTGATGAAGATTTTGAACAACTTATAAATGGGAGTGGTTATGATCATCATTTTATAGTTGAAGGAAATTCATTTAGAAAAATGGCGACTTGCAAAGCTAATGGCATTGTTATGGATGTTTATAGTGATTTACCTGGATTTCATATGTATACTGGAAACTTTTTAGATGGAAATGCTAAAGGGAAAAATAAGGGGACTTTTCCAAGAAGAAGTGCAGTATGTTTTGAAACTCAGTATTATCCAAATGCTATTAATTATAGTTTAGAAAAGAAGCCTATACTAAGAAAAAATGAAGTTAAAAAACATAGAACTGAATTTATTTTTAATGGAGAGGATAGAAATGAAGATTAGCGATATTAAAAAAATGCTTTTAAAAGGTGATTTTGATGAAAAGTTACAAATGTTAACTTGTAAAGAAGATATTAATGGTGCAAAAGAAAGATATATTAAATTAATAGATGATGCAATTAATGAATTTGGTGATTTGGATGATGCTCATTTAATATGTGCTCCTGGAAGAACTGAAATAGGTGGAAACCATACTGATCATCAACATGGAAGAGTTTTAGCAGGTAGTGTCAATATGGATATAGCTGCTGTTGTATGTAAGAGTAAAGACAGTATTGATTATAAGAGTGAAGAATTTAATTTAGAAACTATTTATATAAATGATTTAGAAATCAAACCTGAAGAAAAATTTACTTCTGAAGCTATTATTAGAGGAATTGCATTTAGGTTTAAGGATTTAGGTTATAACATTGGTGGTTTTAAAGCTTATAGTCATTCTGAAGTTTTACAAGGTTCTGGAATATCAAGTAGTGCTGCTTTTGAAGTGTTAATTGGTAATATATTTAACTATTTATATAATGATGGCAATGTTGATAGAGTTACTATTGCAAAAATTGGTCAATATGCAGAAAACAATTATTTTATGAAACCTTGTGGTTTGTTAGATCAAATGGCATGTTCAGTTGGAGGATTTGTAACTATTGATTTTAAAGATAATGAAAATCCTTTAGTTGAAAAAATAGAATTTGATTTTGCGCATAGTGATTATGCGCTATGTTTAGTTGATACAAAAGGAAGCCATTCAGACTTAAGTGATGAATATGGTTTAATGCCTTATGAAATGAAACAAGTCGCAAAAGTATTTAATAAAGAAGTATTATCTGAAATTACAATGAATGAATTATTAAGTAATATTGATAAAGTAAAAGAAGTTTGTTCAGATAGAGCGATTTTAAGATCAATTCACTTTTTAAATGAAACTGAAAGAGTAGTTGATCAAGTTAAAGCATTAAAAGATAATGATTTAGAAACATTTAAAAAATTGATTGTTGAATCTGGTTATTCATCATATATGTATCTTCAAAATGTATATAAACCTAATAAAGAAAATACTCAAGAGTTAGCTTTAGCTTTAGCAGTTAGTGAGCAATTACTAAAAAACAAAGGTGCTTATAGGGTTCATGGTGGAGGACTTGCTGGTACAATACAAGCATTTGTGCCAAAAGATATGTTAGATACATATATTAATCAAATAGAAAAAATATTTGGAAATGATTCTTGTCATGTATTAACTATAAGACCAATTGGTGGATATCAAATAATATAAATAGGGGGATTTATGAAAAAAGATAATAAAATTTTACTTGGTAAAGCAGGGGATAAAGAAGTTTATATTTTACCAAATCAAATGAATAGACATGGTTTAATTGCAGGTGCTAGTGGGACAGGGAAAACAATAACTTTAAAAGTAATTGCTGAATCATTAAGTGATTTAGGTGTTCCTGTTTTTCTTGCGGATGTTAAAGGTGATTTATCTGGAATGATAAGAGAAGGAGATATATCACAAATTCAAGGAAGACTTGATTCAATGGGTATTGAAGATTTTGAAACAAAAAGATATCCTGTGCATTTTTATGATGTATATCAAGAATATGGTCATCCAGTGAGAGCAACTATAGAAAGTATGGGACCTTTACTACTAAGTAGAATTCTTGATTTATCTGATGCTCAATTAGGGGTATTAAATATAGTGTTTAAAGTAGCACAAGATATGGAGCTTGCTTTATATGATCTTAAAGATTTACAAGCAATGACTAGTTATGTAGGAGAAAAATCTAAAGATTTAACTTTAAGATTTGGTAATGTATCTAAGCAAAGTGTTGGTGCAATATTAAGAAAACTTCTTGTTCTAGAACAAGAAGGAGGAGAGCTCTTTTTTGGAGAACCATCAATTGATATTGAAGACTGGTTTTATGCGATTGGAAATCAAGGAGTAATGAATATTCTAGATTGTAGAAAGCTTGTAAACAAACCAACATTATACGCAACATTTATGCTTTGGTTATTAACTTGTTTATATGAAAGATTACCTGAAGTAGGTGATTTAGATAAGCCAAAGATGGTTTTCTTCTTTGATGAAGCTCATATTTTATTTAATAATGCTCCTAAAAATTTAATGGAAAGAATTATTCAAACAGTTAAGTTAATAAGATCTAAGGGTGTTGGGATATTTTTCTGTACTCAAAGTCCAACAGATATACCTAATGAAGTACTGGCTCAATTATCAAATAGAATTCAACATTCTTTACGTGCTTATACACCTAGCGAAATAAAAGCGGTGAAATTAGCTGCTGATTCATTTAGGGCAAATCCTGAATTTGATACTGCAGAAGTTATTACTAATATGAAAACAGGTACTGCTTTAGTTTCTGTTCTAGATGAAGATGGCGCTCCTACTGTAGTAGAAGTAACAAAAATACTTCCGCCTTCTAGTATGATGGGACAAGTAGATGTATATTATCAAAAAGAAGCTATAAGAACAGGTACTATGTATGGTAAGTATGAAGAAGCTATAGATAATATTAGTGCTTATGAAGAAATTGATGATATTAGAGAAGAAGAAGCAAAACAATTAGAATTAGAAAAATTAGCAATTGAACAAGAAAAATTAGAAGCTAAAAAAGCTAAAGAAGAAGAAAGAAGACAAAGACAACAAAAAACAATGCTTGAAAGAATTTCTAGAAAAACAATCAATCATTTAGAAAACACAGTTAGTAGAAAACTTGTAAAAAGTGCTGGTTCAATTCTTAAAAATGTATTAAAAGGAAAATAAAAAAGCTGGATTTTAATTCCAGCTTTATATTTGCATACATGATTCTCTTATCACTAATTCACAAGGTACAACTATATTTACAGGATGTACTCTTTTTTCTTGCAAATAAATTGATATTAAGCGAGCGCCAAATTCTCCCATCTTAGCACTTGGAACATTAACAGTAGTAAGAGGAGGGTTTGTAAATACTGTTCCTTGATCATTGTTATATCCTATAATTGATAAATCTTCAGGTATTTTTATTCCTGCTTCAGTTGCAGCCCTCATTGCACCTGATGCAATTAAATCATTTGCACAAAATAATGCAGTAGGCATTGGTTTTGTTTTTAATAGTTTTTGTAACATTGAATAACCTGATTCTATTGTAAACTCATCTTCAATAATATAATTTTCATTAAGAATGTTATGTTTATTACAAAAATTTCTAAAAGTAATTATTCTTTTATCTTTGTAATATTCATTATCACTTGTATATTCTTTACCACCTAAATATCCAATTTTTCTATGTCCAAGATTCCATAAATATTCAAGAGCATCGTTAACAGCATTTTCAACATCCATAGTAACAGAAGAAACATAAATTTTAGGTAAAATCATATCTAAAAATACAATTCTATCTGAAATTTTTCTAAAATCTGCAATTTCTTCTTTTGAAAATTTACCTATACAAATTATTGCATCTAGATTTTGTATTTTATTAAAGTAATTATTTTCGTTTCTAAAAATTCTAAATATTTGATAATTCATTTTTGAAAGGTAATTTTCAGCACCTATTCTTATTGATAGATAAAAAGGGTCAGTTAGTTCTTTGTCAATTGTATACCATTGTACAATACCTACTTTAATGTTTTCATAAGCATTTTTTCTTTTAACATTCTTTTTAATGTAGCCAAGATTTCTTGCTTCATTAAAAACTTTGTTTCTAGTAGTTTCAGGTACTTGTAGCGTTGGATCATAATTTAAAATTCTAGAAACTGCTGATGTTGAAACTCCAGCTTTTTTAGCAATATCTTTTAATGTAACCATAATTTTAACTCCTAAATACTTTATTTATTAATAATTTACCATGCAGTAAACATTTAATCAATATTTAGTAAACAAAATTTATATAATTTGTATATATTTTAAGAAAAAACATATTATTTAAACACTAAACACCATTATTATATTTTTGAAATATTAGTAAAAATAGAAAATATTCAAATATTTAGTAAACTTACATATTTAATTTAATAAATGTAACCGCTTGTATTGACAAAAATGTTAATAAAATTTAACATAAATATGTGTTAGAAGATGTTAAGTAAATGGAGGAAATAAAATGAAGAAATTCTTAGCTCTACTAGCTACATGTGCTATTATTCTTAGCCTTGTAGGATGCAACTCTGGTACTACAGATCAAGCTGAAGCACCAGCTACAGACGAAACAACAGAAGAAACTACAGGAGAAACAATTAAAGTTGGAGTTTCAATTTACAAATTTGATGATAACTTCATGACTCTATATCGTGAAGAAATCGATAGTTATTTCAAAACATTAGATGATGGAAATACATATGAAGTAACTATTCAAGATGGAAAAAATGACCAAGCAGAACAAACAAATCAAATTGATGCATTTATCCAACAAGGATATGATGTTCTAATTATCAACCTTGTACAATCAACTTCAGCAGCAACAGTTATCGACAAATGTGCTGATGCTGGAATCCCATGTATCTTTATTAATCGTGAACCTGAAGAAGCAGATATGAATCTATATGATGGACAAGACTACGAAGGTAAATATACTTATGTAGGTGCTGATGCTAGACAATCTGGAAAATTCCAAGGTGAACTAATTGCTGATTTAGAAAATAAAGGTGATTTAAATGGTGATGGTGTTTTACAATATATTATGATTGTTGGAGACCCTGAAAACGTTGATGCTAAATATAGAACTGAATTCTCAATTTCACAATACTTAGAAGTATCTGGTAATGAAGTTGAAAAACTTGATGAACAACGTGGTGATTGGGATCAAGCAAAAGGTCAAGAAATTACAGCTAATGCTTTAGTTAAATTTGGAGATGCAATTGAAGTTGTATTTGCAAATAATGATGCAATGGCACTAGGTGCTTCTCAAGCAATTGCTGCTGCAGGAAGAACAGTTGGAGAAGATATCTACTTAGTAGGTGTTGATGCTTTAGAAGAAGCAAAACAACTTGTTAAAGATGGAGAAATGACTGGTACAGTATTAAATGACCATATCGGACAATCTCATACAGCAGTTGACGCAGCTGTTAAAGCAGTTAAAGGTGAAAAATTAGAAAAATACTACTGGGTTGACTATGTAAAAGTTACTAGTGACACTGTAGATGATTTCTTAAATTAATTTTTAAAAAAATTAAACTGTAATAATCAAGTGTGCTTTTGCACACTTGATTTTCTAAGAAATAGTACAGGAGGTTGTAATGGAAGAATATATTTTACAAATGAAAAATATAAGTAAAAGCTTTCCTGGAGTTAAAGCACTTGATAGAGTTAATTTAAATATTAAACCTGGAACAGTACATGCTTTAATGGGTGAAAATGGTGCTGGTAAGTCTACATTAATGAAGTGTCTTTTCGGAATTTATAGAATGGATGAAGGAGAGATAATATTTAATGGAGAAAAGGTTGATATTACAAATACTGCAGATGCTTTATCTAGGGGTATTGCCATGGTTCAACAAGAACAAACTCCTATTTTAGATAGAAGTATTGCTGAAAATATATTTTTAGGTAGATTTCCTACAAAAAAATATGGACCATTAGAAGTTATTGATCATACAAAATTATATGCAGAAACTGATAGACTTCTTAAAGAAGTAAATATGGATTTTGATTCAAGAGTTAAATTAAGTTCATTATCTGTTTCTCAAATGCAATCTGTAGAAATTGCAAAAGCAGTATCAGCAGATGCAAAATTAGTAATTATGGATGAGCCTACTTCATCATTAACTGAAAATGAAGTTGAAGGGTTATTCGAAATAATAAATAAATTACGTGATAATGGTGTATCAATTATTTATATTTCTCATAAAATGGAAGAAATCCTTCAAATTTCTGATGAAGTTAGTATTATGCGTGATGGTGTCTATGTTGGAACATGGCCAGCAAAAGAGTTAACTACTGATTTAATAATAAAAAGAATGGTAGGTAGAGAATTAACTAATAGATTTCCACCAAGAAATAATGTTCCTGGTGAAGTAATATTTGAAGTTGAAAACTTTACTTCAATTGATCCTAAATCATTTAAAAATGTTTCATTTAATTTAAGAGAAGGTGAAATTTTAGGAATTGGTGGATTAGTAGGTGCTCAAAGAACAGAGCTTATGGAAGCTATCTTTGGTATAAGACATATTGTGACAGGTAAGGTTACTTATAAAGGTGAAGTTTTAAAAATAAAAAGACCAAGGGATGCTATAACTAAGGGTATTGCATTATTAACAGAAGATAGAAGGGCAACAGGTATATTTGGAGTTTTATCTGTAGCTGATAATGTTGGTATTGCTTCTTTAGATAATTATTTAGATTATAACTTTGTTTTAAATAATAAAGCTTTAGAAAAAGTTGTTAATGAAAACATAGAAAAAATGAGTATTAAAACTCCTAGTTCTAAAACTCAGATTAAATCACTATCAGGTGGTAATCAACAAAAAGTTATCATTGGTAGATGGTTAGCTAATAATCCTGATGTATTAATACTAGATGAGCCTACAAGGGGAATTGACGTAGGTGCTAAGTATGAAATTTATTCGATAATTGTAGACCTTGCTAAACAAGGTAAATCTATAATCATGATATCTAGTGAAATGCCTGAGTTAATAGGCATGAGTGATAGAATAATGGTTATGTGTGAAGGAAAAGTTTCAGGATTTGTTGAAGGAGAAAATGCAACTCAAGAAAACATCATGAGTTTAGCAACTAAATTTATGTAAGGAGATTAACTATATGGAAAGTAATAAAATAAAAGATTTTTTAGAAAATAATGCGATAATTATCTTGTTATTTGCCTTAGTGGTTTATGTTGGCTTAACACAAGATGGTTTCTTAACAATGACTAACTTCTTTAACATTGCTAGTAATGTTTCACCAAGATTTTTAATCGCATTAGGAGTAAGTGGTTGTTTAATTACAAAAGGTACTGACTTAAGTGCTGGAAGGTTAGTTGGTTTAGGTGGAGTTTTATCTTGTACACTTTTACAAAGAGTTGATTATGCGGATAAGTTTTTCCCTAATCTTCCAGAACTTCCAATAATTGTTGTATTTTTAGCGGTTATCTTATTAACTGGATTTTTCGGACTATTAAATGGGATTGTTATATCATATCTAAATGTTCCACCATTTTTAACTACTTTAGGTATGCAAACTATTGTTTATGGTATTAACTTAGTTTATTCAGGAGCAACTCCTTTAGGAGGTTTAAGAAGAGATTATACTCAAATAGCTTCCGCAGGTATAAATATAGGTTTACCTCAACCAATAAAGTATTTACTTATTATTGCAGTTGTTGTAGGTGTGTTTTTCTGGTTCTTATATAATAAAACAAGACATGGAAAATATATGTATGCAATTGGTGGAAATGAGCATGCTGCTGAAGTATCAGGTGTTAATACAGTTGCAGCAAAACTTAGAATTTATTCTTTAGCAGGAGTTATGTATGGTTTTGCGGGCTTCTTATTAGCTGCTAAATCAGGCGGTGCATCAGTTAACTTAGGATTAGGTTATGAATTAGAAGCTATAGCTGCTTGTACAATTGGTGGTGTATCTACAACAGGAGGAATTGGAACAGTTCCAGGAATACTACTTGGAGTACTTGTGTTTGAGTTATTAAAAACATGTATGCAGTTTTTAAGAATAGATACTTCTTGGCAATACATTGTTCAAGGATTAGTAATTATAATTGCAGTAGCATTAGACATTAGAAAATATACAGCGAAAAAATAGGACTAGCATTATTTGCTAATCCTTTTTAATTCTCTTTTATATAATAAATAAATTTTAATCAATATAATAATTATAAATGCAATAATCAATATATAGAAAAACTTAGTGAATTCTTTACTTGTACCAAACATAAAGGAAACTAATAAAAACATAATAAACTGCCATTTCATTCTTTTAGAAATCAGTTTTTCTTCTTCAGTAAAAACTGTATTTTTCCAATTTGATTTTAATGGAGGATTATTGTATATCCAAATAGGAATAAATTTAAAAAACAATAATAATCCAATAAAAAAGATAAATATCAATATTGAAGAAATAATAATGTTGTGTACAAAATCAAATATTGAAAAAACAATAAATATTGCAAGGGCGTAAGATATACTATTGATTCCAAAAAAAATCATTAAATCAAGTTCACTGATGTATCTATTTTGTTTAGATTTACAATTAGTACATTGATATCTTCCTACAATATATTCATCAAAGTTTTTTTGGATTAATTTATTTATTTCTTTTTTACAATGTATACAATTTACTTTCATAACATTTATTATAAATTAAATTAACTATTAAAGATATCATTGACTATAAAATTAAAAAAATATATTATTCTATTCAGGGAGGAAAGTAACAATGAAAAAAATTATTAGTTTATTAATTGTTCTATTAGTAACTTTATCATTAGTAGGTTGTGGAGGTTCAGATAGTTCAAGTGGATCTAGTGAAGCAAAAGGTGCTGAAGGTAAATATACTGCAGGTACTGTAAGTCAAACTGTTGCAGCTCACAATGGTGATATTACTGTTGATGTAACATTTTCAGATGATGCAATTACTGAAATAGTTGTTATTGCTTCAGAAGAAACTGAAGGATTAGGAGATACAGCTATGGAAGAAGTTGCTGCAGCAATTATCGAAGCTCAATCAACAGAAGTTGATACAGTTGCTGGAGCTACAGTAAGCAGTGAAGCTTTAATTGAAGCAGTTAATGCAGCAATCGCAGAAGCTACTAAATAACGAAGAAATTCGTTATTTTTTATTGATTTAATGTAAAATTTACAATTTTATTGTAATTATTTTCAAATAAAATGTTGACATTGTTTCAAAATTACTTTATATTGTTTATAAATTCTTAGACCAAAAGAGTAGATTATTAAAACCATTAGCGAGGGTGGGATGGTGTAAGCCACTTGGTAAATTAATAATTGAACCGCATTTGCGAGAAGTTTAGCTGAAATATAGTAGGTTAAAACGTAAATCGGCGTTAACGATTGAGGGGTTATATTTATATATAACAATTAGAGTGGTACCGCGCATAGTCGTCTCTTCGTTATTGGAAGGACGATTTTTTGTTTAAAGGTACAGTGATTTATTTGAAAAATAAATTGGAGGAAAGAAAATGAAAAAAATCTTAAAATTATCAATTGCATTATTACTTGGACTTACAATTGTAGGATGTTCATCAAATGATGCACCAGTTGAAGAAGTTGAAGAAACAACTGAAACAACTGAAACAACAGAAGCTGCTGAAGGTAGCGATGTACTAAATAAAATATTAGACAGTGGTGTTTTAGTAGTTGCTACATCACCTGACTATCCACCAATGGAGTTTCTTGATGAAAATAGTCAACCAGTGGGATCAGATATGATGCTTGCACAACATATTGCTGATGTATTAGGTGTTGAACTAAAAATTGAAACAATGGAATTTGCTGGAACACTTACAGCTGTAGATACAGGTAAAGTAGATCTTGCAATTTCTGGATTTGGATGGAAAGAAGATAGAGCAGAAAACTATGAATTATCAATAGGTTATAACAATGAAGAAGGTGCTGAATCATCTTGTCATACTGTCTTACTTAAAAAAGAAGATGTAGAAAAATATCCAACTCCTGAATCAATGGATGGATTAACAATTGCTGCTCAAGCTGCATCTTTACAAGAAATGTATGCAAAAGACCAAATTCCTAATGTACAACTTGAAATCGTACAACAAATTGATCAAGGTGTAATTGCACTTCAAACAGGAAAAGTACAAGGTATCTCATTATCATGTGATATTGCAAAAGGATATGCAAATACACTAGAAGACACTGGAATTGCATTATTTGAATTTGACTTATCAATGTATGAAGATTATGCAGGAAATGTAATTGCAGCTAAAAAAGGTGAAACTGCATTAATTGAAAAAGTTAATGAAATCCTAACTGATGTTAATGAAACTGGAAAGTTTGTAGAATGGGATAAAGCTGCAAAAGCTAAAGCAAGAGAACTTGGAATAGATTTTGAAGAATAAAAAAAGGAGTATAAACTATGGGTGGACCAAGCATATTAGAAGTACTAATTACATATTATCCGTTATTTCTTAGAGGACTTTGGTCTACTCTAAAATTAGCGTTTATATCGGTATTATTAGGTACTTTATTAGGAGCATTAATCTCAATGCTCACACTATCAAAAAACAAAATTATCAATGCTATTGGAAATATATATATAACTATATTTAGAGGAACTCCGATATTAGTTCAACTTTATATTTTCTACTATTTTATGCCAATGGTTATTCCAATATTAAATTCTTTACCTAAAGTAGTTACAATTGTAATGGCACTTGTCATTAATAGTAGCTCATATGTTAGTGAAATTATAAGAGGAGGAATATTAGCAGTAGATAAAGGTCAAACAGAAGCAGCTAGATCATTAGGTATGACTAGTAAAAACTGTATGATGAAAATTGTATTACCTCAAGCAATAAAATCAATAATTCCTTCTCTAGGTAATGAATACATTATGATGATAAAAGAAACTTCTTTGGCATCAACGCTAGCTTATAATGAATTAATGTTTGTAAAAACAATCTTAAGTAATAAGTTTCTTATATGGCAACCATTATTCATAATATCAGGAATTTATTTAATGGTAACTCTAGTATTAACTTATGGAGTAAGTTTATTAGAAAAGAGGTTGAGTGTAAGTGACTAATAAGGATGTTTTAATAAAAGTAGTAGATTTACATAAAGGCTTTGGTGATTTGAAAGTATTAAGAAATATAAATCAAGAAATTCATCAAGGAGAAGTTGTAAGTATAGTTGGACCAAGTGGTTCAGGGAAATCTACATTTCTTAGATGTTTGAATTTAATGGAAATACCTGATTCTGGACAAGTTATATTTGAAGGTGTAGATATTACAGATCCAAGTGTAAACATTGATTTGCATAGAAGAAAAATAGGTATGGTGTTTCAGCATTTTAATGTATTTCCACATTTAACAGTAATGGAAAATATAACTATTACACCAATATTGGAATTAAAAACACCAAAGAAACAAGCTGAAGAAGAAGCAATGAAATTACTTAAAAGTGTTGGACTTGAAGAAAAAGCAAACGAGTATCCAAGAAAGCTATCAGGTGGTCAAAAACAAAGGCTTGCAATAGTTAGGGCACTTGCGATGAATCCTGATGTAATGTTATTTGATGAACCTACTAGTGCACTTGATCCAGAGATGGTAAAAGATGTGTTAGATGTTATTAAAGCCCTTGTTGATGGAGGAATGACATGTGTAATTGTTACTCATGAAATGGGGTTTGCTAAACAAGTATCTGATAGAGTCTTATTTATGGATGATGGGGTTATCGCTGAAGAAGGAACTCCAAAACAAATATTTGAAAATCCACAAAATCCAAGAACAATAGCATTTTTAAGTAAAGTACTTTATTAAAATGAAAATACAGGGATGCACATGTATTCCTGTTTTTTTTTGGTATAATAGGCATTAGTAATTTAATGATGGAGATAATGATGAATATTTTAGAAATAATGGATGTAAATTCTTTAAATACAAGTGATAGAATTACTTTTGGCCAAATAGATATTACTAGTATTAAGTTTTACAAACCTAAAAATAGATTGGTTCTTTACTTAAACAGCAATACACCTGTGTCTTTTGACAATTTTCTTAAAATAAAAAAAGCATTAAGAAAAAAATTGTTAGTTGATGTTAAGTTATATATTGAAACCCAAGCTCTTAGGTATGACTTAAATACAATAAGTAAATATATTGATTACATTACAAAAAGTAATAAAAGATTAAATATTTTTAAAAATGTTCTATTTAAATATGATGAAGAAAAAAATAATATAGAATTTTTGTTTGATAGAATAGTTGAAGAAAAAGAAAAATATTGTTCTTTTTATATTGGAAAATTAGAAGAATATGGTTTTAAAAATATTAGTATTGATATTACTTCAAATTATACAAACTCAATTCCAAAAGAAAAAGTAGTAATAAAAAGTAATGATAATAACAATAATTATGTAAATAATTACAAAAAAAATAAAAGAATTAAATATAGTGAATATACAAATATTAGTTTAAAACATCTTGAATATAGTGAAGAAAATCATGTGAAGTTTATTGGTAAAATACTTTCTATAAATAATACTGTTTCAAGAACAACAGGAAGAAGAATTTTCACCTATTTAGTTACAGATAATGAAGGTGGCATTTATGTAAAGTTATTTGAAAATAAAAAAGATGATCCTAAAATGTTTGATGATATAAAGGTAGGTAATACTTATCAATTTTATGGTGATTTAAGTATAGATAAATTTAGAAAAGAATTATCTTTTATTTCTAGAAAGATGGAACCTATTGAAGACAAAAAAATAATTGATGATTCTATAGACAAAAGAGTGGAGCTTCATCTTCACACTACAATGTCAGAAATGGATGGTGTTTGTAGTGTTGAAGATGTTGTTGAACATGCATTTAATTTGGGTCATAAAGGAGTTGCAATTTGTGATCATGGATCAGTACAGTCTTTTGCAAAAGCACATAAAAAAGCTAAATCACTTTTAAAAAATAATGATAGAAGCTTCAAAATCGTGTATGGCTGTGAAATGTATATGACTGATAAGGATTTGTCAATTGTACAAAATGCTAATAATGAGAACCTAATAGATCAAACATATGTTATTTTTGACGTTGAAACTACAGGATTATCAAGTCATTTTGATAGAATTATAGAGTTTGGTGCTGTAAAAATAAAAAATTATGAAGTGATTGATAAATTGCAAATGTTTATTAATCCTCATATGGAAATATCCAATTTTATATCTTTAAAAACTAATATTACAAATGAAATGGTTGAAGATAAACCTACATTTGAAGAAGTTTCAGATAAAATCTTAGATTTTATGAAAGATAGTGTTTTAGTAGCGCATAATGCTGATTTTGATATTGGGTTTATAAATGAATCATTAAAACGTATTAATAAAAAACCTTTAGATAATCCAATTGTAGATACTTTAGATTTAGCAAGAGCTATTCATAGTGATAGAAGGGCATATAGACTTGGAAATATAGCTAGGCTATATAAAATTGTTTATGATGAAGATGTTGCTCATAGAGCAGATTATGATGCGAAGGTTTTAAGCGATATATTTATAAGAATGTTATCTGATGTAAGTAGAAAAGGTGTAAAAACATTAAACGAATTACAAAAATTACAAGATGAAGATGCATTTGCGAAAAATAGAGCTACTCATGTTGTTGTGCTTGCTAAAAATCAACAAGGTATTAAAGATTTATATGAATTAGTTACTATTTCTAATACAAAATCATTGGCTGTGTTTGGTAAGGGTGGAGAAGAATTTTTATCAGAACCTAGAATTTTTAAGGAAGATTTAAATAAAAGAAGAGAAAATATCTTGTTAGGATCAGCATGTTTAAATGGAGAAGTATTTGAATGTGCAGCAAACAAAGATCAAAAGTCATTAGAAGAAGCTATTTCTTTTTATGATTATATTGAAATTCAACCATTAAATAATTACAGTAATTTAATTGTTACTGATTCTATTAGAGATGAAAATAGATTGAAAGACATAATTAAAAGAATTATTGATACATCTGTTAAATTAAATAAATTAATTGTAGCTACTGGAGATGTACATTATTTATTACCTGAACAAAAGAAGTTTAGAGATGTTTATATTAATTCTCAAGGAGTTGGTGGTGTTAGACACCCTTTATATATAAGAAATAAGGAGTTAAGAAGAAAAACAGTTAATCCAGATCAACATTTTAGAACTACAAATGAAATGTTAGAATGTTTTGAATGGTTAGAAGATAGTAAATTATCAAGAATGATTGTAATAGATAATACTAATATTATTTTTGATATGATTGATTATGTTTTACCAGTTCCTGAAGGAACATTTCCTCCTACAGTTGAAGGGTCTTCTAATAAATTGAAAGAAATATGTTATGAAAATGCACATAGAATCTATGGTGATAAATTACCTGAAATAGTAGATAATAGATTAAAAAAAGAACTAGATAGTATTATTAGTAATGGTTTTGCAGTTGTTTATTATATTTCACATTTATTAGTGAAAAAGAGTAATGATGATGGTTATTTAGTAGGATCTAGAGGTTCTGTAGGTTCTTCTTTTGTAGCTACAATGTCCAATATTACTGAGGTTAATCCTTTAGTGCCTCATTATATTTGTCCTCATTGTAAATATAGTGAATTTATTACTGATGGTAGTGTTGCATCAGGTTATGATTTAGAAGAAAAATCTTGTCCAAATTGTAATAATACTATGTATGGTGAAGGACATAATATACCATTTGAAACCTTCTTAGGTTTTCAAGGAGAAAAGGTTCCTGATATTGACTTAAACTTCTCTAATGAATATCAATCAAGAGCTCATAATTTTACAAAAGATGTTTTTGGTGAAGATCATGTTTATAGAGCAGGTACTATAGGTACTGTTGCTGATAAAACAGCATATGGATATGTAAGTGGATATTTAGAGGAAATGGGATTAGAACATGTTAATGAAGCTACAAAAGAATATCTAGCTAGTGGTTGTATTGGTATAAAAAGAACTACTGGTCAACATCCTGGAGGAATAATAGTTATTCCTCAAGATATGGATACATCTGATTTTACACCGATTCAATTTCCGGCAAATGATAAAAATTCAGATTGGAAAACAACTCATTTTGACTTCCATGATATTCATGACAATGTTTTAAAATTTGATATATTAGGACATCTTGATCCTACTGCAATGAGACTTTTATATAATATATCTAATATAGATCCTACAACTATCCCAATGAATGACAAAAGAGTACTTTCTTTATTTTCATCTTCCGATGAACTTCATGCGGATACTAGAATATATGAAGAAAAAACTGGTGCTATGGGTTTACCTGAATTTGGTACTAAAATAACTAGAAGAGTACTTGAAGAGTCAAAACCTACAAAATTTAGTGAACTTGTAATTATTTCTGGATTAACTCATGGTACAGATGTATGGGCAAACAATGCTCAAAATTTAATTCAACAAGGAATACCATTAGATGAAGTTATAGGCTGTAGAGATGACATTATGACTTATTTAATTGAACAAAAACTTGAACCAATTACTGCATTTAATATTATGGAATCAGTAAGAAAAGGTAGAGGTTTAACTCTTGAATGGGAAAAAGTAATGAAGGAACATGGTGTTCCTGATTGGTATATTGATAGTTGTAAAAAGATAAAATATATGTTTCCTAAGGCACATGCATGTGCATATGTAATAATGGCTTTAAGAGTTGCTTGGTTTAAGGTATATCATCCTGAATATTTTTACATTCAATATTTTACTTTAAGATGTGATGCATATGAAATTGAAACTATGTCTAAAGGTGTTTTAGCTGTTAAAAAGAGAATCAATGATATTAATTCAAGATTATATTCTAATGATGAAAAAAGAGCTACAAATAAGGAAAGAGCTCTACTGGACACATTAGATATGACTATTGAGTTATATGCAAGAGGATATAAGATTACTAATATTGATATTTATAAATCAAAAGCTACAGAGTTTAGTTTAGATAAGGATAATCCTAAAAATATTATTCCTTCATTTATTACAGTTGATGGTTTAGGAGTTGCGGCAGCTAAATCTATTGAAGAAGCAAGAAAAGATGGAGATTTCTTATCTAAAGAAGATTTAATTCGTAGAACACTATTATCAAATAAATTAGTTGAGAAACTTGATAATTTAGGATGTTTAAATGATTTACCTGATACAAATCAAATGTCTTTGTTTGGTTGACTTATGTAGCTTGTTATGGTATTATCTTTACGTTATAAGCCTCTAAAGGCTATAACCGCTCAATTATTGGGTTATAAAGAGTCAATTTGACCCCCAAGTTGGCGCGTCTTAAGCAAAAATGAATTGGAGGTGTAAAATCATGTATGCTGTAGTTGAAACTGGCGGAAAGCAAATAATGGTTAAAGAAGGTCAAGAAATTTTTGTTGAAAAACTTGAAGCTGAAGTAGGAGATAAAGTTACTTTAGACAAAGTAGTATTAGTTTCTGATAATGGTACTAAAATTGGTACTCCATATGTTGAAGGAGCTAAAGTTAATTGTACTGTTGTTAAACAAGGAAAAGGAAAGAAAATTACGATTTTCAAATATACTGCTAAAAAAGGTTCAACAAGAAAGAAACAAGGTCATAGACAACCTTATACAAAACTAACTATAGATTCAATAGTTGGATAATTATGATTTATATAAGTGTATTAAAAAAGAATAACAGAATTGTTGGTATGAATAGTCATGGTCATGCAGATTATGCAAACCATGGTGAAGATTTGGTTTGTGCTGGTGTTAGCAGTATTGTAATAGGACTATGTAATGCGCTTGATGCTTTATATCCTAGTGCTAAATGTACAGTTGCTAATAATATAATTACTATAAAAATAAATGAACCAAACGATGTATCAGATACAATTATGAATACTGCAATTATTCAGTTACAAACAATGGTGGAAGTTTATTCAAAAAATATAAAAATTGTTAAACAGGAGGTGTAATCCATGAAGTTTAAGTTAGATATTCAATTTTTCGCAAGTAAAAAGGGTGTTGGTTCTACTAAGAACGGTCGTGATTCTAAAGCTAAGCGTTTAGGTTCAAAGAAATCTGATGGACAATACGCAAGTGCAGGATCAATTTTATATCGTCAAAGAGGTACAAAAATTCATCCAGGCAATAATGTAGGCCGTGGTGGTGATGACACATTATTTGCTTTGATTGATGGTGTGGTTAAATTTGAACGCTTTGGGAAATCAAAGACGAAAGTATCAGTATATCCACAAGCATAGTTAAATCCCCATAATTGGGGATTTTATTTTAGGAGATGTATTATGTTTATAGATAGTGTAAAAATCAAAGTAAAAGCTGGTGATGGTGGTAATGGTATCGTAGCTTTTAGAAGAGAAAAATATGTTCCATTAGGAGGTCCTTCAGGGGGAGATGGAGGAAAAGGTGGAAGTATTATTTTTGAAGTTGATACAAATAAATCAACTCTTTTGGATTTGAGATATAATAAATTAATTATTGCAAAAAATGGTGGAATTGGTAAAAACAAAAAAATGTCTGGTGCTGATGGAAAAGATATTATTATTAAAGTTCCTCAAGGTACAATAGTAAAGGACTTAAGTACAGGAAGAGTAATTGCTGATTTATTAGAAGTTGGACAAAGAGAAGTAATTGCACAAGGAGGAAAAGGTGGCAAAGGTAATAGACACTTTGCAACTAGTAGAGATAGTGCTCCAGAATTTGCTATGCCGGGAGAGCCAGGAGAATCATTTGATTTACAATTAGATTTAAAGCTTCTTGCTGATGTTGGTTTAGTTGGTTTTCCTTCAGTAGGAAAATCTACATTATTATCTGTAGTTACTGCTGCTAAACCTGAAATAGCTGATTATCCTTTTACAACATTAATACCAAATTTAGGTGTAGTTCAAGTTAAAGATGGAAGAAGTTTTGTAATGGCTGATTTACCTGGTCTTATTAAAGGAGCTTCTTTAGGAAAGGGACTTGGTCATGAATTTTTAAAACATATTGAAAGATGTAGAGTTTTAATTCATGTAATTGATATGGGAAGTGTAGATGGTAGAGATCCAGTTGAGGATTATAAAATAATTAATGAAGAGTTAAAAGAATATGAATATAGATTAAGTGAAAGACCTCAAGTAGTTTTCGCAAATAAAATGGATGTTAAAGGTGCAGTTGAAAACTTAAAAAGATTTAAGGAATTTTATCCTGATATTAAAATATATGAAGGTAGTACAATACTACAAAAAGGTATTGATGAATTATTGTATGCTACTATGGCTTTATTAAGTGTTACTCCTAAATTTCCAATATATGATTCTAAAAAAGAAGAAGAACATGTTACTTATAATTTTGTTCCTAAACAAAAAGAAATAGAAGTTATTAATTTAGGAAACAATCAATGGGAAATTATCAGTAGTAAAGCTACTAGATTATTTAAAAACACAAATTTTGATAAGGATGAAGAAGTCTATAGATTTGCAATTTCAATGAAAAAGATTGGTGTTGATAAAGCATTAAGAGACGCTGGTGCACAAGATGGAGATTTAGTTATATTAGATGATTATAGATTTGAATTTATAGATTGATGATATAATATTGAAAGGTGATTGTAGATGATTGCATTTATTAAAGGAAATGTTTATGCATATGGTATTGATTGGGTAATAATTGATAATAATGGAGTTGGTTATAAAATCAATTTTACTAAGCCTGATAAACTAAGTTTAAATAAAGAAATATTAATATATACATATCAACATGTAAGAGAAGATGATATAAGTCTTTATGGATTTTTAACATTAGAAGAACATGATTTTTTCTTGAAATTAATAAATGTTAAGGGAGTTGGTCCTAAATCTGCAATGAATATTCTTTCTAAAGCTGATTATAAAAAATTAATTGTTTCAATAGAAAATAAAGATGTTAATTTTTTAAAAACTATGCCTGGAGTTGGTGCTAAGACTGCAAGTCAAATTATTTTAGATTTAAAAGGAAAACTTATTAGTACTACTGATAAAAAGTCAAGTAATGATGAATTAAATGATGCATTAGAAGGATTAAAAAGTCTTGGATATAAACAAGGAGAAATCAACTCTATTACTAATACTTTATTGAAGAGTCCTAATTTAAGTAGCGATGAATATTTAAAATTAGGCCTAAAACTACTTATGAAGAAGAAAATGGGGTGATTGAATGGTTGAAGATAGATTAATGTCATCACTTGTAGAAGTTGGAGATGATGAAGAAAGTATCCGACCACAAAGTTTAAATGAATATGTTGGTCAAGATATTTTAAAATCAAATTTAAAGGTATTTATAAAGGCTGCACTTCAAAGAAATGAGTCTTTGGATCATGTTTTACTTTATGGTCCTCCAGGACTTGGTAAAACCACTTTAGCATTTATTCTTGCTAATGAAATGGGGTCAAATGTTAGAGTTACTAGTGGCCCAATAATTGAAAAAAGTGGTGATTTAGCAGCTATTTTATCAACTTTAGAAGCTGGTGATATATTATTTATCGATGAAATACATCGTTTACCTAAAATAGTAGAAGAAGTTCTATATCCTGCAATGGAAGATTATTGTATAGATATTGTTATAGGTAAAGATACTAGTCTTAGAAGTATAAGATTAGATTTACCTCCATTTACTCTTGTAGGAGCTACTACAAGGGCAGGAGATTTAAGTGCACCTTTAAGAGATAGATTTGGAATAGTTTCTAAACTTGATTATTATACAGTTGAACAATTAGAAGCTATAGTGAAAAGAACAGCTAGAGTTTTAGAAGTTGAAATAAAAGATAATGCATTATATGAAATTGCATCAAGATCTAGAGGTACTCCAAGAATTGCAAATAGATTGCTAAGAAGAGTTAGAGATTTTGCGCAAGTTTATAATAATGGAGTTATTACTAAAAAAGTTGCAAAAGAGGCATTAGACAGACTTCAAGTAGATTCTTTGGGTTTAGATGAAGTAGATATTAGATATCTT
Organism: Erysipelotrichaceae bacterium; assembly: GCA_012523895.1. GTDB lineage: Bacteria > Bacillota_I > Bacilli_A > Erysipelotrichales > Erysipelotrichaceae > UBA9076. Next base: position 47,317 of record JAAYSZ010000025.1, read on the forward strand.
AAAGGAATTATAGAAAGATTTAGAGGAGGTCCTGTAGGACTTGAAACTCTTGCTAGTTCGATTAGTGAAGAAACAATGACATTAGAAGATGTTTATGAACCTTACCTTTTACAAATTGGATTTATTAATAGGACACCTAGAGGTAGAGTAGCAACACCAAAAGCTTATAAACATTTAGGTATTGCTCATAATGAATCATTATTTTAACCGCATATGCGGTTTTTTTCTTTCAAAATTGTTATTATTGTAGTAGGGATAGACATGATAAAAATTAGAAATAACAATATTATTCTTTACTTTTTTTTAATAATAACTTTAATTTTACAAATCATTTTTATGTTTAAAAATGTTGTGTTTTTTAATTATGTTTTTATAAATAATTATATACATCTGTTTTTAACAGTGCCCATAACTTTATGGGGATATTCTTTAATTTATAGAATTACTGATAAAAAAGTTAGATATTATTCATTTTTATATGTTTTATTATTAATGTTTTGGTTAATTGCTAAATTTTGTGCTCTAATATTACCAGTTAGTATTGAAAACTTAATATTTTGGTATTTATATTATATTCCCTTATTATTTAATGTTTATTTATTATACGAAATGCTTAGATATTCTAGTGATAAATTAAATTATAAAACTAATTATTTTATTTTAATCATAACAATTATATTAATATTATCTGTTTTAACTAATAATTATCATAATAATGTTTTTATAATTGATATTAATTATCTTGATAAATATACATATGGTTATATTTATTCTATTATCGTTATTTGGTTAATTATTTTAGGAATATTAATTTTAAATTATGCATTTAGAATATATAAAAATAGAAATAAAGCTCCATTACTGTTTGTTTTTTTTAGTATTTATTTTATATTTTATATATAATCGAGCATATGTTTTTAGAATAAATTTAATTTTTAGAAGTGATTTTACTATTACTACAATAATATTTATGGTTTATTTATTAGAAGTTTTTATTAGAATAAATTTAATTCCTGGTAAATATTATTATTCTTCTTTTTTTAAAATGGAGAATTCAAATCTTTCTGTCATTGATAATGATTTTAATTTAATTCTTAGTACTAATAATTTAAATTCATTAAATGAAGAAGTTTTAAAATCAATTAACCCAAATTTAAAATCTCAAGAAATTATTTTAGATAATAAGGATATTGTTTATAAAATAGATAAAATAGATGGTGGCTATTCTATTAGTATTAGAGATTTATCTCTTATTAATAATTTAATAAAACAAATAAATAATAAAACCTCAATAATTAATAGACAAAATAATATTCTGTTAATTGAAGAAGAATTATCTAAAAAACATTTTATTAATAAGGTGAGTACAGAACTTAAAAATAAAGTTGATAATATACTTTTAAAAAAGATAGATGAAATTAATTATTTTACAGAAATGATTTCAGGATTACCAGTAAGTGTTTATCAAGATTATAGGTTGTTATCATATATAAAAATTTATATTGGTTATTGTAAAAATAAATCTTCTTTAATTTTAAAAGAGGTGAACAATCAAAAAATAACTGGTGATGATTTTAGCATAATATTGCATAACACAATACAAGATTCTTTTTCAGCAGGTATAAATGGTCAAATATTTGTGAATGTTTCTGATTATATTGATATGAAATATGTCCAATTATTTTTTGATGTTATTCAATTCTTATTAGAAAAGTGTATTAGATTTAATAAAACTAGTTTGTTTATTAGAATAGATAAAAAAGATGATTTTTATACATATTATTCAATTATTGATACATATGATGAAAAAGGTAATTTTATATTTGAATTTAATGATGCGCTTAAAAATAATATAAAAGATTTAAATTTTAATTGTCATTTAGCATATGATGACACTAATATATTAATTACCATTAAATCTAAAGAAGAGGTTATAGAAAATGGATAACTATTTGATTTTAAGCGCAATAATATCAATTATAGGTATTAATTTATCATTTCTTTTCCTTCTTATTAATAGATTAATAATGATTAAAAGAGAATATCTCTTTCTTATGTTTAAAAACATAATAATGATTGTTTATCATTTATTAATTATAATGTTGTCATTTGAAATATTATTTGATAATAAGTTATTTGATAAAAGTTATATATATATTATTTTATATATTGTTTTAATAACTGAATTTTTATATAAATTTAAATTATCAAAAAGTATAAGTATTTTAATTATGTTTTTAGTATTTATTTTGATAGATGATTATATAATAAAGTTTTTGTTTATAAATAAATGTATATTTTTATATGAATTATATGAAATGTATAAATTAGTTAAAAACAAAAAAATATTTATTTCTAGAAATACTATAAAAGAAGCATTTGATTCATTGGAGGATGGAATTTTATTTGTAAATAAAAATATGGAACCTTTATTAATGAATAATAAAATGTTAGAAATAATTGAAGAATTTGAAATATGTTATGGATTAGGTGACACAAAACTTATTAAAAAAATAAACGATAATATTAAGGACTCTCTTATTAAATCTGATAATAAAACATATTTAGTTAATTTAACTGATAGTACAGAGAAATATAAAGGATTGTATTATCAATTTATAGATGTAAGTAATTATTTTGATTTGTTAGAACAATTAGAAATCAAAAACAGAGTTTTAATGGAGAAGCAAATAGATTTAAAAAAAGGTTTAATTAACATTGAAGAGACTGTTACTAATAATGAAGTTTTAAAACTAAGACTTAAGATACATGATGTTATTGGACAAAGACTTTCAATTATACATACTTATATAGAAAACAATTATTTAAATGCAACAAACATTAATGAATTAAAAGATGTTTTAAAAAATATAAGAGAAGATTTAGTCTATGAAGTTTATGATATTGATGAAATGTTTAACAGATTGAAATTAACTTATGAATTAGTTAATACTAAGTTACATCTTAAAGGAAAGTTTCCAGAAGATAAAAAAATCTCTAATATATTTATAAATATTATTAGAGAAGCAAGTACAAATGCAATAAGACATTCTGGAGCAAAAAATGTATATATATCTATTAAAGAAGATAATGGTAGTATATATTTAAATATTGAAAATGATGGAGAAATAAATGAAAATGAAATTATTGAAGGTGATGGAATATTAGGTATGAAAAGAGCAATAAAGCCTTATTTAGGAACTTTAGTTATTAATACAAAACCTAGATTTAATATAAATATAGAAGTAAAAAAGATCTAAGTGTTAGATCTTTGAATTAATATAGCCATGTGATAGTGCAAATATTGCAAGTTTAGAGATTGAATCATATCCGGTTTTTTGTAATATTGTACTGATATAAGCTTTTATTGTACCTTCACTAAAATATAATTCTTGTGCTATTTCCTTTCTTGATTTAGCTTCACAAATTAGTCTTAATATTTCTAATTCCTTTGGTGTTAATTCTGCATTATTTGGAAGTTTAGGAAGAGAACTTGTTGGATATATACTGTATCCATCTATAGTATTTTTAATACAAGAAACCAAACTGTTTAAGCTAATATTTTTATAAATAAAACTATCAGCTTTTGCTTCTTTTGCTCGATCTATAAAAGTAATTTCTGGCATTGCTGTCATAATGACTACTCTTATGTGAGGAAGTTCTTTTTTTATTGCTTTTGTAGCTTCTAAACCACTTGAATTATTTTCTGTGCAAATGTCCATTAGTACCAAGTCAGGTTTTAACTTATGACATGTATGTAGGGCAATATCAGAATTACTTATACCACCAACAACTTCAAATTCATCAAAAGTTCTTAAATTAGCGCATAAAGCATCTCGTAATATTGTTTGATCTTCGACAATTAAAATTCTTATCATGTATTCTCCCTTCGGGTAATTATTACTTATCATTTATAGACTTTAGGTAATTGATTATTTATTATTTTTAAAACATAATTTGATTAGATATATATATTATTGCATATTATTTATTTAAATTCTAGGAGGTGTAATATATGGGATTAATTAAAGCAGCAATAGGCGCAGTAACAGGAACAATGGCAGATGCATGGAAGGAATACTTTTATTGTGATGCTATCGATGGTGATACTTTAATTGTAAAAGGTATGAAGAGGGTAAATGGTAAAAGATCCTCAAACATTCATGGAAATGAAAATGTTATTACAAATGGTTCAAAGATTACGGTAAATGAAGGGCAATGTTTATTAATTGTTGATAATGGGAAAATTGTAGATATTGCAGCTGAAGCAGGTGACTACATTTATGATGCTTCTATGGCACCAAGTATATTTGATGGTGGATTAGGTGATGCAATTAAAAACACTTTTAATGAAGCATGGAACAGATTTGAATATGGTGGAGATGTTTCTAGGGACAACAGAATTTATTATGTAAATACTAAAGAAATAGTTGGTAATAAATATGGAACTCCTAATGCAGTACCATTTAGAGTAATTGATACTAATATTGGACTAGATGTTGATATCTCTATAAGATGTTTTGGTGAATATTCTTATAAGATTACAAACCCAATTTTATTCTATAAAAATGTTAGTGGAAATGTTACTCAAGATTACAAGAGATATGAAATAGATAGTCAATTAAAGACAGAGTTGATGACTGCTTTGCAACCAGCATTTGCAAAAATATCAGCAATGGGTATTAGATATAGTCAATTACCAGGTCATACTACTGAAATTGCAAAAGCATTAAATGAAGAGTTATCTTCAAAATGGGCAGAAACTAGAGGGATAGAAATTGCTTCGTTTGGAGTTTCTAGTGTTTCAGCTTCTGAAGAAGATGAAAAAATGCTTAAACAATTACAAAGTACTGCAGTTAATAGAGATCCAAGAATGGCTGCAGCTAGCTTAGTAGGAGCACAAGCTCAAGCAATGAGAGATGCAGCAAATAATCCATCTGGTGCATTTACTGGCTTTATGGGTATGAATATGGCTAATATGAGTGGAGGATTTGATGCTCAATCTTTATATGGACAATCAGCTCCTCAACAACCTCAACAACAACCTCAACAAGCAAGTAATACTTGGAAATGTGAATGTGGAAATGAAAACACAGGAAATTTCTGTTCAAACTGTGGGAAACCAAAACCATCGCCAAATTGGCAATGCGAATGTGGAAATGTAAATACAGGAAAATTTTGCAGTAATTGTGGAAAACCTAGAGGATAGGAGGAATTTGTTATGAGCGAATTTCAAGAAGTAATTGCAGCTACAAAAAAAGAAACAGATAAAAAATGTCCTAATTGTGGAGGGGTAATGAATTTTGATCCTTCTAATGGTAATATGACATGCCCTTATTGTGATTATTCTGAAGAGGTTATTGATGATTCTTCACCAGCAGTGGAAATTGATATGAAAGAAGCTGAAGATAAAGGAAATCATGATTGGGGAGTAGCAACAAAAACAGTAAATTGTAAAAATTGTGGTGCTCAAAGCATATATGATGCATTAGAAATTGCTAGTGTTTGTCCATATTGTGGAAGTAATCATGTTATGGAGGAAAAGGGCGTTAAAACACTAGCACCTGATGGTGTTGTTACATTTGAAGTGACTGCACAACAAGCAGGAGATATGTTTTCTAGTTGGCTAAATAAAAAATGGTTTTGTCCAACACCTGCAAAACAATCAGCTAAACCTGAAAGGTTTAAGGGAGTTTATATTCCTAACTGGGTTTTTGATGCAAATTCTAGAAGTTTCTATACTGCTCAAGCAGGAGTAAGTAAAACTAGAAAAAAAGCAGATGGTAAAACAGAAACTTATATTCAATATCATGGTGTTAGAGGTTCTCATAGAAAAGAATTTGATGATTTTATACAAATAGGTTCAAATAGATATGATAAAAATACTTTAAGAGCAATTGAGCCATTTGATACCGCAAATAATAAAGCATATAAACCAGAGTATATTGCAGGTTTTTCTGCGGAAAGATATTCAATTGGGTTAAATGATGCATGGGAAGAAGCTAGAAGAAGGATGGAAAATGTAATTGATGATGAAATTACATCAAAAATTAGAACTAAAGAAAATGCATCAACTGTTAAAGATTTAAATGTAAAGACAACATTTTCAGATGTTAAATTTAAATATCTATTGTTACCAATTTGGATTTCTTCATTTGTATTTAATGGTAAAACATATGAGTTTATGGTTAATGGTCAAACTGGTAAAGTAAGTGGATATACACCTGTAGATAAGGTGAAAGTAGCAATTGTAGTAGTTGTAGTAATTGTAATTATTGCGATAATTGTTTACTTTATGAATAGATGATGAAAAAAATAATATTAATTTTCTTATTATTACTTACTGCTTGCAGTAGTGGGCCAAAAACGATAATAGAAGAACCAATTGAACAAACACCTGAAGTAGAGGAAGTTGAAGTTGTAGAAGAAACTATGGTTGTTGATTTTTTGGGATATGGAGCAAACTATCATGTTAAAAGAGACAAATACTTATTTGAAACAGGATTTGAATATATTAATGAATATTATTTAAATGGAGATGAAGCTTATTTAATAATTCCTGTTGATGGTCAAAAATTATTGATTGAAGAAATTGTATATGATGATAATTTTAATGAATCGTATGAAGAATTTATTGTAATTGATGATGGAGAACCATTTATATTAATATGTAATGAAAGTGATATTAGACCTAATGCAAGAATTACAGTTAATGATTCGTATAGTTTTGTTTTACAGGTTAGTTTAATGGATGGAAAGTTAGAACAACCTAAAAACACTGTGCCATATCCATGGAAAGAAAATGATATAGATGAATCCATAGAAGTAATTAATACTATAGTGCAATCTACATTTGATGTACTTAATAGTCCTTATTCATTAAATATGGAAGAAGCTGTTGAGTTAATTACACTTGTCTCAATGTATTTAGATCCAGCTATTGTTGGTGGTGAAATTGAAGTAATTGATTATGTAACGTATAAAATTCCTATAGAAGTTATAGAAGAGTGGACTATTATATTATTTAATGATTATACAGGTGAATTGCCTTATGAATTTAATTCTGATATTTATGAAACTGATTATATTACTTTAACTAGATTAAATAATTATGAATTATTGGCTGTAGAAAAAGATGGGGAGTTTGTAGATTTATTGTATAGTCAAAAAGATATAGAAACAGGATATGAAGATACATTTAAAGTAATTTTGATTAAAAGTGATACCTCAATGATTGGTTATCGAATATTTGATGTAATAAAAAGTGTGGGTTAATTAATAAAAGATGTAGCTTAACTAAGTTACATCTTTTAACATTTATTCGATACTATCTAACCTAACCAAATTACATATTCTAAATTATATTATGTAGTAATGAATATTAATTTTGAGAATAAGTTAAGTAAAATTTATATACCAGCACTAATAGTTTATGATGAAAATATAAAACTAATAATAATCTGAAAAAATAAATTATACACCATAAAAAAGCTCGCTATATAATATAGCGAGTACTTTTTTATTATCTTGAGTAAAACTCTACAACTAATGGTTCGTTTATTTCTTGGTTTAATTCACTTCTTTCAGGATAGCGAATATAAGTACCTTTTTTATTTTCTTTATCAACTTCTACAAATGCAACTGTATTTAAAGTAGCTTCTAAAGCATCAGCAATGCTTGCCATGTTTTTACTTCTTTCTTTAACTTCAATTGTAGAACCAGGTTTAACAATGATACTAGGAATATCAACTTTTTTACCATTTAATAAAATATGTCCATGATTAACTAGTTGACGAGCTGCTCTTCTTGTTCTAGCAAAACCTAGTCTATAAACTAAATTGTCTAGTCTTGATTCTAGCAGAGTTAAGAAGTCTTCACCTACTACTCCACCCATTTTTTCAGCTTTTTTGTATGTGTTATAGAATTGTCTTTCATTTAAACCATACATATGTCTAATTCTTTGTTTTTCTCTTAATTGAGTTCCGTATCCACTTAATTTGATACGTCTTGTAGGCCCGTGTTGTCCAGGGGCATATTGTCTTTTCTTTAATTCTTCACCAGTTTCTAAGATTGAAAAGCTTAGACGTCTTGATACTTTCCAAACTGGTCCTGTATATCTTGCCATAATTTCCTCCTATATTCTAGCAAAACAACAACAGGTACAAATCATCATATAGAGTGTTAACATTTAGATCATTTCGCTTATTGCAGCAAGTTACTTTGATCACCACAGCCGCTGGTGTTAACGCTTTTTACATGAACTTTGTATGCTGCCATCATTTGACGCCCTAAAACTATATCAAAGTAAATAGTAAAAGTCAATTATTCATTAATGTTCAGTTATATGTTAAAATAACATATAGATTTGGAGGCTTTTTTCATATGAAAAAATTTCTTGATTTTATTAGTAAAATAGAGGTAATCATTGCTATTATTGTAATAGTTGTTATATTTGTTATTTGGTTGATACTTAGAAAAGTTCAATCTAATAAATACAAAAAAGTGCTTGCTGAATTAGAAGTTAGATATAATCAGATAAATAGTATACCATTAGCTTTTAAATTAAATAAGGCAGTTGCTATTGCAAGAGTAGATAATGTATTATTACAAAATGTTGCATTATGCAAAGATGATTTTGATTTTGCCACATCTAATTTAAAACAAATTTCTCAAACTCTAGCAGATCTTGAGGATGCTTTACTTATTGGAAAACATAAATTTGTTAAAAATGGATTACTTGATTTAGAGAGTAGCATTAAGCTAGGGGAAGAACAAGTAGGAAAATTAAATGCTTTTTTAGATGAAATATTAGAAAAGGAAACTCAACAAAGAGCTGAAGTTACTGAATTAAAGGATAGATTTAGAGAAATTAAAAATGAAGCAAATGAAAAAAGTCATACATTATCTTATTCATGGAGTACTATAGAAAAAAATATTACAAATATAGAAAATATGTTTTCATCATTTGAAGAGTGGATGTATGCTTCTGATTTTGAAAAATCAAGTTTAGAACTTATAAATATAAAAAGTTCTATAGCTATATTAGAAGAAATTGTAAAAGAACTTCCAGATTTACTACAAGAAGCAACTGGTGTAATACCTCATATGATTGATAAAGTTAATGAAAATAGTGCTAGATTAACTGAGAAAAATGTTTATTTAAGTCATTTAAATATTGATGAAAATGTAAGAGTAATAATGAACTCTTTAAGAACAGATTTAGATAGTCTTAAAAAAGGTGATGCGACAAATGTTAAAGATCATATTGAAGATTATAAGTCAAGATTGTCTTTAATGTTAGAATCATTAAGTAACGAAGAAAAATCTTTTGATGAATTAAGTATGCTTGCAAATAATAGTGGAAAGTTAATATTAGAAGCAACTACAAATTCAAAATATGTAAAAAAACAATTTGAAAAATCTTCTGTAAGATTTGGTTTAGAAGGTCTTGATGAAGAAATAAAAGAAAATGATATCAAGTTAGAAGAATTAGATATTAAGCAAAAACAAGTGTTTGAACAAATTGCTAAAAATGAATTACCAGCAACTTCTGTAATAGCTGCTTTGAAAGAATTATACTTTGATATAGAAGCTTGTAACAATTCATTTATTTCTATGAGACAAAAAATAGATAGTGCAAAGAGTGATGAAGATAGAGCTAAGAAACAACTACTTAAATTACAACTAATAATGAATGAAATGCAGGTTAAGTTAAGAAAACACAGATTACCTTCAATTTCTTCAAGTTATGAATCTGATTTAATTCAAGGCTATGAATATATTAATAATATTGATAATCTTATAAAAGAGACACCACTTGCTGTGGAGTTGTTAAATGTAACTTTAAAAGATGGTATTGATTTTATATATAAGTTATACAATAACGTAAACAATATTGTAGGAATGGCTATAATGGTAGAAAACACTATAGTTTTTGGTAATAAATATAGATCGACATATCCTGATATAGATTCTGATCTTACAAGAGCTGAATTATGTTTTAGAAATGGTGAATATACTCAAGCACTAACAATTGCAATTGCTACAATTGATAAGATACATCCAGGAAGTTATGAAAAGTTGGTGAGAAGTAATGGTGCACATGCAAGCTAAAGTTTATTTAGATAATGCAAGTACTACGAAAATCAATAAAGAAGTTTTAAGTAGCTATCAAAAGTTGATAGCTACTTATTTTGAAAATAGTGATGCTTTATATGATTCAGGAGTATTTGTAAAAAATTTACAAGAAAATAGTAGAAATGCTATTGCCTCATATTTTAATGTTGCTGCTAATAGTGTTATTTTTACTAGTGGAGCTAGTGAAGCAAATAATATGGCTATAAAAGGAGTTGCATTAGCGAGTAAAGATAAGAAACATATAATTACTAGTTCTGTTGAACATGCAAGTGTATTAAATTCAATTAAACAATTAAAAAATGAATTTAATTATGAAGTTACTATATTAGATGTTGATAGTAATGGAGCAATAAATTTAAATGATTTAAGAAAAGCCTTAAGAAAAGATACCTGCTTAGTATCTATAATGTATGTAAATAATGAGGTTGGAAGTATTAATCCAATATATGAAATTGCAAATATAGTTAAGAAAGAATCAAATGCTTATTTGCATATTGATATGGTACAAGCATTAGGAAAGTTAGAAATTATTCTAAAAGATATTGATCTTGCAACATTTTCTGCACATAAAATTGAAGGATTAAAAGGAAGTGGATTATTAATAAAAAAACCACATGTAAATATGATTCCTTTAATTAGTGGTGGACAACAAGAGTTTGGTTTAAGGGGTGGCACTAGTAATGCATTAGTGAATGCTTTATTTTTTAAAACAATGAGATTATATTTAGAAGATAATAAAAAAATATATATTAAAGAATTAAAAGAATATTTATTAGAAAAATTAGCTGAAATTGATGGAATATTAATAAATACACCAAAACATTCTGTCGACAATATAATTAATTTTTCTTATGAAAATATATTTAGTGAAGTTATGATGAATGCTCTTAATTTAAAAGGTATTTGTGTTTCAGCACAAAGTACATGTTCTAGTAAGTCTGATAATCCTAGTATGGTATTAAAAGCTATGGGATTTAGTGATTTACGAAGTAAAACTTGTATTAGAGTAAGTTTATCTAAACATAATACAATTGAAGAGATTGATTATTTTATTTATTCATTAAAGGAGATTATAAATAAATATGGTAGTTTATGATACTGTTTTGGTAAGGTATGGAGAATTAAGTACAAAAGGTAAAAATAGAAATATATTTATAAGAAAACTTTTAGATAATATTAAAAGTTCTTTAAAAGATTTAGAAAAATTAGAATATAGATACACAAGAGATAGAATATATATAAAGATTAATGGTGAAGATTCTAAAGAAATTGAAGAAAGATTAAAAAATGTTTTTGGTATAAGTTCATTTAGCTTTACTTGTAAAATAAACAGTGATATTGAAGAAATTAAAAAAATAACTTTAGAATTAGTCAAAAACCTAGAAACTTCAACTTTTAAAGTTATTACAAAAAGACAAGATAAAACATTTGAATTAAATAGTGATAATGTTAATAGAGCAACTGCAGGGAATATACTTGCTAATACAAATCATAAGGTTGATGTTCATAATCCAAATATAAGAATAAATATTGAAATTCAAAAAGAAAATACATATATCACTAGTAATAAAATTGAAGGTGCAAAAGGGTATCCAACAGGGGTAAATGGGAAAGTCCTTTTACTATTATCAGGAGGAATAGATTCTCCATTAGCAGCATATTATATTATGAAAAGAGGAATAGAGGTTGAGGCAGTTCATTTTGCATCTCCTCCATATACATCTAAACAATCTTTTGATAAGGTTGTTGAGCTTGCAAGAATTGTTAGTAAGTATCAAGGGAAAATGAAAATTCATGTGGTTAATTTTACTGATTTACAGATGGAAATATATGCTAGATGTGATGAATCTTATGCAATTACTATAATGAGAAGAATGATGTATAGAATTGCTGAAAAACTTGCTTTAAAAAGAAATTGTTTAGCTATTGCTACTGGAGAAAATGTAGGTCAAGTAGCAAGTCAAACACTTGAAAGTTTAGCTGTAATTAATGAAGTTATTAAAATGCCTGTAATTAGACCATTAATTACATTTGATAAAATTGATATAATTAATATGTCTAGAATGATTGGAACATATGAAACATCAATTCTTCCTTATGAAGATTGTTGTACAATATTTACTCCAAAAAACCCTGTAACCAAACCAAAATCAACTAAAGCTGTTTATTATGAAAAGAATATTGATTATGATACATTGATAGACAATAGTATCGAAAATATAGAGACTGTTTTAGTTTTACCTAATGAAGTTAAAGATGAATATTTATAGGAGAATGTAAATATGTTTTTTAAGAAAAATAAATCTGGTTTAAAAATAATTGAAGATTATAAAAATGTTTTTGATCCTAATTATGAAGGATCTATTAGTGATGATTTAGTTGAAATTACTACAATTATACAAAACGATGATGGCTTTAAAACAAATAAAAAACTTGAAATTTATGATGTAATTTCAAAGTTAACAAATTGTAGAAAAAATGATAGAAAAAAATATGCAAGAAAATTAGAAAAACTACTTAAATAAATTATTCTGGCAATGTTGTATTTTCTTGGAATTCTTTGTGTTTTAATGTGTAAATAACTATCTCAGCATTTGATAAAAATCTTACATCTTTTATTACAGTACCTACACCACTAGATATATCAACTTTTATTTTATTATCTATTAAGTGCTTTCCTCTATAGTATAATGATGTATATTCTGGTTTATATAGTGAATCTATAATAAAGTAAGCTTGACCTGCAAGACTATGTCCACTTAGATACAAGTCAGTCAGGTTTTTTTCTATCTTAGTAACTGTATCAGGCGTATGACAAACAGCAATTGTATAAGATAATTTAGGGATATTGTTATATGCTTGTTCTATATTAATGTTTCCATTATCTTCACTATCAATACCAACAATATTAATTGATTGAGAACCTTTATTTCTTAATTTTATATTATTGTTATTTATAACTTCAAAATCACTATCAAACAATGTTTCATTTACAATATCTAAATTATTGTGATCTTGATCACCGTATACCGCAAATTTACCTAAAGGGGCTTTGATTTCTTTTAATAAAGTTTTAACGTTTTGTATGGTTTCATAATTTATAGAGTTAACAGTGTCAGAATGAAATAAATCTCCTCCAAAAATTACTACATCAGCACCTGAATTGTTAATTAAAGTAACTAACTTTTCTAATCTATATACATCCATAAATAATCCAAAATGTAAATCTGAAAAATAAAGTATATTTACATTATTTAATTGTTCAGGAATTCTTGTAGATGATACAGTTTCAAATCTAACAGTAAATCTACTTGGAGCATTATTATAGGCATCAAAAAAAAGCCCTCCAACAATAGAGGCAAGAATAATAAATAATAATATGACTTTATTAACTATTTTCATTCTCTATTCCTTTATTTCTTAATAATTATATAACAAATTAATAAATTATACATTTTAAGTTATAAATTGATGATAAATTACGAATAATATGTCTTGATATCGTTTTATATGCTATTATCTACATAATAGAACAAATTAAATATATACAAATAATTTAATTTGAATCATATTTTTAATTTGTTTAATACTTATTACAATTATAATTTTGGAAGGAGAGATATCTATGATTAAAGTAGCCCAACTAGTAGGTCCTTCAGGCTGTAATGATGAAACTGTTATTAAGTATAGTGAAAATTTTCTTAATGAAGTTGGAAAAAAACTTAATAAAAATGTTTTAATTGCAGATATTGATGAAGTAAAAGAAGAAGCTTTACCTATCTATTTTGTGACAACAGGAGGAACTGAATTAGCTTTTAAAGAAATTTATGAAAAAACAAAAGAACCATATGTTCTTTTGACAACACCAGCTTATAATTCTCTTGCAGCAGCAATGGAAATTTTAGGTTTTTTACAAGATAAAGGAATAAAAGGTGAAATACTTCATGGCTCAATAGAAAGTATTGCAAAACGTTTATCTATATTAATTACTGTGGCAAATGCAAGAAAAAAATTATCTGGCTTAAGACTAGGTAATTTTGGAGACTGTGATGCATTAATTGGAAGCAGTGCAAACTTTAAAGAAGTAGAAGATGTCAGTGGAATTAAATCTATTCTCTTTGATTTAGATGTATTTGTTGAAGAGTATAAAAAGGGTGGATATCCTGAAAATGAATATACAAAAGATTTAATGAAGCATAACTTTGGCGATGAAGAAATGAAGAAAGCTCTTGATGTATATGGTGCTCTAAAACGTTTAATTGAAAAACATAATTTACAAGGAGTAAGTTTAAAATGTTTTGATTTACTAGAATTACTTGATACAACAGGATGTTTAGCATTAGCAATATTAAATGCTGAAGGTATTCCTGCAGCATGCGAAGGTGATCAAAAGAGTATGATTAGTATGGCAGTATTAGAAGCAATAACAGGACAAAGTAGTTTTATGTCAAATCCTAGTAGTATGGATCCAGAAAAAGGAGAAATCATTTTTGCACACTGTACTTTACCTATTGATATGGCTGATGATTATCAATTAACAACACATTTTGAATCAGGTATAGGAGTTGCAGTTGCTGCTGATATAGAATCTCAAGTTGTTACAATATTTAAGTGTAATGATGATTTTTCTAGATATTATGCAGGTAAAGCATATTTAATTGAGACTATGCATAGAAATGATTTATGTCGTACACAAATGAAATTAAAATTAGAAGATGGTACAGGTTATTTTTCTAGTGGTCCAATCGGAAATCATCATATGATTGTAAAAGGCGATTGGAAAGAATATATCGACGAATTTTTTAGAAAATAGATATATAACTTATGATTAACTTTCAAAATCCCATTTAAAGATAGTTATTTATGAGTTTAAATAAAATTTAATGAATGTAAACGGAGGAAAAACATGAAAAAAATTTTAAAATTGATTTTTGCATTAATTTTATCTGTTAGCCTTGTTGCATGTGGTGGCGGCGGTTCTAATGAGGCAACTACAGACACTACAGATGAAACTTCAGAAGACGTATATAACGTTGTTTATCTAGTTAATGGAAATTTAGGAGATAAATCATTCTTTGATTCAGCTCAAAGTGGTTTAACTGAACTTGAATCACAAGGAAGAATTACTTTAAAGACAATTGAATTGGGAGCAAGTGATTCAGATAAGCCAAAATGGGAATCAGTAATGTATGAAGTAAGTGATTCAGGTGAATATGATTTTGTTGTTTTGGGTACATTTGAAATGGCTGATTATTTAAAGAATGTTGCAACAGATTATCCTGAACAAAAATACATCATATTTGATGATGATAGTTATGTAGGAGAAAATGAAAATGTTCTTAATATAACTTATAAACAAAATGAATTAGGTTATATAATTGGTGTTTTAGCAGGAAGCATTACTACTGATACAAGTGTTGAACATATCAATGAAGAACCTGTTATAGGTTTTATTGGAGGAATTGATTGTCCACCAATTAATGATTTCTTGATTGGATATATTGAAGGAGCTCAATCAGTTAATCCTGACATTAAAGTTGATACACGTTATACAAATGATTATGTAGATACAGCAAATGCTAAAGAATTTGCTTTATCAATGATGAATGATAAAAAAGTTGATGTTATTTGGGGTGTAGCTGGAAATGCTGGTAATGGGGCAGCTGAAGCAATATTAGAAACAGATAATGCATGGTTTATAGGAGTTGACTCAGATCAAGAAGCAACTTTCCAAGAAGAATTAGCAGCAATAACATTAACATCTGGTTTAAAAAATATTGGTAATTCATTAGTTTGGGTATTTGATGAATTAGATGCTGGTAATGAATATTGGGGTACTCACGTAATCCTTAGCTTAGCTGATGGCGGTGTAGGAATTGTTACTGATAAAAACTATGATGCTATAGTTTCAGATGAAATTAAAGCAACTGTTGAAGAAGCAATTAAATCAGTACAAGATGGAACTGTAAAGGTTTCTACAGCATTAGGACCTGATGCGATTGATGTTCCTGCAATTAGAGATAGTATTAGACCATAATAGATTATTAGGTATTAGCCAAAAGGTTAATACCTTTTTATTTTTGTTTAAAAGTAGTGTGTTATACTTATTTAGGGGTATCTGTAATATGCATAATAAATTTTATATGATTGATTTAGATGGCACTATGTACCATGGAACAAATATTTTACCAGGTGCTAAAGATTTTATAAATCATTTGGTAAGAAATAATATAGAGTTCATTTTTTTAACAAATAACTCATCAAGAACACAAACTCAAGCAGCAAATCATATGCTTAAAATGGGATTTGAAAATATAAAACCTGAAATGTTTTATACAAGTGCAATGGCTGCTGCAGATACAATTTCAAGATTATATCCAAATAAAAGAAAAGCCGCATATATTGGTGAAAAGGGAATGCGAAAAGCCTTGATTGATTATGGATTTATTATTGAACCTGATAAACCTGATTTTTTATTTGTTGGTTTAGATAGAAATGCAACATATAGAGACTATAGTTTTGCAATTAGAGCATTAAAAACAGGAGCTATTCTTGTAGGTACTAATAATGATAGGATTTTATTATCTGAAGATGGTGAAAATATAGGGAATGGATCTGTTGTTGCAATGTTTGAATATGCAGCTGATGTAGAGGCTATAAAAATAGGAAAACCCCATCCAGCAATTATAGAAGGGGCTTTAAGATATGCAAATGTTATTAAAGATGATGTTATTATAATAGGCGATAATTTAGAAACAGATATAAAGTTAGGAGTTAATGCAGGTATAGAAACTATACTTGTTACAACAGGAATCAATACTATGGAAGATTGTTATAGACTTGATATTAAACCTACTTATATTGTTGACAAATTATCTACATTAATTAGATAATTTAGCACATATTAATAAATCTTTTAAAAATTTCAAAATGTTTAGAATCATATACTAGTCTTTCAGGATGCCACTGAACAGCTAGTATTTTTTTATCTAAATCTTCTATTGCTTCTATTATTCCATCAGTACTAATAGAAGAAATAGTAAAATTGTTTGCTATATCTTTAATAGCTTGATGATGAAAACTGTTAATTGTATATTCATCACCAAAGATATTATATAATAATGTATTTTTATTAAATTTAGTATTATAATTCATTGAATCATTTTTTGGTTTTGGTATTAATTTACTTTGGGAATGATTGATATCGGTTCCATATTCTTCAAAAATATCTTGGTATAAACTTCCACTAAAATACACATTTAAAATTTGTAGACCTTTACAAATACCTAAAATAGGTATTTTTTTATTTAAGGCAATTTCTATAAGGTTTAAATCATTATTATCTTCTTTTTCATCAGCAAGTATTGAATATGGCTTTACTTCTTCGTTATAAAGATTTGGATTAATATCTTTACCTCCAGTTATTAATAATCCATCGATATTATTCATTATTTGTTCTAAATCTTCTTTTTTTGCAATAGGTAACATAACTGGTAAACCACCAGCTTTAATTATTGCATCAAAATAGTTTTGATAAACATTAAAAATATCCGTATCATTAAGTATATTTGTTCTTGGTGTAACACCAATTATTTTTTTCATAGTAGGTCTCCTTTAAGTAAATCACCTTGATAATAATCATTTTTTGCCATATATTTATCTATTTCATTTAATACAATTGTTTTTTTCGGTAACCATTTAGGCATTATCAAGTCTTCTTTTACAGGATCACCTGTAAGTCTTTGTATTACAACTTCTTCTTTTAAAAGTCTTAATTGATTTACCACTATATCAACATATTCTTTTAAAGTTAACAAATGAAATTTTTCATACTCATATTTTTTACTTAATAATGTATTTTTTACTACACTTAACATATGTATTTTAACTCCATGAATTGGAAGGGTATTTATATCTTTAATAGTATTTATCATGTCATCTTTTGTTTCATAGGGTAAACCATTTATTAAATGTACACAAATTTTTAAATTTGTTTTACTTAATTTAAATACAGCTTCTTTAAAAGTATTAAAATCATGACATCTATTAATATATTTAGCTGTAACATCATTGGAACTTTGTAAGCCAAGTTCAATCCATATATCTTTTATGTGTGTTAAAGAGTTTAAGTATTCTATTGTTTCATCTTCTAAACAATCAGCTCTAGTTGCAATAGAAATAGCAACAACCTCATCATTGTCAATAAAAGGGTCTACCATATTTTTAATTTTCTCTAATGGTCCATATGTATTTGTATAAGCTTGAAAATATGCGATAAATTTTGCGTCTGGCCATTTATTTATTACAAGTGATTTAGATTCTTCAAATTGTTCTTCAATATTTTCTATTGAACTAGTAAACTCTCCACTGCCTTGTTCTGAACAAAAAATACAACCATAAAAACTTTTTGTTCCATCTCTATTAGGACAAGTAAAACCTGCATCTAAAGGTATTTTCGCTACTTTAGATTTGTATTTGTTTCTAAGGTAATAATTAAAAGTATGATATCTTTTATTATCGTTACTATATTTAAATTTGTTTAACATGAAATCATTATATCATTAAAAAAAGCCTAATTAGGCTTCAATTGTTTGAATTGCGACACATAGAGGACCACCT
Organism: Erysipelotrichaceae bacterium; assembly: GCA_012523895.1. Classification (GTDB taxonomy): domain Bacteria; phylum Bacillota_I; class Bacilli_A; order Erysipelotrichales; family Erysipelotrichaceae; genus UBA9076. Next base: position 66,073 of record JAAYSZ010000025.1, read on the forward strand.
TGTGTAATAAATGCACATGATAGTTCTAATACTTCAATATAGCTATTAGGAAATTCCTTTCTAAATACACTTTCAACATATTTTGCATCTTTTAAGTTAAATCCATGAGATATATAAATTCTATGATTATCACTTAGTTTATCTTTATAAAAGTTAAGTACTTTTTTTATTGCTTCTCTAAAATTTCTTCCAATTACAAATTTATCTAAACGTTTTCCATCTTTAGTTTGAGTAACAACAGGTTGAAGTTTTAATACTCCTGCTAAAGTAGCTGCTAAGGGAGTAAGCCTACCTCCACGTTTTAAATATCCAAAATCTTTTGGTAATAAGAAAGATATTACAGTTTCAATTTTATTGTTAATATAGTTTAAAATTTCATCTAATGATTTGCCTTCTTTTATTAATTTTAATGTTTCTTCAACTAAGTATTTATGAGGACCACAAAGTGTTTTAGTATTTATTACATGGATATTTTCGTTGTTTTCAATACTGTTTTTAGCTATTAATGCTGAATCATATGTGCCACTTAGACCATCAGCAATAGTTAATACAATTAAGTCATCATTTGGATACTTTTTAAATGTTTCAATTAATAATCCAACAGAAGGCTGAGATGAAGTAGGAATATGTCCTTGGTTAATAATATCTACAAATTCTCTTGCAGTAATATCTACAAATTCAACATATTGTTTGTTGTTTATTGTTACTGACAAAGGGTTTACTACAAATCCCATTTCTTCAGTTTCTTTTGGTGTGTAAAGACACGATGAATCAGTTATCAATCTAATCATATTGTTCTCCTCATAAAATAAATAATATATTTGCAATTACATGGAATATTGTTCCAAGTAATATAAATAGATGAAACAATTCGTGAAATCCCCAGTATTTATTAATGTTAGGCTTTTTAAATATATAAATGATTGCGCCTACAGTATAAGAAATACCACCTGCAGTTATTAATGATATATATGCAGTTGGAACAGATGGAAATTGTGGAAATTTTATTACAATTGCCCAACCCATTAATACATATAATAATGTATATAAAACTCTAGGTGCATTTAACCAAAATATTTTCCCTATAATTCCTATAATTGCTATAATCCACATAATGGATATAAATGCTTTGCCACCTTCTAAATATGTTAAGCAAAATGGTGTGTATGATCCTGCAATTAAAACATATATCATTGCATGATCTAATTTATGAAAAAATGTAAAATATTTATTGTTTGATTGTATATAGTGATAAATACTAGAAGCACTATATAGAAGGGTGATAGAGATAAAGAAGATAAGCATTGATACTGAAGCAATAAAGTTTCCTTTATTTACAATAATGTAAATAATTGAGAAAATTACAAGTACCAGGCCACCAATAGCTCCAAGTAAATGTGTTAAAAAGCTAATTGGGTCTCTTGCATTTTTATACATTTCATCACCTCTATCTAGTTTTTAAAACTAGATAGTATGATTATAACAACATTATCGCAAATATGCTATATTTTTTGACATTAAATATATTTTTTTATATTATATTTATGAACGTTGAAGCAAAGTAGTAGGTAATGGATGTTATTTAGAGAGTCAAGGGTTGGTGAAACTTGATTAACAAAGTTATTGAACTCGTTGTGGAGTGATGTATTTCCTGCTTTAAAGGAATTTAAGTGCATCTTTTTAAAAAGATGAACTAAGGTGGTACCGCGTAATTATTACGTCCTTAGATGTGGGCGTTTTTTATTTTGGAGGATGTATGGCATATAATCATAAAGATATTGAAAAAAAATGGCAAAAATACTGGGAAGAAAATGAAACATTTAAAACAGATGTATATGATGAGGAAAAACCTCCTTATTATGTTTTAGATATGTTTCCTTATCCAAGTGGACAGGGTTTACACGTAGGTCATGCAGAAGGATATACTGCAACTGATATTGTAGCAAGATACAAAAGAATGAAAGGATATAATGTTTTACATCCAATGGGGTGGGATGCTTTTGGTTTACCTGCTGAACAGTATGCATTAAGTACGGGAAATCATCCAGCAGACTTTACTCATGAAAACATTGATACTTTTAGAAGGCAGATAAAAGAAATAGGTTTATCTTATGATTGGAGTAGAGAAATAAGTACTACTGATCCTGAATATTATAAGTGGACTCAATGGATATTTATTCAGCTTTATAATAAAGGTTTAGCTTATGTTGATGAAATTCCTGTAAATTGGTGTCCAGAACTAGGAACTGTTTTAGCTAATGAAGAAGTAATAAATGGAAGAAGCGAAAGAGGAAACCATCCAGTTATTAGAAAACCAATGCGTCAATGGGTTCTTAAGATTACAGAATATGCTGAACAATTACTAAATGATTTGGATTTAGTTGATTGGCCTCAATCAACTAAGGAAATGCAAATTAATTGGATTGGCAAATCTATAGGTTCTAATGTTGTATTTAAAATTGATGGATTTGACAAAGAATTTACAGTATTTACTACAAGGGCTGACACTTTATTTGGTTGTACTTATTGTGTTTTAGCACCAGAACATCCATTTGTATTGGATATTACTAGCAAAGATAAACTTTCTGCTGTAAAACAATATATTGATGAAATACAATCAAAATCTGATTTAGAAAGAACAGATTTAAACAAAGATAAAACTGGAGTATTTACAGGTGCATATGCAATAAATCCTGTAAACAATAAAAAGATTCCGATATGGATTGCGGACTATGTTTTAGCTAGCTATGGAACTGGAGCAATTATGGCTGTTCCAGGACATGATACAAGAGACTATGAATTTGCGAAAAAATTTAATTTAGAAATTATTGAGGTTTTAAAAGGCGGAGATATTTCTAAAGAAGCATACGAAGGTGATGGTATTCATGTTAATAGTGATTTCTTAGATGGTTTAGATAAAGAAGATGCTATTAAAAAAATGAATGAATGGCTTGTTGAAAATAATGTAGGTACTCCAAAAACAACTTATAAATTAAGAGATTGGTTATTTTCAAGACAAAGATATTGGGGAGAACCAATTCCTATAGTTCATATGGAAGATGGAACTATGAGAACTGTTGATATTGAAGAATTACCTTTAGAATTACCAGCAGTTACCAATTACATGCCATCTAGTGATGGAGAAAGTCCTCTTGCTAATGCTGGAGAGTGGTTAGAAGTAGAGATTGATGGTGTTAAAGGAAAAAGAGAAACAAACACAATGCCTCAATGGGCAGGAAGTTGTTGGTATTATATAAGATTTATTGATCCACATAATAATGAATCTTTCTGTGATAAAAAATTACTTGAAAAATGGCTTCCTGTTGATTTATATGTTGGTGGAGCTGAACATGCTGTTTTACACCTTTTATATGCAAGGTTTTGGCATAAAGTACTTTATGATTTAGGCCATGTACCTACTAAAGAACCATTTAAAAAGTTATTCCACCAAGGAATGATATTAGGTTCTAATGGTGAAAAAATGAGTAAATCTAGAGGAAATGTTGTTAGTCCTGATGTGATTTTTGATTCTCATGGTGCTGATTCACTAAGGGTGTATGAAATGTTTATGGGACCATTAGAAGCTTCACTTCCTTGGAATGATAGTGGACTTGATGGAACTAGAAAATGGTTAGATAGAGTTTATAGACTATTTACTGAATACGACAAATTAAGTGATGAAAATGATGGTAGCTTAGACTATGTATATCATGCTACTGTTAAAAAGGTAGAGGAAGATATAGAATCATTAAGGTTAAATACTGCTATTTCTCAAATGATGGTGTTTATTAATGAATGCTATAAAACAAAAACAATATATAGACCATATGCGTTAGGGTTCATAAAAATGTTTTCATGTTTTGCACCTCATTTAGGTGAAGAATTATGGAATGTTTTGGGCAATAAAGATACCTTAGCATATGAACCATGGCCAGTTTATGATAAAAGTAAACTTGAACTTGATGAAGTAGAAATTGTAGTACAAGTTGGTGGAAAATTAAGAGGAAAATTCACTGTGGCTAAAGGTAGTGACCAAGAAATATTAAAAGCTAAAGCTCTTGAAATACCTACTGTACAAACTCATGTAGAAGGTAAGACAATTGTTAAGATGATTGTTATAAAGGATAAAATTGTAAATATTGTTGTAAAAGGATGATTTTCATCCTTTTAATTTTACAAAAGTTTAACCCTTTATTTATTGTAACTATATATATTTGATATTAAAATGATATCAAAGAGGTGAATGATATGCAGGAAAAAATTTTAGTTAAAAATAAAGGGTTTATTATCCCGCTAGCAGTTATAATTTTAAATTTATTAAATGTGGTACTATTTATTTATTCTATTATGAATGGTACAGGATTTATTGTGTTTTTATCAATAATTTTTGCAATTATTTTATTTATTTTATTGTTTGGTATTAAAGTATTAGATCCTCAAGAAGCTTTAGTGTTAACCTTATTTGGTAATTATTATGGAACATTAAAAGAAGAAGGAATGTATTATGTTAATCCATTTTGTTCAGCTGTTAATCCGGCAGCCAATACAGTTTTAAGACAAAGTGGCGATGTTGAGTCTAATAAGGGTGAAATTGTTAGTTCTACTGGTCAAACATATAAACCACAAAATTATAATAAAAAAATTTCATTAAAAATAATGACATTAAATAATAATAGACAAAAGATTAATGATTGTTTGGGTAACCCTGTAGAAATAGGTATTGCGGTAATTTGGAGAGTTAAAAATACTGCTAAAGCTGTATTTGATGTTGATAATTATAAAGAATATTTGTCATTACAATGTGATGCTGCATTAAGAAATATTGTTAGGATATATCCTTATGATGTGGCTGAAAATGTTGACACTACAGGAGATGGAGAGCCAGATGAAGGTTCTTTAAGAGGATCTAGTGAAATAGTAGCGAAAAGAATAAAAGATGAAATACAAGATAGAGTAAATTTAGCAGGAATTGAAATACTTGAAGCAAGAATAACTTATTTGGCATATGCGCCTGAAATTGCAGCTGCAATGCTACAACGCCAACAAGCATCAGCAATTATAGATGCAAGAAAGATGATTGTTGATGGTGCTGTTGGTATGGTAGATATGGCACTATCTAAGCTAAGTGAAGGTGGAATAGTTGATTTAGATGAAGAAAGAAAGGCAGCCATGGTTTCTAACTTACTAGTTGTATTATGTGGTAATAAAGATGCACAACCTATAGTTAACTCTGGCAGTTTATATTAGTGAGTAATATAGATGAAAAAAAACAAATACCTTTAAGAATATCGTCTAAATTATATTCACAAATTGCTTCATGGGCTCAAGATGATTTTCGATCAATTAATGGTCAAATAGAATATTTATTAACAATGTGTGTTAAGCAAAGAATTAAAAATTCAAAATATGTTTCTGAAGAAATATATGAAGATTTTGAAATTGATTTAGAGTAACTATTAATTTAGTTACTTTTTAATAATAGAAGTATAGCTTAGATTTTGTTATAATCATTTACGTATATGAAAGATTTTAAAGTTGAAATTGAACAATTTGATGGTCCATTAGATCTGATGTTACATCTTATTAAAGAGAATAAATTAGATCTTTTTGACTTAGATATTAGTGTACTTACTAACCAATACTTATTATATTTAAATAGATTTAAGGAATTACATTTAGAAATAGCAAGTGAATATCTAGTTGAACTTGCTACACTTATAGAGTATAAATCTAAAAAATTATTTCCTAAGGAAGATGCTACTTTAGATAGCGAATATGAAGAAGATCCAAAAGAAAGGCTTGTAAGAAGATTACTTGAATATCAGCAATATAAAGAAGTAACAAGTGTACTTGAAGAACAATATTTATCTAGACAACTTCAGATAAGTAAACCAATTAGTATCGAAGTTGAGGATTGGATAAAACAAGCAGGTGATGCTCCTATAGAAGCTAATCCTTATGATTTGGTTAAGGCAATGCAAAAGTGCATGAGAAGATTACAATTAAGCAGGCCGTTAGAAACAAAACTTGCAAAAAAAGAAATTTCAATGGAAGAAAGAAAACTAGAAATTGTTGCAAGATTATCTGATTTACCTAATACATTTACTTTTGAAAGACTTTTAGATGATGTAAGTGATATTGATATGGTAATATCTACTTTTCTTGCAGTATTGGATTTAGTGAGGTTACATACTTTATATTTTACAATTGATAGTGAAGAAACAATTTGGTTTACAAGAGGTAATAGTTAATGGAAAATAAAGAACATATTAAAATGGTATTTGAAGGATTGTTATTTATAGTTGGTGATGATGGAGTAACAAAAGAACAATTAAAAGAAATATTAGAAATATCATATGAAGATATTGATGAGATTTTTAATGAATTACAAGAATATTATTTAGATGATCAAAGAGGAATTGAATTAGTAAACTATGGCGATAATTATAAATTTTTATCTAAAGCTGTTGTTCATCCTTATGCTCAGAAAATGTTTCAAAATACAAAACAATCTGGTTTGTCTCAAGCTGCACTAGAAACACTAGCAATTATTGCATATAAACAACCTATTACTAGAGTTGAAATAGAGGAAATAAGGGGTGTAGGAGCTGATATGATGCTTAGAAGGCTTATTGCTCGAAATTTAATAAAAGAAGTTGGAAGAAGTGAGGCTCCTGGAAGACCAATACTATATGAAGTAACTGATGAATTTATGGATACATTTAAACTTATAAGTTTAGAAGAACTTCCAGAATTGCCTAGTTTTAATTTAGATGAAACTGAAGAAAATTTATATGATTAATTAATATAAAAAATAGTCGAATTATCTAATTCGATTTTTTAAATTCAAGGTATTAAATATGGTATGATTATAAGTGAAGAGGTGACAAAATAAATGCTTGAAACCAAAAAGCTTATAGTCTTGGATAAGTACATTCAAGAAGTTACAGACAATGAAATTATACCTGCAGTAAATCTTTCTATTCTTACAAAAAGAGGGAATTGGATGTGTAGCCATGGTAAAAAGCAAATTTTGCCATTGAGCTCTCCAAACTCACTAGATACTCTGTATGATATTTCTTCTTTGACAATGCCTTATATGACAGCAACTTTAATACTTAAATTACTTGAAAATGATGAAATTAATCTAGATGATAAAGTAAATAAATATTTATCAAAGTTTAAAGAAAGTACAACAATTATTGAATGTTTAACTCATACTTCTGGTATTGAAGATTTAAGTGATTCATTAAAAATGACTAAAGAAAATATACTTAAAAACATAATGAATATTAAAGTTAATAAAAAATTAAAAGGCAAATACAATGAAAGTTGGATAAATTACTTTTTATTGGGACTAATTATTGAAAATCTAAAAGAAGGAATCGATGTTTATGCAAATGAAATTATGTTTGAACCAATGAAAATGAAAAGAACTTTTTATGATCCAGAAATAATGCTTAAATCAAACTGTGCTTGTTCACATATTGTTGAAGGTAGCGCAGTTTGCGGTGATGCAATTGATAAATATGCATTATTATTTGATGGTAAAGCAGGTCATGCAGGAGTATTTATTACATTACAAGATTTAAGTTATTATGTTACAACAATGATAAATAAAGGAGTTTTTAGAGATAAAGTATTCTTTAAAGAAGAACAATATAATTTATTACTTAATGAATATAAAGATACTGGACATACTTTATCTTGGATTAAAGGAAAGAAATGTAATCCAATTAAAGAATTAGTTAGTGATGATGCACTTTTCTACTTAGGTAATACAGGATGTTCTGTATTAATAGAACCTGTTAAGGGTTATGGAATAGTATTTTTATCTAATCCATTTCATCTTAATAGAGATAAAGAAAAATTTACTGAAGTGTTAAGAGAAACATTAAAACTAGCAATTGATTCAATAAACCTTAATTAATTAAGGTTTTTTTTATAAATAAGAGTATAATAATGTTCTATAGGAGAATTTTATGGGAACAATTATTAATTCTATTGCTATTATTATTGGCAGTGTTATAGGAACTTTTCTAAAAAAAGGAATTTCTGAAGAATTACAAAACTCTATATTTTCTATATTAGGAGTTGCGATAATTATTGTAGGTTTAAATGGTGTTTTATCTAATATGGCTAGTGTGGTAGATGGATTGATAGTAACATCAAATGAAATATTACTTATAATAAGCTTATCTTTAGGTGTTTTGATAGGAGAGTTATTAAAAATTGATGAAAAGTTAAATAACTTTGGTAAAAGTTTAGAAGATAAATATAAAATAGGTGGTTTTGCAAAAAGCTTTGTGAGTGGCACATTAATATTTTGTGTTGGTGCAATGGCTATTGTTGGGTCTTTAAATGATGGCTTAACAAATGATTATAGTTTACTTTTAATAAAGTCCTTATTAGATGGAATAGTTAGTGTAATATTAAGCGCAACAATGGGAATAGGTGTTTTATTTTCATTTATTCCTGTTGGTATTTATCAAGGAAGTATTACTTTACTTGCTTCTTTTTTAAATCCATTTTTAAGTAGTGAATTAATATCTTTAATATGTATGGTTGGTTATACATTAGTTATAACAATAGGTTTAAATTTTACATTTAAGACCAATATAAAAACAGCAAATTTATTGCCGTCATTATTAATACCTATAATTTATTATTTTATTTTTTGATGTTTAATTCGATATTGTACTGGTGTCATTTCAAAGTTCTTTTTAAATGTATTTTGAAAATGACTTTGATTTGAAAAATATAATTTTTTACTTATTTCAGTAACGGTTAAATTAGTGGTTTCTAATAATTTTTTAGCTTGATTTAATTTTGAATTAATAATGTACTGTTGTATTGTAATACCAGTATCATTTTTAAAGCATTTAGATAGATAATTTCTAGTTACATTTAATTTTAATGCAATATCGCTGACTTGTAGTTTAGATTCAATATTGGCATCTATATATGAAATAGCCATTTTTACAATATTAGAATAATATTTAGAGTTAGTAGAATAATTTATCTTATTGAAAAATATTTTTAATGTTTTATTGAAAATTGTCTCAGCTTCTTTATAAGTTTTTGTTTTGTTTAATTTATTAATCATTTTTTTAGTTATTCTACTTATTGTTTTATTATCAATCCCAGCTTCACTTACAAAAGTAGATATTACAGAAAGATAATAAATAATATAGCTTTTAAAACTTGGTAAATCTTCATTTATATCATCAAATATTAAATCTTTGTTTGGATAAAAGTTTGAGAATGTAATAAAACCTAATTGATCTCCATTTAATACAAAATTTTCTAGTTTTTCAAAAAATATATCATTATTTTGCATTGAAGGATTCATTGATTTCATTTTATCTAATTCTTCAATACTGTAATTACTTATAATATTGTATTCATTTAGCGTAGATCCATTTATAGAAAAATTTAAAATTAATAATAGATTTATAAATTCTTCATAATAAACAGGATTTGAAACTAATAATTCATCAGAGATAATAGATTTTTCTTTTATGTTAAAATCAAAATTATTTAAAATTTTTTCTATTTGTTTTATGTTTAAAATATTTTTTAAAACAGGACCTATTATTAAATCAAAGTTTGAATTTTTAGACTGAATTATGATTTTACCTAAAAATAAAGAATCAAAATGATAAGTTAAACTAACTTCTTTTTCTTGTGTATTTTGATAATATAATTCGTTTATTAATGGCAATAATTTATTCTTTTTAGGCAATGTGAAAATTAACTTATTTTTTTTAATACATGTAATAGGTATTTTATTATAAGCATAAAAATATTCTAAATATGATATAAATTTACTGTTTGTCATTTTTACCTCTTAGATAATATTAACATTTAATAGAAATATTGTTAATGTAATATCACAAATATGATAAAATATTTAAGTACAGGAGGAGCTATGAAAAAAATAATATTATTTTTCTTAATAATTTTATTAACTGGGTGTACTAATTACACTAATTTTGAATTAGATTTAAAAGATGCACTTAATAAAGAAAGTAGCTTAAATGCTATATCTCCTGATAACAATAAAACATATTTCAGATATTATTTAGAACCATGTATAGGTCTTATTTATTCAAATCAAACAAGTAATATTTTTTTATACAATAATGTTAAATTTATAATGAATTTAAATGTGGCAAGTGTTATTAACGATAAATATTACAGCAATGAGTTTGAAAATATACAACTAAATCAAAAATACAAATTATTTAGTTTTAGTGGAGAATATACTGATTATAAAAATAAAACTTATCCATATTATGTTGATGTTTTTAAAGTAAACGATGTTTATTATTTAAAGTTAAATAGTAAATATGTATCATTTTATGTAAATGGTAATGAAGCAAGTTTAATAAATATATCTAGGAAGATGTTACAAATTGCTAAATCTATAGATATATATGAAGAAGAAATTTTATCTGACTTTTCATCAAAAGAAATAATTGAATATACAAAAGAAGAAATTCAATTATTTGATGTTATTGTTCCTGTAAATGGAAAAATACAAGATATACTTGATGGAGAAGATATAAGGCCTGATGGTTATGGTGATGATTATAATGAAGAAGACAGAATGGATATAATTGATGATTACCAAACAGATGATTATGAAACTGATTAGGTAAAATGATATAATTATGTTATTCTAATTTATGATATTAAATTAAAGGAGAATGTTTATGTGGAAAAAATTTACCGACTTATTATTTGAAGATGACGATACCTATGAAGAAGAAATATTTGAAGAAGTTGAAGTGCAAAAACCTGCGGTTAAGCCTATAACAATAACTGAACAAAAGGCTGAGCCAGTTACACCACCACCTCCAGTATTTAAGGAGGTTGTTAAGGAAGAACCAGTAGCTGAACCAAAACCAAAACCATCAATTAGTATGGCTATTGATGATTTGCAAGCAACTAAACCAAAAGAACAAGAGCCTGTAACTCAAAGTAGACAAAGGCCAAGAGTAGTTCCTGTTGCAAAAACAGAACCAAAAAGTACTTATGAATTTACACCTGTAATTTCACCTATTTTTGGTATTAGTGAAAAAGACGTTGATGCTGTTATTCCTACTAACCCTAAGAAAAAATCAGTTACTGATAGTAAGGTTGGAACTGTGATTTCTCCAATGTATGGACTTAATAGGGATGCTAGACCAGATTCAATTTCTGGAAAGATTAGTCCAAAGCCTAGTAGTGTGGATGAAATTGAAGCAGAACAAGAAGTTCCTAAGTTTTCACTTGATGAAATACTTGCAAGAAGAGATGTAGAAAAAGATAATGAAAAAACTAAGTTTTTTAAAACATCTGATTTAGAAGATGAAGAAAATAAAACTGTTGTAATAAGCAGTCATAATATGAGTTTGTTTGATGATGAAGAATAAATTTTACTTTATTGGTATTAAAGGTACAGGAATGGCCGCACTAGCATTGATTTTAAACAAATTGGATCATAATGTTTCTGGATGCGATTTAGAAAAACATTTCTTTACTGAAGATTTACTTGTAGAAAATAATATAGAAATTCAATCTTTTGAAAATGCAATAATTCCAGCAGATGCGACAGTAATTATTGGAAATGCATTTTTAGAAGATTTTCCACTTGTAATAAAAGCAAGGAAAAATAATATATGTTATAGATATCATGAATATTTAGGTTTATTCATGGAAAACTATCATACAATTTGTGTAACAGGAAGTCATGGTAAAACTACGACTACTGGTATGCTGTCTTCTATGATGTCTAATTTTGGTGAAACAGGATATTTAATAGGGGATGGCAGTGGTAAAATAGAAAAAAACACAAAGTATTTTTGTGTTGAAGCGGATGAGTATAGACGTCATTTTTTAGCATATCATCCTAATTATGCTATTGTGACCAATATTGAAATTGATCATGTTGATTATTTTAAGACTGAAGAAGATTATCAATTAGCTTATGAAGAGTTTATAAATCAAGTTAAAGAAAAAGTTTTAATATTTGGTGATGATGAAAATTGTAGAAAGATTAAAGATAGTGATAAATTAATTTGGTATGGTATTGGTGATAACAATGATTTACAAGCTAAAAACATTGTAGAAACTACTTCTGATATGTCTTTTGATTTATATTATTTAAATGAGTTTAAATATAGATTTAATCTTAATTTAGTTGGTAGACATTTATTATGGAATGCTTTAGGTGTTATTGGAATAGGTATGTTAGAAAATGTACCATTTGAAATTATTGAAGATGGATTGAATTTATTTAAAGGTGTAAAAAGAAGATTTGTAATTGAAGAGCATGGGGAAAATGTCTTTATAGATGATTATGCTCATCATCCTACAGAAGTGGCAATTACTATTGATGCAGCTAGAACAAGATATCCAAATAAAAAAATAGTTGCAATATTTAAACCTCATAGAGTGTCTAGAGTTTATAAATTTGCAAAAGAATTTGCGACTGCACTTAAAAAAGCAGATGAAATATTTTTATGTGATTTTACAAGTATAGATGATAAAGAAGATGGTATTGATATAGATATTTATTATTTAAAAGATATGATTGAAGAATCTACTGTTATTGAAGAAGATGAATCTGGAGCTTATATTTTATCAAAAGAAAGTCCAGCAGTATTTTTATTTATGTCTAGTAAAGATATATATCCTTTAGCGGAGATGGTTAAGCGCTCTCAAAATCATTGAAAACATTTTCATTTTATTTTATAATTGTTTTGAAGAGGTGGTAAATTATGGATGAATTATTACTTGCTTTAAAAAACGTTTCTGAACAACTACTACCTATTTTAGGTGCAGTTGTTTTGTTTTATTTATGTATAGTATTTAGAAAGTTAGGAGTACTTTTAGAGTCCTTGTCTAAAACAGTTGATAATTTAAGTCCAACAATTAAACTTGTAGATCAAAGTCTTGAAAAAGTACAAACTCCATTAGATACAGCAGTTAAACTAAGTCACACAATTGATAATGTACATGATAAAACTGTTGATTCTGTCGCGAAAGCAACTACTTACGTAAATGAAAATATGGATGAAATAAAATCTTATGTTAATGATAAGGTTAATAAAGTTAAAGAACATTTTGAAAAAGAAAAAAATGAGGAGGAATAAGTAATGAATAAAGACAACAAAGAACCAATTGCTTCTATTGAAAAGACTGTAGAAGAACTAAAAAAGAAAATTGAAGAATTAGAAGAAGAACCAGTAGTTGAAGAAATTAAAGAAGTACAAGAAGAAGTACAAGAAGAGATTGCAGAAATTGTTGATGAAGTAGAAGACAAAAAATTTGAATTTCCTAAATTTAAGTTAAGTGAAGAAAATGAAGCAAAATTTAATGAATTTAAGGAAAAATCTACTGAAGTAATAAGTGATGCAATTAATCAAATCAAAAAGACAGCTGATGAAGTTGCTTCTAATGAAAAGGTTAGTAGTGCTTTAGATTATATTAAAGCTAACGCTGTTAAAGCTGTTGATGTAGTAAAAGATCAGTTAGATAATATTGCTGATGATCCAAAAGTTCAAAAAACTTATGTGAATATTAGAAATAGTTCAAAAGATTTAATTGATAAAACTGCAAAAGTTATTGATGATGTTGTAGAAGAAAAAGAAATTAAAAAAGTTTTTGAAGATTTATCAAATAAAGTTGAAAAAGGAACTTCAACAATAACTCAAGGTTTTAATGAATTTGTAAATAAACCTGAAGTTAAAGAACAAATTGATAAAGTAAAAGATGTTGCAGAAGATGTAATAAAAAAAGTAGATGAAAAAATAAAAAATATTATAAAATCTGATGATGATTTAACAGATGAAGAAACTATCGTTGAAGAAGCAATAATTGAAGATGAAGTAGTTGAAGAAACTGTTAAATCAGACGAATAATAATATTTTTGGGAGGAAGTAATGAAGAGGGTAACAATTTATGATGTTGCAAAGGAAGCAAAGGTATCTCTAGCTACTGTATCAAGGGTTGTCAATGGTTCTGATGTTGTTAAGCAAGCTACAAGGGAAAAAGTTGAAGCGGCTATAAATAAATTAGGGTATAAACCGAATGCTATTGCTCAAGGCTTAGCATTACAAAAGACAACAACAATTGGTATGATAATAACTGATGCTAGTGTCTTTAATACTGGTCAAATCATTAATGGTGTCCTCGATGCTGCTAAAATAAAAAATTATAATATTATTATGCATGCTTTATCTCCAGGAATTACTGATATTAATGAAATTATTGAAACAATAATTAAATCAAGAGTTGATGGAGTAATAATTTATAACGAAGATATTGATTTAACTGATTTTGAAGAAATATCTAAATACAATATTCCAATTGTATTTATTGGTAGTAAGTTACAATGTAAAAATGTAGGCTCAGTTCACGTTGATCTTGAAAAAGTTTGTAGTGAAGCAGTAGAAATGTTTTTTGAAAAAGGATATAAAAATATTGCTGTTTTACAAGAAAGACATAATAAAAATATTAATGATGAAATGTTAAGTGGCGTCAATGCAGCATATAAAAATCATGGATTAAAATTTGATGGTTATATTGAAATACCAAGCAATGTTAAAACTTCATACGATTGTATGAAAGAGTACTTTAAAAGTAATAGGCCTGAGGTAGTTATTGTTCATAGAGATTCTCAAGCAATAGCAACTGTAAATGCCGCAAAAGAAAACAACTTAAAAGTTCCTGATGATATACAAGTATTATGTTTATTGGATACTAAGTATAATCTAATGATTAGGCCTCAAATATCAAGTTATGCACTGCCTTCATATGACTTAGGTTCAATAGCTATGGCATCTATAGAAAAAATGCTTAATGAAAATGAAGAAGGTAAATCTTATGAATTAAGTTATTTCTATATACCTAGAAAATCTACCAAATAATTGACTTTAATTTATTAGTTACTTATAATTTAAAAGCGATGATTAGAAATAGTACCTTTAAAAGATATTCAGAAAGACTTTGGTTGATGTGAAAAGTTTATTGATTATTGGGAATACACCTATGAGCAATTTTATTGAAAAGATAAAACGTAATCCTGCGTTATAAGGAATAGAGTGCATCATTATGATGAACTAAGGTGGTACCACGTTAAGCGTCCTTAGATATAAGGATGCTTTTTTAATAAGAGGAGGTTATTATGAATTTTTTTGATGAGTTAAATTGGAGAGGTTTAATTAAAGACTGTACTGATGTTGAGGGTTTAAAAGAAAGATTAAAAACACCTGTTACTTGTTATTGTGGAATTGATCCAACTGCAGATTCATTGCATATTGGTCATTTACAACAAGTTTTACTTTTAAGAAGATATCAACAAGCAGGTCATAGAGTTATAGCTTTATGCGGTGGTGCAACAGGTATGATTGGAGATCCTAGACCTACAACTGAAAGATCTTTGATTTCTTTAGAAGATGTAGCACATAATGTTGAATGTATTAAAAAACAATTATCAAGTATTTTAGATTTTTCTGATGATAAAGCTTTATTATTAAATAACCATGATTGGCTAGGTAATATTACAATGCTTCATTTCTTACGAGATTATGGTAAATATTTTAGTGTCAGTTATATGATTGCCAAAGATACAATTGCATCTAGACTTGATACTGGAATTTCTTTTACAGAATTTACTTATACAATATTGCAAGCTGCTGACTGGTTACATTTATATCAAAATTATGATTGTGAACTTCAAATTGGTGGTTCAGATCAATGGGGTAATTTAGTCTCTGGTAATGATTTAATTAGAAAAGTATGTGGAGACAAAGCTAAAGTCTATGGTATAACATCTCCTTTAATTACAAAAAGTGATGGAAGTAAGTTTGGCAAATCTGAAGGTGAAAATATTTGGTTGGATCCTAATAAAACATCACCATATCAATTTTATCAATTTATCATAAATATCGCTGATGAAGATATTATTAATATGCTTCAAAAATTATCTTTTAAAACAAAAGAAGAAATTGAAGAATTAGAAATCGAAGTAAAAGAAAGACCACATTTAAGAAAGGCTCAAAAAGCGTTAGCTGAAGAACTAACTCTTTTAGTTCATGGTCAAGAAGCATTAGATTCAGCACTTAAAATAACTGAAACTTTATTTAAAGGTAATATTAAAGATTTATCACCAAAAGAAATTAAAGATGGTTTAAAAGATGCTAAAACTTTTAAAGTGGAAATTGGTAATAATTTAGTAGATGAAATGGTTAAAACAAAAATTGTTTCTAGTAAAAGAGAAGCTAGACAATTAATTTCATCAGGGTCTATAAGCTTAAATGGTGATAAGATGATGGATTTAAATAAAGTAATTTCTATTGAAGATAGCATTGATAATGAGTTTATAATTTTAAGAAAAGGAAAGAAAAACTATTTTATATTAAACTTAAAATAATTGATTAATTATAATGTGGTATAATTCTATGGAGGTAAAAATATATTATGAAAAAATTCTTTTTAATTTTTATCCTATTAATCAGTTTATTTGGTTGTAGTTTATTAAATGAAAAACCTGAACATAAAGTTGGGGAAGATTATGAAGTATATTATAAGGCTATAGAAGAAAATGATTCATTTTTGTTTGAATCAAGTAACTATAGTATTAATGCTGAAATGGTAAGTCTTCCTAGCGGTAAGAATATTTTCTATATATTTTTAGATAACCCTCAAATTGCAATGTATGATATAAAATTACTTGCGATTGACTTAGAAACAACATATAGATCTTCTGGAACTATGGCAGCATCCCTTGGTATATTTGAAGATGATAAATATTCACTTGTTCCTTACCAAGTAAATGCACAATCAGGATATTATAAAGGGTTAATGATATCTGGAGAAACAACTAAAGATGAATTAGATATTGGAATGCTTGTGAGTTGGTATAATATCGATAGAAAAATTAGTTATAGAGAATTTATTAAATTTAATTTGAGTTTAGATGGAATGATTATTCCTCATGATGACATTAGTGAGTAAAATATGGGTAGTAGGAAAAAGCAATCTTTTATTGCAGGATCATTAACAAGTTCTGCTGGAATATTTATATCAAAGGCACTTGGTTTACTATATGTAGTGCCTTTTAATGCTTTAGCAGGTGGCGAAAGCAATATGTTTTTTTATAGTTCTGCATACACATACTACGATTTATTATTACAAATATGTACTGCAGGATTACCTTTTGCAATAGCTGCAATGGTTGCTAAATATGCAAGTAGAGAAGATTATAAAACAGTAATATTAGTAAAGAAATTATCAATGAGTATTTTATTATTATCGGGATTTCTTGCGGCGGTTTTATTTATGCTTGTTGCTTCACCTTTGTCTAAATATATTTTAAGTGTTGATGCTACTGCAAAAGACATTTCAACTCTTACCAATGTGTTTAGAATTCTTGCTCTTGCAATTATAATTGTTCCTTTTTTAAGTGCTTATAGAGGATATTATCAAGGATTAAGAGAATTTAAAGCATATGCTTTTTCACAAGTTTTAGAACAATTAGTTAGAGTAATTTCTTTATTAGCATTGGGTTATTTTACAGTTAAAGTACTTAATATGGATAATATATATGCAATATATATGGCTGTATTATCAACTTCATTAGCTGCACTTGCGGCTCTTGTCTATTATATTAATTTTGATAGACATAATTTTGGGGTAATAGCTAGAGCTGCAAGAAGACAAGAAACAAAAAGTAAGGATAGTAAAGATATTTTTGTAGAACTTCTTGCTTATGGATTACCATATGTTATTGTTGCAATACTTGGTAATAGTATGAATATTGTAAATAATAATTTTTTTATGAGTACTATGGCATCAATTGATCAGGATTATGAAACTGCTAAAACAATTTTAGGAATTATACAAGTTAATGCAAATAAGCTAACTTCTATTCCTCAAGTTTTAGCAATTGGTTTTTCTGCGGGGATTGTTCCTCATTTAACGGTTGCTTTAGAACATAAAGATTATAATACTTTAAAATCTAATGTTTTATCTGCATTAGATACTGTTCTTTATATTAGTTTGCCATTGTGTTTTTGTTTATTTGCTTTAAGTGAACCTATTTATTTTGTAATGTATGGTAAAAATAACCTTGAATTAGGCAAAGATGTTTTAATGTATAGTAGTATGCTTGCTTTAACAGGAACTATTTCTCCTATTTGTAGCTCTATGATGATGACATTAAAATTTAGAAGGAAAAGTATTTTATATCTTTTAATAGGTTTTATTGTAAAGGTTGTTAGTTTTTTTCCAATGATTAAAGCTTTTGGATATAGTGGAGCTATTACTTCTAGTGTATTAACATCTTTAGTTATTATTTATTTAAATTTACAACATATAAGTAATAGATATAAGGTTAATTACACTATGACTGTTGTAAGGTTATTAAAGATGTGTGTTGCTTTAATTGCAATGAATGGTTCTTTTGCAATATTAAGATTACTAGGTTTAGAAGTTGTTGGCGATAGTAGAATTACAGGTTTATTTATTTTAGGTATTTATGGAGTAATTGGATGTTTAGTGTATTATTATGCTTCATCAATGCTTAATCTTCCTCAAAAGATATTAGGAATAACATTAAAAGATATAATTATTAAATTATTTAGAGACCTACTATGAAAAATCAAGTAGAAATTAAATAAACTTGAAAGTCATAGAAAAAGGAATCTTAAATCAAGATTTGTAAAAAAATATATTATATTTATGAATCAAAAAAGATCTTTGAAAATTTATTACTTGAACTAGTTAATAAACTCTACATTAGGATTATTAAGAATAAAGAAAATATATCTGCAAAGTTTAGCAGCACAATGTCCTAA
>JAAYSZ010000026.1 GCA_012523895.1 Erysipelotrichaceae bacterium
CTGGTATTTTACCAAGAAAAGTCCATTTTCATTTAATTTTTATGAGTATATTATTAATTTTTTAGATTCAACATTTAAAAAAGTGATACTCTATTTTAAAAGTACCACTTTGTCAACAAACTGAAAAACCCTCTAAATGAGGGTTTTTTTCTGAGGTAATATAATTTCAAATATAGTGCCTTCATTAATTTTGGAATATGTACTTATAGTTCCTTTATGTCTTGCTATTCCATGTTTTGTTATTGCAAGACCAAGTCCTGTTCCTTCTATAGTTTGATTACAACTTCTATCTGCTCTAAAGAATCTTTCGTATATTCTTGGAAGGTCTTCTTGACTTATACCTATTCCTGTATCTTTTATTGTTATATAAATATTATTATTAAATTCATTTAAAGATATGTATATACTTCCATATCTTTTATTATATTTAATTCCGTTTTGGATAATATTGAATAAACAATCATACATTATAGATCTTATTGCTTCTCCTGATACATTTTGTAAGTCTGTTTCTACATAAATATTGTTTTTTTGTATCATTGGATTTAAGGTATTAAGAATTTCTTCTATTAAAATTTTATAATTGATTAATGTAAATTCTTGTTCAGCCTTTTTTTCATCTAGTTTAGATACTTTAATAATATCGTTTATTTTATTTATTAGCTTTTGAGATTCATCATATATTTTTTGTGAAAAAGCTTTTTGATCTTCAGCTCTAGATATTTCATTTGCCATAATTTCAGCATATCCAGAAATAGAAGTTAATGGAGTTTTTAGTTCATGAGAAACATTTGCACTAAATTCTCTTTTTATTTTATTGTTTTCTTCTAAGGATATAAGTAAATCATTTAGTTCTGGATATACTTTATTTGATAAAGGATTTTCCAAATCTAAATTATTTATTGGTTCTACTATTTTTTTGGTTTGTATATTGGCTATAAATAAACTTATTAATACTATTAGTATTGTTGCAGCAATAATTAAGTTTATTTGAGGTATTATTATTCCCCATACAGTACTTGATTCTTGAGAAAGTCTTATTACATTGCCATTATTTAATTTAACTGCATAATAATACGATTGAGTTTTAATTGAGTCTGATTTTCTTATAGATTTTGATTGTCCATAATTAATTGCGTTTATAAATTCTGGTCTATCATCATGATTATCTAAAGTTTCTATATCTACTTTATTATCAAATAAAACCTTTCCATCATATGCAATAAGTGTAATTCTTGAGTCAATTAATATTTTATTATTAAATAAATATTCAGAATCTTCATTTAAAATGTTTGATAATAATATTGTTTCTTCTTTTAATGTAGCCATTATACTTTGACTAACTTTATAAAAAATAATGTATGCACTAGCAAAAAAAACGATCAAGCTGACCGTTGTTGTTAGAGTTGCAATTGTTTTAAAAATTCTTTTTTGCACTATTCACCTAATCTATAGCCAACGCCACGTATAGTTTTAATATAATCTTCCTTTAAGTCGAGTTTGGCTCTTAGAGTTCTAATGTGCACATCTACAGTTCTAGTTTCACCGTAGTAATCATATCCCCAAATTTCTTCTAAAAGCTTTTCTCTTGTTAATACTATACCAACATTTTCAATTAATTTCTTTAGTAATTCATATTCTTTTAGTGTTAAGGATACTTTTTTATCGTCTACAGTAACTGAGTGTTTTTTTGTGTTTATAGTTATTTCGTTATACTTTAGAATATCCGCATCTATTGGATCTTCACTTCTTCTAAGTACCGCTTTAATTCTTGCGATTAATTCCATCATACTAAATGGTTTAGTAATATAATCATCTGCACCTAAATCTAAACCAATAACCTTATCATATTCACTGCTTTTTGCGGTTAACATTATTACAGGGATATTTGAAGTGCTTATATTTGATTTTAGTTGCTTAAGTATTTCTATTCCATCATCTCCTGGCAACATGATATCTAATAAAATTAATTTAGGTTTGCTGTTTGCTAAAGCAGGATAAAAATCTTTAGCACTAGTAAAGCCTTTTACTTCAAATCCTGTTTGTTTTAAGGTGTATGTTAATAATTCAAGAATATTTAAATCATCTTCTACGCAATATATCATATTCTAATCTTAGTTTAAAAATAGGTTTTTTTCAATTTTATAAGCTATTCTTAACATTAATTTAACAATGAATATTATATAAAAATGTGTTTTTTTAGAAGAAAAATAAATGGTAAATAAAATATAAATTAGTGACTTTTGAAATATATGTATAATTATTAAATATACAAAAAAAGATAGAAGTATTTAATTTCTATCTTTTTAAATCTTATAGATCATCTATAATTGCACTGCTTTTTGCATATGCACTAGATCTTGCTTCAAAGAAATCAGTTTTTATTAGATTTGCATTTGAGTATTGTGATACCCATTTCATATTTTCAGGTTCATTATCATAACCTTCATATATATTTTCAAAACCAATTGCATCACATCTTAAATTTCCTAAGTATTTTATATAGTCAGTTATCATTTGTTTGTTAAGTCCAGCTACATCATCACCAATTACATAATGTCCCCAAGCAATCTCTTGTTCACAACCTTCTTTAATCATTTCTCGATAAACTTCAATTTTATCAGGAGTGAATAATTGAGGTTCTTCTTTTTTTAATTCTAAAATAATGTTTTTAAATAACCAAAGATGTGTATTTTCATCTCTATTTATATATCTTATTTCTTGAACTGAACCAGGCATTAAGCCGTTTCTTCCTAAATTATAGAAGAACATAAATCCTGAGTAGAAATAAATTCCTTCAAGAATATAGTTTGCGATTAATGTTTTTGTAAAAGTAAATGGATCTTGGCTTTTTTGAAAATCATTATATAGATCTCCTATAAATGTGTTTCTTCTTAGTAAATGTTCATCGTTTTTCCATTGATATAACACATCTGTTCTTTCTTGAGGTTCACAAATTGTATCTAACATATAACTATATGATTGTGAGTGTAATGCTTCATGGAAAATTTGTATTGATAAACATAGGTTTATTTCATTTGCAGTAACATAATTAGAAATGTTTGGTAAGTTTGCCGTTTGAATGCTATCTAAAAATATTAAGAAAGATAGTATTTTATCATAAGCTCTTCTTTCAGCATATGGTAAATTAGGGTAGTCTTTAACATCTTGTGACATGTTTATTTCTTCAGGTACCCAGAAATTATTCATTGCTTGTCTATACCAATCTGATGTCCATGTATATTTTAAATTATTAAAATCATTAAGGTTTGTAGTATTTCCGTTGATTATCCTTCTTGATGATATATCAATATCTCCTTCTGGATTAAATAGTGGTTTTTTACTTAATTGTTCCATTCTTTCCTCCTTATGCTGAACAGCTTTCACACTCATCAATTTCTAAACTTTTACTTCTAATATAATAGATGGATTTTACACCTTTTTCATAAGCTAATATGTATAAATTTAATATTTGTCTAAATGTATAATCATTTGTAATATACAAGTTCATACTCATTGCTTGATCTACGTGTCTTTGTCTTACTCCTGCAGCTTTAACTGACCATCTTTGATCAATTGTATGTGCACTTTTATATAACCAGTTTGTTTTTAAAGATAAATCCGGAGCAACTCTTGGTATTAAACCAATCTTTTTTTCTTCTAAGAAAAATTTGTTCATTATTGGATCAACTCCTGCAGTTGTTCCAGAAATAATACTAGTACTAGATGTTGGGGCAATTGCTAATAAGTAGCCATTTCTAATTCCATGATTATGGATGTTTTCTTTTAGTTTATTCCATCTTTCTGAATTGTAATTTCTTTTTATGAAGTAATCTCCGTTATCAAAGTCACTTCCTTCAAAATGTTTATATTTTCCTTTTTCAATAGCTAGTTCACTACTTGCTTGTAGTGCCGCATAATTTATTTCTTCAAAAACTTTATCTACAAATTCTAAGTGTTCTTCACTTTCCCATCTGATGTTGTTTTTTGCAAGCATATGATGATAGCCTGATACACCTAGTCCTATTGGTCTATAATCTAAATTGTTTATTTGTGCATAAGGGAGAGGAAAATAATTTAAATCAATTACATTATCTAAAGCTCTCACTGCAAGTTTTGTAATTCTATGTAGTTCATCTTTATTAGTTACATCAATTTTACCTAAAGTTAAACTTGCTAGGTTACATACAACAAAGTCTCCAGGTTTTGTAGTAGTTACAATAACTTTTTCTCCATTTACTTCAACTATTTCTTGTTTTAATAAAGATATTTCACTCATGTTTTGAGCTATTTCAGTACATAAATTACTACTGTAAATAATCCCTTTATGAGGATTTGGGTTCATATTATTTACATGGTCTCTATTAAATGTAAACGGTGTACCTGTCTCTACTGCACTTTTAATAATTAGTCTTACTATTTCTTTTATTGGAATTATTCTTTTTGAAATTCTTCTATCATTAACACAATCTAAATATTTTTCTTTCCAAGAATCACCATAAGAATCTTCTAGATAATAACCTTTTATTGTTTTTATTTCATGAGGATCAAATAAATACCAATTTCCTTCTAGATTTGTTTTAACTTCTTCCCAAAAGTAATCTGGATAACAAACTGCAGGAAAGATGTCATGTGCTTTTAATCTATCATCACCATTATTTGTTCTAATTTGTAAGAACTCAGGTAAATCTTTGTGCCAAACATCTAAATAAACAGCCGCAGCTCCTGACCTTACTCCAAGTTGATCTACAGCTACTGCAGTATCATTTACAAGCCTTATCCATCTAATAACTCCTCCAGCAGCATTTTTAAAGCCTCTAATACTTCCTCCTTTTGCTCTTACTTTTCCAAAATATAGGCCCATTCCTCCACCTAGCTTAGATACTTTCGCAAAATTGTCTAAACTTCTATAAATACCATCTAAACTATCTGGAACTGTATCAATAAAGCATGAACTTAATTGATGTATTGGTTTTCTTGAATTTGCTAGAGTAGGAGTAGCCATTGTTACTTTAAAAGTTGAAAGCATATCATAAAATTCTTTTACATAAAGCATTCTATTGTTTTTTTCTTGCATTGCTAAATGTAATGCAATGCCTAGATACATTTCTTGAGGTGTTTCTACAGGTTTATTATCGTAATCTACAATTAAATATCTTCTTATTACTAAATCTAATCCTGAATAGTTAAATAAGTTATTTCTTGTTTCATCTATAAAGGTTGATGCTTCTAGTATTTCTTCTGTACTATAATTTTCCAGTATGTATTTTCCATATAAACCTTTATCTGTTAAGTATTTTATTTTTTCATATAAATTATCAAATTTTAAATCTAGTGATCGATTAAATTCAATCATTAATAATCTAGCACCTATAAATTCCCAATTAGGAGCTTCATTAGAAATAAGTTCTACTGCAGCCTTAATAAGTAAATAAATTAATTCATCATCTGTTTGATTTTCTTTTACAAATGAACTAAATTTTTTGTTTAAAATATCTAAATTATATTCATCTTGAGAAAATTCTTTTTCAATTTCATTTAAAGTTTTTTCTAAATCATCTGTTTCTTTAAATTTAGAAAGAATAGAATTTTTTATTTTTCTTTGTTTTGATCTTGTTTCTCTATATAAAATATATGATTTAGCTACACTATAAAAACCTTCTTTCATTAAGGCTTCTTCAACTAAGTCTTGTATTTGTTCAACTGTGGTACTTTCTTGATGTTTAATTGTATTTTCCACATCTTTTGCGATTGAATATAACAAATCGTCATTATATTCTACTTTACAACTCTCAAATGCTTTTTGTATTGCATTTATTATTTTTTGAATTTGATATTCTTCTTGCTTATTATTTCTTTTAATAATATACATAAATTTACCCTCTTAAATTTCTCTTAATTTATAATACAGATTTAATAATAAAAAGACTATTGATATGACTGAATATGTTAATATTTATTTATAGGTAGGAATATGTATATGGAAAATCTAATAATTAAAACAATTGAAAAGTATAGGAATGAAATAATTAATTTTTCTGATGAATTATTTAATAATCCAGAACTTGGTTATAAAGAATTTAAAACAAAAAAATTAATAATAGAAGAATTATCTAAATATGATATTTATGTTGAAAAAGAATACTTAGAAACAGGATTTCAAGTTAGTTTAGGAAGTGAGAGTCCTCATATTGGATTAATTGCGGAATTAGATGCAATTCCTACAAAGGATCATCCTTGTGCTAGTAAGTTAGATAATGCGGCTCATACATGTGGTCATTCTACTCAAGTGGCTATTATGACTTATGTAGTTATTGTTTTAAAAGAATTAAATTATAAAGGGAAGATTACTTTATTTTATACACCTGCAGAAGAATATACTGATTTAGATTATAGAAATAAATTAATTAAAGAAAATAAAATAAAATTTATTGGTGGAAAAACTAATATGTTAGAAATGAATTTATTTGATGGTGTTGAGTGTGTTATTTCTTTACATTCAATGGGTAGTGAATATGATTTTGGTTATAATTCATCTCTTGCAGGATTTAAATATAAAAAAATAACTTTTATTGGTAAAGCTGTTCATGCGGCTATTAGTGTAGAAGATGGAATTAATGCATTAAATATGTTTACTTTATTTAATAGTGGTTTAGGAATGTTAAGAGAAACAATAAAAGATAATAATATGACAAGGATTCACGGAATTCTTACTAAGGGAGGAGATACTATTAATAGTGTTCCTAGTGAAGTGGTTTATGAATGTTATATTAGAAGTTTAGAATATGATGAGATAGAAAAGATTAGTAATAAATTAGATACAATTGCAAAACATTGTTCATATGCATTAGGTGGTGATTGTAAAATTGAAACACAAGATGGCTACAAACCATTAAAGCCTAATAGAGCATTAAGCAATGTTATTTATAAAAATATATTAAAGTTTACTAGTGAAGATAGAATTATTAAGGATGAAAAATCTATAGCATCTGGAGATATTGGAGATGTTTCTTATGAGTATCCAACAACACAATTTGGATATGGTGGATTTAAAGGCAGTTTTCATGGAAAAGATTTTAAGATTGAAGATAATGAAAATGCATTGATAAAGCCTATTAAAATAGTGGTTTTAAGTATTTATGATTTATATAATGATAAAAATTTAATGGAGGAAATTAAAATTGAAAAGAACTGATATTGTAATGAATGAATATTTATCTAATTTTTTAAAGTTTGATTTAGGACATATGGATGTAAATAAATATGAAAATAAAATTTTAGATATTAATTATTATAATGATTTAGATTTGGATTTATATTTTCCTAATACTAAGGGTCCTTATCCTGTTGTGATTAGTGTTTATGGTGGTGGATTTGTGTCTGGGTTTAAACAATCTAAATTTATTGATCCTATGATTAAACCAATTAATCATGGATATGTGGTTGTTGTGCCTAATTATACATTAGCTTTAGATGCGGCTTATCCTCAGCCAATAATAGATTTAAAAAATTGTATTAAATGGGTATATGAAAATAAAGAGAAATATAATTTTGATTTAAGTAACTTGAGTATTTGGGGAGAATCTGCAGGGGGATATCTAGTATTAGCTACAGGTTTAATGGATAACTCTATATTTAATATTGATGATAAATATAAGGTAGATAATATTATTTCTTTTTATCCGCTTGTAGATATAGAAACAGTTATTTCTGATTCAAAAAGTGTAGGAATGAATGTTAGTGATGACCCTAATGAAGATGTATTTTCTATATTTTTAGGTAAAGCTTTATATGATGAAGAAAAAAGAAAAGAATCAAATCCAATTAATCATTTAAAAAAGGATAGTCCAAGAATACTTTTACAACAAGGTGATAAGGATACATTAGTTCCTTATTTACAATCTGAAAGGTTATATAAAGCAGCTTTAGAAAAAGGAACTTTTATTGAATATGAATTAGTTAGTGATAAAGTGCATACTGATCCATACTTTTTCACAGATGAAAATGTAGAAAGAATAATTAAATTTATAGAGGGTTGAAATGGAATTTAAAGAATATTATTTAAAAACTTATGCATCATGGTTAGGTAAAATAATTGGGATTAGATTAGGTGCACCGATTGAAGGCTGGGAATATGAAGAAATTGTTAAAACCTATGGTGAAATAAAATATTATCCAGTTGATTATGATGTTTTTGCGGCAGATGATGATAGCAATGGTCCTTTATTTTTTGTGAAAGCATTAAATGATAATAGTGATGATGACTTATTAACAAAGATGTCTAATGTTGTTTTAAATTATGTAATGGATGGACAAGGTTTTTTTTGGTGGGGAGGAGAAGGAATTTCCACTGAACATACTGCGTATAATAATTTAAAAAAAGGGATGATTGCGCCTGTTTCTGGTTCACATAAAATTAATGGTGTAGAAGTATCTACTCAAATTGGAGGACAAATCTTTAGTGATTGTTGGGGATACATATCAATGGGTGATCCTTTTCTTGCAAGTGATTATGCAAAAAAAATGGCTAGTGTTACTCATGATTTAGATGGTATAGAGGGTGCTAGTTTTGTGGCTAGTGCAATTTCTATTGCATATAATGAAACAGATATAAAAGTTGTAATTGATAAAGCTTTAGAGTTTGTAAGTGAAGAGAGCAATTATTATAAAATTGTAAAAGAAATAAAAGAGTTTTATTATAATAATCCTGATGATTACACTAAATGTTTAAATTATATAATTAAAAACCACCATTATGGTGTCTATGGTGGTATATGTCCAATAATTTCTAATACTGCATTAATGGTTATGTCGATGTATTATGGTGAATCTGATTTTGATAAGACAATGTGTATTCTTGCGACGGCTGGTTGGGATACTGATTGTAATTTGGGTAATGTTGGATCTATTATGGGAGCTTTAGTTGGTATTGAGGGAATAGATGAAAAATGGATAAAACCAATTAATGATTTGTTATTGTCTAGTAGCTCAATTGGAAGTTTAAATATAGATACAGTTAGTAATACAGCATTAGAATTTTGTAAGATTGGATATAAACTTAAAGGATTGGATATTTTAGAAAGATATAAAAAGGATAAAAGATTTTTATTTGATTTACCTTATTCTACTCAATCATTTAGAACTAATTCATATAGATATGCAGAGACAAATTTAATAAATAGTAATGGTAAATTAAAGGTTTTAATTAATAATGGGTATGAAGGTTATCATACTAATGTATATCAAAAAACTTATTATAGTCCTAGTGATGTATATGATGCTAGGTATGATCCTATATTTTCACCAACTGTATACCCTAATGAAACAATACAATTTAAAGTTTGTAATAATGAAAAATTAGATCTTTCATTTTATATTTATGTTAAGGATTATGAAAATGAATATATTAGTGAAGAATATTTTGTTAATGATTCTATAAAAACAATCACCTATAAAATTCCTAAAGATATTAAAATAATATGTGAGTATGGTTTGAAAATTAAATATAATACAAGGATTATGAGATCTTTTATAGAGATTTATGAAGTTGAAATAGTAAAGGGTTATGATTATGTATTAGATTTTAAAGATTTATTTTATGAAGATTGGGGTTTGAATTTTATAGGTGAAAGCAGAAAGAATATTAATCAGTTAGTAAATGTTTATGGTAATTCATTTTTAAATGATAACTGTTTGAATTTAGAAGAAGCAATGGTTATTTTTTCTGATTATAAATCAGTTGTTAGTAAGTTAGAAATATTATTTGAATATAACGATGATTTAAATATGGAGTATTGTTTTCAGGTAAAAGGCAACAATATATATAAAAGTATTATGATTGATAAAAATAGAGTATATTTTGTGGATAGGGTTAACAGTGTTAAAAAAGAATTGATAGGTGAAATAAATAACAAAATATTGGAAACAAGTTTAAATTTAAGATTGAATATTGATGTAAAATATGGGAACATAGAAGTGTTACATGGTGATGTAAATTGCTTTAAACATAGCTTTGATTTTAAAAGTGATTACGGTTGTGTTGCAATAAAAAACAACAGTAAAAATATTTTGAAAGTTTATAAGTGTATGTTAAAAGCCGAAAGTGGAGGAAAGAAATGAAAAAACTTTTTGGAATTATTATTAGTATTCTTCTTGTTTTTACATTAGTAGGATGTGGTGATTCTGCTAGTACTGAAGAAGGAACTACTACAGACACAACTACTGAAGAAACTTCTAGTGAAGGAAAAGTAAGGGTTGCCCTATTATTACCTTATATTGGGGATCAATCATATTTTGATGTTACTTATAACTCATTTAAATTGATTGAAGAAAAATATGGTGACCAAGTTGAAACAAAATTAATTGAAATGGGAGCTGATGAAGCTGGCTGGGCTAGTGCTAATATTCAAGCAGCTGGAGAAGGTTATGATATAATTATCTCTGGAAACTTCCAATATGAATCATACATGCTTGATGTTGCAAAAGATTTCCCAGAAATTACATACATTAATTTCGATTATTCTGATCCAGAATTAAATAACTTACCTAACGTTTATGGTATAGCTTATAAATCTGAAGAGATTGGATATTTAGCTGGTATAGTTGCAGCAGTTAAAACTGAAACAAATGTTGTTGGAGCTGTTGGTGGAATGGATATCAATGGTATTAGACAATTCTTAGGTGGATTTATTCAAGGTGCACTTGCAGTTAATCCAGACCTTGATGTAAAGATTGGATTTGTTGGAGACTTTACAGACACAGGAAAAATGAAAGAAATTGCACTAAATATGAACAAACAAGGTGCTGATGTTATATGGCATGCTGCTGGTGGAGCTGGAAATGGTTTATTTGAAGCAGCTGCGGAAGCAGGATTTTCTACAGTAGGTGTAGATACTGACCAATATGAAAGCTTATCTTCAAAACCAGAACTAGCTAATACTATATTAACTTCAGGAACAAAGAATTGTGATATTGCTATTCTTGATGCTATTACTAAATATATGGAGGGAACTCTTCCTAAAGGTACATTAGTTGCATTAGGCTATGCTGAAGGTGGAGTTGGTCTTGCTGAAAATGATCATTACAAAGAAGTAATGACTGAAGAAGAAAGAGCTGAAGTAACTAAATATGCTGAAGAATTAAAGAGTGGTAAAGTTAAAGTTATAGATGCAGCTCAATCTAACGAAGACTGGGATGCATTATTAGCAAAAACAAGCAATTAAAGTTATTAATCATAATGCTCTATCAAATGATAGAGCATTATTTGTATGGGGGTAACTATGAGTGAAATAATATTGAAGTTAGAGAATATTACTAAAGTGTATTCTAATGGAGTAGTCGCAAATAAGGATATCAATATTGAATTTGGAAAAGGTGAAATTCACTCTGTTGTTGGAGAAAATGGCGCAGGGAAATCCACTTTAATGAAAATAATATTTGCGAATGAAAAACAAACTACAGGAAATATTTATTATAATGGTGAAAAGATAAATTATCATAGTTCTTTAGAGGCTATTAAAAACGGTATAGGAATGGTTTATCAGCATTTTATGTTAATACCTTCTTTTACTGTTGCTCAAAACATAATATTAGGAGCTGAACCTATAAAGGGTGGGTTATTTCTTGATAAAAAACAAGGGGTAGAAATAACACAAGAACTAGCTAAAAAATATAATTTTGATATTGACGTTAATGCTAAGGTTCAAGATTTAACTGTAAGCGCTAAACAAAAGGTGGAAATACTTAAAACACTATATAGAGATGCTAAAGTTATTATTTTAGATGAGCCTACTGCAGTATTAACACCTCAAGAAACAGAAGCATTATTTGAACAATTATTATATTTTAAGGAATTAGGTCATACTATAATATTTATTTCTCATAAGCTAAATGAAGTTAAACAGATAAGTGATAAAATAACAGTTATTTCTAATGGAGAGACTAAGGGAACATTTGATTGTGATGATGTAAGCATTGATCAATTAACAGAATTAATCATTGGAAGAAAACTTGAAAACACTTTTGATGTTCATAAAGAAGAGGTAGAAAAGAAACCATTACTTACAGTAAAAGATTTGTCATTTAAAGAATCTGGAGTTTACAAAGTTGATAATATTAGTTTTACAGTTGATTCAGGAGAAATATTGGGAATTGCAGGTGTACAAGGTAATGGACAAGAAGAACTTGTAAAAATGATTACAGGTTTACTTCCACAAGATAGTGGGATTGTTGAGATAAATGGTAAGGATGTTTCTAATTTTGGAATCAAAACAAGAAGAGATAGTGGATTATCTTATGTCCCTGAAGATAGAATGGTTGATGGGGTTGCAGCAGCAGCAAGTGTTAGTGAAAATCTGATATCAACATATTATTCAAGTGATGAAATAAGTGGGAAATTCTTTATGAAAGATAAAAATATAATAAACCTTTCTAAAGATTTAATAAAAAGATTTTACATTAGAACTAGAGATGAAAACTCAAGGGTTGATAGTTTATCTGGTGGTAATATTCAAAAGGTTGTTGTAGCAAGAGAATGGAAGACATCTCCATTAATAATGGTTGCAGAACAGCCTACAAGAGGGATTGATGTTGGTAGTGCTAGATATATACATGAAGAATTAATACAAATGAGAAATGATGGTAAAGGTATATTGTTAATAAGTGCTGACTTAAACGAAGTAATGTCTTTATCTGATAGATTGCTAGTAATGTATGATGGAAAAATAGTTGGACACTTTGATGATGTTAGTAAAATAACAGAAAATGAGTTAGGTTTATATATGTTAGGTACTAAAAAACAAAGTGAAGATGAATTGAGGAGGGCTGTTCATGAGTAAACAAGATATTAAAACACTTAAAAAAATTAAGTGGACTGATGATAAACCATTTTCATTTCTTCAATTAATAGCATCTTTATTTATAGCTTTAATTGTTACTTTTGTTGTTTTATTAATTGTTTCTGATAAGCCAACAAAGGATTTTGTTGATTTATTAACTTATCCGTTACAGAGTAAATTTTTCTTTGGATATGTATTAATAAAAATGGTTCCATTATGTTTTGCGGGACTTGCGACATTATTATATTTTAAATCAGGATTATTTAACTTAAGTACAGAAGGTATATTTTATATATGTGGTGTGTTTTGTACTATAGTTGCAGTTAATGAAAATTTTATGACAGGAAATTCATTTGTTGATTCATCTTTAGCAATAATTATTCCTGGATTGTTAGGTGGTTTAATTGCCTTAGGTCCTGGTATTTTAAAGGCTAAGTATAATACAGGTGAAATGGTTATTTCATTAATGTTAAACAGTATTTTATTTGGTATTGGATTCTATATTGTTAAAACTTTTTTAGCAGTTGAAGGAATTACAGGAAATGCTTCTGCACCATTTATTGAAAGTGCTAAATTAAATATTATTATAAAAGGAACTCAAGTTCATAGTGGTTTTATTTTAATGCTTATAGCTGTTATTGCAGTTTATATTTTGTTATATAAAACTACACTTGGTTATCAAATAAGAATGACAGGTTTAAATAAAAACTTTGCAAGATATTCAGGAATGAGTGCTACTGGTTTAATACTTATAGTTCACTTTCTTGCAGGGTTTCTAGGTGCAGCAGGATCTTCTATAGAATTACTTGGAATATATAAAAGATTTTCTTGGACTATGTTACCTGGATTAGGTTTTACAGGTGCTTTAATGACTATGCTTGGAAAAAACCATCCAATTGGTGTATTGATTGCAGCATTTGGAATTAGTTATTTAAGAGCAAGTGCACAATTATTAGCTAATAGTAGTGCTGTTATAGATGTTAAGTTAATTTCATTAGTTGAAGTTGTATTAACATTGCTTATTTCTTCTCAATATTTCTTAAGAAATTGGAGAAACAAAAAACTTATAAAGGAGGAAATTACTCATGAATGATTTTGTAAGTACATTTTTAAGTGCTGGATTCATATTTGTAATTATAAGAGTAGGGGTTCCTTTATTGTATGCATCATTAAGTGCATATGTTGCTGATGTGGCAGGTATACCAAATATTGCGGTTGAAGGTTTAATGATTATGGGAGCTTTATTTGGTGTGTATTTTAGTGCTTTATTCTCTAGTTCTTGGTTAGGTTTATTAGGGGCTATTGTAATAGGGGTATTATTGTCTCTTACTATGGCTTTCTTTACGATGAAGATGAAGGCTAACCCAATTATGATTGGTATTGCGTTGAATTTATTTGCGGCTGATTTTAGTTTGTGGTTATTAATGGTTTGGACAGGTTCTAAAGGAACTACTGGTAGTTTACCTTCTAAGGTATTGCCTACGTGGAACATACCGATTATAAAAGATATACCTATATTAGGTGAAATAATATCAGGTCATTATTTCTTAACCTATGTTTGTATAGTTCTTACTATTTTAATTTATATATTAATTTATAAGACACCTTTTGGATTAAGAATGAAGGCTTGTGGACTAGATGAGCAAACTGCAATATCAGTTGGTATTAAAGTTAATAGAGTTAGATTGATTGCAATAGTTATATCAGGGATATTAGCTACTTTAGGTGGAGCTTATCTGTCAATGGGATATTTATCAATATTCTCAAATAATATGACAGCATCTCGTGGATGGATGGGTATTGCGGCTAGTTCTGTTGGTCAAGGGAATATGCTTATTGTATTAGTTACTACAGCATTATTTGCGATTTCTCAAGGGGTTGTAAATGAATTAATACTAACAAGCTTACCTGCGGAACTTGTTAATACTATTCCTTATATAGTAGTTACTTTTGGACTAATATCTTTATCAATTAAAGAATATAGAAAGAAAAATAAAAAGTGAAAATAATAATTGATTGTGATCCTGGACATGATGATATTATGGCAATTTTTAGTGCTTTAGCTCATCCAGAAAGCATTGAAATATTAGGCTATACAACTGTTTGTGGTAATAATCTATTAGATGAAGTTACAAATAATTTATGCAATGTTTTATCTTATTTAAATATTAAAGGGATAATATCTAAGGGTGCTAAAAAACCTTTAGTGTACAAGCCTGAGCCTCAACCAATTGCACATGGTGAAAATGGATTGGGAGGTCCTGTATTTAATGAATGTAATGTTTTTCCAATAGAAAAACATGCAATTGAGTTTATGTATGATTCTATTGTTGATAATGAAAAAATAATTATATTTGCATTAGGACCTCTTACAAATATTGCAGCTTTAATAGAAAAATATCCTGAAGTGATTGATAAAATTGAAAAAGTAATTGTCATGGGAGGTTCTATTTACAGAGGTAATATATTAGAAGAATCTGAGTTTAATATTTATGGAGATCCTCATAGTGCTAAGATTGTATTTGATTCAAAATTAGATATTGTATTAGCAACTTTAGAAGTTTGTGATTATTGTAAGTTAAGTCATGAAATTATTGATGGTTATTTAAATAAATCTAATTTATATAAACTAACTTATGAAATATTAAATTTCTATTTTGAATATTCAAAAAGAAAAGGTGATGATAAATCACCAGTGTTTGATTTAGCTGTTACTATGTATTATCTTCATCCAGAAATATTTGAAGGGAAATATGCTTTTGTGGATGTTGTATTAGATGGCTCTAAAAGAGGTAAAACAATAATTAATTATAATGAAAATGGTAATGTATTAGTTTTAGATAAAGCCGATAATGATAAATTTGAAAAGTATTTTCTTGAGGATTTAAAATTATTGGATAATATGTTGAAAAATCAAAATTCTAATCAGGTAAAGAATTAATAAATGTAAAGGATATAAAGAATAATATAAATATTTATTTTGTTTACCGCGTTCTCCATTATAAAAATAAATAGGGATGAATGCTAAAGGAGCAGTTAATTCCCAAGCAAAAGTTAAGACACCAAACAATATTTGGTGTTTTTTATTTTTGTGAAATAAATACAACACAGCAATAGCTAAAACTCCAAAATGATGATAATCAACATTTAAAAAGTATGCTGGTAAACTTGTTATTGATAAAATAATGACAGTGTTAAAGAAACCTTTATATTTATCTAATAAACTTATACATGTTAAACCTAAAAATAATGTGAAAAACACATTTTGCATATCAAAATATAATAATTTATTACTGTTTGCTAGGTTAAATGGTATTTCAGATATAAATGCAAATAATAATAAATTAAATGCATATTTTTTTAAATTGCTTGTATGTAAAAAGCCTTCAACTATTAAAAAACAATAAATTGGAAAAGCAATTCTTCCAATTAATCTAGTTATAATATAAATAATATATAAAGTTTTAAATTCTTTAGGAATAATAGAAATATCAAAAGCAAATGGAAAAACACCGTTATTTAATAAATAAGGTTCAATCAAAAAGGCTCCAATGTGATCTATTAACATTGTAATTAGTGCAATTATTTTTAGTGTAGATCCTTTTACTTTCATAACAAAATTATATCTTAAATATTTATAAATAATGTAATATTATATTTAAATTTTTTTAACATTTTAAATAATTTATTTAGCTATATTTCACTTAATATTTATATTTTTTAAATTATGATAGAATTACATTGACTGGAGATGTTTATGAGTAAAAATAAAAATAAAAATATATTGGTTTATATGTTAGATGATAAATCTAAAAATAAATATAGTGATAAGTGGTTTGAGAAAGTTTTTGAATTATATAATGTAACAGATTTATTGGGTTTTAAGCAAAGAGTATATGAAACCATTGATGGTGAAGATATTATTTTTAGAGAAAAGTGTAAATATTTATATAAAGAAACAGAAACACGTTATAAAAAAGTTGATAATACAAGTTTTGCATTTTCAAAGGATGGTATTGTACCAGTTTTTGGTTCTCAAAAAGTTCCATATCAAGAAGATGTTACTAGAAGTGATATAGGTGAAATTGTTAAAACTAGTAAGACTCATTATTTTTATGGTAAAAAATATAATTTGGATTTAAGACCTAATATAGTTGTAAGTACTGTATTTACTGGAATGGGATTACTTATTTATACAAATAATGGTAAATATGAGTTTAATCTCACAGTTAGAAATTTAAAAAAAGCGGTGATGCTTGATGAACTATATTTTTATTTAAAGGAAAAAATTAAAAGTATTCCAAAGGAAGAAATTATGGATGATTCTATATTTACTCCAGGAACTTATATAGCTAATAGAGATATAGAAACGGGTATATATGATATTACATGTATAAGTGATAAAGGAAGAATTAAAGTTGAATATTTAGATGAAAGCTTTGATATAAATGAATCGTGGAAAAATTTAGAGGTTAAAAATGATACTAAATTAACAGTTTTTAGTGGTGAATATAAAATTGTTAAAAAAGGTTAATATCATAATATAAAGAATATAAAATTATAATGAAAAAAGATATTATTAAAAATGGAAAATATAAAAGTGTATTAATATTATTTTTAATTTGTACAGTGATACTTTTTTTAATGTTTATACCATATATTATTTATAATGTTCCAATGGTTTATGGTACAGATTTAAAACCTCAATGGTTTTTCTTTTATACTGAATTTAAAAAATTAATGTTTAATTTTATAAATAATAAAACATTGCCATTTTATTCATGGAGTTTATTTTTGGGTAATAATTTTTATGCATCTAAAAGTTATTATATGATGGGCGATATTTTTGCGTATATAGGTTTAATATTTAAAAATTTAAATTTCTTTGATTTAAATTTAATTTTAGAAATAATTAAATTTTATGTTTCTGCTTTTTCAATGTATTTTTTATTACAGAGTTTTAATTATAAAAACAAAACAAAGATAATTGGTTCACTTGCATATGCTTTTAGTGGATGGGCAATATTTTTTAGTGGACAAATGGTGTTTTTATCATTTTATAGTTTAATGCCTTTATATTTTTTAGGTGTTGAAGAGTATCTAAAACATAATAAAAAAATATTGTTTATTATTTTAACTGCTATATTATTGTTTATTAGTTATTATTTCTTTTTTACTATATCTTTGCTTACAGTTATATATTTTATTTATAGATATTATGTAATTAATAAAAGCTTAAAAGATATATTTAAAAATGCATTGATTTTAATAAGTTATTATTTTGTTGGCGCAAGTATTACAGGTGTTTTAATATATCCTTCTTTTATGTATATTACTTCTAGTGATAGATTAAAGGATAGTTTTAGTTTGATATCGATGCATCCAATTAAGTCTTATTTTAATTTGGTGTATGGCACTTTTATACCTAATTATTTGTATATTTATAGACAAAATATATTTGAAACAGGGAATCATGTTACAAGGGAGATTTGTTTGTATTCTTCTGGATTAACAGCTTTGTTATTACCTCATTTTATTAAAGACAAAGATGAAGTGTATAAAAAGGCGACGATTATTTTATATTCAGTATTATTTGTAATGATGCTAATACCTGTTTTTTCTTTTATCTTACATGGTTTTAGTGACCCTTCATTTAGATGGTTAATGTTTGTGATTTTTATGAACATAATAGTATCTTGTAAGGTGTTAGATAATATAGAGTCAATAGATGATGCATTTCTTAAAATCACACTTGCTTTTATAAGTGTTTTATTAATAACTATTATTTTTGTAACAGGAATATTAACTAATCAATTAAGTGATATTTTAAGTGGTAGTTTTAATATTCAATTATTTATTACTTTTATATTTGTAATAATTTATGTAATTTATTATTTTTTGTTGATAAATAAAAAAATAAATTTATTATTAATTTTATTGACAATTGAACTTGGAATAAGTGGTTTTACAATATTTTATACATCAATGGATAAATCTGAGGATGGTAGTTATGAGTTTATTTATAAAGTGACTCATGTATTACAAGATGAAGAAGAAGGCCTTAATAATTTTTTGAATAATATTGAACCTATTAATTGTTATGAATATTATAGGGTTTATATTCCTCATGAAAGTTTATATTGGTCATACTCACATAATTTAAGTGTTATGTATAATCTAAATGGTGTTATGACTTATGATTCAAGTTATAGTCCTAGTATTAATACATTAAAAGATAAGGTTTATGAAATAAGGGATTTTGATTCTGAATGGATATTTAATATTAAAAATGATTATTTATTGGATTTTCTAAATGTTAAATATGCGATTGTTACAAATGAGAACGAATTACCTAAAAATGGTAATTATAGACTAATGACAGATAATTATAGGGGTTTTTTAGTTTATAGAAATGATGATTATAGACCTTTAGGAACAACATTTAATAATGTTGATTATATTGAAAATTTTGATGTAAAGAGAATTAATAATATCATTTATGTAAATGATGATTACTATGAAGAACTAGCAAATATTAATGGCAATAATAATTCTTTTATAGAAAATATTGTGTATAAAGGGAATATGCTTAGTGGTTATGTTTATAGTGATACAGATAGTCTGATGGTTGTTAGTTTACCTTATGATCAAGGCTGGAATATATTTGTAAATGGTGAAAAAGTTAAAGTATATGATGTAAATGGTGGATTTATGTCATTTAAAGTGTTTAAAGGAGATAACAACATTGAAATGTATTTTACTCCTTATGGTTTTAAAACAGGTGCAATTATTAGTTTTATTGGAGTAATATTACTATTATTAATTATTGTAAAAGAGAAAAAACATAAATAAATATGTTATTATATGTTGTAATCAAACATTATTATTTTGGAGGGTGATTTTACTGACATCAATTTTATTATTAGTATTGTTAATAGGATTAAATGCATTTTTCGCTGCATCTGAAATAGCT
The DNA here is from genome assembly GCA_012523895.1 of Erysipelotrichaceae bacterium. Lineage (GTDB taxonomy): Bacteria > Bacillota_I > Bacilli_A > Erysipelotrichales > Erysipelotrichaceae > UBA9076. The sequence goes on from JAAYSZ010000026.1 coordinate 19,810, forward strand.
TTAATTTCTTTAAATGACAATAAAATTAAACAGATGGCTGAAGATGGTAATAAGAAAGCTATTAAGCTTCATAAAATTCTTAGTGAGCCTAGTAGATTTCTTGCGACAATTCAAATTGGTATTACATTAGCTGGATTTTTAGCAAGTGCTTTTGCGGCAGATACTTTCGCAGAGCCAATTGTTAATTATTTAAAGGTGTTAAAGATAGGAGTTCCTGATAATGTTTTAAGAATAGGGACTGTATTAATTATTACTATTATTTTGTCTTATTTTACATTGGTTTTAGGTGAATTAGTTCCAAAAAGAATTGCAATGAAGAAAAGTGAATCAATTGCATTTTTTGTAGTTCCAGTTTTATCAATTATTTCTGCAATCGCAAATCCTTTTGTAAAGTTTTTAAGTTTATCTACTAATGTGATTGTTAGATTATTTGGTATTGATCCTGATTCTGATGATGAAGAAGTTACAGAAGAAGAAATAAGAATGATGGTTGATGTTGGTGAGGAAAAAGGTGCTATAGATCCAACTGAAAAACAAATGATAAATAATATTTTTGAATTTAACAATAAGACAATAGAAGATGTTATGACTCATAGAATAGAAATGATTTCTTTATCAAATGATATGACTTTAGATGAAATATTGGATGTTGTAAATGAAAGTCAGTATTCAAGATATCCTGTTTATGAAGATACTGTAGATAATATTGTTGGAATTTTAAACTCTAAAGACTTAATACCGTTAATTGATGATAGAAATATATTTTCTTTTGATAAATTAATAAGAAAACCTACTTATGTGCCTTTACAAAAGAAAATTAGTGATGTGTTTTTTGAATTACAAAATTCTAATACTCATATTGCAATAGTTATTGATGAGTATGGTGGTACTGCTGGACTAGTAACTATTGAGGATTTACTAGAAGAAATTGTAGGTAATATTTTTGATGAGTATGATCATGAAGATGATTTGGAAATAAAACAGTTAAATGATAGACAATATGAAGTTAGTGGAATGGTTACTTTATTGGAACTTAATAAGGCTTTAGATATTGAATTTCCTGTTGATGATCACGATACATTAAATGGGATGTTAATTAATTTAATAGGGACAATACCTCCTAAGGGAGAAATTACAGAAGTTAGATATAAAAATTTATTGTTTGAAACATTAGAGGTTACTCATAAAAGAATTATAAAAGTATTGATTACAATAAATGAAGAATTAGTTGAAGAATAATAATACGTGTAAAAAGAATATGTAGCATTTATAATTTAAATGGAGGGTTTCATGAATTCAAATTATGAAAAGAAAAAAGAATTTATAGTTAATACTGTTTATTTAATATTAATAATTTTATTTATTTATTTTGGATTTAAATATGTATTAAAATTAATTAGTCCTTTTCTTTTTGCGTTTATAATTGCTTATTTTATACATGGACCTGCAAAGAAGATAGGTGAAAGATTAAAGATTAACGTTACTTTTGTTTCTATTGCATTTGTATTATTGTTTTATTCAATTTTGTTTTTGTTTTTATCAGTAGTAGGAATTAATTTAATATCGATGATTAATGATGAAGTTTCTAGTCTTCCTAAAAATTATAAGTTTTATATTGAACCTCTTTTAAAGTCATTATTTGATTATATAGAAAAAATTATTATTGGTTTAGATCCTAGTATTATAGAAGCTATAAATAAAGGGTTTGATCAAGTAGTAAGTGCTTTAGGAGAAAATGTCACTAAATTATCTATTTCTCTAGTTTCATCAGTTTCTTCACTTGCATCTTCTTTACCAGCACTTTTAATTAAAACACTATTGATGATAATAAGTACTTTCTTTATAGCTGCTGATTATGAAAAAATTACAAGTTTTATGTCAAGACAATTTTCAAGTGGAGCTAATAGATACATAGATGTAATAAGAAATTATGTTGTAAATACATTGTTTGTAGTTATAAAATCTTATGTAATCATAATGACTATTACATTTATAGAGTTATCTATAGGATTAACTATAATTGGTGTTAAAAATTCAGTTTTAATTGCAATAATAATTGCGATATTTGATATTTTACCTGTATTGGGAACTGGAGGAATAATGATTCCTTGGGCAATAATAGAGTTTCTTCAAGGAAATCCACCATTAGGAATTAAATTGTTAATTGTTTATGTAATAGTTACAATTATTAGAAATGTAATAGAACCTAGAATTGTAGGTGGGCAATTAGGATTACATCCTATTGCAACATTAATTAGTATGTTTGTAGGAACATCATTATTTGGTATTATGGGATTATTTGGTTTTCCTATAGCCTTGGCTTTACTTAAACATTTAAATGATACAGAAGGAATAAAAATATTTAAATAATATGTTAATTAGTATTGCTTATATTTTACTTTTAGGATTATTGTTTGGATATATATGTAAGTTATTAAAACTTCCTTCTTTAATTGGCATGATTGTTTTAGGGGTTTTAATTGGACCTAGTGTGTTTAATTTAATTGACTCAAGTATTTTAAACATTTCTAGTGAATTAAGAAGGATTGCATTAATAATTATTTTAATAAGAGCTGGTTTAAATTTAGATATAAAAGATTTAATTAAGGTTGGAAGACCTGCAATGTTGATGAGTTTTTTGCCAGCATGTTTTGAAATAATTGGAATGGTATTAATATCAACTAAAGTTTTTAGCTTTAGTTTTTTAGATGGTGCATTATTAGGTAGTGTTATTGCGGCTGTTTCTCCTGCAGTAGTTGTCCCTAGTATGTTAAGGATTATGGAAGAAGGATATGGCACTAATAAAAGTATTCCTCAGTTAATACTTGCAGGTGCATCAGTCGATGATATATTTGTAATAGTTTTATTTTATACATTTATAGGTTTATCTATTGGAAATAGTGTTTCTTTATTTAGTTTTATAAAAGTGCCTGTTTCTATTTTTATTGGTATTCTTATAGGAATATTGGTAGGATATATTTTATTTAAATATTTTGATAAGGTTCATATTAGAGATACTTTAAAAGTTATTATTATGCTGTGTGTTTCATTTGTTTTAGTTACTTTAGAAGACAAAGGTTTGATTTCTTTTTCAGCATTAATTTCTATTATGGTAATAGGTATAGTCATTTTAAAAATGAAGGAGAAACTTGCGATAAGATTATCATTAAAATTTAATAAGCTTTGGGTTGTAGCTGAAGTGTTTTTATTTGTTTTAGTAGGTGCTTCAGTTGATATTAATTTTGCTTTTACTCAAGGGATTAAGCCTCTAATAGTTATTATATTTTCATTGGTATTTAGAATGGTAGGAGTACTTATTTGTTTAATAAAAACTGATTTGAATATTAAGGAAAGATTGTTTTGTATGATTGCATACACTCCTAAGGCTACTGTACAAGCAGCAATAGGTGGTATTGCCTTATCAATGGGGATAGCAAGTGGAAATATTATACTTACAGTTGCGGTTGTTTCCATTTTGTTTACTGCACCTTTAGGAGCATTTTTTATTAATTTAACATATAAAAAACTATTAATAAAAGATATTATATAAGTGTATGGAGGGATGTTTGTGTTGTCTAATTCTAAATTGGGATTTGGATTAATGCGTTTGCCAAAAGATGAAAGTGGAAATATTGATCTACAAACAGTAAGTAAGATGGTTGATAAGTTTATTGATTCTGGTTTTACTTATTTTGATACTGCATACATCTATGAAGGAAGTGAAGAAATTACTAGAAAAGCTTTAGTTAATAGATATGATAGAAATTTATTTACTCTTGCAAATAAACTTCCTGGATGGTTGTTAAACAAACAAGAAGATGTTGAAAGAATATTTAATGAATCACTAGAAAGATGTGGAGTAGACTATTTTGATTATTATTTGATACATAGTGTTGAAGAAAGTAACTATGACATATATCAAAAATATAATTGTTTTGAATTTGTAACTGAGATGAAAAAACAAGGAAAAGTTAAGCATATGGGTTTTTCGTTTCATGGAAGTTCAAATCTATTAAAAAGAGTTTTAAAAGATCATCCTGAGGTTGAATTTGTACAATTACAAATTAATTATTTGGATTGGGAAGATGGGTTAATAGAGTCTAGAACTAATTATGAAATTGCTAGAGAGCATAATAAACCAATTATTGTAATGGAACCTGTAAAAGGAGGAACTCTTGCATCTTTTCCAAAAGAAGTTGAAAAGATGTTTAAAGATTATAATCCAGATAAATCAATAGCATCTTGGGCGTTAAGATATGTAGCATCATTAGATGGAATAATGACTATTCTTTCTGGTATGTCTAATGAAGAACAAATAGATGATAATATAAATACATTTAAAAATTTGGTTTTATTAAATAATGAAGAAAAAGAGATTATTGAAAAAGTTAAATATGAATTGAATGCATATCCAATAATTAATTGTACTTCTTGTAGGTATTGTATTGATGGATGTCCTAAGAGTATTCTTATACCTGATTTATTTAAAGCATACAATGGTGAACTTACTTATGGGAAAAGTCCTATTTACAAGGATTATTATGATGAGCATGTAAAAGATGGACATGGTAAAGCAAGTGATTGTATAGAATGTGGAACATGCCAGGATGTTTGTCCTCAACATTTAAGTATTATTGAATACTTAAAGGATGTTTCTAAAGTGTTTGATAAATAAAAAAGATTATCCGATTTTTTGGATAATCTTTTTAAATGTTTAATTATTAACAGTTATTTCTATGTTGATGACAGATAGAACCAGTTGATTCTAGTAACCCTTTTAAGTAGTCTTCTACAAGTTTTTCTGGTTTTCCTGTTGCACCAAGTATTACTTCAACATTTCTACTGTTAAAAATATCAACTGCACCTTGTCCCATTCCACCACTAATGATTACATTTACACCATTATCAGCTAGATAATTTGGTAAAAATCCAGGTTTGTGCCCAGGGTTAGGAATACTTTCACTTTTAATAATTTGATTATTTTCTGTATCAAATATCATAAATTCTTTACAATGACCAAAATGATCTGTGGCCATTCCATTATCACTTGCGACTGCGATTTTCATAATTTTAATTACCTCCGTTTTCAAACAATAAATTTATAGTTTTATTATACACTTTTGTTACTGCTTCATTTGATTTACTATCAATATCTACAATAGTTAATCCATTGTTTATTGCTTGTACTGCTTTATTATCAAATGGTATTTTTCCTACAAAAGGAATATTTTCTTTATCACAAAAGTCTATTATTTTTTTTGATATATCAATATTTGTATCATATTTATTAATACAAACTGCTGTTTTTATATTAAATTTTGAAGCTGTGTCTATAATACGTTTCATATCGCTAATACCTGATATTGAAGGTTCGCTAACTATTAATACCATGTCAACACCACTTAGCGAAGCTATAACTGGACATCCTATACCAGGAGATCCATCAATAATAGCAAATTCAGTATCAATATTTTTTGATTTCATTTGTTTCTTTACTTCTGTTACAAGCAAACCAGAAGTTCCACTTCCCATTTTAAGTTTGGCGGTGGAAAATACTTTTTCATCATTGTAGTAAAGCATCATTTCTCCATCTATAGAAGGTTCCATAGTAATTGCTTTTACAGGACAAACAAATTCACAAACTCCACAGCCTTCACATGCATATATATTTATATTGTAATTTTCATCAATTGAATCAAATCTACAGCTTTCTATACATTTATTACATTTAATACATAAATCATTATTTATTTTTGCTTTGTCTAGTCCATAATAATCTGATACTTTAGGCTTTGTTTTTAAGTTAGTTATTAAATGTAAGTTAGGTGCATCCACATCACAATCAGCATATACCTTAGCATCTGCAAGTTTTATAAATGCACTTGCGATGGTGGTTTTACCTGTTCCACCTTTACCACTAAGAATTAACAGTTGTTTCATGTTGCACCTCCTTAATAACTTTATCAAGTAAAGAAGAAAACATATCATAATATTTTTTGTTTTCTTTTACAATGATTTTTGCTTCTGAATTTAATTTTCCAAGTTCATTATCAAAAGGAATTTTTCCCAAGATTTTTATATTGTTTTTAATACAAAACTTTTCAGATGGATTTTCATCATTTAAACATTTATTAAGAATTGCACCAAATGGTTTGTTAAATAGTTTAACTAGTTCATATACCATTTTAAGATTGTGTGCACCAAATAGGGTAGGTTCAGCTACTAAAATACAGTAATCAGCATCTTTTATACTTTCCATAACTACACAAGCACTTCCAGGAGGACAATCTATGATTGTTAACTTATCATTATTTTTATCTGAAAGTAGTGCGTTAATGATAGGAACTCCTGTAGCTTCACCAACATTTAAGATGCCTGTATGTATTTCAACTTGATTTGAAATACCTTTTTGAACTTTTCCAATTGTTTTATCTTTTTCACTTATTGCATTATTTGGACAAACTAAGGTACAACCACCACAAGAATGACATACATCATCAAAAATAATTAGTTTGTCTTTAATATATGCAAGAGCGTTATACCTACAAAAATCAACACATTTCCTACACCCATTACATAGATCATTATTGACTTGTGGTATTTTTACATTCACATTTTTTTCAGTAATATTTTTTGGTTTTAAAAATAAATGGCCATTAGGTTCTTCAACATCACAATCAATATACATAGAAGAGTTTGCGACTGAAGCTAAATTGACTGAAACTAGTGTTTTACCTGTGCCACCTTTACCACTTAGCACAGCAATTTTCATATTAATTGCCTCCGTGTCTATGAAAACCAGAATGAACTTCATCTAATAAAGAAAGTTTATTATCTACAAACGCATTAATATTATCTTGGATTGAACCATCAATTGTTTTATAAATTTTAATATCTGCAGAATTTAAAACATCAGCAGCATTTTGTCCTAAGCGTACAGTTAATAAAGCATCAACATTATTATCTACAATAACTTGAGCTGCTTTTATACCAGCACCACCAGTACTTGATGCACCAATATTATCAATATAAACACTTTCTTTAGTTTCTGTGTCATAAATCAAAAAGTAAGGACTTCTTCCAAATGACTCATATACATTTAATTCTAATTTCTTTTCATTTACTGGAATAGCTATTTTCATACTCCACCTCCATTACGTCTACGTTTATGGCAACCACGACCACAAAAACCTTCAGATTCTTCACATAATTTGTACTCTCCGCCTTCAATTATTAACATTTCACCATCAACAATAGATTTGGCTATCTTTTTTCTAGCTTCTGCATAAATACCTTGAACAGTACTTCTAGCAACACCCATTTGATTTGCACATTCCTCTTGTGTAAAACCTTCAAAATCAATAAGTCTTATTGTTTCATATTCATCTACTGTCATATTTATTTTATTTTTTTTGTTAGCTTGAACTCCTAAAGGGCCAAATCTATTGTTTTTTGGCATTGAACAAACTTTTCTATGTCTTCTTGGTCTAGCCATAAATTTATACCTCCATTACTTGTCTTCTAATTCTTTGTTTATTTCTTCAAGTTGTTTTTCTAAGAAGTTTTTTTGGTTTAATAAAGTTTCCTTATCGTTAGCTACAAAGCATCTTCCTAAACCTCTGCCCATGCCTCTACCTAAACCTTTTCTTCTTCCAAATCTAGGCATAGTTTTGTTATCTTCATTATTGCATTGTCCTAAACCTCTACCTGTTTTTGGCCCAATTCCCATAGGTCCTGTTTTATCCATTCTTGGCATCTCTTCACCTCCTTTAGTTATTGACATATGCCATCAACTAAATTATAACAAGTTATTGGCATATGTCAATAACTTGTTAGGCGAAATAAAAAAAGTCTATTATTTCAATAGACTTTAATAATATATATTGGTGCGCGTGAAGGGACTTGAACCCCCATGCCGTAAGGCGCTAGATCCTAAGTCTAGTGCGTCTGCCAATTTCGCCACACGCGCAAATTTAGTGCTTTAATATTATATCAACACTAAATTAAAAATGCAATAGCGAAATACATGATTATATTAAACAAGATGTTGCATGAAATAAGGTAGCTGTACTCTCCACCAAGGCCAATCATGATTTACATCATTACCCCAAAAATCAATCCATGCTGGAACTTTCTTGTATTCAAGAAGTTCTTTTATTCTTGCTGTATCAGTAATCATAGGTTCTTCCCAAGCTCCTTGACCAACACAAACAATTATTTGTCTTTGTCTATATAAATCAACATAGTAATAATCATTATTCATACCTTCAAGATAATGAATTGGTGAATTTATATAAACCAAATCATCAAAATAATCATGGAAGAAATAGCTAGCATCATATACACCGCTAAGTGCTATAACTCCATCAAATATATCTGGTCTTCTTAAAAAGAAGTTTAATGCATGTGTTGCTCCCATACTGCAACCTGTAGTTAATAAACCACTATAATAGTAATCACCATTATATTGGGCATTGATTTCAAAAATTCTTGGAACTACTTCATTGCACACATAATTGTAATAATCTTCATGGGCTTCTATTCTTTTTCTATTATCCCAATGTGTACTTGACCAAGAGTTATCATCATTACTATCAATGCAAAACAACTGAAGTCTTCCTGCATCAATAAACTCTTTAACACTATGAACCATTCCATTGTTTTCAAAATCAAAAAATCTTCCACTTTGTGAAGGGAATACGAGACATGGTCTACCACCATGTCCGTATACCTTAAATTCCATATTTCTTTTTAAATTGTGACTATATTCGTTAAAATACGCTGTTTCCATTCAATTCTCCTATCTTTCGCATACAAATTTCGCAAAGTCTAGAACATCTTTTTCTTTTTTAAACCTTGCGATATAAAAATTATTGCCCATTGCTCCAGATAGTATATCAGGTAATCTGTCATAAACCAAAATATTTTTGCCATATTTCTTTTTTACGTCCTCATGGCTATTTTTATATTTAACACCATCTCTTATACCAACATATGTTGCATGGTACTTTCTTTCATAGTCTACTTCAATAGCACCATCTCTCAACATATCTGCATATATTTGGTAAACATCAATGTCATGAGCATAATTCATTAAATCAGTTGTGTAACCTCCTGGAGGTCTCATATTAACTTCTAAAGCAATGATTTCTCCTTTTTTTGCTAGACCAGGTTTATCTTCTAACATTCTAAAGAATTCGCAATGGAAAAATCTGTTTCTAGGTTTAAATGAAGCAATAGTTTTTCTTCCTGCTTCAACAAGGTTTTCTGGATCTTTTCTATTTGTGTAATAAATACAATCATTTGCATTAGTTACAATTTCCATTACATTTTCTGTGAATGTTTCAGTTACATAAAATAATATTTCACTGTTAGGTCCAACAATACCATCAAATGATACTATTTCCCCTGGAACAAACTCTTCCATAATATATTCTGTTGGTAATGTCATTTCATAGAATTTTTCAAGATCTTCATCATTTGATAATTTATATGTAGCACTAGCACCTACACCATTGTCTGGTTTTACTACAACTGGATATCCAACTTCTTTTATAAATTTTTTTCCTTTTTCAAGAGTTGAAACCATATGATATCTAGCAACTTTAATTCCGGCTTTTTCATAATATGATTTCATTCCTGATTTAAGTTTAAAACTGTGTAAATCTTCTGTGTTATAACTTGATGTAATGTTAAAATCTGTTCTTAATCTAGCATCTAGTTCTAACCAATATTCATTATTTGATTCAATATAGTCAATTTTTCCATATTTAAATGAAAAGTAAGCAACTGCTCTATAAACTTCTTCATAGTTTTCTAGAGAATTAACTTGATAATAATCATCTAATGAATTTTTTAATTCTGGATTAAGAGAATCATAGTAATCTTCAGCAATTCCAAACGTTTTTAATCCTGCACGTTTTGTAGCACGTGGAAATTGATAAAAATGTAATGGAAATGTTGGAGATATAAATACAACGTTCATAAACTCACCCCTTAGCTTTATTTATAAAATTTTATCACAAAAAGCAGTTTAATGTTTATTTATAATTCTTTTTGATATAATTGTGCAGTATAAGAGGTGATAAACTTGAATATTGATGAAGCAAATCGTTGTTTATTGTGTAAAAATGCTAGATGTCAAGCAGCATGTCCAATAAATACAGATATACCTAAAATTATTTCTTTATACAAAGAAGGAAAAAGAGAAGAAGCACAAAAGGAGCTTTTTGAAAACAATCCTTTTTCTAGTGTATGTTCATTAGTTTGTGATTGGGATACTCAATGTAAAGGAAATTGTATTAAAGGAATAAAAGGTGACCCAGTTGAATTTTATAAAATAGAACAAGAACTTTCATTAGAATATTTAAAAAATCTAAAATTAGAAAAACCTGAATCTAATGGAAAAAGAATTGCAATAGTTGGAGGAGGCCCTGCGGGGATGACTGTTGCATTAATTCTAGGGCAAAGAGGTTATCAAATAACTTTATTTGATGAAAATCCTAGAGTTGGAGGAGTTTTAAGATATGGAATTCCTGATTTTAGATTGGATAAAGCTATTGTAGACAGATATGAAGAAATATTAAAAGATTTAGGAGTAATAATTAGGCCTAATACTTTAATAGGTACAGTAATAACTTTAGATCAATTATTAAATGATGGATATGATGCAATATTTATAGGTACAGGAGTTGGTAGACCTAAAGAATTAGATATAAAAGGTGAAACACTTGGTCATGTTCATTATGCAATTGATTTTTTAAGATCGCCTGAAACTTATGATTTTAAAGAAAAGGTTGTTGTAATAGGTGCTGGTAATGTTGCGATGGATGCGGCAAGAACACTAAAAAGACAAGGAAAAGATGTAACAGTTTACTATAGAAAAACATTTGAAAACATGAGTGCAAATAAAAGTGAAATAGAAGAAGCATTAGAAGAAGGTGTTAAATTTGAAGTATTTAAGGCTCCTGTTGAATTTGTGGATGAAGGAGTAATATTTAGTGATACTGAAAATTACACAGATGAAAATGGTAGGATTCAAACAAGAATTGTTGAAAATAGTGAAAAGTTAGTTAAGTGTGATGGTGTTATTATTGCGGTTAGTCAAACAACTAAGAAAAATTTAGTTTCTTCATCAGACATAGAAATAAACAAATGGGGACTACTAGTAACAGATTCAAAAGGTGAAACATCTATGAATAATGTGTTTGGTAGTGGAGATGTTGTTAGTGGTGCTAGAACTGTTGTAGAAACTATCGCAAATGCAAAAAGAATTGCCTTGAATATGGATTTGTTTTGTAAAGGTGGAAGTAAATTAGAGAAGGCAAGACTTTTAATAGAAGAAATTGATAAGGAAATGGTAGAACTTTTTGAGAAAAGGTTTAAAGCTGTTAAAGATGTTATAGATTTTAAAAAAGAAAATAACATGGACATTACTGATTCTAGTAGAGAAGAATTTCTCATAAATAAAAACCTTGGCTATTTAAAAGACAAGGCTTTAGAGAAATATTATGTTGAATTTCTTAAAAATATGTTTGTAGTATCTAAGAAGTATCAATCAGATATTAAGTAAACTGCATGTTGTAAAGATGGGAGTATATTCCATCTTTTTTTAATAGCTCATTATGAGTTCCACTTTCAGCAATTCCACTATCAGATAAAACAATTATCCTTTGTGCATTTCTTATTGTAGAAAGTCTATGTGCTATTACAAAGGTGGTTCTATTTTTAGAAAGAACTTCTAAAGAATCTTGAACTACTTTTTCTGATTCATTATCTAATGATGAAGTTGCTTCATCAAAAATTAATATTGAAGGATTTTTTAAAAACACTCTAGCAATAGATATTCTTTGTTTTTGTCCTCCTGATAGTTTAACTCCTCTTTGTCCTATATCAGTGTTATATCCATCAGGAAATTCAATTATAAATTCGTGAGCATTAGCAAGTTTAGCGGCTTTTATAATTTCTTCTTCACTTGCATCTGGTTTACCATATCTAATATTTTCCATTACTGTTCCTGCAAAAAGATATACATCTTGTTGAACTATACCAATGTTACTTCTTAAAGATTTTTGAGTGATATCTTTAATATTAATGTTATCTATTTCTATAGAACCTTCAGTTACTTCATAAAATCTTGGGATTAAAGAACAAAGAGTGGTTTTACCAACACCACTTTCTCCAACAAGTGCAATATATTCTCCTGCTTTAACATCTAAATTAATGTTTTTTAATACGTATTCATTAGTTTCAGCATATTTAAAAGAAACATTATTAAACTTTACATTTCCTTTTGCATTAATTAAATCTTTTGCATTAGGACTGTCTATAATATCAGGATTTATTTCTATCATTTCCATAAATCTTTCAAACCCTGTAATACCTTCTTGGTATTGTTCTGTAAAGTTTATTAATTTTCTTATAGGTTCTAATAGGTTATTTATATATAGTAAATAGGCTACTAAATCACCTAGTGTTATTTCATTTCTACTTATAAACATTGAACCAAAAATAATTACTGCAATATTTAATAAACTAGAAGTTAATGAAACACTAGTATGAAAACCTGCCATATATCGATATGCATTATCTTTACTTTTAATAAACCTTTTATTATCTAATTTGAATTTTTCTAATTCATCTTCTTCATTTGTAAAAGATTTTACCACTCTAATCCCTGATAAATTATCTTCTATAGTTGCATTTATATCGCCAATCACTTTTTTATTAGCTTTTGATGCTGATTTCATTCTTTTATAGAAATAAAATACAATCATTACCATAATTGGAATAAAGATAAATATTAATAGTGTTAATTTAATATTTATATTAATTAGTATTAAAAATGCACCAACAATTTTTATAATAGATATTACTAAGTCTTCAGGCCCATGGTGATAAAGTTCTGTTAGTGGAAATAAATCATGAGTTATTCTTGACATTAATTGTCCTACTTTTTGATTATCATAAAAACTAAAAGATAATTTTTGATAATGTTCAAATAATTCATTTCTTAAATCTGTTTCCATATATACACCCATAAGATGTCCTTTATATGTAATAAAGTAGTTACATACATATTCAATAAAAGCTAATGCAAGTAGAATAAAACCTAATGTAATGATTGTACTCATTATTTTACTAGGATCTCCTTTTAGCACTACATTTGTAATATATCTAGTAATTAAAGGTGTAATTAAAGAAACTGCTGAAACTATTAGAGCACAAAACATATCCATAAAGAAAAGTTTTTTATAAGGTTTATAATAAGATATAAATTTTTTTAAATATTTTTTATTCATGCTTACCTCGATTTAAAAATAATACATTATTAGTTGAAGTAATTCAAATGGGATAATATGAATATGATAAAATATTTATATATTAGATAGAGGAATAATAATATGAAATGGATTAGTTTGATAAAAGATAATAAACAAAGTGTAGGAGTTTTAAATGATGAAAAAATATTATCATTAGCATCGTTAGGCTATGATTTTAAAGATATTAATGATGTGCTTTTATTAAATAAGAATGATTATGAAAAACTTATTGATAATATTTCATCTTATAAAGGGGAATATATTGATAAGAAAGAAGTGAAGATTGTAGCTCCTATTAGTATGCCTTTTCAAGATGTTTTATGTGTTGGTTTTAATTATAGAGATCATATTTTAGAAGCTAATCAATATGAAAAAGATAGTTTTAAAAAACCAGAAGCAACAGTTTATTTTTCAAAAAGAGTAAATCAAACAGTTTCTTATTTAGAAGATGTTTCTTGTCATAAAGAAGAAACAGATAAATTTGATTATGAAACAGAGGTTGGTGTTATTTTAAAAGAAGATTGTAGAAATTGTACAAAAGAAAATGTAAGAGAAAAAATATTTGGATATGTGGTTGTAAATGATTATAGTGCTAGAGATATACAAACTAAGCATCAACAATGGTATTTAGGTAAAAGTTTAGATGGTATGTTTGCAATGGGACCATATATCTTATCTGTTGATGAATGCAATATAGATGACTTAAAAATAAAAACATATATAAATGATGAATTAAGACAAGATTCTTCTACAAAATACATGATTAAAAGTATAGATGAAATAATAATTGAATTAAGTAAATATATGACGCTAAAAAAAGGAACAATTATTGCGACAGGAACTCCAAGTGGTGTTGGAATGGGATTTCAACCTCCTAAATTTTTAAAAGAAGGCGATGTTGTAATATCAGAAATTGAACAGTTAGGATTTATAAAAAATAAGATAGTTTAATAAAATGAAAATATTTTCAGAAATTAATTGTTGACAGTTTCATTTTAAGAGCTTAATATTTAATAAACCAATGATTGGGAGATAAAACATACTAGTTACTTAAAGAGAGCAGGGGTTGGTGGAAGCCTTGTAGAGATGACGGTTTGTAAATGGACCCATGAGGGCTTGATGAAAGATTATTCGAGTATCTCAAGACGGAAGTCACCGTTAAAAGACAGAAAGTGTGATTGCATTTTCGTAAAGTGAGTAGTTCTTACTAAATAAGGTGGTACCGCAGGTTATAACGCTTGTCCTTTGTTGATAAGCGTTTTTTGTTTAATAAGATACACTAGTTATGAAATTGCGATTAGAGGAGGAAAATAAAATGAAAAAATTAATTAAAATTGCTTTAACTCTAATGGTGATTGTAGTTGCAGGTTGCTCTAGTCCCCAGACAAATCAAAGTGAAGATGTTCCAGTAATAGGAGTAGTTCAACTTGTAGAACATACATCTTTAAACATTATTAAAAATGCAATATTTGAACAATTTGATAATTTAGGTTATGTGGATGGTGAAAATTGTGTAATTAAATTTGTTAATGCGCAAGGTGATGTAGCAAACCTACCTACAATTATGCAAAATTTAAAAGCTGATAATGTTGATATTGTAGTTGCAATAACAACACCAGTTGCTCAAGCTGCTTTATCATTATCACCTGATATTCCAGTAATATTTTCTGCAATATCAGATCCAGTAGGTGCTAAAGTTGTTAATGCACTAGATGATACAAGTAACAATGTTACTGGGACAAGTGATCCTGTAAAAGTAAAACAAATCATAGATCTTGCATTAAGTGTAAATCCGGAAGCTAAAACAGTAGGTTACATTTACAATGCTGGAGAAGCAAACTCTGTTTCTAACTTAGAAATATTACAAGAATATGTAAAAGAAAAAGGATTAAATTTAGAGACAGCTACAATTTCTGTAAGTAGTGAACTTCAAACAGCAAGTAGTGTTATTGCAGGTAAAGTTGATTTTATTTTTGTACCTACAGATAATACAGTTGCTGAAGCTATGCCAATACTTGCATCTGTTGGAATTGAAAATAATGTTCCAGTATATGTAGGAGCTGATTCAATGGTAATGGATGGCGGATTTGCGACAGTTGGAATTGATTATTCAGATTTAGGTATTGAAACAGCTAATATGGTTGATAAAGTTTTAAAGGGAACACCAATCAGTGAAATTCCTGTAGAAACATTTGATACTAATTTAAGTATTTATGTAAATAAAAAGACTCAAGAAGCATTAGGCATTACTCTTCCTGAAGATGTTGTAAATGATCCAAAATATGTAGAAATAGGAGAATAGAAATGAATTTTACTACCGTCATGGGTGGCATAGAGTTAGGTTGTATCTTTGCCATATTATCACTAGGTTTATATATAGCATTTAGAATATTAAACTTACCTGACTTAACTGTCGATGGTAGTTTTGTGACTGGCTTAGCTATTAGTAGTGCTTTTACTTTACTAGGCCAGCCTTTTCTGGGTTTAATCTTTGCGATAATTGGTGGAGCTTTAACTGGTGTATTTACTGGTTTACTTCATACAAAATTAAATATGCATGCAATACTTGCAGGTATTTTAACTATGACTGGCTTATATTCTATAAATCTTCATATTATGGAAGATAAACCAAGTCTTTATTTGGGTGGTTTACCAAATATTTTTGATGGTTTAAGAAATAAAGTAATTATTAATGGATATGATTATGGAATGCTAATTCAATTATTAATAATAAATACAATTATTATCTTAGCCTTATATTTATTTTTAAAAACTCAAATAGGTATGTCTTTAAGAGCTACTGGAGACAATGAAGAAATGGTTAGATCTAGTAGTGTTAATACAGATCTTATGAAAATAATGGGATTTGGAATATGTAATGGTATTGTAGCTTTATCAGGATGTATTTATGGTCAATATACTCAAACAGCTACAGTAGGAGTTGGTACAGGAATGTTGGTATTAGGACTTGCTAATATTATTGTTGGAGAAACTTTATTTAAGACTAGAGGAATATTTAATCATTTAATTTGTATATTTTTAGGGGCAATTGTTTATAGATTGATATTAACTTACGCTTTTCAATTAGGTTTACCTACAAGTGATATTAAATTGTTTAGTGCAGCAGTTGTAATACTTGCAATCTTTATTCCTTCAATAAAACCAAGATATGAAAAATGGAGGAAGAAAAATGCTAGAGATTAAGAATGTTTCAGTTATATTTAATAAGGATACTATTAATGAAAGAAGAGCTTTAGATAATGTTTCTTTAGTTTTAAATGATGGTGATTTTGTAAGTGTAATTGGTTCTAATGGTGCTGGAAAAAGTACTTTATTAAATGCTATTGCAGGCAATGTTACAGTTGATTCTGGAAAGATATATAATAATGGATACGATATGACTTATGAAAAAGAGCATAAGAGATCTAAATATATTGGAAGATTATTTCAAGATCCATTAAAAGGGACTGCGCCTAGTATGACAATAGAAGAAAATCTAGGTTTAGCTTATAGTCGAGGAAAAAAAATGAGAATGGGTTTTGGTGTTAGGAAATCTGATAGACCTTTTTTCAAAAAAGAATGTGAAAAACTTGGTTTAGGTTTAGAACATAGACTTAAAGCTCCTGTAGGTTTATTAAGTGGAGGTCAAAGACAAGCTCTAACATTATTAATGGCTACAATTGAAACTCCTGAACTATTACTTTTAGATGAACATACTGCTGCTTTAGATCCAAAGACAAGTAAACAAATTATGGAAATTACAGATAAGATTGTAAAAGAAAACAATATTACTACTTTAATGATTACTCATAATATTAAAAATGCTTTAAGATATGGAAATAAAACATTAGTCATGTCTAATGGAAAAATAATAAAAATACTTGAAGGTGAGTCAAGAAAGAATATGAGTATTCAAGATATATTAGATTTATATTCACAAAATGCTGATAGTTTATCAGATAGTGCAATATTAGGATAAAAAATGGGAATTTGAATTCCCATTTTTGATGTAAAATAGTTTTGGTATGTACTAAATAATACAATGTCAAAGACTTTTGATAGATGAAATATCTTTGTTTGATTAGGATAAAGACACAAGGAGATGTGAAATTATGGAACTTGGAAAACAAATAAAAAAATATAGGCAGGAAAATGAATTATCTCAAGAAGAATTAGCTAATCGTATATATGTTTCAAGACAGACTATTTCTAATTGGGAAAATGATAAAAATTATCCTGATGTAAACAGCTTGCTTTTGTTAAGTGAAGTATTTCAAATCTCTCTTGATGAACTAATTAAAGGAGATATTGATAGAATGAAAGAAATTATTAATAAGGAAGAAATTTCAAAGTTTAATCACTATAGTAAAATTTATACATTTATTCTTATTATTGTAATTGTAAGTGCAGTACCACTATTTATTTGGTTGGATTATTGGGGATTTATTATTTGGGGAATAATTTGTGTTATAGCAATGTATTATGCTTTGAAAATTGAAAAAATAAAAAAAGAAAACAATGTTCAAACATATAAAGAAATATTGGCATTTTCTGAAGGAAAATTGCTTGATGAAATACAAAAACAAAGAGAAATTGGTAAACGTCCTTATCAAAAAGTATTGATAATTATTATTTCTGTTATATTGGCAATTGTTGGTGATTTATTAATCTATTTGATTTTTAAGTAGACATTATTTAATTAAATTAATATGTATTTAACAAACAGTTGATAAGATTATTATGTAAGTAAGGTATAAGAGGAAATATTATATGGATGATATTAATGAAATAAAAGATGGACTTATTGAACTGTTTACAGATGATCCAATTAATTGGGTAAAATGGATAGCGGTATTTACTGTTTTAATAGCGACACACTTTATTTCGGTTCCTTTATTTAATAAAGTATACTATTTGTTAAGTTGGGATAGAAAAGGTGAGAAAGCTAAAGAAAAAGGTAATGTAATAGAAGCTACTTTAATTGATGTATGGAAGGAAGTTACAGAAAGTTCATGGTATTATCATGCAACATATGAATACATTGACTTAAAAGGAAAGAAAAAAAAGTATTACTGTTTTTTCATTGATCCAAACACTCCTTCAAAAAAAATGGAACTTTACTATTTAGATAATCCTAAAAAGCTATTTTCAGTAGATGAGTATCATTATGAAAATCATAAAGGAATTATATTAATACCAATATGGGTATTTCCATGGGTATTAGCAGTAATAACTATGATGTTGTTACAGATTCCTATCCCTCAATAAAAAATAAAAGTTTAGGTTATAAAACTTAAACTTTTTTAAAAAGTAGCAATTATAACTCTTAATATAAAATATTTGATAATATTATTACATGAACAAGAAATTTGATTATGTTATTTTGTTTACACCTACAGTATTTATATCATTATTTATTGATGCTTATTTTGGCTGTGTATTTGGTTATTTTTTAGTGATTTTACATTTAATATATATTGTTAAAAAATGTGATATTAAATACTTAATAATTTCAAATATAATATCATGTATAATTTCATATATTTTAGCTATAGTAATTTTAAATGATAAATGGAATTATTACTTTAAACCATTTTTGGCGAGTGATTTAGTAATTTTAATTAGTATTATATCTTTAATAATTCAGATTGTTATTAAAAGGAAAAATAAAGATAAGTATGTTATTTAATATTAAGACTTTTAAATTAAATATTAATAATATAGAAATGGATTGTATTACCTTTGGAAAAGGAGATAAACCTTTAATAATGATTCAAGGACTTAATACTAATGGTATTAAAGGCGCAGGCTTTTTACTTGCTTATATGTATAGAAAATTTATTAAAGATTATAAAATTTATATTTTTGATAGAAGAAAAGAACTTTATGAAGATATTACAGTAAAAGATTTTGCGTATGATATAAGTCTTGCGATGGATAAATTGAATATTAAAAATGCATATATATTTGGTGTTTCTCAAGGAGGAATGATTGCACAATATATAGCTATTAATAGACCTGATCTTGTTAATAAATTAGTTCTTGCATTAACTTTATCTAGAAATAATAAAACTGTTGAAAGTGTAGTTAATAATTGGATTGAACTTACTAAAGAAAATGATATGAAAAATCTTATAATAGATATGGTTTATAAAATGTATTCACAATCATATATTAAAAAATATAAATTGTTTATTCCTTTATTAACTATTATTCAAAAACCAAAAGATAAAAAGCGTTTTATTACTCTTGTAAAATCTTGTCTAACTTGTGATACTTATGATGATTTAAATAAGATAAAGTGCCCTGTATTTGTGATTGGAGCTAAAAATGATGAAGTTGTTGGTAGTGAAGCTTCAATAGAAATAGCAAAAAAATTAAATTTTAAATTATATATGTATGATGATTTAGGACATGGTGCTTATGAAGAAGCAAAAGATTTTAATGAAAAAGTATATAATTTTTTAATGAATAAAAAAAGCTCTAATTAAGAGCTTGTGACTATAATGTATATTTTATACTAGGCATTTTTCAACATGCTTGTAATGTCTTTTAAAATTAAATATGTTACATATACTAGAAAACCACCAGCTAACATACCACTAGCATCTATAATCATATCCTTAACAGTAGATACTCTATCTGGTACATAATACTGTATTACTTCATCTGTAACAGGTACTGCAATTAAAAATAATACAAAGTTAATAATCCTTGATTTAAATAAAGGACATGTAGCAATTGCAATACCTACAAGAATTCCTAAACCAAAAAACTCAATAAAGTGTGCTAACTTTCTTAATAAAGAATGAAACAGTGCTAAAGACATTCTTATTTCTAGTTTTTGAAAATAATCTACAATAATTTGTGCTATTTTCATACTTATTCTTCCAGATGTTTCTCCATCCATTAATGAGTTTGCGAAAATGAATCCTATATATAAAACTACAAGTAGCCAAATCATAAATTTATAAAACTTTTTCATATTTATCCTCCTGGACATTGTAATATGATACCATAATTATGGAATTAGAATATGTGAGGTTAATGTGAAAAATAATAGATTGATTAATATAATTTTAATAATTTTAGGGAATTTTATTTTAGCTTTTTCAGTTGCGGTGTTTATTTTACCTTATAATATTTTATCTGGTGGAGTTGCAGGTATCGCAGTTGTTTTTAATTCTTTAATGGGATTAAACAAGGAAATAGTTGTTAATTTTTTAGTTATTGCATTATTTTTAATTGGTTGGTTAATATTAGGCAAAGAGTTTGCGATAAAAACTTTTGTGTCTTCAGTATTTTATCCATTATTTTTAAGTTTAATTATGGATTTTATGCCAGTTTTTGAAATAGATGCTTTACTTGCATCTTTATATGGTGGATTAATTGCTGGAGTAGGTATAGGTATAGTAATGAGAACAGGGGCAAGTACTGGTGGAATGGATATACCTCCACTTATATTGAATAAGGTTACAAATATTAAAGTTTCAACTTTAGTTATTATTATTGATGCTTTAACTGTTATGCTTGGTTTTTTAGCATTTGGATTAGAAGAAATATTAATTGGATTTATATCAGTTTTTGCGACAGGATATACAATTGATAAGGTGTTATTATTTGGTGGTAGTATAAGTAAGTCGGTACAAATCATTTCGGATAATCCTGATGAAATAGTAAGTGCAATTCATAATAAATTAGATAGAGGCACAACTTTAACAGAAGCTACTGGTGGTTTTACTGGTAAAAAAAGAATTGTTATATTAGTTGTTGTTTCTCAAAATCAGTATAATGAACTAATTGATATAGTAAATAGTATTGATAAGGAAGCATTTGTGATTACTACTGATGCCACTTCAGTTCATGGAGAAGGTTTCAGTTTTGGATTTAAAGTATAAATTACTGTGTTATAATAATTTGGAAATGGAGAAGGTAAAATGATTGAATTAATTCATGCATCTAAACGTTATCCAAACGGAGTGAATGCACTTAATGATATTAACTTGAAAATTGATCAAGGTGAATTTGTTTATATCATTGGTCCAACAGGCTCTGGTAAGTCTACATTAATTAAATTATTAGATGGTGAAGAAATACCTTCTAGTGGAACAGTTAATGTTGTTGGTATCAATGTTGGGAAGCTTAGACATTCTAAGGTTCCTTTATATAGAAGAAATATAGGTGTTGTTTTCCAAGATTATAGACTATTGCCTAGAAAAACTGTCTTTGAAAATATTGCTTATGCTTTAGAAGTAATAGGTATGAGAAAAGATATGATAAGACTTAGAGTTAGACAGGTAATGAACTTAGTAGGATTAGATGATAAAGGAAATTCTTTTCCTAGTGAGTTATCTGGAGGACAACAACAAAGAGTTGCGATTGCTAGAGCTATCGCAAATAAGCCAAAAGTTTTAATTGCGGATGAACCTACAGGAAACTTAGACCCTGCAATGTCTGATGAAATTATGGCTTTATTACAAAAAATTAATAGAGAAGAACAAACAACTATTGTAATGGTTACACATGATCTTCCTCTAGTTAACAAACATAAGAAACGTACTATTGTTTTAGAAGAAGGACATATAGTTGCCGACTTACAACAAGGAGGTTATGTTCAACATGATTAGTAGATTTTTTAGACCCATAAAAGAAGGTTTTTATGGTGTAGGAAGACATGCGGCTATGTCTATATCAAGTGCATCAGCAGTTACTATTACATTATTAATTATTAGTATCTTCTTAATATTTTCTTTTAATCTTCAACAATTTACAAAAGATGTTGAACAATCAGTTCAAATTGCTGTAATGATTGATTATGCATATGAGGAACAATCACAAATGGATAAAATTGGGATTGATATTGGAAATATTGAAGGTGTTAATGAAGTTAAATTTAGTAGTAAAGAAGATGAATTTCAATATTATTTAGATGGTTTTGAAGATGAAGCACAAAAAGAAGTCTTCGAACCATTTAGAGAAGATAATCCAATGCATAATGCATATTATGTAAGTGTAGAAGATGGAAGTAATTTAAAAGTTGTTGCTGATCAAATTGCACAAATAGAAGGTGTTGACAGTATTGACTATGGAGGAGAAAGTGCCGTAGTTTTAGTCAATGCTTTAAATAGTATTAGAACAGGTGGAGGAATACTTGCAGGAGCTTTAAGTTTACTTGCGATATTTTTGATTCAAAATACAATCAAACTTACAATATTTGCACGTTCTGATGAGATTGCGATAATGAGAAATGTTGGAGCAAAAAATGGTTTTATAAGATCTCCATTTCTTATTGAGGGAATTATTATTGGCATTTTAGGTTCTATTATTCCTATAATGCTTTCTGTGTTTGGATATATTTATTTATATAGAATAATGGATGGTGTAATAATAAGTAAGATGTTTGTAATGATACCACCTCATCCATTTGTATTAAAAATTGGGGGTATATTACTTTTAATTGGAATGGCTGTAGGTCTTGTTGGTTCTTTCTTTTCTGTAAATAAATATTTAAGGTGGAAAAGATAATGAAAAAAATACTTACATTAATACTTACAATATGTTTAAGTCTTTCTTCTGTTTTAATTGTTAAAGCAGAAGACTTTGATACTGATAAGGATAAATATATTGAAATGTGTAGTAAGCCTGATAGTCAAAAAACACCTGAAGAAGTAACTATTTGTAAGGCTTTTATGAATTATATGGCTAGTCAATCTACTGATTTAAATAAACAGTTAAAAGAGATTGAAGCTAAAAGAGAAGAAATCGCAAAAGATATTAAAATTTATGCGGAAAAGATTAGAGGTTATGATATTCAAATCGCTAATCTTAAAAAAGAAATTGATGCATTAAATAGTGAAATAGTTATAAAACAAGAAGAAATAAGGATTAAGGAAGAAGAAATAGCAGCTCAACAAGCTGAAATAGATGCTTTAAAAGAGAAACTTAAAAATAGAATGATTACAGCTCAAAAAACAATGAGAATTAATAAGTATTTAGATATTCTTATTGGAGCTAAGGATTTTAATGATTTAATTAGAAGGACTAATGGAATTAATTCTATATTAAGTTATGATCAAGCTACTTTAGATCAAATGGCGGACATGATTATTCAATTAAATATCGCAAAAGATGCATTAGAAGTAGCTAAAGCAGAACTTGATAGTAAAAAACAAGAAATTGTAAATAAACAAAATACACTTCTTGTATACAGACAAGAAGCTGAAATAGTTAGACAAGAATATATGAAACAATCAGCTGAATTAGAAGCTCAAGGAAATAGGATAGCTGGTAACTTAGAAGCTATTAAAAATACTATGGCTGAAATAGCATCTAAGTTAGTTGAAATAGCAGCGTCTTCTGGATTTGTGAGACCTCTTAGTGGTGGAAGAGTAACTGCAGGTACTTGGCACTATCCAGCTAGTTTTGGTGGTGGAGTTCATTTAGGAATGGACTTTGCGGCTCCTAGTGGAACTACAGTAGTTGCGGTAGGTAATGGTGTTATTTTAAAGAGTGTTGATGGGTGTGGAGTTGGTTATTTAGGTAACTCATGTGGTGGTAACCTTGGAGGTTCTTATGGTGGAGGAAACCAAATATATTTACTTACAAATATCAATGGTAATTTATATGCAGTAAAATATATTCACTTACTTGCAGGAACACCAATTGCAACGGGTACAATTGTTAGTGCAGGAGAAAGAGTTGGAGCTGTTGGGTCTAGTGGTAATTCTACTGGTGCTCACTTACATATAGAAGTCTTTTATTTAGGTAGTGGCTCTATTGCAAATTATGCTCAAAATTGGAATGGTGATTTAGCCTTTGGTGCTGGATGGGGATTAGCTGCATTAAGTAGATTGTGTGAAAATGGAGTAGGAGCTCCTTGTAGAGTTAAACCTGAATCAGTGTTTGGTGGATAAGCGAGCTTACTCGCTTTTTCTTACATATAATAGGTGTTACAATATTAAACAGGTGAAATTATGAATGATGATAAAGTTAGGGTAAAGTTAGAAAGACATCTTTGGCCTGATGAAGTGGAAAAAATCAGAAAAAAAAGAAATCAAAAATTAAAGAATATTGTTATTATTCTTGGTTTTGTTGTGGTTTTTTTACTTGGATTTTTATTTGGATATGGTAATGGTGGTTATGTAATATCTAATTCTACTTCAAATGAAAAGGCTAATGATAAATTTTCTGATATTTTAAATATAATGAGCAATAAATGGTATTTTGCAAAAGATGATGAAGATATTGTGAATACTATTATGGACAAGGCATTTTATGGAATGACATATAATGAAGAGGTTGATCCTCATACAACTTATATGTCTGCGGATGAAATTAAACAATTTACTCAAAATATTAATATGGGTTTTGTGGGAATTGGGGTTGAATTTTTTAATGCGGATGATTATGCAATAGTTAAAAAAGTGTTTAAAAACTCTCCTGCAGAAGAAGCTGGAGTTCTTGCGGGGGATATTATTCATAAAGTAGATGGAATTGAAATAAAACATAAAACAAGTGAAGAAATTGTTAATCTTGTACAAGGTAAAGAAAATACTAAGGTAACGATTGAATTTATTAGACAAGGAGAAAGTATAACTCTTGATATTATAAGAGCACAAATAAATGCGACAACTTTTGGTGAAATGGTTGTTGATGATATTGGTTATCTAGAAATATATCAATTTGGAAATACTACTCAATATGAAGTTGATGATTATTTAAGAGCTATGAGTGAACAAGGATTAAGAAAACTTATTATAGATCTTAGAGATAATGGTGGAGGATATTTAGATGCATTAGAGCATATTTTAAATTATTTCTTACCTCCTCAAACAGTTATAATGCGACAAGAATATTCAAATGGTAGTGTTGATTTATCTAAAACTACTAAGGGAGAATATACAAATATTGAAGAAATAGTTGTATTAATAAATGAAAACACAGCAAGTGCTTCTGAAGTGATGACACTTGCGTTAAAAGAACAAAGAGATGATGTAACAATTGTTGGGGTTAAATCTTTTGGAAAAGGAACAGTTCAAGTAACTCAATCTTTTAAAGATGGTTCAGCCCTTAAATATACTACTTCTAAATGGTTAAGTCCTAGTGGGGTTTGTGTTAATAAGGAAGGAATAGAACCTGATATTGAAGTAAAATTGCCTCCAGTTATAACATCTGTTTATGGTTCAATGGGTGAAGAAGTATTAGATGTTGATAGTGTTGATATAAATGTTGCAAGTGTGCAAATGGCATTAGAGTTTTTAGGATATAACATAGATAGAACTGATGGATATTTTAATCAAACTACAAAAAATGCGATAAAAGAATTTCAAAAAGACCATGAAATCGAAGATTCAGGTTTACTAGATAGTAATACTTTTGAAGCTATTTATTCAGCTGTATCATTAGAATGGTCATTAAATAAATTAAGAGATAGTCAATATCAAAAAGCATTGGAGATATTAAGTGAATAAGTTTGAGTTAGTTTCAAAATTTAAACCTACAGGAGATCAACCTAAAGCCATTGAAAAGTTAGTTGATGGACTAAATGATGGGTTAAAACAACAAGTTTTACTGGGTGCCACAGGTACTGGTAAAACTTTTACTATTGCAAATGTAATTGAACAAGTTAATAGACCTACTTTAGTTTTTTCTCATAATAAAACTTTAGCTGGACAATTATATGCGGAATTTAAGGAACTATTTCCTAATAATAGAGTTGAATATTTTGTGTCTAACTTTGACTTTTATCAACCAGAAGCATATATGCCAAGAACTGATACATACATAGAAAAGACAGCTTCTATTAATGATGAATTGGATATGTTAAGGATGGCTGCGGTTAACTCAGTACTTGAAAGAAGAGATACAATTATTGTGGCATCTGTCGCATGTATTTATGCTTCTAGTGATCCTAATCAATATAGGGATATGTTTTTTGCGATTAGATTAGGTGAGGAAATTGATAGAAAAGAACTATTAATGAAGTTAGTTGATAGGCAATATAGAAGAAATGATATGGAACAAACTAGAGGAACCTTTAGAGTTAGAGGGGATGTAATAGAAATAGTTCCAGGACATACTGATGAGTGGATTATAAGAATTGAAATGTTTGGTGATCAAATTGAAAGAATTACTGAAGTTGATGTAATTACTAAAAAAGTTCTTAATGCTTATACTGTTTATATTATTTATCCAGCTACAGGTTATGCTAGAGAAAGAGAAAAGATGATAGAAGCTACTTATGGTATAGAAGCTGAACTAAAGGATAGACTTGAATATTTTGAAAAAGAAGGAAAGTTATTAGAAAAAGAAAGACTTGAACAAAGATGTTTATATGATATTGAATCATTAAGAGAGTTTGGATTTTGTTCGGGTATTGAAAATTATTCGATGTATATAGATGGTAGAAAACCTGGAGATAGACCTTTTAACCTATTTGATTATTTTCCTGATGATTTTTTACTCGTAGTTGATGAGTCTCATGTGTCTTTACCTCAAATTAGAGGAATGTATAATGGAGATCGTTCTAGAAAAGAAACATTAGTTAATTATGGGTTTAGACTTCCTAGTGCTTTAGAAAATAGGCCTATGAGATTTCATGAATTTGAGGAACAGACTAATCAGGTTATATATTGTAGTGCTACTCCTGGGGATTATGAGCTTGAAAAAGTTAATCATCAAGTTGTAGAACAGATAATTAGACCTACAGGTTTATTAGATCCTGTTGTAGAAGTTAGACCAACAAGAGGTCAAATTGATGATATATGCGATGAAATTGATGAAAGAGTTTTAAAAAACGAAAGAGTTTTAATTACTGCTTTAACAGTTAAAATGGCGGAAGATTTAACTGAATATTTAATGCATAGAAATTATAAAGTTCAATATTTACATCACGAAACAAAAACATTAGAAAGAATTGAAGTTATTAGGGATTTAAGACTTGGAAAGATAGATGTAATAGTTGGAATTAACTTATTAAGAGAAGGGTTAGATATTCCTGAAGTTTCTCTTGTGTGTATTTTAGATGCTGATAAGGAAGGTTTTTTAAGGTCTCAAAGATCTTTGATTCAGACAATTGGAAGAGCAGCAAGAAATGCAAGTGGTAAAGTAATTATGTATGGAGATACAATTACTGATTCAATGAAAAAAGCAATTGATGAAACAAATAGAAGAAGAAAAATACAAGAGGAGTATAATATAGTTAATAACATTACTCCAACAACTGTTGTTAAAGAAGTTCATGATGCAATTTCTGGTAAGGAAACTAAGGAAATGGCAGTAAAATATATGAAGAGTAAACTTAAGCCTAATAAACTTGAAAGAGAAGAGCTTATTAATAATTTAGAAAAAGAGATGAAAGAAGCCGCAAGAGTTTTAGATTTTGAAAGAGCTGCAGAACTTAGAGATATTGTTTTTGAACTTAAAGCTGAAGATTAATATACCTTAAGAAAAATTAAGAAATATATAAAAAGTGTTATGTATTGTTGTGATATAATTTACAAGTGGAAGGAATGTAGTTATGAGTGAGAACAATAAAAATTTCATGGAAGCCTTAGCTAAGGAAATTGAAGATAAAAATTCTGAAAGTAAAGATGTTAAACCTAAACTTGAAGATATTAAAAAATCTGATGATGGTTCTCCTAATAGTTTTGAAAAAGAAACTTTTACTAGAATTGAAAAAAATAAAATATCATTTAATCCAAAAATTTTAGGTGGGATTTTAGTTGTTTTATTGTTAGTAGTAATAGCATCCTACTTTCTTTTCTTTGCGCCAAAAATTAAAATGCCTGATTTTATTGGCAAAGATATAAATGAATTTACTTCTTGGGCTACTCAGTATGAGATTGATAGAACTGGAGTAGTAGTGTCTAAGGAATATAATTTTGAATATGATAAGGATGTAATTATTAAACAAAGTATTACTCCAGATACAAAGATAAAAAAAGATACAAAGATATCTATTGTGACTTCAGATGGACCAGATCCTGATGAATTAGTTACTTTTCCTGATATTAAAAATATGACAATGGATGAAATCCAAGATTGGATTAAGGAAAACAAACTTTTAAAAACAAAGGTTGTAACAGAGTATAGTACAACTGTTGAAAAGGATATGGTTATTAAGTTTGATTTAAAAAATATTAGTGAAAATAATTTTACTAGAGGAACAAATTTAAATATAACTGTTTCTAAAGGTGAAGCTCCTGCAGGGCAAGTTACTATAGAGGATTTCACAAATAAATCATTTGAGGAAATGAAAACATGGGCTAGCAGTAAAAAGGTTAATTTAGAAAAAACTGAAGCTTATAGCGATACTGTTGCAGTGGGAAATGTAATTTCTCAAGATGTTAAATCAGGAACAGCAATAAAACAAAATGAAACAATAAAAGTAATTGTTTCTAAAGGTAAAGCAGTTAAGATTCCTAACCTTGTTGGATATACACCAACAATGTTAGAAGCATGGAGTGCTGCACCAGATAGTAAAGTTACTATAGTTAAAAAAGAAGTTTACAATGAGGCACCTTATGGAAATGTAATAGCTCAATCAATACCACCAAATAGTGCTGTAGATCAAGGTGAAGTATTAGAATTAACAGTTTCTTTATATTTACCAGTATTACAGACATCAAGTGATGAGTGGTATGGTCTGAATTATATGGAACTTATTGCGAAGGTTGATGAGTGGAATTATAAGGGTGCAAACATACATGCAGGACCTTGGATTCAGGGGGAATATAGCGATACAGTAAAAAAAGGTGGAATACTTGAATATGTTTGTGCAGATGTAAATGGAAATGAACTTCCAGGTAATAGTCAATATTCTAGAGGCTGTGAAAGACCGCTTCCATTAGATGCGAAAATTGGAATGAAGGTATCGTTAGGAAAAATTGAAGAGGTTGAGCCTACGGTAATACCGACTGTAGCAAAACCTGAAGTAATAAATAGTGATGAAATTTATCAATCTAATATTACAGTTTTCATTAAAACAACTCCAGGAGCAACAGTAACTATTACTGCAAGTAACAATGCAAATGAATTTGGAACTGCAAACGAAGTTGGAACTGCTATTATAAATATTGATTTGAGTAATGCAAATTATATGAAAATCGAATCTAAATTAAGTGGTTATATTACTTCATATTCTGATATGCCAATACCAAAAACAAAACCATAGTTATAAATTAAACACAAAGGAGAAAAACAATGAATTTCTTAAATAGAGCATTTAAAAATGTCACAAGAAGACCAACAAAATCAGTACTTTTAGGAATTACATTTTTACTTATAGGAAATTTAGTTATCTTAGGTCTAGGTATAAGCCAAGCTGCAGAAAATGCAAAAACTCTTACAAGACAAAAAATGAGAGCTGTTGTAAGTTATGAAGTAGACTATGAAGCATATTGGATTTATACTGAATCACTTACTGATCAAGATGAAATAGATGAAGCATATAAAAATTATCCAAAGATAGATAAAGATACAGCTTTAAAGATTTCACAGGATAAAGATGTGGAAACATTTAATTACCTTACAAACTATGTAATGTTTAGCCAAAACTTTACACATGTACCTTTAGGTAATGAAGAGTTAAAGGGAGGCTATTCTAGTACTTATGTAGATGAAGAAGGAAATGAACATGAATATAAAGAACCTAATATCTTTGTATTTACAAACATTATTCCTAATATGATTGAATTTGAAGAAGGCGCAAATACTATTGTAGAAGGAAGATTTTATTCTCAAGATGAAATAGATAATAATGCAAATGTTGCAGTAATATCACAAGAACTTGCGAATATAAATAACTTACAGGTTGGAGATGAAATCATTTTATCAAATGATGACATTTCTAATGGAGGGTATTATTCACAGTTTGAAATTACACAAGAAGATATGAATGACTCTTATGAAGTTATAGGAATTTATTCAACTGTAAATGATGTTGATCCTAACTCAGAAAACTTTAAATGGATGTCTCCATATGAAAGTCCTAAAAACTTTATATATATTCCATTAACTACAATGGCTAATAATATGTATGAAAAACATTCTAAATTATTTGAATTTGAAAAAGAAATGTATCCAGATATGGATTATGAAGGACCAAAATTAGATGATTATTTATCTCCTCATAAGGTTGTAATTTTATTAAATGATCCATTAAATGTAGATGCATTTATAGAAAGAAATGAAGGTAATCTTGCGGCATATACTATGCTAAATGCAAACAATGAATCATTTAAAACAATGGCGAAACCATTAGATACATTGAGCTTTTTCGCAAATGTTATAGTTTGGATAGTAGGAGTAAATGCAATTGTTATTATTTCACTTGTAACTGCATTAACTCTTAAAACAAGAGAGTATGAAATAGGAGTATTACTATCCCTTGGAGTAAGTAAAGTAAAGGTTGTACTACAATTATTTATGGAACTTGTAATAGTGGCTCTTATTGGATTTACGTTAGCTGTTGTAACTGGTTCAATGATTGCAGGTCAAGTTGGAGATAAGGTATTGGAATTTCAACAATCCCAACAAGAAGAATCACAAGATGATTATTGGATGAGTACTTCATGGCATGATCCAACAGATTATTTTACTACAATAACTGAAGATGATTTATTTAATGAATATAGGGTAAGTGTTAATCCAATACTAATAGCTGAAATATATGTATTTGGATTGGGCGTTGTATTTATTGCAATTCTAGTTCCATCAGTTATGATAATGAGATTAAATCCTAAGCAAATATTGCTTAGCACTAATTAGGGAGGTAATTATGAGTACAGTTCTTAAATTAGAAAATATTAAATATGGATATGAAGATGGTGGTTTTAGAAGAGATATATTAAAAGATTTAAGTTATGAATTTGAAGAAGGAAAATTTTATACAATCTTAGGACCATCTGGTTCTGGGAAAACAACTTTGTTAAGTATAATGGCTGGATTAGATAAACAAGATTCAGGAAAGATTTACTATAAAGGTAAAAGCTTAGATGAAATTGGTTTATATAAATATAGAAGAAACAATATGGGAATAGTGTTTCAATCTTATAACCTAATAAGTTATTTAACAGGTATAGAAAATGTATTAGTCGCAATGACTGAAACAGATAATAAATTACCTAAAAATCATAAAGAATTAGGATATGCATTATTAGAAATGGTTGGAATAGTTCAAAGTAAGGCGGATAGAACTATTAACAAATTATCCGGAGGAGAACAACAAAGAGTTGCGATTGCAAGAAGTATGGCAAGTAATGTTGATTTAATCTTTGCGGATGAACCTACTGGAAACTTAGATACAGAAACTGCAAATGAAATAGTAAAAATATTCCAAATGCTTACTGAAAAATATGGCAAAACAATTATTGTTGTTACACATAGTGATGAAGTAAGTAAACTATCAGATTCTAGATTGTTTCTAAAAGATGGTAAATTAATTGATATTGAGTAGCTAAAAAAAGC
>JAAYSZ010000027.1 GCA_012523895.1 Erysipelotrichaceae bacterium
ATATTGAATTTTAAGGGAGGTTTAAACTATGGATAAGACAGCGATTAAGAATTTTGCAGTTTGGGCAAGAGAAAAATTGATTGATGATATAAAAACTAAAGCTGCTATGCTTGGAATTACTGATAAAGACATAGTTGAAAAACTTCCTCAATCTACAAATGATTTACACTTTTTTGATGTAGGTACTAAAAATTATGTTTCAATTTCTGGAAAAGAAATATCTCAACGTAATGACCTAGTTAGAAAAATTAAAGATAAAGTAAAAGAAACTAACAATTATAAAGAAGCTTTTAATCAAGTTGTTGAAGAGGTTGCATACACTTGGTTTAATAGATTAATAGCAATCAGATTTATGGAGGTAAATGAATATTTACCTTCTAGTGTTCGAGTTTTATCATCTGAAACAAAAGGCAAGAACGAACCGGATATTGTAACAAACCCTTTTGATACGGATTTAGAATTTTCTGAAGAAGAGGAAGATAATATTATAAAATTAAAACTTGATAATAAATTAGATGAGTTGTTTCGTTTATTATTTATAAAAAAATGTAATCATCTATATGACATTCTTCCCGAGCTATTTGAAAAAACAGATGATTATACTGAACTTCTTTTAACAATATCTTTTACAGATAAAGATGGAATAGTTTATAGATTAGTTAATGATATAAATGAAGATAATTTTAATATTGAAAAAGAAGGACAAATAGAAATAATAGGATGGCTATATCAGTTTTATAATATTAAGCTAAAAGAAAAAGTAAATTCAAGAGAAAAAGGTACTAAAATTTCTAAACAAGATATTCCTGCGGCTACTCAATTTTTCACTCCTAATTGGATTGTAAAATATATGGTAGAAAATTCTTTAGGAAGAATATGGATAGATGGTAATGATGACAAGAAATTAAAATCAAAATGGAAGTATTATATTGATGAAGCAGAACAAGAATCTCAAGTAAAAATTCAGCTTGAGAATATTAAAGAAAGTTATAAAAGTTTAAATATTGAAGATATAAAATTAATAGATCCATGCATGGGTAGTGGTCATATTTTAGTTTATGCTTTTGATGTTTTTATGCAAATATATGTAAGTTGCGGATATACGCAAAAAGATGCATCTTATAAAATATTAAAAAATAATATTTATGGATTAGATATAGATAAGCGTGCATATCAGCTTTCTTATTTTTCTATTATGATGAAAGCTCGTCAGTATAATAGAGATATATTTAATAATAACGTAGAGCCAAATCTTTGTTACATAGATAGTAGCAAAGTTATAAAATTATCTGCTCTTGAAAGATTAGAAGAAGTAAAGGATGTTGCAATCAAATTAATAGATGAATTTAGGTATGCTGATGAATATGGTAGTTTATTAAAATTTTCAATATCATACGATGATTTAATAGTGATTGAAAATAAACTTAATATTATTGAAAAAACGAAAAATATAGAAACACTTATTGATGTATTGGAATATGATGATATTTTTACGATTTTAAGACCATTAATTAAACAAGCTAAGATACTTGTACAAAAATATGAAGTAGTAGTTACAAATCCACCATATTTAAAAAGAAGTGCAGTAGGACCAATTTTATATGATTATTTAAAACAATATTACCCTGATTCAAAATCAGATTTATTTGCTGCGTTTATTGAGAAATGCAATGACATGACAATTAAAAATGGTTTTCAAGCCATGATAACTATGCATTCTTGGATGTTCATTTCTTCATATGAAAAATTGAGGAAAAAGATATTATATAAAGATTTAATAAGTATGGCTCATTTGGGTTCAAGAGCTTTTGAAGAAATAGGAGGCGAAGTTGTTCAAACAACAGCGTTTGTAATGCGCAATAGTTATTTACCTCAATATAAAGGTGTATATTGTAGATTGATTGACCCTAATACACAACAAGGTAAGGAGGAAATGTTCCTTGCGAAGGAAAATAGATATATTTCAAATCAAAGTAACTTTTCTAAAATTCCTGGAAAACCTATAGCTTATTGGGCATCAAAAGGAATTATAAATATTTTTTCTTACGGGAAAAGTTTAGGGTCTATTGCAATTACTAGAAATGGAATGAAAACAGGAAATAATGATCGTTTTTTAAGAATTTGGTGGGAAGTAGATATAAATAAGTTTAATTCATCAATGAATAATTATGAAGAAGCTAAAATATCTTTAGCAAAGTGGTTTCCATACAATAAGGGTGGTATATATAGAAAATGGTATGGAAATAATGACTATGTTGTTAATTGGGAAAACGAAGGATATGAAATATTCAATAATGCAAGAATTGATAAAAGAAATGTTCAAGATTATCCTAAAGAATTAAAATTTGTCCCCTCATTATCTTGGTCATTAATAACGTCAAATAAAATTTCATTTAGATATAAAGAAAACAATCTTTCTGATATAGCAGGAATGTCATTATTTGCAAGTAGAGAGAATATAATTAGGTATTTAGGACTTTTAAATTCAAAAGTCGCATTAAAAATCTTGGTATTATTGGCTCCAACAATTAATTTTCAGTCTGGAGATATTTCAAGAATTCCAGTATTAAGCGAAGTGAATAATAATTCAAATATTATTTCAAAAGTAAAAATAAATATAGAATTAACCAAAATAGACTGGGATTCCTTTGAAACCTCTTGGGATTTTACTTGTCATCCATTAATTAATGGTGAAATTACTGTTGAAAAATCTTTTGAAAAATGGAAGCTTGAATGTAATGATAGATTTAATAGTTTAAAAGAAAATGAAGAAGAATTAAACAGAATATTTATTAGTATATATGAATTAGAAGAAGAATTAACACCAGAAGTATCTGATAAAGATATTACTGTAACCAAAGTATTCAATACAAAAGAAGATATTTATGATGATATAAAGGGCAATGTATATATACAAACTAAAGAAGATGTTATTAAATCATTAATTTCATATGCTGTTGGTTGTATGTTTGGAAGATACTCTCTTGATGTTGAAGGACTAGCATATGCTGGAGGAGATTGGGATGAAAGTAAATACCATACATTTATTCCTGACGGTGATAATTGTATACCTATAACTGATAGAGCATATTTAAAAGATGATATAGTAGGATTGTTTTGTGCTTGGCTAAAAAAAGTTTACGGAATAGAAACATTTGAAGAAAATTTAAATTTTATTGCTGATGCCTTAGGTACTAATGGTAATACTAGTAGAGAAAAGATTCGTAATTATTTCTTAAAAGGATTTATTGAAGATCATAATAAGATATATAAAAAGAGACCAATTTATTGGATGTTTGATAGTGGGAATAACAATGGATTTAAAGCTCTTTGCTATATGCATCGTTGGAATAAAGATACTATTGGACGTGTTCGTGTAGATTATTTACATAAAGTACAAAAAATATATGAAAATGAAATAAATCATATGGATATAATAATTGAAAACACAAAAGATAATAGAGAAATATCCAAAGCTACTAAAAATAAAGAAAAATTATTAAAACAACTAAAAGAAACAAAAGATTATGATGAAAAAATAGCTCACTTAGCTAATGCTCGTATTGATATAGATTTAGATGATGGTGTAAAAGTAAATCATGATAAAGTACAAACTTCAAAAGAAGGAAAGAAAATAAAGATTTTAGCAAATATTTAGGGTGTAATTATGGCAGAAATGAACTTAAAACAAATTATAGATAAATTAAATGATGAATTTAAAGGTGATAATCGTAAATTAGTCTTTTGGTATGATAAAAATGCAGAATTTCAAGATGATATTGATACTATGGAATTTGAAAATGCTAAAATTTTAAGACTAAAAAAAGATAATCAATTTTATGTCAAACATTTTTTAGAATGCGAAGATACTAAAACTAACTATCTTATTTATGCACCTTTTGAAAAACCTAATGATAGAGAAAATCATCTCTTAGATACTATACTTTATTCTAAGGAGTTTTTTGCTGATCGTGCTACATTAATTGCATTAGATTTAGGTATTAATGATAAATTTATAGAAGTAATAAATGCTCATATTCAATTTTTTAGAAATAAAGAAAGAACTAAAAAATTTTATGAATTAGATATAGAGCATTATAATAAGGAAACAATTGAATTAGGACTAATGAGTTCTATTTGTAATAACAAAATTATTTCAATTGAAGAAATTTTAAGAACAATATTGTGTGATAATTTTGAAAAAAATACATATTTATCTGAATTTGAAAAATATAATCTTACTAATGCTTTTTGGGAAAGTATAGATAAAAATTTTGGATATAATGATTCAAACCCAACACTTAAAAAACTTGTTATTACTATGTTTGTAACTTATGCCACTAAAATTCTAGATGAAAACATACCTAAGATATGGGAACAATTAATATCTTATAAGCTAAACAATATAATAGTTTTTTTAGATGGGTTTAAGAACAATTATTTGTATAAGGATATATTTAATAAAATATCTAAAGAAATATATGTTGCTATTAATGGAAAAGAACATTTTGGAAGAATAGATATTTCAGAACTAATAAATTTTAATTTATTTGAAGAAATTGATAATCTTATAATACAAAATTTAATACAAAGGCTTGAAAACGAAGATATAGGTGCAAAATACAATGGATTATCTATACCAGAAGTATGTACTTTAAGAAGAAAAGGTTATTATGGTAAAAACTTTAAAAATGAATATTTAGTTATTGAAAATGCTTTTTATATAATATCTAAAGGAATATATAGTGATGAAATCGGCATAAAAAATATTGTTAATAGATATTTAAATGAAGAATATAAAATTGATAAAAGATATAGGTATTTCTACTATCATTATGATAAATTAGATAATAAAAATCTTTTTGAAAACTTAAAAGAATTAGTAGAAAATATTTATACTAATAAATATTTAAATCCTATTATTGTAAATTGGAATAAAGAATTTATGGAATCTAAAGAAGGTTTTGGTCTAATAAAACAAAAAGATTTTTATAATGAATATATTAAATATTCTAGTAGTCGAGTAGTTGTAATTATATCTGATGCACTTCGTTATGAAGTAGGTCATAGTCTTTGTACAAAGTTACAAGCAAATGCTAAATGCGAAGCTACTATTAATGCTTTACAAGGGGTATTACCATCTTATACATCATTGGGCATGGCATCATTATTACCATATGGAAAGCTTGAGTTTAATAGTTCATATGATGTTTTAATAGATGAAAAGCCATGTAAAACTACTGTTCAAAGAGAAACAATATTGCAAAGGTATAAGAAGAATAGTGTATGTATACAATTTGATGTTGTAAAAAATATGAAACAAGCAGAATTGAGAACTATTTTTACTGGTAAAGAAGTTGTTTATGTATATCATAATCAAATAGATGCTCGTGGTGATAATGCAGCTACTGAAAATGAAGTTTTTAATGCTTGTGAAGAAGCTATAGATGAAATTTATAAATTTATTTTAAGAATTTCTTCTCAGGCAAACACGCATAATTTTATTATTACAAGTGATCATGGATTTATTTATAAAAGAAATAAAATTCAAGCAAATGACAAAATTAAAGGTGAGAAAACTATATCAAATAGTGTAGGTCAACGATATGTTATAGGTGATAGTAAGGTTAATGCAGATGGAGTATGTTCAATTACTATTGGAGAAATATTGGGAAATAACGATAAAAGAGTGATTTCGTTTCCTTTAGGTTCTGATATTTTTAAAGTTTCTGGATCTGGTCAAAATTATGTTCATGGAGGTTCTTCCCCACAAGAAATGATTATACCTATAATTGAAGTTAAGGTAGAAAGAGGAAAAGTTGAAACTACAAAAGCAAAACTTGATTTAGTAAGCCCGTTAAATAAAATCACTAATTTAATTACAATACTTGAATTTGTTCAAACAGAGCCTGTTAGTGATATGGTGAAAAAAGCAAATTATAGAGTATATTTTGTTTCTGAAAATAATGAAAAGATATCTAATGAAAATATTGTGGTTGCAGATAAAGAAGAAACTGAAACAATCAAACGTAAATTTAGACTTAGATTTAATTTTAAAAATAAATCTTATAATAGATTACAAAAATATTATTTAGTAATTTATGATGATAAGGAAGGCTTAGAAGTATATCGTAAAGAAGTAATTATAGATATTGTTTTTGCAGATGATTTTGGATTCTCTGTTTAATACGAGGAGGGTTAGAAATGGATGAAATTATGAATGAAAGCCCTAATGAAATAATAAATAAAAAACTTAGGACTTATTTTGATGGAAAAATAGTCCGAAAAGATTTAACTAAATCTATAAAAGAAGGTGCAAATGTACCAGTTTATGTTTTAGAATTTTTATTAGGTCAATATTGCAATTCTGATGACCCTGTAGTAATTGAAGAAGGTGTTGAAAATGTTAAACAAATTCTTACGGATAATTATGTAAGACCCGATGAGTCACAAAAAATATTATCTTTATTGCGCCAAAGAGGGACTTATACTGTTATAGATAAAATTACGGTAAATCTTAATATTAATAAAGATATTTATGAAGCTGAATTTTCAAATTTAGGGGTAAAAGCTATACCAATTTCTGAAGAGTATCCAAGTAAGTATGATAGATTACTTGGTGGAGGAATATGGTGTATAGTCCAACTTGAATACGAATACATAGAAGAAGATAAAGGAGCAACACCTATTCATATTCAAAAATTAACACCTATTCAGATGCCTCATGTAGATATGGATGAATTGAAAGAAGGAAGAAAAGAATTTACTAAAGAAGAGTGGATAAAAATAATGTTACGCTCTACAGGTATGGAACCTGATATGCTAACTGATAGAGAAAAATGGTTATTATTAGCACGTTTAATACCATTAGTAGAAAACAACTTTAATCTTTGTGAACTTGGCCCAAGAAGTACTGGTAAATCTCATATTTATAAAGAAATTTCTCCTAATAGTATTTTAGTTTCAGGCGGTCAAACTACAGTAGCAAATCTTTTCTATAATATGGCAAGAAGAACTGTAGGTTTAGTAGGACTTTGGGATTGTGTTGCTTTTGATGAAGTAGCAGGTATTAAATTTAAAGATAAAGATGGAATTCAAATAATGAAAGACTATATGGCTTCTGGGTCTTTTGCCCGTGGTAAAGAGGAAAAGGCAGCTAGTGCTTCTATGGTTTTTGTGGGAAATATTAATCAAAGCGTAGATGTATTATTAAAAACATCAAGTTTATTTGCTCCATTTCCTGAGGAAATGGGGACAGATACTGCTTTTCTTGATCGTATTCATTGTTATATACCAGGTTGGGAAGTACCAAAATTTAGACCTCATCATTTTACTAATGATTATGGTTTTATTACTGATTATCTTGCGGAATTTATTAGAGAATTACGAAAAGAACAATATGGAGATGCTATTGATAAATATTTTAATCTTGGCAAGGATTTAAACCAACGAGACACTATTGCTGTAAGAAAAATGGTAGGCGGTTTAATAAAGCTTATATATCCTCATGGAGAATATAGTAAAGAAGATTTAGAAGAAATCTTAAAGTTTTCTCTTGAAATGAGAAGAAGAGTAAAAGAACAACTAAAGAAACTTGGTGGAATGGAATTTTATGATGTGAATTTTTCATATATTGATAAAGAAACATTTGAAGAACATTATGTATCTGTTCCAGAACAAGGTGGAGGGAAGCTTATTCCAGAAGGATTATGTAATCCTGGACAGGTATATACTGTAGCAAGAGGAAAAACTGATATGCTTGGTGTATTTAGGTTAGAATCTGAGATGATGCCTGGAAGTGGAAAGTTTAACCCTACTGGTTTAGAATCTGATAGAAGAAATAAAGAAGCTGTGATGACTGCATTTCATTATTTAAAAGCAAATTCAAATAGTATAAGTGGAAATATTAGCACAACAACCAAAGATTATATTATTAATTATCAAGATCTTCAGGGTATAGGTATGACAGATAGATTAGCGCTTCCTACCCTTATTGCATTATGCTCTGTAGCATTAGGTAAACCAGTATTAAGTAGTTTAGCAGTACTTGGAGAAATCACTATTGCAGGGACGCTTATTAAGGTAGATGAGCTTGCGAATAGTTTACAAGTGTGTTTAGATAGCGGAGCGAAAAAAGTTTTATTACCTATGATATCAGCAAGTGATTTAGCAAGTGTTCCTGCAGAATTAATAGGATCATTTAATTTAATTTTCTATTCGAATCCAAATGATGCAGTTTACAAAGCTTTGGGTGCTGAGTAAAAACAATTATTTTTTGCAACAAATAATAATATATTTTGAAAAACAAATTGAAATATAATTAGATTAGGGATATAAGTAGCAAAATAATTTAAAAGATTTAAAAATATATTAAACCATAATTAAATAGAAGTTATTAAATAATGACAAATATGTACTAAAATGAAATTAAGAAAAAAAACTTTAAGATAATTAAAAGTTAAAATATTGTATATAGTAAATTTTAGGAGATTAAATTATATGAAATGTAAATATGGATCTTTATGGAGAAAATGGGATTTACATGTACACACACCTATGTCTATATTGAATGAAAATTATAAATTAAATTCAAACTATGAAGAATTTTTGAAATCTTCATTAGGGGAAAAGGATTATAATTCACTTAATAATATAGATAAGAAAATGTATTATTTTATTAATAAGCTTTTCAAGGAAGCAATTAATTGTGAAATTGCAGCAATAGGGATAACAGATTATTATTTTATTGATGGTTATAAATATATTAGAGAAACTCTTAATAATAATAACAAATTAAATTTGATTTTTAAAAAAGAAATAGAAGAAGATACAGATTTTTTAAAAAAGGTAAAATCTATAAAATTATTTCCAAATATAGAATTTAGAACATCAGTAATTATCGAAGGATCAAAATTGCAAATACACGTCATTTTTTCAGATGAATTAGAGTGTGATGAAATAGAAACGAATTTCATAAATAGGTTAGAATTAATTACTCCAGAGCCTAATAACACTTATATTCTTACCCATGAAAACGTAGAGAAGATAGGTAGTAATGCTAAAAATAGAGGTGTTGGTGGAAATGGTAGTGATTTATTTGTTGGAATAAAATCAATATCTGTAACATTAGAAGAAATTAAAAAACTAATAGAGGATACAAAATTTAAGAATAGAGCAATAATTATTTTAGCTGAAGAAGATCAGTCAAGAATATCTTGGGATGGACAAGCAGGATTAGAAAGAGCTAAATATTATCAATATTCTGATGCTATATTTACAAGCAATTCTAGCACAATAAAGTGGTGTTCAAGTAAAGATTGTCAAGAAACAATTGAAAAAAAATTACCTTATTTATGGGGTTCTGATGCACACGAATATGATAAAATGTTTTCTTTTGTTAATAATCGATTTTTATGGATTAAATCAGATGTAACTTTTCGTGGATTACTATACGCATTATATAGATTTGAAAACAGAATCTTTATTGGTAATGAACCTGAAGAATTAAAAAATTTTAAAGCAAGAAAATACTATACAATAAAAGAAATAGATATTTTACCAAATAAAGAAAAAGTAAGTAAAAAATGGTTTGATACTACAATTAAATTTAATCCTTTTATGACAACAATCATCGGTAATAAAGGAAGTGGAAAAAGCGCTGTGTCGGATATTGTTGCTTATTTATCTAATTCGCATAAAATAAGCAACGCTTCTTTTTTAAACAGGAAAAGATTTTTAGATAAAAAGACAAACTATGGAAATGATTTTATGGCTACAATAAAATTTTATAGTGATGATCGAGCATCTATTACTAAGGAAAAATTATCTGACAATTTTGAGTTGTCCCAGCCTGAGCATGTTAAATATCTTCCACAAAGTTATATTGAAGATATTTGCAATAATCTTGGCGATAAATTTCAAAAAGAAATTGATAGAACAATTTTTAGTTATGTTTCAATGAAAGATAAAGTAGATGCAACCACAATACAAGAACTTAGTGAAATAAAAACAAAAACTATTGATGAAGAAATACATATCTTACAAATCGAATTAAAAAATATAAATGAGATTATTATTAACTTAGAAAATAAATCGACATCGATATATAGGAAACAGAAAATAAATCAACTTAGTTTATTAAAAGAAAAAAGAGAGAATCATATAAAACAAAAACCTAAAGAAATTATTGAACCATTAGATATAGAAAATAGTTATGAATCAAATTTAATATTGAATTTAAATGAAAAAATTGAATATTTTAAAGAAGAAAGAATAAAAAAAATCCATGATTTAGAACGCATTAATCAACAATTACAAAAAATTAATAATATACAAAGAGATTTACAAAATATTTTAGATATTTCAGAACAAATTAATCAAAATTATGCAGATTTTATGTCGAGTATAGGAAGAAATAATAATGAAATAGTTACAATAACTATTAAAGATAATCTACTAAAAAATATATTTTTGGAATTAAACGAACAACAACAACAGCTTAATAATTTATTAGGAGACAACAATTTACATAACCAGATTAATAAAGAATATGATATAGATATGATTGAGGAAAAACTTAACGAATATATTAGTTATAGTGATAAAATTAGATATTTAATGATGGTTGTTGCGAGTTTAGAAGATAGTATTTCAGCAGAACAACAAGAATATTTTGTATATAAGAAAGAATTAGAGTTATGGGAAAACTATTTATTAATGCTAGATGGAGAAATACCAAATGAAATAGATAATATTTCAATAAAATCAGTTGAAAAAGAACTGAAGTATATCAATGAGAGTTTAGCAAATGAATTAGAAGAAAAAAGAAAAAAACGTATAGATATTGTTGGAGAGATTTTAAAAAGAATCCATTTAAAAAGAAAAGTTTTTGAAGAAATATATTCACCTGTACAAATTAAAATAGAATCAATTGAAGCACTAAGAAATAGTGATATTAAATTTGTTTCATCTATAGTTGTAAATGAACGGAATTTACTTGAAAACATATTAAGTTATATAGATTTAAGATTAGATAGTAAGTTTAGAGGAGACAAAGGAACAGTTTTTTTAAGAGATTTGATTGAATCAACTGATTTTAATAATTACGATTCAGTTATGAATTTGATTAAAATAATTTATTCCGCTTTTGATGAAAATATTGATGATTTAGATCGCTTGCTAAAAAAACGAGAAGAATTTAATTATATGATTGGAAATTTAGATTATTTAGATGTTAAATTTACTATAAATGCAGATGATAAATCATTAAATGAGCTTTCTCCTGGAGAACGAGGAATTGTTCTACTGATTTTTTATTTAGCTTTAGAAAAAGAAAACATCCCGTTAATTATTGATCAACCAGAAGATAATTTAGATAACCAATCTATATATTCTAAACTAGTTCCTGCTATAATTGAAGCAAAAAAGAATAGACAGATTATTATAGTTACGCATAATCCGAATATTGCAGTAGCTTGTGATTCAGAAGGAGTAATTTATTGTCATAAAAATAGTGATGATAAATTATTAGAATATGTCATTGGCAGCATTGAAAATATAGATATGAATGATCATATTGTTGATGTTCTTGAAGGGACAGTTCCTGCTTTTAATATTAGAAGAAATTCGTATAACAAGATAGAATGAAGTTATTTATTAAGTTTAATTCTTTTTTGAAGTTTGAAGAAATTGTGAAATATTTATTAATTATATTCTCTAAAAAAACTTTCTATCTTCTCCCTTACATCCCCATATTTTAAATAAACAATATTAAACTGCCTTACTACAAGTTCTCCTTTAATGGAGAATTT
Source organism: Erysipelotrichaceae bacterium (assembly GCA_012523895.1). Taxonomy (GTDB): domain Bacteria; phylum Bacillota_I; class Bacilli_A; order Erysipelotrichales; family Erysipelotrichaceae; genus UBA9076. The sequence goes on from JAAYSZ010000027.1 coordinate 11,811, forward strand.
TTCTATTTCTGGATCAGATTTAGCTAATATGTTATATACAAAAGAAACACCTAATCCTTTTTTAACTAAATCTAATATCAATTTAAAACTTGATATACAAATATGTCTTTCAAATTGATTTAATGATTCATTATATCCACTTAGTTCTTGTTCTAAGATTGCTCTTGTTCCTGAACCTTTTTCTCTATGTATTATTGTTTCTTTAAGTAATTCATCTATTGTTATTTCTTTGTTCGCAAAAGGATGGTCTTTATGACATATACCTACAAAAGGTTCTTTATGAAGAAGAACACTATCAAAAGTATCTTTATCAAACATACCTTCTATTATCGCAAAATCTAATTTGTTATCTTCTAATAGTCTTAGTAAATGTTGTGTATTATCTACTATAAGTGTTAAGGTATTATTTTTATTACTTAAAAAATTAACTATATTATCTTCTAGATAATAATCACCGATTGTTTTAGTTACTCCAATTCTTATTTCGTTTATTTCTTTTTCTTCAAGTTTTTCTCTTAAAGAATAATCATGTAATTTTACTGCTCTTGCATATTTTTCAAGTAATATAGCAGAGTTTGTTTTTGTTAGTTTATGGTTTTCATAATTAAATAATTTACAATCATAAAAACGTTCAATTGCTTGTATGTGTTGAGTTACTGCAGGTTGAGATAAATGAAGTATCTCTGCCGTTTTTCGATAGTTCATATACTTACAAAGTACTAAAAATGTATCAATTCTATAATCTAACATATTAACTCCTTATTAATAAATAATACTTATCATAATATAAATTATATTAAATTTAACTTATCATGAAACAGAGTTATAATCAAGAAAGGAATAGATAAAAGAATGGAGAGATTACATGAATATTATCGTAATTGGTGGCGTTGCTGCTGGTACCAAAACTGCTGCTAAACTTATGCGTGAAAACCATAACGCAAAAGTTACTATCTATACAAAAGGTAAAGACATTTCTTATGCTGGATGTGGTTTACCTTACTATGTAGGAGGAGCTATTGAAACAAAAGAAGAACTAATAGTTAATACTCCAAAAAAGTTTTCTGATTTAACAGGTGTAGATGTTAAAACAGAAATGGAAGCTATATCTTTAGATTCAAAATCAAAAACAGTTACTTTTAAAAATGGTGAAGTTGTATCTTATGATAAGTTGGTTATTGCTACTGGTGCTACACCTTTTATACCAAATATAGAAGGTACTAATTTAAAAGGTGTATTTACTATGAGAACACCTGATGATGCAATTAACTTAAGAGATTATGTAGAAGAAAACAAATGTTCAAGTGTTGTTGTTGCTGGAGCAGGTTTTATTGGATTAGAAATTGCAGAAAACTTATTAAATAAAGGTTTAAATGTAACAGTTGTTGATATGGCAAATCAAGTAATGCCAAATCTTTTTGATGAAGAAATTGCTGATTATATTAGAAAACAACTAAATAAAAAAGGTATACAAGTTATTTTAAATGCTGGGATTACTGGAGTCTTAGGTGAAGAAAAAGCAACTGGTATTTCTACTACCGTAGGAAGCTTTAATGCTGATGCTGTTGTTTTAGCTATTGGTGTTAGACCAGCTACTACTTGGTTAAATGATTCAGGTATAAAAATGAATAAAGGAACAATAGTAGTAGATAACTATCAAAAAACAAACTTAGAAGATGTTTATGCTGTTGGAGATTGTGCACAAGTATTTAATAGATTAACTAATAAAAGTCAATGGTCCGCAATGGGATCTACAGCTAATATTACAGGAAGATGTCTTGCAAATAATTTATCAGGAAATAAAGCTCCTTATAAAGGATGTTTAGGTACTGGAGTTGTAAAACTAACTGATGATTTAAATGCTGGAAGAACAGGTTTAACAGAAGAACAAGCTAAAAATGAAGGTTATGATGTTATAACTGTAACTTGTGTTACAGATGATAAAGCACATTATTATCCAGATGCTTCAAGTTTTATAACTAAATTAATTGCAGATAAAGAAAGTCATAAATTATTAGGTATACAAGTACTTGGTAGTGGTGCTGTAGATAAGATGGTTGATATAGCTGTTGTAGGTATTTCAATGGATGCTAAAGTTGAAGATTTTAATACTTTAGACTTTGCATATGCTCCACCATTTTCTACCGCAATTCATCCATTTACTCAAGCATGTTATATCTTAGAAAATAAAATGAATAATTCTTATGAAAGTATAACTCCAAAAGAATATGCTTCTAATAAAGCAAAGGATTATAAGATTATAGATGTTAGTCCAGTACCTTCTATACCAGGAGCTAAATTTGTTAGTTTAGAAAAACTTGATGGTCCAATAGAAGATATTGATTTAGATGAAAAAATTCTTCTTGTTTGTGCTAAAGGTAAAAGAGGTTATTTAGTACAAAACCTACTAAAATCATATGGTTATACAAATACCAAAGCATTAGAAGGAGGATTAACATTGAATAATGTAAAAGTATCTTTTGAAGGTAAGAAAATACCTCCTGAAGAAATTAGAAGAGTAAAAGCATTTGGATGTTTAGAAGATAAAAGATATCCTGATGTATTTAATGTAAGAGTTATTACACGTAATGGAAAAATAACTTCAAGAGAACATCATGTAGTAGCAGAAGCAGCTGAAAGATTTGGCTCTTCTGAAGTAACTATGACTACTCGTTTAACTTTAGAAATACAAGGAGTAAAACATTCAAATATAGATCCATTAGTAGAGTTTTTAAACGAAAATGGTTTAGAAACTGGAGGTACAGGTTCTGTAGTTCGTCCTGTTGTTTCTTGTAAAGGTACTACATGTAAATTTGGTTTAGCAGATACATTTTCTCTTTCTGAAAAAATACATGAAGCATTTTATGTTGGATATAGAGATGTTATCTTACCTCACAAATTTAAAATTTGTGTAGGAGGCTGTCCTAACAATTGTGCAAAACCAAGTCTAAATGATTTAGGTGTTATGGGTCAAAAAATGCCTATTATTGATTATGGTAAATGTAGAGGTTGTAAGAAATGTCAAATAATTGAAACTTGTCCAATGAAAGCAGCATCACTTGTTGATGGAAAGATTCATATAGATAAGGATTTATGTAATAACTGTGGATTATGTGTTGGTAAATGCCCATTAAAAGTATTTGAAGAATATAGATCAGGCTTTAAAGTGTTTATTGGTGGTAGATGGGGCAAGAAAGTTGCTCATGGTATACCTTTAACTAAATTTTTCAATTCTGAAGAAGAAGTAATGGATATTATTGAAAAAGCAATCTTATTATTTAGAGATGAAGGAATTACTCGTGAGAGATTTTCTGATACTATAGAACGTTTAGGTTTTGATTATGTTAATGAAAAACTAATTAGCGGTAATATAGATAAAGCAAGTATCCTTAAGAAAACTGTAAAAGGAGGAGCTACTTGTTAATTAGAAAGGTTTATTTATGAAGCGTTTGTTTGTTGTTTTAATATGTGCTTTATTACTTATAGGATGTTCTAGTAATAAAGAAGTAATTGAAGAAAGTGTAAATGAAGAATTTATAACATTTATAGATGCATTAGATAGGGAAGTAACCATAAAGAAAAATCCAGAAAAAGTTGCGGCTTTATTAGGAAGCTTTGCGGATGTATGGATATTAGCTGGTGGAGAAATATGTGCAACTGCAGAAGATGCATGGGATGATTTTGGATTAGAACTTGATGCAGTTAATATTGGAGGAGCACATTCTCCAAGTTTAGAATTATTATTATCCTCTAATCCTGAATTTGTAATTGCAAGTGCTTCTACTTCTAGTAATGTAGAAATGAAAGAAACATTAGAAGATGCAGGAATAACAGTTGCTTATTTTGATGTTGATAATTTTTATGATTATTTAGAAATGTTAGATATTTGTACTGATATTACTGGAAGAAAAGATTTGTATGAAACTAATGGATTAGAAATAGAAAAACAAATAGAATTAATTAAAGATGAATTTAATAAAGAAGAAATTTCTGAGAAAGAAAAAACAGTTTTATTACTAAGAACTGCTTCAAGTTTTGTAAAAGCAAAGGGAAGTGAAGGTACAATACTTGGAGAAATGCTTGATGATATGGGATGTATTAATATAGCTGATAATGATGAAACTTTACTTGAAAATCTTAGTGTTGAAGCAATAATAAAAGAAGAACCATATCATATATTTGTAGTTACAATGGGAAGTGACACTAAAGCAGCTATGGAATCTTTAGAAAATTTGATTAATGAAAATCCTGCTTGGAATACACTTGATGCTATAAAAGAAGACAGGATGTATGTAATGGATAAAAAGTTATTTAATTTAAAACCAAATGCAAATTGGGCAAATTCTTATCAGGAGTTATATGAAATACTTAAAGGAAAATAAGTTTAAAATTGAATATATTTATATAATTGGTATTTTAATGTTGCTTATTTCTTTTATCTTAGGTATTTTACTTGGTGCAACAAGCTTTAATATTTCAAAATATATATTTGATATTAATACTCCAGAAGCAAGAATAATATGGTTTGTAAGATTTCCTAGAGTTATGGGAAGTATCTTATGTGGAGCAGCTTTATCAGTATCAGGTGCGATAATTCAAGGAGTGCTAGCCAATAGGCTAGCATCTCCTAGTATTATTGGAGTTAATGCTGGGGCAGCTCTTGCAGTTACCATAGCAACTGCTTTTGGTTTTTTAGGTGGTTGGAGATTATCTTTGTTTGCGTTTATAGGTGCATTTATAACTGTAATGATTGTAAGTTTAGGGGCTAAAAGATGGGGAGCTTCTAGAGGTACAGTTATTTTAATGGGTGTTGCAATGAATAGTTTATTAGGTGCAATGTCTAGTACTGTAACTACATTTATGCCTAATGTAAGTGTTATGAGTAATGATTTTAAAATTGGTGATTTTTCTAGTGTTACTTATGCAAAATTAATACCAGCTAGTATTGTAATAATTATTTCTATTATTATTTTATATACCTTAGCTAATGAACTTGATGTATTAACATTAGGTGATGAAAGTGCTAAGGGACTTGGTTTAAATGTTGAAGTGGTAAAGGTAATATTTTTAATGTTAGCTGCAGCTTTAGCTGGTGTATCAGTTAGTATAGCTGGTTTATTATCTTTTGTAGGTTTATTGATACCTCATGCAATTAGAAATATATCCACAAGTGAATCAAGACATTTAATACCTTTATGTGCCTTATATGGAGGTGCTTTTGTAACAATTTGTGATACATTTTCAAGAATTGTATTTGCACCATATGAATTACCTGTTGGAATTATAATGGCATTTATAGGTGCTCCTTTCTTTATTTTTATTTTATATAAAGGAAAAGGAGGACATAGAAATGCTTGAGATTAGAAATATAAATGGAGGATATAATAAAAAACAAGTATTATATGATGTATCTTTTTATGCACAAAAAGGAAAGATAACTTCAATACTTGGACCTAATGGTAGTGGTAAATCTACATTATTAAAATCTTTGTGTTCTATTATTCCTGTAACTTCTGGAGAAGTATTATTAGATAATAAAAATTTATTAAGCTTACCACAAAATGAGATAGCTCAAAAAATTGCATATCTTTCACAAACTAAACAGATTCCAGATATTAGTGTAAAAAGATTAGTATTACATGGAAGATTTCCTTATTTAAATTATCCAAGAAGATATAAAGAAAAAGATTATATTATCGTTAATAAAGTTATGGAAAAAATGAATATATTAGATTTAGCTGATGTTCCTATTAGTAAATTATCTGGAGGACAACAACAAAAAGCTTATCTTGCGATGGCTTTAGCACAAGATACTGATGTTATCTTATTGGATGAACCTACTACATATTTAGATATATCTTTTCAACTACAAGTCATAAAAGAGATAAAAAATCTTGCAAATGATGGGAAATATATCCTTATGGTTTTACATGATATTTCCTTAGCATTAGAAAATTCTGATAACATAGTTTTAATTAAAGATGGTACTATAGTTAAACAAGGAACACCAAAAAATATATATGAATCAAATATTTTAGAAAAGGTATTTAATGTAAAAGTTGCTAGGGTAGAAATAGATAATAAATATCATTACTTTTGTAAAACAAAAAACACTTAGAAATTTCTAAGTGCTTTTAATATTACATTATTCTTTCTCTTAGTGATCTAGAAACTTTTTCAAATATTAGAACAACAATTAGTATTACTAGAATAATCATAAGTGCTGAATCATATCTTCTTAAGTTCATAGCAGTATTAAGCTCAATACCAATACCACCAGCTCCAACTAACCCTAGAACAGAAGCTCCTCTAATTGATTTTTCTAAAGCAAATAAAGAAGTTCCTACAAAAGAAGGGAAGGTCATTGGCATAATAGCACCAGCTGTTACACCAAATCTTGAAGCACCTGTAGATTCAAGAGCTTGAATTGGTCCTGGATCTAATTCTTCAATTCTTTCCATGAAGAATCTACCACAGAAACCAACGGTATCAATCATTATTGTTAAAATACCTGCAAATGAACCAAGTCCTACTGTTATAACAAAGATTAATGCAAATACTAAATCTGGAATAGTTCTAGAAACAATTACAATTCCTCTAGAAATATTTGCAAGAATTTTAGAAGGAGCTGTATTTTTAGCACCTAATAAAGCAATAGGTAAACTTAAGATTACACCAAAAACTGTTCCAACTACAGCCATTTGCAAAGTTTCAAATACACTTTTAACAACGCTGTTAACTTTTGAAAAATCAGGTGGAAATGCTCTCATTAAGAAATTTCCAATATTATCAAAACCTTTAAATATTCTAGCTAAAGTTATCTCAGCACCCATAACACCAAGAACAAATAGTGCTATGAATATAAAAGTAATAATAACTATTTCTAAACTAGGTTTTTTACGTCTGGCAGGCATTAACTGCTTAAGTCTATTATCACTCATTATTTAACCTCACTTTCATCTGCTTTATCTAATTCATAAAGCTCTTTGAAAAATGAATCTTCAATATTTTCTATTAAATCATCTTTAACAATTTTTCCATCTTTAAGCGCAATAATTCTTTCACCGTATTCTTTTACAATATCCATTTGGTGTAAGATACAAATTACTGCAAGACCTCTTTCATCAGCTACATCCCATAATAAATCCATAACTTCACGGCCTACTTTAGGGTCTAAGCTAGCAACTGGTTCATCTGCAAGTATAATTTCAGGCTCTTGCATAATAGTTCTTGCAATTGCAACACGTTGTTTTTGACCACCAGAAAGTTGATCAGCACGTCTATTTGCAAATTCAGCTAGTGAAACTCTATCTAAGCATTCCATAGCTTTATATCTCATTTCATCTGATGCAAAGGCATTTAAGGTTTTACGAAAACCTTGATTACCACCTAAAGCACCATATAATACATTTTGGAAAACACTTATATTGTTAATTAGATTAAAGTTTTGAAATACTAAACCTACTTGTTTTCTAACATTTCTAAATTCATTCTTTTTTAGTGAAGTAATATCAGTATCTCCTATAAAAACTTTTCCTTCAGTTGGTCTTTCAAAACCTGTAAGGCATTTGAAAAGAGTTGATTTCCCGCTACCATTATGTCCTAATAACATAACTTTTTCTCCGGGTTTAACTTCAAAATTTATATCGGATAAAGCAACTACATCATTGCCATAAACCTTTTTTAAATCTTTTGCGACTATTGAAATCATTTAATTCCTCCTGTAATTGCAATACAAAGTAAATGTTTTGCAATTATTATATATAACAATGTATGCATCCTAAAATTATTTTTAGGATGCATATTGATTGTTTTAATTAGCTATATTTTTTTATAATATTATTAATTATATTCAATTCCAAGAACTTTATAAGCTTCTCTTAACTCATCATAATCAGAGTCTTTAGCTTCAATAAATGCAGATTCAGAATATTTTTCGTTTTCTTCAGAAGCTAAGATTCCTGCCATTAATGCATCAGAGTTTGCGATTATTGCTTCTCTAATTTCATCAATATAATCAGCAGCTAAATGACCACCACCAATAAGTAAATCATTTGGAAGAGGATCACCTTCAATTACTATATTAAAATCGATACCTTCTTCAGCTTTTAATTCTTCATAGTTAAGTAATGTTGTAGGAAGTAAATCAATTTCTTTTGCTAAGAAAGCACCTTCATTAGATTTACCTAATTCTAATACTGTAATATCTTTTTCAATGTCTAATCCTGCATCAATTAATGTCTTAAGTGGCATTAGATGACCAGAAGTAGATCCTACATTTCTTGTTCCAAGTTTATGTTCTGGTTGAATATCATCAATTGATTCAATACCAGAGTCAACATGTGAAAGAATAACTGGAATGTAGCCTGGACGAGTTAATCCTGCAATTGGATATACTGAATTATCAGAATCTTTTACCATTACATATTCTGATCCACCAGCAAGTAACAAATCAACTTGTTCAAACTCTAGTGCTGTTATTGCAGAAGCATTATCAGACAATGCATAAAATTCAACTGGAACTCCTAATACTTTTTCTAATTCATCTTTGAAAGCACCAAATTCAGTTTGTAATTGTTCCATACCTTCGATACCGGTAACACCAAATTTAATTTTGTCTGGTCTTTTACCTTCTGTTGCTGAATCATCATTACTTGAACCACCACAAGCAACTAAGCTTAGTGTTAAAACAAGTAACAACAAAACTTTTAAAATCTTTTTCATTATATTTCTCCCCTCATTTAATAATTTAAAAATAAAATTACAATTCCCATTCTATCAAAGATAAATTAATCGCTTGTAAGGTAATTGTAAAAGAATTGTAAAATCCTTATTAAATTTATTGAAAAAGTAATTTTTTAATAAATTACTTTATTACGATAAACTTTATCATAATAAAGCAATTATACTATTACAATAAAACATCCTAGAATTATTTCTAGGATGTCTTTCTATTATTCAATTCCAAGAGCTTTGTAAGCATCTCTTAAATCATTATAATCGTCATCTTTAGCTTCAACAAATGTTGATTCAGCATATTTTTCGTTTTCTTTTGAAACTAATATAGCTTTTATTAATGCATCAGATTTTTCAACAATTGCTGTTTTAATACCTTCAACAAATGATGCATCTAAGTGACTACCACCAACTAATAAGTCATTTGGTAAAGGATCGCCTTGGTAGATGATGTTAAACATAATTTGTTCTTTAGCTCTTAGCTTTTGATAGTTAAGAAGTGTTGTAGGAAATAAATCGATTTCCTTAGCTAAGAATGCATCTTCATTAGAGTTACCTAATTCTAATACTACAACATCTTTTTCAATGTCTAGACCAGCATCAACTAATGCTTTAAGTGGCATTAGATAACCTGAAGTAGATCCAACATTTCTTGTACCAATTATGTGTGCTGATTCAATATCATCAATTGATTTTATTCCAGAATCAATGTGTGAAAGGATTACAGGAATATAACCTGGACGAGTTATAGCTGCAATAGGATAAACAGAATCATCAGAATTTTTAATCATTACATAGTCAGCACCACCTGCAAGTATTAAATCAACTTCTTTAGATTCTAATGCAGTAATTGCAGAAGCAGTATCAGTTAAAGCATAGAATTCAATTGGTAATCCAATTACATTTTCTAATTCATCTTTGAATGCTCCAAATTCAGCATGAAGTTGTTCAACACCTTCAATACCTGTAACTGCTAATTTGATAGTTTTTGCTTCAGTTGTTGAATCTTTGCTTCCTTCACTTGCCCCACATGCAAATAAACCAAGTGTTAAGACAAGTAATAGTAAGAGTTTAATAATTTTTTTCATTGGTAATCTCCCCCTAATTTAATATATTTATTATTTTTTACAAAAATTCAATTTATTAGCTATAAAATAATAACTTCAGTTCAATTGTAAAATAATTGTTAATTCTATGTTAAATTTATTAATATAATCGTAACATATTTTATTAAAAAAAATGAAATAAATTTAATAATTTAATTCATTTTTATACAATTATTTATCAAAAATTAAATAATATTCATTTTTCAATAAAAAGTTTTATAGAATCTGCCATTTCATCACTTTTATAGTGGTGAATATAATGTCCACAATCAAATGAAATTGTTTCAGCATTATTTTCTTTTGCGTATTCTTTTTGTGATAAAATCCAAGATTCTCCTGTTTCTTTTCCATTAGATAAAAACATTAAAATTGGACAAGAAATAGGATCACCTTTTTTAACAATTTGAGCATTATTATAGATAGCTTTTCCTTCAGTCAAATAAATTGGGTTAAGTGCATTTCTATACATAAGTAATTTTTGTTGGTATATTTCTGTTTCATTTAATGCCAATTCACTAAGTGGGTATATATAAGGTATTCTTAACAATCCAAGTTTTACAGATAGAGTTGCTAGTGTCATCATTTGATTAGTTTTTTCAAAATCAAAATCATCATAGCTAGAAGGTACAGCCATATCAATACCAATTATTCCAGATATTTCTTCTGGATATTTTTGTGCCCAATAAATCGCTTCTAATCCTGACATAGAATGAGGAATAAGTATATATGGCCCATTTATATCTGCTTTTATAAGAGCTCTTCTTAATTCATTAACCATAATATTGACATCACGTTTTAAATTAATGATATCTGAATATCCATAACCAGCTTTTTCTACTACTGCAATTTTATATTTATCAGATAGTAAGCTATAAAGCACTTTAAAATCATATACTGGTGCTACTGTTCCAGAACCGGATAAAAAAATTAGTGTAGGGTCCTTCTTGTTTTCTCCTTCAGTGTAAATATGTACCTTGTAAAGATTTAAATTAACCATTTTTCCATTAGGTACAATTTGTCTAGCTTCTTTTTTTAAGTCAATCTGATTATATATTGCAAGAATACTAATAAGAAGTATAAGTACACTTAATGTAATTATTAATGATTTAAAAATTTTTTTTAATAACTTCATAAGTTTCTCCTATAAAAGATAGTATTATAAATAAATATTATTTGTTTGAATCTTTGTTACTAAGGATAGCTCCAATAGATACACCTATAGCCATACCAATAGGCATCCATATACCTATATTATTTAATGCAGATCCAATTGTAGTACCGATAGCTAATCCAATAGCTAATCCAATTGCAACCCAAGAAGTATTTTTATCATTCATATTATCAACTTCCTTTTAATTAATAAAATTTACAAATGCATATATTAAATGACCAAATGTAAAAAGTGAAGTTAAAGTTATTGCGATTTTATTTTTTCTATCAATTGAAAAAAACAAAAATGCTAAACATGGGGAAATTGTTAAACCTAATATAATAACTGTACTTATAAAACCTTTATAATATGCAAACCAACTTAAGTAATATAAAGTACAACAAATTTCCACAATAACTACAAACAAAGTTTTCTTAAGTCTTAAATATTTATTACTTTTTAAAAAGAATAAACTTAAAATCATTAATAACTGACTTATAGATGTAAATAAATCTATTATTTTTGTAGTTGATATAGCTCTTAAAATATCATTTGGTGCAGGAAAAACTGACCATATTAAGTTTGGCACCATAATTACTAAAAATAAGAATAATGCCCAACTATCAAATTCGATTTTATAATTTTTTAACATTATTAGCTCTCTCTTTTTCTATATTATTTATCTGTAGCCTTAGCTTTTTTTATTTTTTGTATAAGTGAAACTATTCCAAATATTAAATAATAAGCAACAAAAATAACTCCTAAAGGTGTTTCATTAATAAATTGTCCTGTATCTTGACTTCCCATATATATTAATAATAAACCAACTAATATTCCAAAAATGCTTCCCCACCATTTTTTAATAAGCATCAAAATTCCAGCAATTAATAAAAATAATAAAGCAACCCATGCAAGAGGATTAACTGCTTCAAATTCACCTATTAATACTATTGGTATATAAAATAAAACCCCTAATGCAAAAGGTAAAAAATACATTAACTTTAATTTCATTTTTATTTTCTCCTTATTTAAGATCTATACTATCTGCATTGTACCAAATAAAGCCGTTCTCATGACAATAATTATCAATATTTTGTATTAAAGATTTATTTGGATTATATTCTATTAAAAATATAGGTAATCCATATTCTTTTACTTTATTAAGATATTCCTTAAAGTATTCTGTTTCTTCTATTGATTGTAATCCATATTCTTTATTTTCAAAATCAATACTTGTAAAAACGGTTTCTTGATTTATTGCATCAAACAAAGATTTTGCAATATTAGTATCAATACATTTTGATACAAATAAATCTCCTCCATTTATGATAAGTTTTATATCATAGCTTTTTAATCCTTTTAAAATATTATAAATGCTATTAAAGACTTCTTTGTTTTGATAATGGTAATAAATATCAGTATTATCTATAAATAATCCATCAAATCCCATATCTACATAATCTTTTCCAATGTCATTGATAATAAAATCTTGCCATTTTAAAGATGTTATATCAATCCAATATTCATCTTGCCAATTTTCATATTCATCAAGAGTTATATCACTAAACTCTATATAATAAGGTCGGTATGTTTCAATTGAGCCAATATTTAAATAACCATAAACTGTTTTACCTTTATTTTTTAATGTTTGAATTTCTTCTTTAGAAAATTCTGTTGGTTCTATTACTACAATCATATAATCATCTAATTTATTGATTTCATTTTCATTTATACCTAGAAAAACACCATATTCTTTTGGATTTTTATTTGAACAACCTATAACTAATAATAAAGTAAAAATAACAAATAATAGTTTTTTCATGGTGTTATACCTCTATTAATATATTTATTATACTCCTAGATAATCTAAAAAAATTAATGATATGAAAATGTAAAATCTCACTTTACAAACTTAACACGGATTTAACATAAATAATTCTTAAATTTTACACATATACTTCATACTTAATTTTTAGTACAGAAAGAAGGGGTGCTATGGAAATCAATTTAATCAACGTTACAAAAAGTTTCGGGGATAAACAAGTAATATTTCCTACAACACTGAAGATAGAAAATGGAAGTTTTACCACACTTTTAGGACCTTCAGGTTGTGGAAAGACGACACTTCTTAGAATGATTGCTGGTTTAGAAACTCCAGATGGTGGAGAGATATGGATCGATGATACTTGTGTATATTCTAAAGAAAAAAATATTAACATACCACCGGAAAAACGACATCTTGCGTTTGTTTTTCAGGATTTTGCGCTTTGGCCACATATGACCGTATTTGAAAATGTTGCTTTTGGACTTAGAGCACGTAAAAACACAGAGAATCTTGATAACCGTGTTAGAGATGCTTTAAAAACTGTAAAGTTAGAGGACTTTGAAGAAAGATATCCTCATCAACTTTCAGGAGGGCAACAACAACGTGTAGCCTTTGCTCGTGCAATTGCAGTAAAACCAGGTTGTATTCTATTTGATGAGCCTTTGTCAGCTTTAGATGCTTTACTTAGAGAGCAGATGAGACACGAGTTAACAGAGTTAACTTCATCTCTTGGAATTACTGCTGTGTTTGTAACTCACGATCAAACAGAGGCTATGAGTATGAGTGATCGTATTGCAGTTTTAAATGTAGGTCATGTAGAACAATATGATAGTCCAGAAACTATTTATCACAATCCTAGTTCAGAATTTGTGGCTAGATTTGTTGGTAAATCTAACTGGTTAAGTGAAAATGAATTGTTCCGTCCAGAAGATGCGACTATTACACCAACTAAAGGAGCTTTATCTTACAAGCTTCCTGTACAAAGTGTTCAATATCTTGGTGATACCTATGAACTTACACTTAAATCTGACGATGTAACATGGACATATAACAGTGGTGAAAAATTTAACCCTGGTGAATTATTGTCTATTTACATAGAACCAAGTAAAGTAATCTCATTTTAATTTAAGGAGGAGAGAAATAAGATGAAAAAACGTATTATTTATTTATTATTAGTACTTAGTGTTTTCTTAAGCTTAGTAGGCTGTGGTGGAAATGACACTGCAGAAACAAGTGGAGAAACAGAAGGTGGACTTTCTGGTAAAGTAACAGTTTATATGCCAAGTCCAGCTGGTCTAGCAGATAAACTTGATGCTGCATTTACTGAAAAAACAGGTGTAGAAGTAGAACAGTTCCAAGGAACAACAGGAGAAATCCTTGCTCGTTTAGAAGCTGAAAAAGCAAACCCAGTAGCGGATGTAGTTATTCTAGCTTCTTGGTCAGATGGTTTAACTTTAAAGGCTGAAGGTGGATTAGAAAGTTATACACCAACTGCTGTTGATAAGATTAATGAAGGATTTATTGATGAAGATCATACACTATTTGGATATAGTGCATCTGCAGTTGCAGTTATTTATAACACAACTATAATTCCAGAATTAGATGCTGATTGGGATGAATTAGCAAATGCTGATTATAAAGATATGATTGCTATTCCTGACCCAGAAAAATCAGGAGCAGCAAAAGACTTCTTAGCTGGTTTTGTAACTGGTTTAGAAAATGGTGAAGCTATTATGGAAAGTTGGGCAGCTAATGGTCTAATCGTTCCTGGAGCTAATAAAGCTGCTTTAGAAGCAGTAACAACAGGAGAAAAAGCAATATTAATTGCTGGTGTTGACTATAATGGTTATTCTTCTATCGATAAGGGAGAACCACTTGCAATTTATTATCCAGCTTCTGGTACAGTAATTAACCCACGTCCAGCGGTTATTCCAAATACAGCTCCAAACATGGATAATGCTAAAGCATTTGTTGATTTCTTATTTAGTGAAGAAGCACAACAAATGGTTGCTGAAGCTTACTTATTACCAGGTGTAAATGATGTTAAGGCTGATAACCGTAGTAATCTTGATGAAATTCCTGTAATCCCTGCTGATTGGAATAAGATGATGGGTATTGCATCTGAAACTGCTGCAAAACTTAATGATATTTGTAAATAATTAAGGAGAGGGCATATGAAACAAATAGATTTTAAAAAGAATCTTCCATTTATTTTATTATTGATTCTTCTAGGATTTTTGATTCTTTGCCCCCTGATCTCTATTTTTGCTAAGGCGGTCATCATTGATGGTCGCCTTGACTTCTATCAGGCTTGGCAAATTATTACAAATTCAGAGAATTTACAAACAATATATAATTCTTTGCTATTAGGTGTTTCTGTTGTACTTTGTTCAACTGTTATTGCTGTACCTACTGCATTCTTGCTTGCAAGAACACAACTCGCAAAGTATAGCTTTTTAGATATTGTTTTTATGGTTCCGTTTATGACTCCACCATATATTGCATCTATGGGATGGATTTTGTTTATGCAAAAAAACGGATTATTTCAACAACTCTTTCCTTCAACAGGAGCGTTGTCTGAAAATTTCTTTCAATTTGGTGGATTAGTATTAGTTATGAGTTTACATGTATTCCCGTTTCTTATGACTATGCTTAAAAATGCTATATTAAATATTCCAGCAAGTTTAGAAGAAAGTGCTGCTGTATTTGGTGCAGGTAAAACAAAAAGACTTACAAAAATCTTTGCACCTTTACTTACAGGAAATTATGCAATTGGTGCTTTATTAGTATTTGTAAAAACACTTTCAGAATATGGAACTCCATATACTTTAGGAAGACGTATTGGATTCTATGTTTTTACAACTGATATTCATAGATACTCAACAACAGCACCTGTTGATTTTGGTAGTTCAGCTAGTCTTTCATCAATTCTAATATTTATTTGTATGGGTATGTGGATGGTACAAAACTATATTACAAATCGTACAAGTTATCGTTTAGTTAGTGGAAAGGGTACTCGTCCAGTTCAAACAGAGCTTTCAAAGTTAGGACAATTTGGTGCTTGGTTATGGATTGGAATAGTTGTTTTAATAGCTATTGGAATTCCTTATTTTGCGATTATCTCAACTTCACTTATTAAACTTAGAGGTTTTGGTTTAGCTGCTGGTAATTTTACATTTGGACATTATAAAGAATTATTAACAACACCAAAGGCAATTTCTTCAATTTGGAATAGTTTATTCCTTGCGGTATCTTCAGCTACAATTTGTTCAATACTTGGAACAATAGTTGTTTTAGCTGTAAGAAAAGCAAAAGGCTTTTTCAAAAAAGCCTTGGAAGCCGTAAGTTTATTGCCAGAAATGTTACCAAGTATAGTATTGGTTCTTGGTATTATGTTATTTTGGAATTCAATTTATAAGATAATTCCTTTATATAATACTATTGGTATTATGGTACTTGCTTATGTAATTCTTTATATACCATATACAGTTTCTTATGTAACTTCTGCATTTACTCAAATAAATGAAAGTTTATTAGAGGCAGGACGTACATTTGGTGCAACACCATTTTATGTATTTAGACGTATTACACTACCTATGATTTCTCGCGGTATTTTTGCAGGATGGATGATGATATTCATTATTGCATTTAGAGAACTAGTTACTGCTAGTTTAATTGCTCCACCAAATACATTAGTAATTTCTACTTATATTAATAGAGAATTTGAACAAGGTAGTGTTTCTTTAGGAATGGGTATGGCTGTGATTTGTGTTATTATCACAATTATAGCGTTACTAATATTTAGAAAAATAGTAGAACCAAAAGAGGTATAATATGGAACTTTATATTGCAGGTGGAGTTGGGGAGCATGGTCGTAATTGCTTTTATGTAAAAACAAACAATAAATGTTTTCTTGTGGATTGTGGTGTTATGGCTAGTGATTTAGAAGATCCTTACCCATATCTTACAAAAGAAGATATAGAGAAATTAAATGCAGTATTTATTACTCATTCTCATGGAGACCATATAGGTGCTTTATCTTGGCTTTTTGATCAAGGATTTAAAGGTGAGTTAATCGCAAGTAAAGAAACACTTAGTCAAATGCCATTTGAAGGTTCTAATGTTATTTCTTTAGAATCTATATGTCCTAATGGAAAAGGATATTATATTGGACTTTCTATAAATTGGGGACGTACTGGACATTGTCCAGGAGGAGTTTGGTATCACTTTTTTAAAGATGATAAATCAATATTATTTTCTGGAGATTATATTGAAGATTCTATAGTGTTTGAGTGTGATCTTATTCGTGATAAAACAGCTGATTTAGCTGTGATAGATTCTGCCTATGGATATAATGATACAAATTATGTAATTTCTTGTGATAAATTAATAAATAAAACAAAAGAATTATTAGATAAATATGGATTATTATTATTTCCTGTACCAAGATATGGTAGAGGAGTAGAGTTATTAAAACTATTTTCTGATAATTTAGAAAATGTAAACTATTATGGAGATGAACATTTTCTAAATCAAGTTGAAAAGGTAAATAAAGGTGGTTTTTGGTATAAACCTGTTAGTATTGATGTATCCATAAAGCTATATACAGGAGAAAATAAAGGTATTGTATTTGTAAGTAATCCTCAATTAAAAACAAAATCAAGTAAAGTTATAGCTAAAGAGGTAATTAATTTAGGTGGATATGGAATATTAACTGGAACAGTTGAAAAGGGTACTTATGGAGCTAAACTTCTTAAAAAAGGGAAAATGGAATTTATAAGATATCCAGTTCATTTAAATTATGGTGAATATTTAGATGTTACAAGAGAAAATTATTTTAAAGAATCAATTCCTTATCATTCATTTGATTTACCTAAGGAAAAGGATAGATATAAAATTTAACAGTGACTTACATTAGTTACTGTTTTTTTATAAGAATTTAACATTAATCTTTTATAATATTTTCGATACTAAATAAAACGTTTAGTAGGAGGAATATACCATGATTATTCGATTTTTAGGTTTAATATTTTCAATAGTTTTATTGATAATTTCAATTTTTCAAAAACGTTTTAAAAAATGGAAGAAAGCAGTTTTAGTATTTATTTCATTGTTGTTTTTATTTTTTATGACAGTTGAATATTTATTTCCATTATTGCCTGCACCTAAACCAAGTGGTGACATGAATGTATTAGTTGATACTGTATTTTATAGTTATGAATCAGATAATTTAGAAATGCTTACTAATAATAATGAAAGAGAAATTCCTGTTATGGTTTGGTATCCTGAAAATTTAGAGAATAAAAAACATTCTTTGTTTTTATTTTCTTGTGGTTCTTTTGGTATAGCTCAGTCTAATGAAACATTATTTTTAGAACTGGCTTCTAGAGGGTATATCGTAATGAGTTTAAATCATCCTTATCATTCATTTGAAAGTAAAATGTCAGATGGAAGTACTATTAGTATTGATTATAACTTTTTAAAAAATGTAATAAGCATACAGGGAAGTGAAGATTTAGAAGGTACTTTTAAAACTTTAAATGAGTTAACAGACATAAGAATTGATGATATTAATTGTGTTTTAGATAAAATATTAGATCCATATAAAGATAATGAGTATGAAGAATACATTGATAAAAATCATATTATATTATCAGGACATTCTCTTGGTGGATCAGCAATGCTTTCAATTGGTAGAGATAGAAGTAATGAAGTTAAAGCTTTAATAATATTAGAATCTCCATTTGTTAAAGATATTATTGGTGTTGATAAAGATAAATATGTTTTTATTGATGGAGAATATCCTTTACCAATTTTACATATATATTCAGATCAGATTTATTTTAAATTAGATGAAATAACAACTTATGATATGAATGTTAGATTACTTAATAGTAATAATCCTATGTTTGTTAATAAACATATAAAAGGAGTAGGACATCTTGGTTTAACTGATATGTCTTTAGCTACTCCAGTTATTACAAACTTAATTGATTTAGGACACAATAAACGAAAAGCGCCTGAAACTTTATTAGAAATAAATGAATATGTATTAGATTTTTTAGAAGAATACAATAAATAAATATTTATTTTATGAACTAGTTTTTTTCTTATAAAAATTAGTGTTCTAATTCATCTTTTAAATCAAGTAAAACATCAATATATTCATCTGGTAAATCAGCATGTATATTATGATCGGATTTAAATCCCCCAACATATTTAGCATTTGGTATTAAATCAACTACTTTTTTTGCATCTTTTTTATCCATTGCGGAAATTAAAACTCCATTTTTATCATAATAACTTGGTGTGGTAATCTCATTGGGTGCTACATGCATTACAATAGTAAAAGCATTAATTTTTTTTAATGTTTCTTCTTGGTTAAAACCTTTAAACCATGAAAAGTCATAAAATGATACTCCAAATCTTAAATCATATTGACCAGTTTTATCTTGCATATTTGCATTTAAAGCATAAATAGAATTTATACCTAATTCTGGAGGATAATACCATATTTTTGGAATCTCATTTGGATGATTTTCTAAATATTTCAAAGCTGGGTCTTTAATAACTTTATCCCAAGTGTTTGATTTTTCAGAATTAAAAAATTCTTTAAGATAATTATGTTCTAATGAATATTCCATAAAAGAATCTATTTCATCTTGGTTAAGATAATCATACATATCTTTAAATCCTAACCATGCAAAAGTTTTTTCAGCTTTATTAGGAAGAGTAGAAAAGAAAGGTCCATCTTCTAATACACAAGCGATAATGTATTCAGGTGCATTTGCACAAACATAAGATGCAATTAATGCACCAGAAGAGTGACCTGATATATAAATCTTTTCATTAATAACATTTTTAATAAACCAAATTATATCGTTTCCTATATCTAAAATATTATATTTGTTAGGGTCTTTTGATGATTTTCCATGTCCATAATAATCAAGTGCAAAAATATGAAACTCTTTTGATAATTCTGGTAATACTTTTGCATAATCAAAACAATCTACTTGTTGACCATGTAATAAAAGAAGTACTGGGCCATTTTTTGGACCTTCTATATAATAGATTTCTGAACCATCATCTAAGATAACTATATATTCTAAAAAACCTAAATTGTATCCTTTTTTTTCTAAAAAACGTTCATTTTTTATATCATAACTCATGTTTCTATATGCAAAAATAATAATTAAAATTAGAATAATAATTAATGTTATTAAAATATAATATTTAAATTCCATCCCCATCTCCGTTTATATTTATTATAGGATTAAAATTGTTTTAAAAAGTTAAGTGTATGTAAAAAAACCATAATTAAATAATTTAGTGATATAGTTTATATTGTTATTGGAGGTAATTTTGTGAATCAAAAAGTTAAAGATTTAGAAAAAGTTTCTTTTGGTATAGCTATAATGTTTGCAGTTTATTGGTTATATACATTTTTTATACAACAATATTTACCAACAGCAACTTTCATAAATAATTTAATTGGTTTAATAATTTTATATGGAATTGGATTATTTTTATTTATGTTTGTTATAAAAGATATAGATTCACAAAAATATCAAAAAAATAAAATATCATTTAAAACAATTACTTTTTCTTTCTTATTACAGTGTACTGCAATGCTTGTACTTATTATTTTAGTGAATGTATTACTTTCATTAGGAGTTAATGAAACTTCTACAAATATTAACTCAACATCACCAGCTATGATATTTATGTTACTTATTTTTAATCCTATTGTAGAAGAGTTTGTATTTAGAAAGTTAATTGCGGATAAATTATTAAAATATGGAGAAGCATTTTATATTTTAGTATCTTCATATTGCTTTGCGATTTTACATGGAGTATCTTTAGGTTTTGTAAATATTGTTTATACATTTATATTGGGTTTAATATGGTCATATTTATTAGTAAAAACAGGAAGTTTTTTATTAGTTGTATTTATGCATGCAATATCTAATTTATTTAATGCAATAATAATTCAAATATTATTAAATATTTCAATTAAAATGGTTTCTATTTATATGATGATAATTTTATTATTAGGAATAATTGGATTAATTTTATTTGTTATAAATAGAAAGAAAATAATTGTTGATAATAAAGTCATCTTTAGTGATAAAGCAGTTATTAAGGATGTAATTAGTAATAAAGGTATTTTGTTTTATACAATACTAACTTTAATTTTTATGGTATTAAAATAAAGTGTAATGTTTTCCCTAGTTTTAAATAAAAGTAATCACAAAATTAGCTAGAGTGGACTTATTTATATAAAGATTGCTTAAAGATTATGATACAGTTTTATTAGAAGAGACTTTTAATATAAGTGAAGCAAACTTATTAATTAATTATTATTAGGGAAAAGCACATATAACAATTGTAGAAGTAGGAACACATAATGAATTATTAGAAAAAGATGGATATTATGCTGAAATGTATCTAGCTAGTCAATTATAAAATGGGAGGTAAATATGAATTTTAAAGAAGCAATTAAAACAAGACATACTGTTAGAAAATTTATTAATAAGCCTATACCAGAAGATCTTATAAAATTGCTTAGTGAAAGAATAGAAAAAAATAATAAAGAATATGATTTAAATATGAAACTTGTTATAGATAATACTAGTGGTATATCTAAAACAACTAAGTTAGTTTTTGCCAAGGGAGTAAATAATTATATTATTCTTGCTGGAGAAGATACAAAAGATTTAGATGAAAAACTTGGATATTGTGGTACAGATTTAATTTTATATGCACAAACTTTAGGTTTAAATACATGGTGGATTGGTGGAATGGTTAATACTAATGAGGCATTAAAGATAATAAATACACCAAATAATAAGGTTAGAAGTGTAATTGCAATTGGTTATGGAGAAAATGAGGGAGTGCCTCATAAATCTAAAAAAGCAAGTGAAATTAGTAAGTATAATGGTGAAGCACCTTTATGGTTTATAAATGGAGTAGAAGCATTATTGTATGCACCTACTGCAATGAATAGACAAGCTTATATGGTTAAAGGTGAAGGAAACAAGATTTCTATTAGTTATAAGATGGGTCCCTTTTCAAAGGTTGATTTAGGTATAGGAAAATATCATTTTGAAGTTGGTGCTGGGAAAGAAAATTTTGAGTGGGTAGATAAATTATGACAATAATTAAAGCTATAAAAGGTGATATTACATTAGTTGATAATGTTGATGCAATTGTAAATGCCGCAAATAATTCTCTTCTTGGTGGAGGAGGTGTTGATGGAGCAATACATAGAGCTGCAGGATCAAAATTATTACAGGAATGTATAACACTTAATGGTTGTAAAACTGGAGAAGCAAAAATTACAAAAGGATATAATTTACCATGTAAATATGTAATTCACACTGTAGGGCCTATTTGGTATGGTGGAAATAATAATGAAGAAGAGTTATTAAGAAATTGTTATTTAAATAGTATGAAACTAGCAAGAAATTTTGGAATAAGAAGTATAGCTTTTCCATCAATTTCTACAGGTGCATATAGATTTCCTGTTGATCTTGCATCAAGTATTGCGATTAATACTATAAAAGAATATATTAAAGAAAATCCAAACTTATTTGATTTAGTAATGTGGGTATTATTTGATGATAATACTTATAATATGTATAAAAGTAAAATGTAATATAAATAAAGGATTGTCATTTGAAAATAATGCAATCCTTTTAATATGAAATATTTAAGTTTGAAATTGAAATATAAATTATTCTTTTTCTAATTCTTCTTCTACCATATTATAGAAAAATTCTACAAGTGCTTTTCCGTTAAAACCTTGAGGATTTACTGAGCCACCTTCAGCATATGCAGTGATTTTTTCACCACTTTCATATAATATCTCAAGATCAAGGAAGTATCCTAAAGCAGTATTATTAAAACAATAACCATTAATTTCTTCAACATTTTCATCTTCAATTATTTTTTGTAAATTAATAAAGACTTCTAAAGGAAGATCTTTTTCAATTAAAATAACTTCACCATAACCACGAAATGTAAAAGAAAGCTTTCCAATATCATCAGTTTTTTCTAAAGAAATATAATATCTTCCATATGGTAATTTACTATCATCAACAGTATTTCCATCTTCAAAATCAATTTTAAAGCTAATGATATCTGTTGATTTAATTACTTTTGGTTTCTTTTTAAAATTGTAATCTTCATAGTATCCAGTTCCATGTCTACCATCATCTATATTTCTTTTTTTATTTAGAAAATATGCCATAGTTAAAACTATTCCTCCTACTAAAAGTATTACGACTATTTTATTAAATTTCATGTTTAACCTCCTTTATGCAAATGGAGAATTAATACTGTTGTTATCTATAAAAATTATATCATATACAATGATATGAAATATTTAATTATATGTAATTAAAAAATGGACTAATAATTATATTTATGTCCATATTTTTTTTAATTATTCATATTTAGTAATATCAAAATAAATAAAGGGTTGTTCTTCGTTATAACCTTCTACTAAATAAGAAAATGCATAAGAAATTTTTCCTTTTTCAATACGATTATATATGTTTTTTAAATTGTCTCCACTTAAATAAGGTGAAGCCATATTATAAAAGACATCTTGAGTAACAAATAAATCATTTGCATTTTTTCCTGTTTCTGTTGTTTTTAATATTTTATTAGTATTTTCTATTATTTGATATAGAGCATCAACATTTTCTTCTACAGTTAAGATTTTATCAATATCTAAATAATAAACTATGTCATTAATATTTCCATCATTTGAAAGATTTAAAGAAACATGAGAATTATTTTTATTATAAGGATAAATTGACATGTATTGAAAAGAATATTTAATATCAATTTTAGCATAATCAGCATTGTAGTCATTTTGTTCAAAAATGCTTTTTAAATTTTCCATTGTATTAGTTAAAAGTTCTATTTTTGCATCATTTTCTTTTTTTGTTTGGATAATTGATGGGATATATACACTAAATAATATAAGAGTAGGAATTAAGATAATACTTAGGATATAAGCTTTTGTATTTACTTTAATATTGTTTTTTTCAGCTATTTTTTTAATATTATCTTTCAATGAGCTAGCCATACTTGTAGTTGTATTTACTGATTGAAGGTTTGCCATTGTTTTTAGAGATTTACTTTTAAGTATATTGCTTGCGGTTTTAAGTGAGTGAGCACGTGAAATTCTATTTGAATGTTGAGATATATTTTGATTATTTATTATGGATTGCCAATCATCTTTTCTTATACCGAACTTAACTCTAAGGATGGAATAAGAAAATAATATTATATAAAAAGCTACAATTATTAACATTATTGTTGTTCCTAAGTAATTAAAGCTTTCTTTTTTTAATATATAATCTTCTATAAATATAAAGGTAAACCAAATAAAAGATATTATAAAAACCATTATTATTGTAGGTAAACTTATAGATGATAATAAGTAAAAATGCTTAATTAATCTTTTTTCTTTATTTTCTAACATACTATTCTCCCTTATTAAACTAAGCTTATGTTTAATTATACAAGAAAACATAATATAAAAATATTAATCAAATTTAAAAAGTTACTTTTTTAATTAAAGAGCTTTATATGGATATATTTTCCTGTTTTTTATTGACAAAATAGTGGACATAAGATAAAGTTAGCTTAAACTAACAAGAAGTTAGCCTTTGCTAATTAAGGAGGATTATTATGAAAATTAATCTTTATGACACACTAAATGGTAATGTTTATAGTGTTGTTGATATGCCAAAGGAAAACACTTTAGAAAGTATTGGAGTTTTTCCTGGTGCACACGTAAAAGTAGAAAGTCATTATAATTTTGGAGGACCAGTTGCTATATCTTTAGGTTCTAGAAATGTTGCAATTGGTAAGGCTTTAGCAAAACAAATACTTGTTAAAGAGGTACTTTTATGAGTGAAAAAAAAGAAATACAAGAATTAATGCAAAATAATAAGACTATATTATTAATGGGAGCTCCCAATGTTGGAAAATCTGTATTTTTTACTCATTATACAAAAGTACATGTAATTAGTTCCAACTATGCTGGAACCACTGTTTCTTATATGAAGGGTGATTTTACTCTTGCTGGAAATAATTTTACTATGATTGATGTTCCAGGAACTTATTCTTTAACATCTAGTAATGAAGCTGAAGAGCTTGCTATTTTATTTTTAGAGAATAATCCAGATGGAATATTATTTGTTCTTAATGCTGCTGATTTAGAAGGTAGTATTAAGTTATTTTTAGAAGTTAAAAATTATAATAAACAAATTGTTTGTGCACTTAATCTATGTGATGTCGCAAAAAGACAAGGGAAAGAAATTGATGTAGAACTTCTTTCTAAAGAACTAGATGTTCCTATTATTTCTACAGTCGCTGTAAAACAAGAAGGTTTTAAAGAGTTAGATCAAACAATGGAATCAGTTTTTTCTAAATTAGATTTTAAGAAAGAAACAAATATTAAAAAAGATTTAGATATAAAAGAATTATGGAAAATATCTAAAGAAATAACAGATAAAGTAGTAAGTTATACTGGTCAAAAAGCAAACTTTTTAGATAATTTTGGTCAAAAGTTATTAAAACCTTGGCCAGGAATTTTATATGCAATATTAATTATTATATTAAGTATAGGAATAGTTGTTGGTGCAGGTAAGGCACTTAGAGCAGTATTACTACTTCCTTTAGTAAATAATATAATTGTTCCATTTTTTGAAACAATTTTTATTGATGTTTTAAAAGTTTCAGGAATATTAGGAAATGTACTTATTGGAGAGTATGGTATTTTTAGGATTGGATTTGAATGGATTATTGCTTTAATTCTTCCTTATGTATTACTATTTCAATTAGTTTTTGCATTTTTAGAAGATTCGGGTTTATTGCCTAGAATTGCAATTTTATTTGATAATTTAATGAGCAAAATTGGTGTACAAGGTGGTAGTTTAATTAATATTATGCTTGCTTTTGGTTGTGCAGTTCCTGCAATTATTGGTACTAGAACTGCACCAACAAAAAAAGAAAGACTTGTTGTATCAACATTAATATGTTTTACAATTCCATGTATTTCACAATCAGGCGCATTAATTTCTTTGTTAGGAGATTATTCAATATTTCTTATATTATTATTAATGTTTGCTAATTTTGTTTTGTTTGTACTTTCCGCAAAACTTTTAAGTAAGTTTATTTCCGGTGAAATAAAACCAATGGTTATTGAAATTCCTAATTTATTAATTCCTGAAAAGAAATCATTTTTCTTAAAATTTAAAGCGAGAATGAAGAGTTTCTTAATAGAAGCAGAAGGTCCAATGTTATTAGCAGTTGTTTTAGCATCGATATTAACTGAAGCGGGTTTATTAGATGGTTTTAGTAAGATGGTAGAACCTATTGTTTCTGGATGGTTAGGATTACCATCAGAAGCATCACTAGCGTTAATTTTAGGTGTTATTCGTCGTGAAATGAGTGTTGCACCATTGCTTGCGATGAATTTAACTGCTTTACAAATGTTTACTGGAGCGATAGTTAGTTTACTTTATTTACCGTGTTTATCAGTTATTGGAGTACTAACAAAAGAGTTTGATTTAAAAACTTCAATATTAATATTTTTTGGAACGATTTTTAATGCAATATTTGTTGGTGGTTTAATTAATCAAGTTGTTTCGTTGTTTATATGAGGGATATAGATGTTTATTACTAAATTTACACAAAAATTAGAAGAATATGTACAGAAAAATCCTTTATTGTATAAGATAATGCTTGCTTATTATAAACCTTTAGTTAAGTGTGAAATTAGGTTGGCAGGTATAGAGTGTACAGATAAAGTTTTATGTGTTGGTGGAGGATCTTGTCCAATTACTGCTATTTTGTTTCGTAAATACACAGGTGCAGATATAACAGTAATAGATAATAATCCTTATTGTGTAAAAAACGCTAAAAAATTTTTAAATAAAAAAGGCATTGATGGTATTGATGTTGTCTGTTGTGAAGGAATTAAAACATGTTGTAATAATTATTCTGTAGTACATCTTGCAATGCAAGTTTCTCCAATGGAGGAAACATTAAAGAAGTTAATGAAAGACGCAAAAACAAATGCACGATTTTTAGTTCGTACTCCTAAAAGAATATTTACAAAATTATATAAAGCAAAAGTTGATTGTAATAAAGCAATAAATTCTACAAGGCATACTCTATTTGCTAATGTTGGTTATACAATGCTTTTTAGAAATATAAAGTAGATGAATATGAATAAGAAAAAAAGTTTTAAATTTATTATGTATATAATTACATTCTTTCTTCTTGTATATGTAATAAAAAACACAAATTTTATTTTAGTTTTAAATTCAATACAAAAAATACCTTTAAGTTTATTAATTGTAACTTTAAGTTTACAGATTTTAACTGAGTCATTATTGTCTTATCAATGGTATAGAATTGCATTAAAAATGTCACTTTCTGGTTCATATGTTGATCATTTTGCATCTAATTGTGTTGAGAGTTTTTTTGATGCAATTAGTCCGGGAGCTAAAATAGGTGGAGAAGTAATGCGTATATTTTTTTTGAAAGATGAGTTAGGTTATACTAACCAAGATGCTATAAGTTTATTAACTATTCAAAAAGCTTTTAGTGTTTCTAGCTTTTTAATTTTATCTATCATATCTATAATCTCAATATTTTTAAATTTTACAATTATTGATTCATTTATTTCACGTATTTTTATTATAATATTTGCGATTTTTTTATTATATGTTGTTTTATATTTTTTATTAAACAGTGAAAATATATATCAAAAATTAAATAGTAAGAATAATAAAAACAAAATTTTATCTTCTTTAGAAAGATGGTTAAGTAATTTTAATAATCATATTTTAAAATTTAAGACTGATTTTAAAGAATTGCTTATTCAAGTATTAATATCATTTGGAATATGGTTAATATATCCGATTAAATTATTTCTTTTAGTTTCATATTTTCAAGATGTAAACTTCTTTTATTTATTGGCTATTGTTTTTATTTCTTATTTTTTAGGTAATATACCGATACTTCCAGGAGGATTAGTTGCATTTGAAGGAAGTATGACTGTATTACTTATGTCTATGTTTCAAATTACTTATGAAACTAGTTTTGCGATAAGTTTAATATTTAGATTTGTAACATATTGGTTTGTAATTTTATTAAGTATGAAGGGAGTCTTCTTATGGAAACACAAGAAATACGTAAGTCAAAATTGATTAAGAATTCACCTAATTTTATTACTTTTTTAAATTTGGTTTTTGGAGTTATGGCTATTTTGGTGTGTATTTGTCATAAGGGTGTTAGATATAGAATAATTGCATCAACATTTATTCTTATTTCTTGTTTTTTTGATTCGATAGATGGTACTCTTGCAAGAAAGTTGAATGCTGTTTCAGAGATGGGAAAACAACTAGATTCTTTTGCGGATATAGTTTCATTTGGAATATCTCCTATGGTTTTAGCAGTTAGTACAATATTTGAATATGAAAAATCTATGCTTATTTATATTCTTTTATGTATTGTGACTATACTATATATAACTTGTGGTATTGCTCGTTTAGTTAGATATAACTTAGGTGATTTTTCTTCATATTTTATTGGTTTACCTATTACTGTTTCAGGATTTATACTTTCTATTTATTTTTTAATTATTAATAAATTTGAAATTGTAAAACTAGATTTATTAAGCATAATATTAATATTTGTATTATCTATTTTAATGATTAGTTCTATTAAAGTTAAAAGAATTAATTTTAAAAAAAGATAATATTTATACTTTAGTTAAAGTTATATGTTTATCTTGTAAAATCTAATTTTTATAAAGCGCTCTAATTGGACTTTTAATATACCATAAAGTATAATTCTAAATATATTGATAATAAATGTATTTAGAATGGAGGCTTATATGGTACTTTTACTAGTTTCAATTGTTTTAGTTTTAGCCTTGTTTGCGATTAATATTTCAGATAAAACAGGAATGCCTTCTTTATTGTTATTCTTGGGGTTAGGATTACTTGCAAATTTTGTAGGAATTGATTTTGATAATTACTGGTTTGCGGATAAATTTGCGACTTTTGGACTTATCATAATAATGTTTTATGGGGGATTTGGAACTAACTGGAGTATGGGAAAACCTGTAGTTAAGGAAGCTGTTGTCTTAGCTTCATTTGGAGTTGTAGCTACTGGAATACTAACTGGTTTGTTTGCACATTATGTATTTAAGTTTGATATGTTAGAAAGTATGCTTTTAGGATCAATAGTTGCATCAACTGACTATTCATCAGTTTCTAATATTCTTACTTCTAAAAACTTAAACTTAAAATATAATACAGCTCCTTTATTAGAGCTTGAAAGTGGATCAAACGACCCAACGGCTTATACAATGACAATGTTATTTTTATCTATTATTGCTGGTACTAAAATATCTATTCCAATTATGATTCTTAAACAAATTGGTTTTGGATTAGTAGTTGGATTTATAATGGCATATTTAATTGGAAAAGTTTTAAAGAAACTAAACTTAAATAAAGATGGGCTTTCTATTGTATTTATGTTTGCGATGGCTTTATTTACATTTAGTTTTACAAATGTAATAGGTGGTAATGGTTATTTAGCTGTTTATATATTTGGAATAATTATTGGTAATCAAAGCTTTTATGGAAAACGTGATGTTGTGTTTTTCTTTGATGGATTTAGTGAGTTAATGAATATTGGGCTATTCTTTATTTTAGGTCTTTTAGCTAATCCTGAATCTGTTTTTAAAACTTTACCTATTGCAGCTGCTATTATGGCATTTATGACAATTATTGCTAGACCTGTTACTGTATTTGGATTAACTATACCTTTTAGATTAAAATTTAATCAACTAATAGTAATATCTTGGGCAGGTTTAAGGGGAGCAGCCGCAATTGCATTTGCGATTATGGTTGTTAACTCTGGTTTAGAGTTTAGTGTAGATATATATAGTGTTGTATTTGGAATCTGTTTTTTATCTTCATTTATTCAAGGATCTGGAATGGCACCTATATCAAAAGCCACAGATATGCTAGATCCAAATGATACAGTGCTTCGTACTTTTAATTACTATCAAGATAAAGGTGATATTGGATTTTTAAAAACAACTATTCAAGAAGGTAGTTATTTAATAGGTATAAAAGTAAATCAAATTAGTTTGGTGTTTGATTTTATAGTAGCTAAAATAAAACGTGGAGATAAAACAATTGTTCCTAGAGGTG
>JAAYSZ010000028.1 GCA_012523895.1 Erysipelotrichaceae bacterium
AGAAAAGCCACTTTGAGTGGCAGTCTGTGATAGTGCTGCAGCTGTCGGGCTTCAGTAGTCGAAGGACTATGCAGCAACAAGCCCTTATAGGGCTTTACATACCACTTGTTTTACAAGTGGTTATGATGTTTCTTGAAATGTAAAATAATATATTGGTAATATGTAAAGTGATTTATATAAAAGATAATATAATTTTAATTTCACAACAAAATATTGATGCTAATTAGCATCAATATTTTGTTGTGAAATGTTAATAAAAGGGAATATATATGTTATAATGTCTACTATAATACTAATTTTGTGGCAAAAAGGGGCTTATATGGACAATTTGACAGTTACTGACATTATTAATCAATTAGGAATCTCAAAATCTTACTTGTATAAGATAATAAAAAGAGAAAATATTAATGTTCCTAAAAGTGAGACAGGAAGATATTTTTGGAGTGAAAAGATTGTTGAGGATATAAAACAAACTTTAGAAAATAAAGAATTAAAAATAAGCAAAGAAGAAAGTTTAATCTCTAAATTAAAGTTAAAACAATCATTTATTAATAACAGAAGATATTTAGGAAATAAGTATTCTTTATCAGATTTTATAAAAACTACTGTTGATAATAATTGCGGTCAAATAAATATTGTTGCGGATGTGTTTAGTGGAACAGGCTCTGTTTCTCATGTGTTTAAAGATAAAATGTTGCTTACAAACGATATTTTGTATAGCAATTATTTATCTAACTATTGTTGGTTTAAAAGTGAAGAATATGCGAGTGAAAAAATAATTTATTTTATTTATGAATATAATAAATTAAAAACTTCAGAAAATAATTATATGAGAGAAAAATTTGCAGATACATTTTTTTCTGCAGATGATTGTAGTAAAATCGGATATATAAGAGAAGATATTGAAAAAAAATATAGACAAAACGAGTTAAATTTTAAAGAATATTCCATATTAATAACTAGTTTATTATATGGAATGGATAAAATTGCAAATACAGTAGGACACTATGATGCTTTTAGAAAAGGAGTTGTTTTCGATAAAAAGTTAGAATTACCTGTAATATTGCCAGATAAAAATTTAAATGAAAATAATAAATGTTTTAATAAAGATGCAAACATTCTTGTAAAAAATATTGAATGCGATCTTTTATATTTGGATCCTCCTTACAATTCAAGACAATATTCTGATGCTTACCATTTGCTAGAAAATGTTGCGAGATGGGAAAAGCCTGAAGTATATGGTGTTGCAAGAAAAATGGATAGAAGTAGTTTAAAAAGTAAATATTGTCTTAATACTGCAACAGAAGCTTTTGAAGATTTAATCAAAAACTGTAAAGCTAAATATATATTATTGTCATATAATAATATGAAAAATAAAGGAAATGATAGATCTAATGCAAAGATTTATGATGAGGAGATATTTAGAATACTGATGAAAAAAGGAAAAGTTACAGTTTTTGAGGAAGATTATAAAACATTTACTACAGGAAAATCTAATATTGAAAATAATAAAGAAAGACTATTTTTATGTAAAGTATATAGTAAAAACGAAAAAAAACCGTTAATTCGTTGTCCTTTTAACTATATAGGAGGAAAGCATAAAATATTAAATCAAATAATGCCTTTATTTAAAGAGACATCCATTTTCTTAGATTTATTTTCAGGTGGAGCCAATGTTGCTATTAATTCAAATGCAAGTAAAATAATACTTAATGATTCAAATGTAGAATTAATAAATTTAATGCAGTATATAAAAGATACAAACACAAAAAAATTACTTGAAACATTTGATAGATTGATAAAGAAATATGGTTTATCAGACACAAGTTTATACGGATATGAATTTTATGGATGCAACAGTAGCAATGGTCTTGCAGAATACAATAGAGAGTCATATCTAAAATTAAGAAATGATTACAATAAATTGAAGTTAGTAGGAAAAGAAGATTTTTCTTTACTTTATTTACTTATCGTATACTCGTTTAATAATCAAATTAGATTTAATGCAAAAGGAGAATTTAATCTCCCTGTTGGGAAAAGAGATTTCAATTCTAAAATGAAAAGCAAATTAATACTGTTTTCTGAAGAATTGAAGAAAAAAGATACATCTTTAATTAGTAAAGATTTTAGAGAAATAAAAATAAAAGATTTAAATAGAGACACCTTTATTTATTGCGATCCTCCTTATCTTATAACTACAGCTACATATAATGAAAATGGAAATTGGACAAACGAAGATGAAAAAGATTTATTGGAATTGTTAGACAACGCAAATAAAAATGGGTTTAGTTTCGCTCTTTCAAACGTTTTAGAAAGTAAAGGCAAAAGAAACGATATTTTATATAATTGGATAGAAAAGAATAAATACAACTGTCATTTTATAAAAAAATCATATAATAATAGCAATTATCAAAGGAAAGATAAAAGTAGCAAAACAATTGAAGTTTTAATTACAAATTACTAGGAGGTTTTTTATGACTGCAAGAAGAATATCTTATAAAAGCTTTTGTTGGGTAATTGGTACAACAAGTTTTAGAACATCAAAATTAAATTTGAAAATTGAAGAGCAATTATTGCTATTAGATGAATTTTATAATAAAGTTTCAATAAAGTCTGAATGGAAATGGAATAATGATGTTCAAGTAAAATATTATGATTTTATGAAGAGCGAAGGTTTTTTGTATGGAGATGCTTTAAGAAAGGATAAAGATGCAAGAGAAAAAACCTCAGGATTAGTAGATATAGGTCTAATTAAATCTAATAGATTGATAACTGAAGCAGGAAGAAAATTATTGTCTATTACAAAAGAAGGGATATTTGAATCTAACAATATATTTGATATTTCAAAAGATAGTTATGTATACTTAAAGCAATTATTAAAAACTTCTAATAATATTAGCGGAAAAGTAGTTAGACCTTTTATAGTATTGATTAAAATTTTATTAGAGCTTGGTTATTTAACTTATGAAGAATTTATGTATTTTATACCTTTAATAGTAGATTTAGAAAGTTACAAACTTATTGTAAAAAAAATAAAACAATATAGAAAAAAAGAAATAGAAGTTGAAGATATTATTTATTCTAGATTAATTTCAATGGATAACTATCAAATGGCTCTAAACATATTTAAAGAATCTAAAGTAAATGAAGACTTAATATGTTTAATAGGAATGAATAGAAAAAGTAGAACGTATGATAAGCCATACTATGTTTTATATAAAAACATTAAGGATGTTTTTCTTGATGGTAAAGAAGATGTTGAAACACTTTTAGAATCAGCTAAAAAGATAAAAAATATACCAGGTATTTTATGGAGAAATTTGCTTTTTAATTCAATAAACATAGGAAAGATAAGAAGAGATAAAAGAGAGTGCCTTTTAGATAATTGTCCATTTTTATTATGTAATAATGAAATTGAATTAAAAGAAATCTTTTTTAAATATTTACATGTATTTAAAGCAATGTCTACTTTATATGATTACTTTGATTTGAATAGAAGGTATTTTAATTTAACTGATATATTAATTTTTGAAGATAATTTAATTGGTTTAGATATGTTGCCAAAATATTATTTCAAAGAGACAGCTGATGTATTATTTTTAGAAGCTTTTATTAAAAATAATAAGTTAGAAAAAGATGTAGGATTATTAGAAATTTCTAATGCTTTTGATTTTGATATAAGCGTTGTTTATGAAAAATTAAGTAAGGATTTTGGAATTACAATTAATACAAAAGAGCAAGCCTCAACATATATAAACGATGAAAGATATAGAAGATTTAATAAATTAATAGATAAGAGATTTTCAGATGAAGTTTTAATAAAGTTATTAGATTATTTTGAAAAGCGTAATGATAAGAAAATAGAAGAGTTAGTTACAGATGAAGCAACGATACCAACAATATTTGAGTATATAGTTGGTATTATTTGGTACAAAGTTAGTGAAAGACAAGGAAACATTTTAGATTTTATGAAACTTTCGTTAGAAGCTAACTTATTACCAAAAACACATGCTTCAGGAGGCTATGCTGATATAATTTACGAATACGAAGCTTGTTCTTATTATCCCAAACATTCATTATTAATCGAAGCGACTTTAACGGAAGGTTCAAGTCAGAGAAGAATGGAAATGGAGCCAGTTTCAAGACATTTACGAGATTACAGAATAAGATTTAATAACCCTTTTGATTACAGTTTGTTTATAAGTACTTATCTTGATAAAAATGTTATCAGTGATTTTAGATACAGAAAGATAATTCCATATACTAGAGATAAAGAAACTATTACAGGAATGAAAATAATAACTATGGATACAGAATCTCTAAAAAAAATACTTGAAAGAAAAATCATTTATAGAAAATTATATGGTATTTTTGAAAAGTATCATGAAATGCCATTAGAAACAGATGATTGGCATGATAAAATGATACAAGATGTTACAAGTATATATAAATGATAAATGTATATTAATACAATATAAAAATAACTAAAATTTTATATCAATTAATTTTAGTTGTTTTTTATTAATTTTAAAAGTATTGTAAATTTAAATGTATTAATTAAAAAATTACTCCATATCTCTTTCAATATATTTTTCCTCTAATAAAACTGCAAGATGTTGACCATTAGTTAATGCTTTTATATCTTCTTCTATGTCATCTTCTTGACACATAAATTTAAATGTTACATCTAAATCATACATTCTATCTAATATTTCTGTTTTATTACCTAATAGATATTCCATTTTATTTATTAGATTATAAGGGAAAGTAACTTCATAAAATCTAAATAATTTCATTACTACTTTAGGAGCATGATTAATAGCTTCACTTACTGCATTTGAATAAGCTCTTATTAATCCTCCTGCACCAAGTTTAATACCACCAAAATATCTAACAACACATGCACATATATCAATCATGTTCATGTTTTTTAATGTTGTAAGCATTGGCATTCCTGCAGTTCCACCTGGTTCACCATCATCATTTGTTTTTTGAATATCACCTGATATTAAATAAGCTGTACATACATGAGTCGCATTGTAATGTTCTTTTCTTATTTCTGAGATAAATTCTTTAGCTGCATCCTCATCTAAAGTTTTTCTTAAATAACAAATAAACTCAGATTTTTCAATAATGATAGTGTGATTATAGTCTTCTTTTACTCTAATTAAGTTTTCCATACATTTCATTATACATGAACAAATAAAAAATGATGTATAATAAATAGGCGTAAAGAGGAAGATTATGGAAAAATATACCCCAATGATGAGACAATATCTAACTGTTAAAAAGGAATATCCTGATGCTTTGTTATTTTATCGTCTAGGAGATTTCTATGAAATGTTTTTTGATGATGCAAAAATTGCATCAGAAGAATTGGATTTAGTTTTAACAGGTAAAAGTGCAGGAGTAGAAGAAAAGGTACCAATGTGTGGTGTTCCTTATCATGCGGTAAATGGATATCTTTCAAAACTTGTTTCTAGAGGATACAAGGTTGCAATTGCTGAACAATTAGAAGATGCTAGTGTTGCAAAAGGTATTGTAAAAAGAGATGTTGTTAGAGTTGTAACTCCAGGAACAATGATTGATGAAGTTACTGATGATAAAAATAGTGTTTATATTGCAAGTATTGTTGATTATAAATATGGATACTCTTTTATAATTGTGGAAATGTCTACTGGAGAAACAATATGTAAAGAAATAAAAAGATCATCTGTATCACTTATTCAAACAATATTAAAAAATTATATTAAGGAAGTTGTAATTAAAGAAGATTTTGATGAAAAGATAATTAAGTTATTAAGAGAAAATGGAATTTTAATTTCATATTGTAATGAAACTGATATTAAAGAGGAATATCAATTGTTAGCTGAAAATCTTAAAGAAGAAAGAAATTTAGAAGCATACGGACTAATGCTTAATTATTTAGAATATACTCAAAAAAGAATGTTAGATCATCTTACTGTAGTAGATTATGAAAGTGAAGATGATGTATTATATATGGATTTTTCTACTGTTTCTAATTTAGAACTTATTGAACCTTTAAGAAGTCAAAGCAAGAATGATACTTTATGGACTTTTATGGATAAATGTCAAAGTGCAATGGGTTCTAGAAATTTAAAAAAATGGATAGAAAAACCATTAGTTGATAAAAATAAGATTGAAAAAAGATATGATATTGTTTCTTATTTAATGGATAATTTTCTAATATTAGATGATTTAAAAGAGCATTTAAGAAATATATATGATTTACAAAGATTAATCACAAAAATCGCAATGAAAAGTGCAAATGCTTTAGATTGTGTAAGACTTTTAAAAACATTAAAAGAAGTTCCTTTGATTATGGAATTATTAAAAGATGAATTATTTGATAAATACACAAAAGTTGATAGATGTACTGATTTATATGAAACATTAAAAGATGCATTTGTGGAAGACCCTCCTTTAGTAACTAGAGATGGAGGAATGTTTAAAGAAGGATATAATAGTGAGCTTGATAGATTAAGAGAAATACAAAAAGATGGTAAAAAATGGATTTTAGATATTGAAGCTTATGAAAAAGAAAGAACTGGAATTAAAACTTTAAAAGTTGGATATAACAGAGTTTTTGGATATTATATTGAAGTTAGTAAAGGTGCAATTAATCAAATTAAAGATGAATATGGTTATGTAAGAAAACAAACTTTAGTTAATGCGGAAAGATATATTACTCAAGGTCTTAAGGAAAGAGAAGATGAAATCTTACATGCTCAAGAAAGGTCTATTAAACTTGAACAAGAATTGTTTGATGAATTATTAGATAAGATTAAGAAATATTTACCAAAACTACAAAAACTTGCAAGTGTTTTAGCTGATATCGATTGCTTATATGCATTAAGTGCACTAAGTAAACAGTATGGTTATGTTAGACCGACATTTGATAAAGAAGTTTTCGAAATTAAAGAAGGAAAACATCCAATTTTAGATGTAATGATGAAAAACCCAAGATATGTTTCAAATGACCTTAGGATGGATAGTGAAACAGAAATAGAAATTATTACAGGTCCTAACATGGGTGGTAAATCTACATATATGAGACAAATTGCATTAATTGTAATTATGGCTCAAGTAGGATGTTTTGTACCATGTAAGTCTTGTACAATGCCTATCTTTGATAAGATATTTACTAGAATTGGTGCTAGTGATGATATTTTAAGTGGTCAATCTACTTTTATGGTTGAAATGATAGAAGCAAATAACGCTTTATCTAATGCGACTAATAAATCATTAATTCTATTTGATGAAATAGGTAGAGGAACATCTACTTATGATGGTATGGCGCTTGCTCAAGCAATTATTGAATATATAGCTACTATATTACATAGCAAAACATTATTTTCTACACATTATCATGAACTTACAAGTTTGGAAGCTAATTTAGATAATGTAAAAAATGTTCATGTAAATGTTCATGAAGAAAAAGATAAGATTACTTTTATGTATAAGGTAACTTCTGGAGTTGCGAAAAGATCTTATGGTATAAATGTAGCTAAGTTAGCTAATTTACCTACAAGTGTAATTGATAGAGCTAATGAATTATTAAAACAGTTAGAAAGCAAAAAAAGAGTTGTTCAACAATCTTATCAAATTGTTGAAATGAAAAAAGAAGAAAGCAAGGTTGAAGAAATATTAAGAGAAGTAGATCCAAATGAATTAACACCTATGCAAGCATTACAAATGATTGTTGATTTAAAAAAGATTAGTGAGGAGTAAAAATGTCTAAAATAAAACTATTAGATTCTCAATTAACTAATATGATTGCGGCTGGAGAAGTTGTTGAAAGGCCAATGGGAATTGTAAAAGAGTTAGTTGAAAATTCAATAGATGCAAACAGTAAGAATATTATAGTCAGAGTTAAAGATGGAGGTATTAAAAGCATTCAAGTCATTGATGATGGAGATGGAATGGATGAAAAAGATGCTTTGTTAGCCTTTGAAAGACATGCGACTAGTAAGATATTTAAACCAAGAGATTTATTTGCGATAAATACTTTTGGTTTTAGAGGTGAAGCATTACCTTCTATTGCAAGTGTTTCTAAGGTTACTTTAATTACTAATGGTACTAAGGTAGAAATAAATCAAGGTGAAAAAACTTTTGTGGGTCCTTATCCAAGTAATAAAGGGACGGACATTACTGTTGAAGAATTATTTCATAAGACACCAGCAAGGCTTAAACATTTAAAGAGTCCTAATTATGAAAACTCTTTAATTAATGATGTTATTATGAAGTTTGCATTATCTAATCCTCATATTAGTTTTACTTATATAAATAATGATAGAGAGTCTTTTAAGTCTAGTGGTAATAATGATTTATTGGAAGTTATATATAAAGTATATGGAAAAGATATCGCAAAAAATGCAATAAAAATTGATGAAGAGGATTTTGATTATAAATTAAAGGGTTATATGATTCAGCCTCAATTTACTAGAGCTACTAGATATAGTGTTAATATTTTTATGAATGGAAGAATGGTTAGACCATATAAAATACAAAAAGCCGCAATAGATGCATATCACCAATTCATTCCAAAAGATAGATATCCAATAGTGGTATTAGATATTATTATGGATACTCAAATAATTGATGTGAATGTTCATCCTAGCAAATGGGAAGTAAGGCTTTCTAAACAACAACAATTAGAAAATTTAATAAAAGATAGACTTAGCAAGTTGTTATCTAAAAAGATTGTTCCTTTTAGTATTGATGTAGGACCTAAGAAAAAAGAAACTGTTGAAAAGATTGAAACAATTTCTTTGCTTGATGATTATAAATATGAACCTATAGTTGAAAAGATTGATGTAATAAAAGAAGAAATAAAACCAATACAAGAAGTAATTAAGGAAGAAGTTATTCAAGAAGAAATTAAGCCAGTTGAAGTTTTTCCTAGTTTAAGAGTTATTGGTCAATTTCATGGAAAATTTATTTTAGCTGAAGGAGAAAAAGGTTTATACGTAATAGATCAACATGCGGCTCAGGAAAGAGTTCATTTTGAAGAAGTAAGTAGAATGATGGAAGAATCAAAGAATAATTTTGATTTATTAGTTCCTGTAATGATTCATGTAAGTTTAGATGTAATTGATAGGTTAGATGAGTTAAATGAATTAGTAAAAGATTTAAATATAAAATTTGAACATTTTGGAAGTGATTCTTTAATAGTGCATAGTTTACCTGTATGGTTAAAAGAAGTTGATGAAAAAGGATTCTTACAAGATTTAGTTGACTATTTTAAAAGTGAAAAAGAAATTGATAAATTAAAGATGTTTAGAAATAAACTTGCGACTATTGCATGTCATAGAAGTATTAGATTTAATAGAGTATTAAGTAGTTTAGAAATGCAGAAAGTTGTAGACGATCTTAAAGCATGTAATCAACCATTTCAATGTCCTCATGGTAGACCTACATTTGTGTTAATTGAAACTTACTATCTTGAAAGAGAGTTTTTAAGATGAAAAAAGTATTAATTATTGTAGGTCCTACAGGGGTTGGAAAAACTGAATTTTCTTTAAAGATAGCTAAAAAGTATAATTTAGATATTATTAGTGGAGATTCAATTCAGGTTTATAAAGGATTAGATATTGGTAGTGCAAAGATTAAAGATACTCAAGGTATAGTTCATTATGGAATAGATATATTAGAGAATACTGAAAAATATAGTGTTGTTGATTTTCAAAATCTTGCAAGAAATATAATAGATAATAATGATGTTTCTATGATTGTAGGAGGAACAGGTTTTTATATTAAAGCTTGTATATATGATTATGAGTTTGTTGAAGAAGATTTAGACGATGCTGTTTATGATGAATATAAAGATAAAACTAATGAAGAGTTATATGAATTATTAAAAGAAATTGATTATGAATCTAGTAAAAAAATACATGTGAATAATAGAAAAAGAATAATTAGAGCTTTAATTATTAGCAAACAAGGGATTAGTAAATCTGAAATAGAGAAAAAACAGAAAAAAGAATTGATTTATGATGCATATATCGTTGGGTGTACAATGGATAGAAAAACTCTCTATGAAAGAATAAACAAAAGAGTTTTATTAATGATAGA
Organism: Erysipelotrichaceae bacterium; assembly: GCA_012523895.1. Taxonomy (GTDB): domain Bacteria; phylum Bacillota_I; class Bacilli_A; order Erysipelotrichales; family Erysipelotrichaceae; genus UBA9076. The sequence continues at coordinate 10,096 of JAAYSZ010000028.1, forward strand.
AGAAGGCTTAGAAAATGAGGTTAAACTATTACTAGATAGTGGTTTAAGTTTTGATGATTTATCAATGCAAGGAATAGGGTATAAAGAGTGGAAAGAATATTTTAGTGGTGATATTGATAAAGATGAAGTTATTAGACTAATTCAAAGAAACTCTAGGAATTTTGCGAAAAGACAATATACTTGGTTTAACAATCAGATGGATGTTAATTGGGTTAATATGCTAGATGAAGATGAAATTAAAGATATTTTAAAAAGGATAGATAAATGGATAAAAGATTAGAAAAAGTAGAGTTATTAATAAAAAAAGAAGGAATAGAAACACTTAAAAATTCTACTGTTTTGATAATTGGAGTTGGTGGAGTAGGTTCTTATTGTGCTGAATCTCTTGCAAGAAGTGGAATAGGAAAATTAGTATTAGTTGATAAAGACATTGTTGATATTACTAATTTAAATAGACAAATACATGCGTTAGATAATACCATTGGAAAATCAAAAGTTGAAGTGATGAAAGAGAGAATTAACTTATATAGTGATTGTGAAGTTATAATTCATAAGATTTTTTATGATAAAGATAGTAATTATATATTTGATAATGTTGACTTTGTAGTTGATGCAATTGATACAGTTAGTAGTAAAGTTGATATTATGGAATATTGTTTAGAAAATAAAATAGATTTTATATCTAGTATGGGTATGGCTAATAGATTTGATTCTTCAAAGATTAAATATACAACTCTTGATAAAACATATAATGATCCTCTATCTAAAGCTTGTAGGAATTTAGTTAGAAAAAGAAATATTAAGGGAAAAATACCTGTTGTATTTAGTAGTGAAATTCCATTAAAACAAACACCACCTGCATCATTAATGTTTACACCTGCATCAGCTGGATTGCTTTGTGGTAGTGTTGTAGTTAGAAAATTGTTAGAAAGATAGACATTAAAATCATTTCCATAAATTTGGAAATGATTTTTTTAAATGCCAAAGGCAAATTCCGCGTGCTATGCGCGTGGTAACAGACCTTTTAGTGTAAAAAAAACACCAACTTTCGATAAAATAACAGTAGCCTGGCAGCTAAAGTTAAATAAAGAAAGTTGGTGAATTGTCTTGAAAGACATAAACAGTTTATCACACACAAGTTATAGATGTAAGTATCATATAGTAATCATACCAAAGTATAGAAGGATGATAGAGTTTTAGAATATAAAAACACAGAGCCCTACTTCTGTGTTTTTATATCCAAAAACGAAGGAAAGAATAATGACATAACGTATATATAAATAAATTTCTACCTTGTTCATTTATTCATGGTCATTATATTAGATGTATGTAAAATCTAAAGTCGGTTAAATTTTAAAGGTTTGTAAAGTTTGTTAAACATATTTTACATACCTTTTTAAAGTGGATTTATTTAAAAATCCTTAACAATATCCACATATTTACTTAACAAAGGATTCATATAATGAAAAATAGTTTAAATGAAAGGAGAATATATTTGTTTAAGTATTTAAATTTAAAAAGATTCTATTATGCTGTTGGGAAAAAAGGTTTTATAGAGTTTATTATTTCAATTATATTCTTATTGTTTTTCTATGCTCCACTTATTAATGCAGGAATGCTTGCATTTGCAAATCAATATTTTTATCCAGATATTTTACCTGGTGAGTGGGGATTTAAGTGGTGGGAATTTATATTGGGTAGAGATAATCTAATTCAATCAATCTTTAATTCGTTTTTAATAGCATCACTAGTAACAATTGTTTCTTTGCTTATTTGTATTCCTGCAGCATATGCGCTAGCAAGATTCGATTTTAAGTTTAAAGAATCAATTATGTTTTCTTATTTACTAACTAATGCATTTCCTAAGATGGGTTTATATGTTTCTATAGCTATTATTTTTTATAAATTTAATCTTATGGGATCTTATCTAGGGGTAATTATAATACATGTAATAAATTCGATTATGTATATGGTCTGGTTGCCTATGGGAGCCTTTAGAAGCATACATAAGCAGCAAGAAGAAGCTGCACGTGATGTTGGAGCAACCCCTCTTCAAACATTTTTTAATATAAGCTTACCGATGGCTATTCCTGGTATTGCTGTATCATCAATATTTACATTCTTAGGTTCTATGGATGAATCTCAAGGAACATTATTAGTTGGATTTCCACAAGTAAAAACTATGGCAACTGAAATGTATGCAATAATTATGGATTTTCCAATAACTGCAGGTGCAGTATTCTCATTATTATTAATAATTCCAAGTTTGATAATAATATTCATTTTTAGAAAGTATATTACTGCGGATGCAATACAAATTAAGTAGAAAGGAAGATCTAAATTGAGCGAAGTAAAAGTTAAAATAAAAGACCTATCCGTTATTTATGATAACGGAGATGGAGTTAGAAATATTGACTTAGATATTTATGAAAGTGAAATTCTTACATTATTAGGTCCTTCAGGTTGTGGAAAGAGCACAATATTAAGGGCAATAGGAGGATTTAATAAGTTAACTGGTGGAGAAATAATCATAGATGGAGAAGATATTTCTCAGTTACCACCTGAAAAAAGACCAACATCTATGGTGTTTCAAAGTTATAACTTATGGCCTCATATGACTGTATATGAAAATCTTGCGTTTGGTTTAAAGCTTAGAAAAATAAGTTCAAAAGAAATTGAATCAGAAATAAACAAAGTCCTTAAACTATTAAAAATGGAAGGTTTTGAAGATAAATATCCTGCGCAGTTATCTGGAGGACAACAACAAAGAATTGCGATTGGAAGATCAGTACTTTTAAAACCAGCAGTTCTACTATTAGATGAGCCTTTTTCAGCACTAGATGCAAAGATAAGACATCAAATGAGAGAAGAGCTTAAGAGAATTCAATCAGAATTAAATATAAGTGTAGTGTTTGTAACACACGATCAAGAAGAAGCAATTTCAATTTCACATAGGATAGTCGTAATGGATAAAGGAAAAATAGCTCAAGTTGGAACACCAACAGAGATATATGAAGAACCTGTCAATCCTTATGTAGCTTCATTTATTGGTGAAATGAATTTTATAGATGAAGGTGACAAGTTTCTAGCATTTAGACCAGAAGAGGTTGAAATTGTTACTAATGATAGTGGTGAATACCCAGCTACTATTGAACATATTATGTTATATGGACATTATTCACAGGTTTTGTTGAGGGGAAGACATAACATGATAAGAGCCTTTGTTCCAAAGACAAATATGGTCGATATAGAAGAACACATGAAAGTGTCGTTCAATGTTACAAAAATTAGAGAATATGAAAAGGAGATTTAAATGAAAAAGTTATTTAGTTTATTATTAGCAGTTTTATTGTTATTAACTATTACAGGATGTGGTTCAGGCTCAGAACCAAGTTCAAATGGTGCAACTTCTACAAGTGAAAAAGAAACAGTTACTCTATGGACTGGAGGATCTGAAAACGTTAAAAACACATGGATTAAACTTGCGGAAGAGTTTAACACAAATTCAGAATATAAGGATAAATATATATTTAAAGTTGAACATATTTCTTCAGGTACAGGAGCAACTAGTTTACTAGATAGACTTATTGCTCAATATAAAGCAAATGAAGAAAATGACATTTATGATATTGTTGAAGTTTCAAGTACTGAATATGTAACTTATATGCAAGAAGCAGGAAAAGACATATTTATGATTCTTGATAAATCAAAAATTCCTAACTATTCGCATATGACTGCAAAAATGAGTCAAGGGGAAGATCAATTAGTTCCTTATAGAGGAACAACAGTAGTATTAGCTTATGATTCAGAAGCTATTCCTAATCCTCCAAAAACAGCTGAGGAATTATATCAATGGATAAGAGAAAATCCTGGAAAATTTGCATATAACACACCTGGATCAGGTGGTGCAGGTCAATCATTTATGGTTACTTCTGTATACAATTTAATGCCTGAAGAAGCAATGACTTCAAGTGATGAAAAGTGGAAAGAAGAATGGGATAAAGGATTTGATTTAATGAAAGAATTACATCCATATTTATATAAATCAGGTGGAAAAGTAGTATATCCTCATAAAAATCAAGGGGCTTTAGATTTACTTATTAATAAGCAAATAGTAATGACACCTGCGTGGGTAGATATGATTATTTCTCAAATTAATCAAGGAACAATGCCTGACACTATTAAGATGACTCAATTAAAACCTGGATTTACAGGAGAACTTGCAAACCTTGCGATTCCTGCTAGTTCTAAAAAAGCTGATGCAGCACATGCAGTACTAGACTTTGTATTATCTGATGCAGCTCAAACTATTTTATTAGATGGAATGGGAGCATTCCCGGTTGTAGATATGTCTGGTATAGATTCTAAGAATGCTGAAATGTTATCAAGCTTTAAAATTGAAGACTTTAGAGCTGCTGAAATTGGTTCTTTAAGATCAGAATTAGTTCAAAAGTGGGATGAAGAAATCGCAACACTTGAATAAAAAATAGTCCGAATTAATTTTCGGACTTTAGATTAGGAGTTAAGATGGAAAATAATAAGTTTAAAAATATTCTCCCATACTTGATGGTTTTACCTTCACTCTTGATTACTGTTTTATTTGTAATGTATCCAATATTAAACTCAGTTATTAGATCTTTTAAAGTAAGTGGAGGAAGCGGATTTACATTTGATAATTATATATATTTTTTTACAAATGAAATTATGGTTAAGAATATAACGTATACAATATTTGTAGCTTTTATGACCGTAATATTTACTATATTAGTTGCTTATCCTTTTGCAATATACGTTAGGTTTGGGGAATCAAAAATAAGTAAGTTTTTGTATAATTTAATACTTATACCAAGATTTATTCCTGGGATGGTTGCAGTATATGCAATTAAACAAGTTATTGGAGATGCTGGTTTAATTAGTAGAATTGGAGCCTTGTTTGGTATGGATATACAACTAGGTTTTATGTATACAGAAAAAGGAATTATTTATACAAATCTATGGTTTAATATACCTTTTGCAGTATTGATTATTGGTTCAGCATTATCAGGAATATCAAAGTATAATTTGGAAGCCGCAAAAGATGTTGGTGCTAGTAATCTAACAATATTTAATAAAATAATACTTCCTTTAAGTTATAGAGATTCTTTAGTTGCGGCAACATTTGTGTTTATGTCTAATGTTGGAGCTTTTACTACACCTTATTTAATTGGTGGTAACAGTCCTAAGATGTTAGGGGTAGTTTTAAACGATATTTTTAGTGTTTATAGAAATTATGAAAATGCGGCAGCATTATCTGTAATAATGTTTTTGATTTGTTCAATTTCTGCGGGAGCTTATATTTATACAAATATGAAAAGAAATAAATGGGAGAGTGTTTAATGATTGTATTTGATAATAAGTATAAATTTGATAAGAAAGACACATTAAAACATATTGTACTACCATTTAAGTTAAATGAAGACTTTAATAAATTGATTATTAATTTTAAATATAGTCCTAGTATTACTCCAAATAAAATTGCAAGACCTATTATTAATGAAGCTGTAGATAAATATATACCTGATGATAATAGATTTAAGGAAATGTATTGGTATATTGATAATATTCAGTTAGAAAACCTAATTACAACTTCACTATTTCATGATGGATATTATGTTGGAGGATGGCATAATAAATCAAACAATCAAAAAATCAAGATTTCTAAACTTTATTCTAGTTTAGGATATGAAAAACATAATATTACAAAAGGCCATTATAAAGTTGTTTTATCTATTCATAGTGTTAATTGTGAGGTTGAATCTAGTTTGAAAGTTGAGGTAATATAAATGATTACTTATTTACCAGTAGAACTTCATACTCATACCAATCATAGTGATGGATCTTATACAGTAACTGAATTAGTTAAAAAAGCTAAAAAGTTTGGTTATAGTGCAATATTTTTGAGTGATCATAATACTATTAGTCCTTATGAAGAAGTTATAAACAAACACTTAAATAAAATATTACCTGTTTTTAAAGGTGTTGAATGGACAACATTTTATGGTCATATGGTTATTTTAGGATGTAGTGTAATGAGTGATTGGACTAAAGCTACTAAGGATAATATGGATGAATGTATTGCAGAGATTAAAAAAGAAGAAGATGTAGTTATTGGTATTGCTCATCCTTATGCGATAGGAAATCCAATTTGTACAGGCTGTCATTGGGAGTTTACTGTAAAAAACTGGGATAATATTGATTATATTGAAATATATAATAGCGCTAATCCTCAAGATGTGTTTTGGAATGAAGATGCATATTTAATGTGGACTAGAAAAATAAATGCTGGATATAAAATAGCATGTACAAGTGGAAGAGATTGGCATAGAGACCCAAGAGATAATGATAATATTCCATTAACTTATTTAGGTATTGATGGAGAATTAAATCAAACAAATGCTGTAAAAGCAATAAAAAAAGGAAGAGTATATACTAGTTTAGGTCCAGTTTTGGATATTAAAATAAATGTTGATGGTAATGAAGTTAATTTAGGAGATACTATAGAATCAAATAAACAGGTTGATATAAATATTAAGGTTTTAAAACCTGTGATGAATAGTCAGTTTGATATAGAAGTTGAATTATTAAGATTTTATAATAGTCCAAAAGATTTTATGGATATTAATATTGAATATGATGATGAAAATCAAATTAGAATTGTAAGTGAAAAAGGGTTTTTTAGATTTGAAATATTAGGACATATAAAAAACAGCAAGTTAACAAAACTAGTGGTTACTTCTCCTGTTTATGTAGAGTGATATTTTCACATAATTTAAAAAAATGTGTTATTATACATATTAGTCTAATAGTAAATGTTAGATGAGGAGGTATTTATATGAGTGAATTTAATACAAATCAAAATATAGTTTATGTTGATGAAGGTGGTTTTAGACAATTCCTTACAGGTACGTTTACAAATATGGCAATTGGACTTCTAGTAAGTGCTGGAATTGCATTTATGTCATTTCAAAGTCTAATTAGTGGTGGATTTATTTATAGTTTGATTACTAGTGGTATAGGATTTTATGTTTTATTATTTGGTCAATTAGGTGTAGCTATAGCATTTAGTGCAGGTTTAAATAAATTTAATCCAATGGTTGCTAGAATACTATTTATGGTTTATAGTGCTATAACTGGAGTTACATTTGGTATTTTGCCTATTGCATATGGAGTTACAAATACATTTATGGCATTTGTGTTTACTTCTGTATTATTTGTATGTATGGCAATAATAGGAAAAACTACTAAAATTGATATTTCTAAATTTTCTGGATTATTAGTTGGTGGTTTATTTGCATTAATTATTATTAGTATAGCTTCTATGTTTATGAATTTGCCTGGATCTACTTTGTTAATTAGTTATTTGGGAGTAATTATATTCTTAGGTTTAACAGCTTGGGATGTACAAAAATTAAAAGCTTATTATTATAGTACTGAATATGATGAAGAGATGAGATCTAAGTTAAGTATTTACGGAGCATTTCAACTTTATTTAGACTTTATTAACTTATTCTTATATATATTAAGAATATTTGGAAATAGAAGCAGAGATTAAATAAATATTAAAAACAACTTTCAAAAACTAAAGTTGTTTTTTTGTAAAATCATAAACCTTTTTAGTATAAATTATGTTGGTATAATATAGATAGGTGGTAAATATGTTTTATATGGATATGAATTATAGAGACTATTTTCACAGATATTTAGTTTTTGAGGTTGATAATTTAACTGATGAACTAAAAGATAAGGTAGACATCAATGAAGATGATTGTTTTATATTGTGTACTAATTATGTAGACAATGATGGTCATTTGATGTTTGCGGTTTTAGGTGTGGGCAATAGTATAGACAATTGTTATAAAGGTTTGGAATTAGATGAAGAATTAAAAGTATATTCAAGTTTTGATTTAGCTTATTATGATGCTACCTTAGTAAATCCTAATTTTAGAATGATAGTAAAAGGTAATCAAATAATTGAAAAATATGAAAGTTCTAATGAAGAATTAGATGAAATTAGAAATGAAACATCATTAGATTTTGTAAGAAATCCTTTCTTTCCTGATAATCTAATAGTGAAATACAATAGTGGTACTATTGAAAATGATTTTGATATTAAAATTACTAAGATTGGTGATTATATTATTGAAGGTGTTGTAGAAGCTAGTGAGTTAAATGAATTGAATGGTGGAATAGTTAAAGCTATTTCTTATTCAAATATGGGAGAAAGAAGGCTTATTACAGTTGTAGCTAATGATGATATTAGTGATGAGGACATGAAGATATTAGATGATTTCTTAATTGAATTATCTAAGGGCATTAGTAAATTGATGCCAAAAGATATTACTAAGTCATAAAGGAGTTATATGAGTAGGGTTACTGATAGAAAATTTAGATGTATGAAGTGTAATGAAATTTATGGTATTACTACTTATGATAGTGTTAATGTAACCATAGATTATGATATTAAAGAAAGATGTCTATCTGGCGACATCTTTCATTTTGAGTGTCCTCATTGTCATAATAGTTATATGTTAAGTTATCCTTGTTTATATCATGATCAAGAAAATAAATTTATGGTTTGGTTATATGAAGATGAAAAAGTAATTGATGCTTTTGAATCTTCTTTTATAGAACAGCTTATTAGTTTGGGTTATACATTAAGAAGATGTACAGATATGAATTCATTTATAGAAAAGATTCAAATATTAGATGATGGTTTAGATGATAGAGCAGTAGAGTTTGCAAAATATGATAGTTTTGTGGATTATATAGAAAACAAAAAAAGAGATCCTAAAGAAATTGAAGGAATATATTATCATGGGATTGATAATGATGTATTAAAAATTAATATTAGAACAATTGATAAAGGAGCAACTATTATGATTCCTTATGAGGCTTTATTAGAAGAAATCAATAATCATAAGGACTTATTTGGAATAGATGATGAAAACTTTCCTGTAATTGATTCAAGATGGATTATTCAAATATTTGAAGCTAATCAAAATATTTCATAAATCACATAATTTAACACAAACTATACATAATTTAAATACAGATTCTTGTTAGTATATAGTTGCAAGAAACATAATAATAATATCTTGCGTCTGATTATTGTCCCCCTTAACAATGATTAGATATATATTCTATCCCCTTTTATAAATTGATAAGAGACCTCAGTGTGAGGTCTTTTATCATGGATTGGACACGGTTTTAAAAGCAAGGTATTATGGTGATATAAAGGGGTAAATACAAATGAATCAAATAAAATTAATCGTATCTGATTTAGATGGAACCTTATTAACTGATAATAAGGAAATAGATACAAATATAAAAAAAGTAATTAAAGAATTAGAATCAATTGGGATACTGTTTACTATTGCTACTGGAAGAAATAATTCCCAATCAAAACATATTATTAATGAATTAGGGATAGATATTCCTTATGTTTGTGATAATGGAGGTAGTATTTTTAAGAAGGGTTATTGTATAAAAGATTATGGCATTAATTTTGATGATATAGTTACTGTTAATAGTATTTTTGAAAAATATAAGGTACCTCATGTTGTTTATGGCTTTAATAATAAATATGGAAGAATGATGACAGATAGAATAAAGTATTTTTTTGAAGTGGCAAAAGCATTAAATAAAGTTGAGGATTTAAATGAACTTAGAAATGATATAGTAGTAAAAATTACAGTGGATTCAAATGGTGTTAAGGATTTTTTAAAAGCTAAAAAAGAAGTTGATGAAAGATGTAAAAATGTTAACTTTAGGCGTTCTGAAGATACTTTATTTACTGTTACTGATATTAAATCATCAAAAGGAAATGCAGTTGAATATTTGGCTAATAATTTAGGTTTAAGTTTAAATAATGTGATGACTTTTGGTGATAACTATAATGATTTAACAATGATAGAAAAAGCAAGTATTGGTGTTGCAATGGAAGATGCTAAAGATGAAATAAAGAATGCATCAGAATATGTAGCTTCAAGCAACAATAAAAATGGTGTTAGCAACTTTTTAATTGATTATTTTAAGTTGAAAATTTAATTAATATATAAAAGTTGTTTAAAAATGGTATTATAAACGTATAGAAAGAAGGTAGTTATGGGAGATCTAAAATTACACATTAAAAATATTAGAAAAAATATTTTGAAAATGGTAGCTAACGCAAGTTCTGGACATCCAGGAGGGTCTTTAGGTGCAGCTGATATTCTAGGTGTTTTATATTTTGAATACATGGATATCAATGAAGATAATGCTGCTGGTGTGGATAGAGACAGATTTGTGTTATCTAAAGGACATGCAAGTCCTGTACTTTATGCAACACTTTATGAAAAGGGAATCTTTAAAGGGGATTTAATGACGTTTAGGCAAATTGACTCTAAACTTCAAGGACATCCAAACATGAATTATGTTGATGGTGTTGATATGAGTACTGGATCACTAGGACAAGGTATTAGCGCAGCTGTTGGTATGGCTATGGCTAATAAACTATCAAAGAACGATCATAGAGTTTATGCTATGCTTGGCGATGGAGAATGTGCAGAAGGTCAAGTGTGGGAAGCAGCAATGGCTGCAGCACATTACAAATTAGATAATTTATGCGTATTCCTTGATTTAAACGGTTTACAAATTGATGGAAACACAGTAGATGTTATGGATTCTAGACCATTAGATAAGAAATTTGAAGCATTTAATTGGGAAGTAATTCATATTGATGGTCATAATTTAGATGAAATAAGAGCAGCTTTAGACAAAGCTAAAGAAGTAAAAGGAAAACCTACTTTAATATTTGCGAATACTATTAAAGGAAAAGGTGTTTCATTTATGGAAAACAACTATGCTTGGCATGGTGTTGCACCTAATAAGGAGCAATTAGCACAAGCATTAGAAGAAGTGGAGGCAATGTAATATGGGTAAGGCAACTAGAGAAGCATATGGTGAGGCGTTAGCTAAATTAATTGTTGAAGATGAAAAAATAGTAGTATTAGACGCAGACTTAACAGGTTCTACTAAGACTGCAGATGCAAAAAAAGCTTGTCCTGAAAGACACTTTAATATCGGTATTGCAGAATGTAATATGACAGGTATTGCGGCAGGATTTGCTTCTAGTGGATACACAGTTTTTGCATCAACATTTGCAATGTTTGCGGCAGGTCGTGCTTGGGAACAAGTAAGAAACTCTATTGCATATCCTAATTTAAATGTAAAGATTTGTGGTACTCATGCTGGTATTGCAGTTGGAGAAGATGGAGTTAGCCATCAAGCAATTGAAGATATTGCAATTATGAGAGTTATTCCAGGTATGGAAGTTTATTCTCCTTGTGATGAAGCTGAAACAAAGGCTGTTATTAATCATGTAGCTAAAACTAAAAATCCTTGTTATGTAAGACTTGGTAGATCTAAAGTTGATGATGTTTATAGTTTAGATGAAGAGTTTGATTTCACTAAAGTTAAAGTAGTTACTAAGGGTGAAAAAGTTGCAATATTTGCGACAGGGTTAATGGTTCAAGAAGCTGTTAAAGCCGCAAAAGCTTTAGAAGAAGAAGGAATCAAAGTTACTGTTGTAGATGTTTGTTGTATTAAACCTATTGATGAAAAAGGTGTATTAGAAATATTGAAATCACATGATTATATCATTACTGCTGAAGAACATAATGTTATTGGTGGTTTAGGTTCTGCAATTGCTGAAGTTAGCGTGAAATCATGTCCTAAAAATATTAAGATGATAGGAATTTATGATAGATATGCAGAAAGTGGACCATTTAATGAACTATTAGTTAAATATGAATTAGATGCTAATTCAATAGCTAAAGAAGTTAAAGAATTAGTTAAATAATTAATGTAAAAGAATCTGATTATAATGGTAATATAAAATCTCGTGGGGACTTTGAAAAATAGGCTCTAAAATATCATGGGGATTTAAACAGATGGAAAATGGATTATTCACCCATAAAACCATCTGTTTTTTATATTTACCTCTAGGTTTTCTTTATCCAATATAAAAAGAGGTTTTTTCAACCTCTATAAGTTTTACTATTTATTTAATTTACTAAGTGACACTGCAAGAAGTGCAGCAACTCTTGAGTTATTCCAAACTAATGCTTTATTAGCAACAACTGATTTACCTTCAGACTTATCGCATAATTCTGCAAGTAAGAAAGGAGTAACTTTATTTCCTTTAATTCCTTGATTATCTGCATCTTTTAATGCTTTATTAATTAAATCTTTGATAAAGTCAGTATTTAGAGCACTTTCTTCAGGAATAGGATTAGCAATTACTATACCATTTGTAAAACCTAATTCATCTTTAACTTTAAGAATTTTAGCAAGTTCATCAGTGCTATCAACTTTATAATCTACTTTACATCCACTATCACGTGTATAGAAATCAGGGAATTTATCTGTTTGATAACCTATAGTTGTAACACCGTTAGTTTCTAAGTATTCTAAGGTTCTAGGAATATCTAGAATTGATTTTGCGCCAGAGCATACAACAGCAACATTTGTTTGTGCTAATTCTTCAAGGTCAGCTGAGATATCAAGAGAGTCTTCACCACCAAAGTGTACTCCACCAATACCTCCTGTAGCAAAAACCTTAATACCTGCCATATGAGCAAACATCATAGTTGTAGCAACAGTTGTTGCACCAGATAAACCTTTAGCGATAATAGGAGCTACATCTCTTCTAGAACACTTAGGCATTTCTCTGTTTTTTCCAAATTCAAGAATTTGATCATCAGTTAAACCAATTGTAATTTTTCCATCAACAATTCCAATAGTTGCAGGAATTGCACCATTTTCTCTAACAATTTCTTCACATCTTCTTGCTGATTCAATGTTTTCAGGATAGTTAAATCCGTGAGAAATAATTGTTGATTCAAGAGCAACTACTGGTAAGTTGTTATCAAGTGCATGTTGTACTTCGGGATTGATTACTAAATATTTTTTATAGTCCATTTTTGTTCCTCCATCATTTTTATTATACTATCTAATTTTATTTTATCACTTACGGCGTGTGTAGAGCGTAATGCAAAATTTGACATACAGCTAGAGAATTTTGCAGTATATTCAATGTCTTTATCATTTAATAAGCAATATGTAACTCCTGCGCTAAATGCATCTCCTGCCCCGGTTGCGTTTGCTACATTTACAGGTATTGATTCCAAAATACCTTGTTTATTTTTGTTTATGTAGTAAACACCTTTACTTCCTAAGGTAATAAAACACTGATTTAATCCTTTGTTGATAAGTTTTTTACCAACTTCTTTAAGTGAGTTATCATCTGTTATTTCCATATCACTTAAATACTCTGCTTCATTTTTATTACATTTTAATGTATGAAAGTTTCCAATAATATTTTTAATTCTGTATGATAATCCAATTGACACAGGATCTATAAGTATTTTTTTATGTTTATATCTATTTGAAATATACTCTAATAATTCTTTAGAAAAACATGTATCAACTACTATTACTTTAGCTTGCTCAATTAAATCATCTTTTTGTTTAATGTAATCTATAGGTAGTTTTTTTAATGTTTCTGTATCTGATAATGCTAATATCATTTCTCCATCATCATTTATTATGGCCATATAGATAGATTGAGTCATATTTTTAGGGAAATATGAATGACTAATATTTAAACCAATCTCTTCACATTTTGATTTTAAGAAACGCCCATAATGGTCATCTCCAATACAACTAATTAGTTCTAAGTCTACATTAAGATAGTTTAAATTTTCTGCAATGTTTCTTGAAACACCACCTATATAAAGTTCTATAGTCCCTGGATTAGATTCACTTGGCAAAAGCTTTTTAAAACTTTTGCCATAAATATCTACCATTGTACTTCCTAATAAAACTACATCTGTCATATTTTTTTAGCCAACTTTCTTGCTTTTTCACAAGCTTCATCTAAAGATTTTTTAGAATCAAAACCTTTTACATCCATTCCATCAGCGGCTAAACCATAGAAGTTTTTAATTCCAAAAAACTTAGTAATAGCATTCATATGAGGGAATGCTTGTTCCATTGGATCATCTGTATAAAAGCCACCTCGAGTTGTTAAATAAAATAAATTGTTAGCTTTACATATTCCTTCTAAACCATCTTCTGATGATTTAAAAGTAATACCATCAACAGTACAATTTTCTATATATATTTTTAGTAGTGCAGGAAAAGTTAAATCCCAAAAAGGAGCAGCGACAATTACTTCATCAGCTTGCGAAAGTTGATGAGCATACTTAAATCTAGGGTGATTTAGATTTTTGCTTTTTAAAATGACTTCTCTGTCATGATAAAATTCGTTAACTAAAGGTTTTAAATCAAGTTTAGTTAGTTCTAGATGGGTTAATTCAATTTCTGGTTCAATGCTTTCTAGAAAAGAATTTGCAAGAATTCTAGTTCTTGATTCTTCTCGCATACAGCAATCTACAAATAGTACTTTTTTCATATGTTTTTCTCCATTTTATAAAACGCTTCTAAAGCAACAAGTATCTCTCTTTTTTCTCCAATTAAAGTTAAGGATTCGCCACCGCTATATGATTCAATAGACTCTGCAGTGTCTTCTCCATATATAACAACATTATTTAATATAGATGCACATTTAACTTTACGAATTCTTCCAACGGTAAACAAAGCAGAAGTTTCAAAGTCAGCGCCTAAAACACCTAATGATGACCATTTTTTCTCAATATCAGCATTATTATCTATATAGAAGCTTTCATGAGAATGAACAATTCCTAAATGATAAGGATAATCAAATTCTTTACATGATGAAATTATATTTTGAACCAATTGATAATTAGCAACTGCAGGATAATCTAAACTTACATAAGCTTTAGATGCACCATCATCTCTAATAGCACCTTCCGCAATAACTAAGTCTCCTAAATTTATTCCTTTTTGTAATGCGCCACAAGATCCAATTCTAATCATTGCTTCTACACCGATATTTTTTAATTCTTCAACAGCAATTGCAGTAGAAGCTCCTCCCATTCCTGTAGAAATTGCAAGAATTTTTATACCTTTATAATATCCTGTTAGACTTCTATATTCTCTATTAAATCCAATTTCTTCTACGTTATCTAGATACTTTTTTATGTGGTCAAGTCTTGCAGGGTCTCCTGGTAGTAAAGCATATTTAACGGCTATACTACCATCTAAATTAATATGCGCTTGTTTCATAATATGTCTCTCTTTCGTATTGAAAATCTAATTTTAGAATATTATTTATAGTTTAGAATGTCAATTAATAGATTAAATCAAGGTTAAATACTTTTAAAATAAAAGTAGAAAATAATGAATAGATACTATATAATTTAATAAAGCGCTTTCATAAATAATTTAACGGAGGAGAAATATGAAAAAAATAATGAAATTAATTTTAGCTTTAATCTTGTCTGTAAGCCTTGTAGCTTGTGGCGGAGGCGGATCAGATGAGGGTGGAGCAGGTTCATCAGAAGGAGGCGAAGGAGCATATAATGTTGCTTACCTTGTAAATGGGAACCTAGGAGACAAATCTTTTTTTGATTCAGCAAAAGCAGGTCTAGACCAACTAGAAGCTGATGGAAGAATCAACTTAAAAACAATTGAAATGGGAGGAACAGATTCAGACAAACCAAAATGGGAATCAATACTTTATGAAGTAAGTGATTCAGGAGAATACGATTATATTATTGTAGGAACATTCCAAATGCCTGACTTCCTAAAAGCAGCAGCAACAGATTATCCTGATCAAAAATATATCATCTTCGATGATAATACTTATGTTGGAAATAATGACAACGTTCTTAACTTAATGTATAAACAAAACGAATTAGGATATGTTCTAGGGGTATTAGCTGGAGGTATCACTACTGATACAAGTGTTGCAAATATCAATGAAGATGCAGTTATCGGATTTGTAGGAGGACAAGATTCACCAGTAATCAACGACTTCTTAATAGGATACATCGAAGGTGCTTTATCAGTAAATCCTGATATCAAAATTGATACACGTTATACAAATGACTTTGTAGATACAGCAAAATCTAAAGAATTTGCTTTATCAATGATGAATGATAAAAAAGCTGACATTATTTGGGGTGTTGCTGGAAACGCTGGAAATGGTGCAGCTGAAGCAGTATTAGAAACAAATAATGCATGGTTTATTGGAGTTGACTCAGATCAAGAACAAACATTTATTGATGAACTAGCAGCTATTACATTAACATCAGGTTTAAAAAATATTGGAAATTCATTAATTTGGGTATTTGATGAAATAGATGCTGGAAATGATGATTTCTGGGGTACTGAAATTGCGCTAGGATTAGCTGAAAATGGAGTTGGAATCGTTGATGATAAAAACTATGATGCAGTAGTTCCTGATAGCGTTAAAGAATTAGTTGCAGAAGCTATTAAAGCAGTACAAGATGGTTCTGTTGAAGTGTCTACAGCATTTGGCCCTAATAAAGTAGACGTTGCAGAAATACGTGATAGCGTAAGACCATAAAAAAAGGGTTAAAGTATTAAATTTATTTGATGTGGAGACCATTATGGTCTCCTTATTCATAGAAAGGGATAAAATATGACTGAACAATTAGCTATACAAATGAAAAAAATAACCAAGGTTTATCCAAATGGGGTTATGGCTAATAAAGATGTGGATTTCGAAGTCAGAAAAGGTGAAATACACGCTTTAATGGGTGAGAATGGTGCTGGGAAGTCAACGCTTGTTAAAATGATTTTCGGTATGGAACAACCAACAAGTGGAGAAATTTATGTTAATGGAGAACATGTACATTTGACTTCACCAAACGTTGCAATATCTAAGGGTATTGGGATGGTTCACCAGCACTTTATGCTTGTGCCTAGCTTAACTGTTGCAGAAAATATTGTTCTAGGGATGGTTCCTACTAAATCAGGAGTATTAATTGATTTTGATAAGGCTATTGAAATTACAGAAGAATATTCAAAGAGATATAATCTTGTTGTAGATGCTAGAGCAAAAGTTGCGAATATACCTGTTGGTATGAAACAAAAAGTTGAAATTTTAAAAGCGTTGGTTCGTGGTGCTAAGATTCTTATCTTGGATGAGCCTACTGCAGTTTTAACTACTCAAGAAACAGAAGAGTTGTTTAAAGAACTTGTTGATTTAAAGAATCAAGGTTTTACATTAATTTTTATATCTCATAAATTAAATGAGATTATGGAAATTACAGATCGTATGACAATCCTTAGAGGTGGAAAATTTATGGGTGTTCATGAAACAAAAGACACTAACCCAGAAATTATTTCTAGACTAATGGTTGGAAGAGATGTTGTTTTAAAGGTTGAAAAAGAACCTGCGCAACCAACAGATGCAGTTTTAAAAGTTAAGAATTTAGAATATGTAAATGTTTGGGGCAAGAAAATGCTTGATAATGTTTCCTTTACATTAAGAAAAGGAGAAATTTTAGGTATTGCAGGAGTTGAAGGTAATGGTCAAAAAGAATTAGTTGATGCAATCTTTAACTTTATTGATGTTGATAGTGGAGAGATTTTATTAAATGGAGAATCTATCCTTCACACAAATCAAGCTAATTTACGTAAAAAAGGAATTTCTTTAGTTCCTGAAGATAGAATGTTATTTGGAATTGCGGCTAAAGCTTCAATTAAAGAAAATATACTTTCTGACAGAAGTGGCGATCCAAAATATAACAACGGAGTACTTTTCAATATGAAAGCGATTGAAGACGATACCAAACAGTTAATAAAAGATTATCTAATTAGGTGTAAATCTCCTGAACAAGAAGTTGGAATGTTATCAGGTGGTAATATTCAAAAAGTTGTTGTAGCTAGAGAATTTACAAATGATCCAGTACTTATAATAGCTGATCAGCCTACTAGAGGTATTGACGTTGGTGCTACAGAATTTATTCGTAAAAAACTTGTTGAGCTATCTAGAAGTGGAATTGCTGTTTTATTAGTTTCTGCTGATTTAAATGAAGTAATGGAATTATCAGATAGTTTAATCGTAATGTGTGGTGGAGAAATAGCAGCATATTTTGAAGATACTACAGATTTAGATGATATGGAAATGGGTAAATATATGCTAGGTTTAGCAAAACAAGATGAAGAACAGATAAGGAAGGTGCGCCATGAATAAGAAGAGAGCTTTAACATTTAGTATCACTCGTACAGTGGCAGCAATATTTATAGCTATTTTAGTTGCAACGCTTCTTATATTTGTAAGCTCTAAGGGAAATACTGTTGGAGCAAAATTTTCAGAAACATTAGTTGCACTAAGAGCTATGTTAATAGGACCTTTGTTTAGAAATAATGGTAGTTTTAATACAAAAGGATTCTTAGAAATTCTTGCACTTATGGTTCCTATTATGTTAACTGGTTTAGCTACAACAGTAATGTTTTCAGCTAATCAGTTTAACTTAGGGTCTGAGGGTGGAATTATGTTTGGTGCATTTATTACAGCTTTAATTGCAATTTATACACCACTTCCACCGGTGATTTTACCTATAGTATCAATTTTGGGTGGGTCATTTGCGACTATGTTACTTTTAATGGTTCCTGCTGTTTTAAAAGCTAAACTTGGAGTTAGTGAGATGGTTAACTCATTAATGATTAACTATATAGTTATGTATATAATTAACTTTTTACTTAATACAAGATTTATGGATAGAACAAAGGGACAAGTTCAAACTTTAAATTTCCAAGAACATGCTTTACTTCCTCAACTAGTTGGTAGAGGTACTAAGTTATCTTTAGGTTTAGTGATTGCATTAGTTGTAGTAGCTATTGTAGCAACAGTAATGTATCGCACTCGTTGGGGATACAATATTAGAATGATTGGACAAAACGAAGATTTCTCTAAATATTCTGGTATTAATGTTCCGTTTTATATAATTTTAGCTCAAGGTCTTGGAGGATTCCTTGCAGGTATGGGAGGTTCTCTTGAGATGCTTGGTAGATATACTGCTTATGACTGGAAGTCATTACCTGGTTATGGATGGACAGGTGTTACTGTAGCTATTCTAGCGGGTAATAATCCGGCATATGTTCCTCTTGCGGCTTTCTTTATGGCTTATTTAGATAAGGGTTGTGAAATGATGTCTACTTATTCTAGTGTTCCTGCACAGTTAATAGATATTATTCAAGCTGTAATATTCTTATTCTTTGCGGCAGATAACTTCTTAGCTGGATATCGTCAAAAACTTGTTATTAAGAGTGCAGAAGAAGATGCGAAAGCAGCAAATGAAGTTCAAGTAGAGGGAGGAAAATAATATGGGATTTTTTGAATTTGTTTTTACAGTAGAATTTTTCTTCTCAATAATTAGAATTACGGCACCTATAATATTTGCGACTCTTGCGGCTATTATATGTCAAAAAGGTGGAGTGTCTAACATTGGTTTAGAAGGAACAATGATGATGTCAGCACTTTTTGGATCATTATTTGCATATTATTCAGGTTCATGGATAGTAGGTGTTTTGGTGGCAATTATTACAGGAATTATTGTCAGCCTTGGTATAGCATTCTTTGCGTTTAACCTTAGAACAAATATTATACTAGCAGGGACTGCGGTTAATATGATAGGTAGTGGAGGAACGATTTTCTTAGTAAAAGTTATTACAGGAATGACTGAAGGAAATCAGCTTACATCAACAAATGGATTAATTAGTACAAGACTTCAAATTCCAGTTATTAACATACCAATTCTTAAAGATATTCCTTTAATTGGTGGAGTATTATCTGGACATTCATTATTAACATATTTAGCATTTGTTCTTGTGTTTTTAACATGGGCATTGTTATATAAAACACCTATTGGTTTAAATATTAGATCAGTTGGTGAAAATCCTAATGCGGCTAGTTCTGTTGGTGTTAGTGTAATTAAAATTAAATATACAGTTTTAATAATTGGTGGAATTTTAGCTGGTTTAGGCGGAGCTTTCATGTCAATGTATTATTCTATGGGGTGGTCACAAGATATGGTTGCTGGAAGAGGGTTTATCGCACTTGCGGCTACGGCAATGGGTGGAGGAGAACCTCTTGGTGGATTACTAGCTGCTTTAATTTTCGGATTTGCTCAAGCATTATCTATTAAAGCATCTGCAGTTGGAATTGATTCTAACTTAGTTTCACCAATTCCATATTTAGTTACAATTATTGGCTTAGTAGTATTTGCAATTGTTGCAAGAGAAAAAGCTAAAAAACCTCATAAAGTTAAAGAGTCAGCATAGAAAGGCGGTTTAAATGAAAAAAATACCTATTATTTTAGATGGGGATCCAGGCCATGATGACGCAATAGCTTGGGTTATGGCAAATGCCATTAAAGAATTTGATATTAAAGGGATTACTACAGTTGCTGGTAATCAGACTATAGAAAAGACAACATTAAATGCTAGAAGAATTAGTGCATTAATAGGTTTAGATGTTCCTGTTGCAAAAGGGAGTGATATTCCTCTTTTAGGCAATTTAGTAACTGCAGCTAATTTTCATGGTGAGTCAGGTTTAGATGGACCTGAATTGCCTGAACCAATTAGAGAAGCTGAAGACATTTCTGCGCCTGAATTAATGGCTAAAATATTAAAAGAAAGTGATGAACCTGTAGTTATTGTTTCTACAGGTCCTACCACTAATGTTGCTAGTTTATTGTTAGCTAATCCAGAGCTAAAAGAAAAAATTAAATGTATTTCATTTATGGGTGGTGGATTAAGAACAGGAAATTGGACATCTTGTGCAGAGTTTAATATTGTTGTTGATCCAGAAGCTTTAGATATAGTATTTAATTCTGGAGTTCCTATAATTATGAGTGGTTTAGATGTTACAGAAAAGGCTCTTTGTTATCCAGAAGAGTATGAACAAATTAGAGCGTTAGGTAATCCAGTGGCAGAAGTTGTTGCGGGATGGTTTGATTTCTTTATGAAACATTTAAGAACTCTTGGTTATAGAGGGGCTACTTTACATGACCCTTGTGCTGTGTTAGCACTTGTTAGACCAGATATTTTCAAATTTAAAGATCTTTATGTAGAAGTTGAAAGGTGTGGTCATTATACAAGAGGTGCTACAATTCCTGATTATTATGGTCAAAAAAATAAAAAACCTAATGTAAAAGTGGCTGTTGAAATAAATCGAGAAGAATTTATTCAAGTTTTGATTGATTGTTGTAGAGCTTATAATGAGGAAGGTGGGAAAATATGAGTAAAGTACCTATTTGGATTGATTCAGACTGCGGTGTAGATGATTCAGTTGCCTTATTTGCGGCTTTTAAATTAGAAAATGCAGAAATTAAAGGAATTTCTGCGGTTGCTGGAAATGTTGAAGAAGAAAAGACATTTTTAAACATTAGAAATATTGCCCATATGGCAAAAAGAAATGATATTAAGGTTTATCATGGAGCTGAAAAACCTTTAATACTTCCTTTGGAAACAGCAAAACATGTACATGGAGAAAATGGTCTTGGAGATATTATTATTGAAGAGTCACAAGTACCACATGAAACTGAAAAAGCATGGGATGTATTATATAGAGTTGCTAAAGAGTGTAATGGAGAACTTGTAGTTATTACTCTTGGACCTTTAACAAATATCGCAATTGCTTTAGGAAAATATCCTGATTTAGAAAAATATATTAAGAAAATTTTGATGATGGGTGGAGCAGTTATTGGTGGTAATGCAACTCCTTGTGCTGAGTTTAATGTATTTGCTGATCCTCATGGAGCAGAAGTTGTATTTAAATCTAATATTGAAAAAGTAATGTTTGGATTAGATGTTACTTTAAAGGCTTATATTGATTTAGATGATATTGAAGAAATTAAAGAGCATGGATCAGTTGCTGCAAATTACTTTTATCAAGCAGTAAAACCAAGTCTTAAATTCTATGAAGATATTGGAATGGAAGGTAAGACATGTATGCATGATACTTGTCCAGTATTATATGTTGGATATCCAGAATTATTTAGTGGTGAAGTGTGTGGTGTATATGTTGAAACTGAAGGTAAAGTTACAATGGGTAAAACTGTTTGTGATAGAGAAAGTAATTTCAAATTTGATAAGAGAGACACTTTAGTTATCTTTGATGTAGATCAACAAAAGTTTTCAGCAAAAGTTAAAGAGATAGTGAAAAGTATTTAGGTGATGATATGAGTAGTGTATTAGTTATAGGAAGTAGTAATGTAGATTTATCAGCAACAGTTACAAATCTTCCAAAAAAAGGTGAAACTCTTATGGGAAAAAGTTTTTCAACATCTTTTGGAGGAAAGGGAGCTAATCAAGCAGTTGCTTGTGGTAAGCTTGGTGCTGATGTTACGTTTTTATCTTGTGTAGGAAATGATGATTATGGAAAAAACATAATTAAATATTTGTCTAGTGTTAATGTAAAGACTGATTTAATTAAGGTTTCTGATAACTGTCCTACAGGGACTGCTTTAATTACAATTGATGATGATGGTCAAAACACTATTGTTGTTATTAGTGGGGCAAATGCAGAGTGTGATGTTGAATATCTAAAGGCAAATGAAGAAGAATTTAAAAAATGTGAATATGTTTTATTACAAATGGAAATACCTCTAGATGCAATTGAATATGCGATTGAATGTGCACATAAATATAATAAAAAAATAATTTTAAATCCGGCTCCTGCAGATCCTAATATTAGTGTAGAAGCACTAAAAAAGGTTGATTATTTAACACCTAATGAAACTGAAGTTGAAATAATGGCTAAGACTAAAGGATTTAAGGAAAGTTGTGATGCATTATTAGAATTAGGTATTAATAATTTGATAGTCACTTTGGGGGACAAGGGTGCAGCTATCATAAATAAAGAAACAAATGAAATTGTTGAAGGTTTCAAAGTTGAAGCGATAGATACAGTTGGTGCTGGAGATTGTTTCAATGGTGCATTTGTAACAGCTTTATCAAAAGGGAAAAATGAAGCAGAAGCAATTAAATTTGCGAACAAGGCTTCATCAATTGCGGTCACAAGAAAAGGTGCCCAAGAAGCAATACCGACCATTGAAGAAATGGAAAATATGTAGTGTAAATCAGGGTATCATAGATATCCTGATTTTTTAAATGCGTTTAAATTATAATAATATTAATAAAGTGATAGAATCATATTAGAGGTATTATGATGGAAGTAATTTCAAAAAATAATGATATTTATATATTAGATGAAAAAGAATTTGTGCCTAAAAACATATTTGAAAATGGTCAAGCATTTAGATGGGACAAGGTTAATAATGGATATAACATTGTTGCTGGAAAATATTTTGCACATGTTAGAAAGTTAAATGAATCAGAAGTAAAAAGCTTTGGTAATTATAAAGATGTTGTAATTATTGAAAATGGCGGAACTTTAGATGATTACGAAAGTTTTTGGAGAAACTATTTTGATATGGATAGAGATTACTTTAAACTTAGAAAATCGTTTATGGAGATGGATGATAATTTAAGGAAGGCTTGTGAATTTGGAGTTGGATTAAGAGTTTTAAAACAAGATTTACTTGAGATGATAATTTCCTTTATTATTTCTGCAAATAATCAAATTCCTAGAATCAAATCATCAATTGAAAAGATTTGTGAGTTAGTTGGTGATAAAATATATTCAAGAGATGGAAAAGATTATTATGCTTTTCCAAGTTTAGAACAATTGTCAAATTTAACAGAAGAAGTTTTAACAGATTATGCAAGAGTTGGTTATAGAGCAAAGTATTTAGTTAATACTATAAAAATGTTAAAAGACAATGAGGTATCTTTAGATAAAGTAAGATTATTACCTTATGAAGAAGCTCATAAAGAACTTTGTAAGTTACAGGGTGTTGGTCCTAAGGTAGCTGATTGTATATTATTGTTTGGTGATTCTAGAGATGAAGCATTTCCAGTAGATACTTGGGTAATTAAATTTATGAATGAGTATTATGTGGATAATGTAAAAAGTATGAAGAAAATAAAAAAAGCTGGAGCTAAAATATTTAAAGATAAAGCAGGTTTGGCTCAACAGTATTTATTCTTTTATGCAAGAGAAAATAAAGTGGGAGTAAAGAAAAGAGGGTAAAAAATGAGGATAGGAATTGGAAACGATCATGCGGCAGTAGAATTAAAAAATGAAATCATAAAACATTTAACCAATAAAGGTTATGAAGTGATTAACTTTGGGATTAACGAAGGAGAAACGGTTGATTATCCTGAAATAGGTGAGGAAGTTGGAAGAGCTATAGTTGATAACATTGTTGATTATGGAGTGTTAATTTGTGGTACAGGTTTTGGAATATCGTTAGCCGCAAATAAAATTAATGGAATTAGGGCTTGTGTATGTAGTGAACCTGTAACAGCATCACTTTCAAAAAGACATAATAATGCTAATATAATTGCATTTGGAGCTAGAATTGTTGGTTTAGAAATGGCAAAAGCAATTGTAGATAGTTTCTTTGATGCTGAATTTGAAGGAGGAAGACATCAAAGGAGAGTTAATTTATTAACTGATATTGAAGAAAGAGTAAAAGCAGAAGATTAAAATCTTCTGTTTTTGTAATATAAAAATGTAAAAAACTGTTAGTAACTTAAAAGTATATAACAGTAATAAAAAACATTTGCAAAGCATATTTTTATTTGATATATTACATGCATAAGGATAGTGATTGCAAAGCAAGCTAAACCTACATAAACGTATTTTGAGGCGTTTTGTAGGTTTTTTTTGTAAAGAAGGTAGATATTATGCGCATAAAAAAGATACTTAACAATAATGTAATTACTTTTGAATCTTCAAGTGGTGAGGATAATATCGCCATGGGGAGAGGAATTGCTTATGGGAAAAGAGTAGGTGATGAAGTAGAAAAAGATAAAATAGACAACATTTTTGTGCCAGATTCAACTATGAAAGATGTAACTAGTTTGATTGAAAGTATTCCTTATGAATATTTTCAAATTGCAGACAAAATTTTAAAGTATGCAAGAATGGTTATAGCAAAACCTATTAATTCAAGGGCAATATTGTTTTTAGCTGACCATATATATGGTGCAGTTGAAAGAGCAAAAGAAGGGATATTTCTTAAAACGACTTTATATTGGGAAGTTAAGAGATTTTATAAGGATGAATTTTTAATTGCTCAGTATGGACTTGATTTAATAAAAGAAGAGTTAGATGTAAAGTTAGATAATTCAGAAGCAGCATTTATTGCTTTAAACCTTGCAAATTCAATGAATAATAATTCAGCTGATTTATATCAAACTACAAAAATTATGAAAGAAATAATTGATATTATTAGGCGAGAATTTATGGTTGAACTTCAAGAGGATAGTGTTAATTATTATCGGTTTATTAATCATTTAAAATTTTTCTCTTCTAGGTTAGTAAGTGGACAAACATATAGTGATAATAAGGATGATGATTTATTAGAAATTATTAAATACAAATATGTTAATTCTTATAAAGTAGCGGTTAAGATTAATGGCTATCTAGAGAGAAACTATAGTTACAGACTTTCAAATGAAGAAATTTTATATTTAACAATACATATAGAAAGAATAATTTATAGAACAGGAGATTAGAATGGGAAAATATGAAAAATTAGCTTCTGATATAATAAAAAATGTTGGAGGCAAGGAAAACATCAATAGTGTATTCCACTGTGTTACAAGACTAAGATTTTCATTAAAAGATGAATCAAAAGCAAACGATGATTTTTTTAAGGATAGTGATGAAATTGTTACGTTGATGAAATCTGGAGGTCAATATCAAGTAGTAATAGGAAACCATGTACCAGATGTGTATAAAGATGTATTACAAGTTTCTGGTTTATCTGCAGATGTTGGAAGTGATTCAGATCAAAAAGATGAAAAGATTGGGCAAAAGATTTTAGGATATATTCAAGCAATATTTATGCCATATCTTTCAGTATTATCTGCGGCAGGGATTATTAAAGGACTTGCGACAATATTTGATATAGCTGGTTGGATACCAGCAGGATCTGGTTTAGGTATTTTGATTGCGGCAATTGGAGATTCTGTATTCTATTTTATGCCAGTGTATGTGGCTTATACATTTTCTACAAAACTTGGACTTAATAAATTTATAGGAATAACAGTTGCTTTATCTTTAATTCACCCTTCTGTAACAGGTATAGCTGAAGATACATTTATTTTTGGTGTTAATGTTGCAGGACTTTCTTATAGCTCTACAGTATTACCTGCAATATTTGGTGTAGTAGTTGCTCATTTTATTGCAAAATTCTTTGATAAAGTAATACCAGATGTGGTTAAGACTTTCTTAACACCATTATTTACATTATTAATTACTGTACCTTTAGTTTATGTATTTATAGGACCAGTAGCTAATGGTATTTCAGATAAGATTTATATGGTAATTTCTGCATTAACTACAACTTCTCCAATAATAGCTGGGGCGATATCTGCATTCTTCTGGCAAATACTTGTTATATTTGGAGTACACGGAGCATTAATAGTTCCATCAATAATTGCATTAATACAAGGAACACCAGATATATTTATATCATTTATAGGAGTTGCTCCATTTGCACAAATGGCAGTTGTATTAATGATGTGGTTAAAAACAAAAGATACAAAGAAAAGATCTCTTATGTTACCTGCTTGGATTTCTGGAGTATTTGGAGTTACAGAACCTGCAATTTATGGGTTTACATTACCTAATATAAAATTGTTTATTGCTGGTTGTATTGCGGCAGCAATTGGTGGTGCTTATATTGGTATGACTAATGCATATACATATAGAATGACAGGATTAGGTATTTTCTCTATTCCTGGTGCTGTATCAGCTGAAAATCCTGCAAATTTAATGAATTTCTTAGTTGGTCATGCTATTTCAATAGTATTAGCATTAATATTTACATTTGTTTTATATAAAGAAGAAGATACAAATGTAAATGAAGAAGCGGCTTCAAAAGCAAAAGACAAATTAGGCATTAAAAAATCAGAAATAATAATTCAACCTGTTAAAGGACAAGTGTTACCATTAAATCAAGTAAATGATAAGGCTTTTGCGGATGGTTTATTAGGTAAAGGGGTTGCGATTGTTCCTAATGATGGAAAATTAATATCTCCAGTTGATGGAACAGTTACTGCGCTTTTCCCTACAAAACATGCTATAGGAATCACTTCAGATAATGGTGCAGAAATTTTGATTCATGTTGGATTAAATACTGTAGAATTAAAAGGTGAAGGATTTGATGTTAAAGTTGAACAAGGGGATAAAGTAAAAGCAAAAGATTTATTAATGGAAATTGATTTTAATTTAATACAAGATAAAGGTTATGATATTACTACACCAGTAATAGTTACTAATACAAAAGATTATCTTGATGTTATACCTGTAACTAATTCAAAAGAAAAAATAATTGAAGTTGTATTTTAGGAGGTAAAAATGGGATTTAAAAAAGATTTTTTATGGGGAGGAGCAACAGCAGCCAACCAAGTAGAAGGTGGATATAATCAAGGTGGAAAAGGGGAAATCATGCATGATTATATGACTGCTGGTTCTACTAAAAAAAGAAGGATGATCACATATATTAATTCTGATGGCACTACGGGAGAAGCAACATATGCACATGGTTTTGAAGAAATTCCTAAAGGCGCAAAAGTTGGGGCTGTAGAAGGATATTATTATCCTAATCAAAAAGGGATAGATTTCTATAATAGATATAAAGAAGATATAGCTTTATTTGCGGAAATGGGATTTAAAGTATTTAGAATGTCAATTTCTTGGGCTAGAATATTCCCTAAAGGAATTGAAGAAAAACCAAATCAAGAAGGTGTAGATTACTATAGATCTATATTTGAAGAATTAAGAAAATATAATATTGAACCATTAGTTACAATGCATCATTTTGATACACCATTATACATAGAAGAAGAGTTTGGTGGTTTTGTAAATAGAGATGTAATAGATTTATTTGAAAAATATGGAAAATTTGTATTAGATGAATATCATGATGTAGTTAAATATTGGATTACATTTAATGAAATTAATACTGCAGTAGCATTTTTAGATATGTTTGGATTACAAGATAATAATGAAGTTTATCAAAAAGGTTTCCAAATATTACATAATGAATTTGTAGCTTCTGCTAGAGTTGTAAAACATATGCATGATAATTATCCAGATCTTAAAGTTGGTAATATGATTTGTGGTTTATCTTCATATCCAATGACTACAGATCCAGAAGATATAATCGCTAATAGATATTCATTAGAACAAGGTTTACTTTATAGTGGAGATGTTCAAGTGTTTGGTGAATATCCAATATTTGCTCAAAGAATTTGGGATAAATATAATGTTAAGCTAGAAACTACAGAACAAGATTTTATTGATTTAAAAAATGGTACTGTAGATATGTATACATTCTCATATTATTCATCAAGTTTAGTAACTACACATGAAGTTGACAATTTAGTTGGTGGAAACTTCTCAATGGGTGTTGAAAATAAATATCTTAAATATTCTGATTGGGGTTGGGCTCATGATCCTAAAGGATTAAGATATTTCTTAGAAGTTTTATATGATAGATATAAGATTCCATTAATGATTGTAGAAAATGGTTTAGGAGCTGTAGATGAATTGGTTGATGGAACTGTTGAGGATGATTATAGAATTGAATATATGGCAGATCATATAAAAGAAATGAAAATAGCTGTTGAACATGGTGTGGATTTAATAGGGTATACTAGTTGGGGCTGTATAGATTTAGTTTCTGCTGGAACAGGTCAAATGTCTAAAAGATATGGATTTATCTATGTAGATAAAGATGATGAAGGTAATGGAACATTTAATAGATATAAGAAAAAATCATTTGATTGGTATAAAAAAGTAATTGAAACAAACGGGGAAGTTGTTTAATAGTTAAATTTTAAAAGGTGATAAATAAATTTTAAAGCTTATCACCTTTTTTAATAAGTTTACACTATCAAATAAAAACTCCTGTTTTTTTATGTTTGTTTCAATGATATAATAAGCATGATAATAAGCATGATAATAAGTATGAAGGAGAATAGGTAATGTATAATCCACCTTTTGAAATAACTAATAAAATGTTAAATTTAGTTTCTAAAATCTCGGAAAATGTAGAAAAAATAAATTTTCAGATTAATCAAGAAACTAAAGTTCATTTAAGAAGAAATAGTAAAATAAAATCAATTCACTCTTCTTTAAAAATTGAAGCAAACTCATTGTCTTTAAATCAAATAAATGATGTAATAAATGGCAAATTAGTTATAGGTGATAGAAGAGAAATTCAAGAAGTTAAAAATGCATATGAAGCATATAATAAACTTTCTGATATAAATCCTTATAAAATAAATGATTTAAATGAAATACATTTAATAATGACAAAACATTTGATTGAACAAGCTGGAAAATTTAGAAATTCTGAAGTAGGTGTTTTTGAAGGGGATAGATGTATTTTTATGGCACCTTCACATACAAATGTATCTAGATTAATGAACGATTTGTTTAAATGGCTGAATAAAGAAAAAGATAATATACATCCATTGATATTATCGAGTATATTTCATTATGAATTTGTTTTTATACATCCTTATGCAGATGGTAATGGAAGAATGGCTAGGTTATGGCATACAGCAATTTTATGTAAATGGAAACCTATATTTGAATTTATTCCAATTGAATCAGAAATTGAAAAATATCAAAATGAATACTATAAAGCAATTTCTAAATGTCATGTTAATGGAAACTCTAATATATTTATTGAGTTTATGTTAACTCAAATAAATATGGCTTTAGAAAATATTATAAATAGTAGTGTGGTAAATAATTATTTATCAGAATATGAATTAAGATTATTAAATTGTATGGAATTTAATACTCCTTATACGTTAATAAAATTAATGGAAATGTTAAATTTAAAATCAAAAGAAACTTTTAGGAAGAATTATTTACATCCTTTAATGGAAAAAGGAATTGTAGAAATGACAATTCCTGATAAACCAAAAAGTAAAAATCAAAGATATATTAGAAATAATTAGAATGTTGGTATGTTTTTTTCTAGACAAAGTATTTTATTTATCTTTCCACAATAAGTTTACACTATCTTAATTCAATCTTGTTTGACAATTAAACCTTTAAATATTATTATTTACTAAAGCAATGATAGGAAGAGTAAATTATTAACTGATTTGTAGAGAGTTTCTGTTTGGTGAAAAGAAATAGTTGGTAATAATTGAAACACATCCAGGAGCAGAAAGAGGGAAATAATAGTACTTCTTTACGGTAACAGTGTCCGTTATAGCACTAGAAAACGTTTGTTTTCAATGAGGTTGACAATAGTCAATAAATTAAGGTGGAACCACGTGAGTTAAACTTTCGTCCTTTGGATGAAAGTTTTTGTTTTATAAGGAGGACAATATGACTAAATTTCAAATTCCAGAGGGTACTAAAGATTTAATTTTAGATGAAGCTTTAAGCAAAAAACAATTAATTGTAAATTTGGAAAAATTACTAGATAGATGGGGATATAGAGAAGTAATGACACCTACATTAGAGTATTTTTCTACATTTTTAGTTGGTTTTGATGAAGTTAATGAAGAAGATTCGTATAAGTTTATTGATAAAAATGGAAGGATTCTTACTTTAAGACAAGATATGACAATACCTATTGCTAGACTTGTTTCTACAAAGTTTAAGGATACAAATTTACCTTTAAGACTTAGATACTGTGCTCAAGTATTTACTGTTTTAGAAAGTCTTGCGGGAAATCAAAATGAAGAAACTGATTTAGGTGTTGAACTTGTTGGGGAAGACACTAACTGTGCTGATTTAGAAATACTAACTATTGCTATGGAAGCATTAATGGTTTTAGATAAAAAAAACTTTACTTTAGAAATAGGTAATATTGATTTCTTTAATGAAGCATGTATTGGGATGAGTGAAGAAGATAAAGAGAAATTAGCTAATTTAATAGATAACAAAACACTACCTGAACTAAGTGAGTTTGTAAAAAAACTAGATATTGATGAAAATAAACAAAAGTTTTTTAATCAACTTCCTTGGTTAAATGGTGGTTTAGAAATATTAGAAGAAGCTAAAAAGTATGTTGTAAGTGATAAACAAATTCAAATATTAGATAGTATTAAAGAATTAACTAATGCATTAATTGAATTAGGTTATAAGAAATATATAACAATTGATTTAGGTAAGGTGCCTAGATTAAATTATTACACTGGAATTATATTTGAAGGATTTGTAAGTGGTGTTGGTTATGGAGTTTTAAGTGGTGGAAGATATGATAAACTTATTGCTAAATTTAATAGGGATCTTCCTTCAATTGGATTTTCTATAAAATTAGATAGATTACTAACAGTAGTAAAACCTAAGCTAGATTATAAAGAAAGAAAGATAGTCCATTATCCAAAAGATAAAATGATTAAAGCAATTACAATAAGTAAAGAATTAAGAAAAGATTCTATTGTTTCTTTAAATAGAAAAGATTCTATTGAAGATATAGAAATAGAGGTGGTATAAATGTTGAATATAGCTCTTACAAAAGGTAGATTAGAAAAACAAACTATGGAACTTTTAAAACAAGTTGATTATGGTGTTGAAGTTTTAGAAAATAAAGGAAGACAATTAGTTGTACAAGATTCAAAGAAACCTTGTAGTTATTTCCTTGTAAAATCAAATGATTGTATTACCTATGTTTCTAGAGGTGTTGCGGATATTGGTGTTGTAGGGAAAGATGTGATTCTAGAATCAAATAATGATTTTTATGAAGTCATGGATTTAGGATTAGGAAAATGTAAGTTTGTAGTTGCATCTCTTCCAGAAAAAAATCCATACACAAAAGTGGGTCACGTTGTAATAGGCACTAAATATCCAAAAGTCGCAAAAACATATTTTACTAGTAAAGGTATTGATGTTGAGATTGTAAAAATTGATGGATCAGTAGAACTTGGACCAATTCTAGGGTTGTGTGATGCAATAGTTGATATTATGGAAACAGGAAATACATTAAAAGAAAATGGGTTAATTGTTTTTGATGAAATTGTTGATATTAGTGCTAGGTTAATAGTTAATAAGGCTAGTTTTAAATTAAAAAGAGATGAGATTAAAGCCTTGTTAGATGATTTAAATAAGGTGGTGTAGTTATGTTAAAGCAGTTAAACAATATCGAAGAGTTTAATGAGTATTTAGAAGGTAGAGAAGTTGAAGCGTCTTTTGAAGTAATAAAAAACACTCAAGATATTATTAATAAAGTAAAAAAAGAAAAGGATAAAGCATTATTAACACTTACTGAAAAATTTGATGGTGTTAAGCTTGATAATATAAAAGTTAGTGAAAAAGAAATAGAAGAAGCTTATAACCTTGTAGACAAAAAGTTTTTAGATGCAATGAAAAATGCAAAAGAAAACATAGTAGAATTCCATGAAAAACAAAAACAAAAGGGATATGAAATAGTAAGAGAAGATAATGTTTATTTAGGGCAAAGAGTAATTCCAATTGAAAAAGTTGGGGTGTATGTACCTGGAGGAACTGCCGCATATCCTTCAAGTGTTTTAATGAATGTTATTCCCGCAAAAATTGCTGGAGTTAAAAAGATAGTAATGACTACCCCGCCAAATAAAGATGGAAAGGTAAACCCTTATATATTAGCTACTGCTAAACTTGTGGGTGTTGATGTTATATATAAGGTTGGAGGAGCTCAAGCTATAGCTGCTTTAGCTTATGGTAGTGAAACTGTTGAAAAAGTAGATAAGATAGTTGGACCTGGTAATACATATGTGGCTAATGCTAAAAGACTTGTTTATGGAAAAGTTGATATCGATATGATTGCAGGGCCTAGTGAAATACTTGTAATAGCTGATGAAAATGCAGATCCTAGATATGTTGCTAGTGATTTAATTTCTCAAGCTGAACATGATGAAAATGCTAGTTCAATATTACTTACAACATCATATGAATTATTAGATAAAGTAAATAAAGAACTTAAAAAACAAGCAGATGTTTTAGAAAGAAAAGATATAATTTTAAAATCATTAAAATCTTATGGTGTTTCTATGGTTCTTGATTCAATAGAAAAGTGTATTGAAGTTAGTAATCAAATAGCTCCTGAACATTTAGAATTAATGGTAGAAAACCCTAAATTATATCTAGATAGTGTTACTAATGCTGGAAGTGTATTTTTAGGATATATGACTTGTGAGTCAATAGGTGATTATTATGGTGGAACTAACCATGTGTTACCTACAAATGGAACAGCTAGATTTTATTCAGCCTTAAATGTGGACAACTTTACAAAAAAATCATCATACTTACATTATTCTAAAGAAGCTTTAGAAAAGGTAGCTGATGATATAATTAATATTGCAAACCATGAAGGTTTAACAGGTCATGCAAACTCTGTAAAGGTAAGGGTGAAAAAATGAAAACAGTTGATGCATATAAAGTAGATAGAGGAAGTAAAGTTTTATTAAATGCAAATGAAAGTTATAAAAATCTTCCTAAACATATAATTGAAGAAATAAAAGAAGGAATAGAAGAAGTTTTATTTAATAGATATCCAGATAGTAGTGCAAATCTTCTTACAAAGACGTATGCTAAAGCATTTAATGTTAGTGAAGATAATGTAATGTTTGGAAATGGTTCAGATGAAATGTTAGGTTTAATAATTGGATTAAATATTAAAGAAGGAAGAAAATTATATACTTTGAATCCTGATTTTAGTATGTATGATTATTACACTTCATTTCATCAGGGAACGGTACTTAAATATCCTATAGATAATTTTGATGTTGATAAGTTTATACAAAACGGAAAAGAAAATAATGTTTCAATGGTTATCTTTTCTAATCCAAATAATCCTAGAGGTTCGCTAATATCTAAAGAAGATATATTTAAGATATTAAGTTCATTTAATGATATTCCTGTAGTAGTAGATGAAGCTTATGGTGAGTTTTGTGATTGTTCTATGGTTGATGAAATAAATAATTATAGTAATTTATATGTTACAAAGACTTTATCTAAGGCTTATGGTGTTGCAGGGATTAGATTAGGGATGATTCTTTCTAACAAGGATAATATTAATGTATTAAGAAGTATGAAAGTACCTTATAATGTTAATAGTGTTACACAGTTTATAGGAATAAAAATATTAGAACATAAAGATGAATTAGATGTTTATAGTAAAGAAATTATTGAAAGAAGAGATGAATTTTATAATGAATTAGTTAAAAGAGATTATAAGGACTTAATTATTTATCCATCTTATGCAAACTTTATTTATTTTAAATCTAATTTAAAAGGTGAATTAATTAATAATTTAGAATCTAATGGTATTTCTATAAGAAGCTTTAATGATGATAGTTTTAGAATCACTATTGGTAGTGAAAAAGAAATGGAAGATGTATTAGAAATAATAGATGATACTTTTGGGAGGTAGTTTATGAGAAATTCTAGTAAGGAAAGAAATACAAAAGAAACACAAATTAAATTAAGTATTGATTTAGATAATTATGTAGAATCTAATATTAATACAGGTGTAGGTTTTTTTGATCACATGCTTACTCTACTTGCTTTTCATGGAAAGTTTACTTTAAATGTGGAAGCTAAAGGTGATTTGTATGTAGATGATCACCATTTAGTAGAAGATACAGGTATATTGTTAGGTCAAGCATTTAAAGAAGCTTTATTAGATAAAAAAGGTATTAATAGATATGGTAGTGCTAGAGTTGTTATGGATGAAGCATTAGCTGTAGTAGATTTAGATTTATCTAATAGAGGATATTTAGTTTATAATGTAACTCTTAATAGAAATGATATTAATGGATTTTCTTTAGAAATGGTTAAAGAATTCATGTATGCTTTTGCGATTAATAGTGGGACTACTTTACACATTAATTTAATGTATGGTGATAATGATCATCATAAGGTTGAAGCAATTTTTAAAGCATTAGGTCAAGCTTTAAAAAAGGCTGTTTGTATTGTTGATGATAGATTGCCTAGTACAAAGGGAAAGATTTAAGGAGTTGAAAATATGAAGATAATACCTGCGATAGATATTATTGAAACTAGACCTGTAAGACTTTATCAAGGAGATTATAGTAAGAAGACAGTTGTTGGCAATAGTGTTTTAGATATTGCAAAACAATTTGAAGAAGAAGGTGCTAAATTTTTGCATGTGGTTGATTTAGATGGGGCTATGTCTGGAAGTTTAGTTAATAATGATTTAATTCTTGATATTGTTAAAACTACTAACTTAAATGTTGATGTTGGTGGTGGAATCAGAGATATGGAAAAGATTGATTATTATTTAAATAATGGGGTATATAAAGTTGTTTTAGGTACAGCTGCAATAAAAAATAGAAAATTATTAATTTCTGCGGTTGAAAAATATGGAGATAGAATCATTGTTGGTGTAGATTGTAGAAATGAAATGTTATGTATTTCTGGTTGGATTGACCAAGAAGATGTACATTATGCGGACTTTATAAAGGATTTAATAAAACTAAATGTTAAGACAATAGTTTTTACTGATATTAGTAGAGATGGAACACTAGAAGGTCCTAACTTTGAACTTTTGAAGAAAGTTAGAGAGATATATCCTTATGAAATAATTGCTAGTGGTGGTGTTAAGGATATAGATGATATAAAAAAACTTGCGGAAATGAACATTGATGGGGCTATTACTGGTAAAGCAATGTATGAAAAAACACTTAGTTTAAAAGAAGCTATTAAAGTGGGAGGAGATCAAAATGTCCTATAAAAGGATAATTCCTTGTTTAGATGTTAAAGATGGAAAAGTTGTAAAGGGTGTTAATTTTGTAGGTTTAAAAGAAATTGGAAGTCCAGTTGAGCTTGCGAGTAAATATTGTAATCAAGGTGCTGATGAATTAGTTTTTCTTGATATTAGTGCAACAAATGAAAATAGAAAAACAATTTTGGATGTTGTAAAAGAAGTTGCTGAAGTTGTTTCTATTCCTTTTACTGTAGGAGGAGGAATAAAAACAATAGAAGATATTGAAAATACTTTAAAAGCAGGAGCTGATAAAGTTTCACTAGGTTCAATTATTGTAAAAAATCCAGATATTGTTAATGAAGCTAGTAATGTTTTTGGATCTGATAAAATTGTTGCGGCAATTGATGTTAAAAAGAGTGGTAGTAAATGGAACGTTTACATTAATGGTGGAAAAACTGATACAGGTATTGATGTAATAGATTGGGTAAAAGAAGTACAAGATAGAGGAGTTGGAGAAATTCTTTTAACTAGTATGGATGGTGATGGAACTAAGGATGGATATGATATTGATTTATTAACTGAAGTTAAAAAAGTATCTAAAGTTCCTGTTATAGCTTCTGGTGGTTGTGGAAGTTTAGATCATATTATTGAAGTTTTTAAAAAAGATGTTGCGGATGCAGCTTTAGCTGCTTCATTATTTCATTATGATGTATTAAGTGTTAATGAAGTTAAAGAAGCATTAAAAGAAAATGGGATTGATGTTAAATGATTAATGAAGTTAAGTTTGATAAAAATGGTTTAATTCCATGTATAGTACAAGAGGAAGGAAGTAAGGATGTTTTAATGC
Organism: Erysipelotrichaceae bacterium; assembly: GCA_012523895.1. GTDB lineage: Bacteria > Bacillota_I > Bacilli_A > Erysipelotrichales > Erysipelotrichaceae > UBA9076. Next base: position 46,681 of record JAAYSZ010000028.1, read on the forward strand.
TTGCTTATATGAATAAGGAATCATTAGAATATACTATCAAAAATAAGCTTGGCTGTTATTATTCTAGAAGTAGAAAACAGTTATGGATTAAGGGTGAGACTTCTGGACACTATCAACATGTAAAAGAAATATATTTAGATTGTGATAGTGACACTATTTTACTTGTTGTAAAACAAGATGGTGTTGCTTGTCATACTGGAAGTCATAGTTGTTTTTTTAGGAGGTTTGATTTAAATGGAACAGATTGATGTTTTATATAATACAATTAATGATAGAAAAAATAATCCTGAAGAAGGTTCTTATACAAATTATTTGTTTAATAAGGGAATAGAAAAAATTCTTAAGAAGGTTGGAGAAGAATCTACTGAATTAATAATTGCATCTATAAAGGATGATAAAAACGAAATTATTCTAGAAACTGGAGATCTTATATATCATTTAATTGTTTTACTTGTAGAAAAAGGAATTACATTAGAAGAGATAGAAGAAGAACTTTATAAAAGAAGTTTAAAAACTAAAAATTTAAAAGCTGAAAGAAAACCTATTGAAAACTTATAAGATTGACTTTAAATATTTAAAGTGTTAAGGTGGAAAAGGTATTGAAAGGAGCTGGTTAATAAATGGAAGAAGTGCGAAGTTGTTTTAATTTATTAATGGTTTCTAAGATACTACTATCCTTTGATTAAAAGTAATTTTTAATTATCTTTTCTGTTGGACTGTCGTATCTTAGACAGTTTTTTTGATGGAAAGGAGAATTAAGATGAACAAAGAATTATTATTAAAATTATTAGAAGAAAGAAAACTAAAAGAATTGTATGAAATATTATTAAAGGCAAATCCGGTTGATTTAGCTGAAATATTATCTGAGCTAGATGAAAAGGATATGGTTTTAATTTTTAGGTTACTTGAAAAGAAAAAAGGTGCTGAAGTGTTTTCCTATATGGAAAAAGAAAATAGGAATAACTTAATTAAGGGTCTAAGTAAATCTAAGATAGTTGAATTAATTGATGAGATGTATGCGGATGATGCGGTTGATTTTTTGGCCGATATGCCTGCAAATGTAGTTACATCATTACTTGAAAGTACTAATGCAGAACAAAGAAGAGATATTAACCATTTACTTCAATATTCTGATGATAGTGTTGGAAGTATAATGACAGTTGAATATGTTGAGTTAAATAAAAACATGACTGTTAAAGAGGCATTAGATAAAATAAAAAAAGTTGGAATTGATAGTGAAACTATTTATACATGTTATGTAGTTGAAAATAGAAAGTGCTTAGGAATTGTTACAGCAAAAGATTTAATTTTAAATGAATTAGATGTAAAGATATCAACATTAATGAAGGAAGAATTTGTTTATGCAGTTACTAATGAAGATAGGGAAGATGTAGCAAATAAACTAAGTAAATATGGATTAATTGCATTACCTGTTTTAGATACAGAAGGTTATCTTGTGGGTATTGTTACGTTTGATGATGCTATTGAAGTATTAACAGATGAAGTTACAGAAGATATGCAAAAAATGGCTGCAATTGTTGCTAGTGATAAACCATATTTATCTACTTCTGTTTGGGAACATGCAAAAAGTAGAATAGGGTGGTTATTAGTTTTAATGTTATCTGCCACTGTAACTGGAAGTATTATCACAAAATATGATCATGCTTTTGAGGCGGTTCCTATTCTTGTATCTTTTATTCCTATGTTAATGGATACTGGTGGAAATAGTGGTTCTCAAAGTTCAACATTAATTATTAGAGGACTTGCGGTAAATGAAATTAAATTTAGTGATATTTTCAAAGTTGTATGGAAAGAATTTAGAATATCATTAGTTGTTAGTTTTATTCTTGCTTTAGCAAATGGAATAAGAATATTTATAATGTATAAAGATATCAATTTATCTTTAGTGGTTTCTTTATCTTTAATAGGAACAGTTATCATAGCTAAAATTGTTGGAGCTTTTTTGCCAATGATTGCAAAGAAATTAAAAATAGATCCAGCTATTATGGCTGCACCTTTAATTACTACTATAGTTGATACATTTTCTATTATGATTTATTTTAAGATTGCTTCTGTAATATTGAAGATATAAGTTTATATTTTATGTATAAGAGAAGGAAAAAAAGTAGATGTTTTTTTACATCTACTAATTTCCTTCTTTTTTTGTTACTTCTAAATAGTCGTATAAAGTATTACAGAAGTCGCTTCCTTGCATTCGACATAAAGCACCTTTTGCACTAGATACTTCATCGAATTTTTCTACATCATCATTTCTGATGTTTTTACCACTAATAACTACAGGAACAGGATCTCCACTATGTTCTCTTCTTTCACAAGGTGTTGAGTGGTCTGCTGCAAGAGCAACAATAACATTCCCTAAATCTTCTTTTTCTATCTTTTCTAATGCAAGACCTACTAAAGCATCAAATTTTTCAACAGCTTTAACTTTACCTTCTGGATTATTATCGTGTCCCATTAAATCAGTAGCCTTAAAGTGTAGAACAACAAAGTCATTTTCTTTTAATGCTTTAACTGCAGCATCAGATTTCTTATCAATGTTAGTATCAATATTTCCTGTAAATGCAGGATCATATACTGTTGAAAAACCAGCTAATCTAGCTACACCAATTACTGTAGATTCAGCAGCTATACAACAAGCTTTAAATTTAAGTCTTTCTGTAATTTTTTTAATATCAGGCATACTTCCTGCACCACGAGTTAAAATGCAGTTTGCAGGTAATAGACCTTGTGATTCACGTTCTTTATTTAAAGGATGTGCAGAAAGAATTTCAATTGCTTTCTTTTGTACTTCTGCTAGAACTTTTGCAGTTTTAATTGCTTCATCACAATCATTTGTAGCTTTTGGCTTTTTAACAGGAACTCCTTCAATTTTAGGGTCAGTATCTGTTATAGCATCTGATAAACCTTTACCTCTAAGTACAAGAACAGCACGGTGTTCTGTAGCTTCTTTAAAGATTACGGTAACATCATCAATTTGCATTCCATTTAATGCATTGGCAAGTTCAGTAGTACCTTCACGTATACGTCCTGCACGACGATCTTTTACATTTCCGTTTTCATCTATGGTGGCAAAATTACAACGGAAAGCAACATCGCCTGTAACTAATTCAACATTTTCTCCAAATGCTTCAAGTGGTCCTCTACCTGGATAATCCTTAATACTATAACCAAATAGAATTAAGTGACCTAAGTCAGTACCAACAGGAGTTCCTGCTTTATGTAAATCCATAATTCCACTTTGACCATCTTTTGCAAGCTTGTCTAAATGTGGAGTTTTTGCATATTGTAAAGGAGTTTTGAATCCTAAGCTTTCACAAGGACGATCTCCTACACCATCAGCAATACAGAGTAAAATTTTATTTTTCAAAATCTTCCCTTCTTTCTAATTCTTAAAGTATTACATTAATCCAAGTAAAGTATACTAGAGATATTGCAACTGAACCAATGAAACAAGTAATTAATCCATAAACTAATTCATCTTTTACTGAAAAGTAACCTGTACCAAAGTATAGTGTATTTACTTTTGAATGAGGTGGAAGTGTAATAGTATATGCAATACCATATGAACAAGCTAGTGCTAAAGCAACTGGATCAAGTCCTAATTGTCTTGCAAGTACTATAATTGCTGGAATTAGAATTGTTGTACGAACAGTTTTACTTGTAAAGATTAAGTGGCTAAATATTGAAATGAAAATTAATGCAACAGCAACTGTTGATGGTGGTAATTTATCCAATCCAGTAGCATTGATTAGCTTATCAATAACCCAAGTTGCACCACCAGTGTCATTAACAGCGTTACCTACAGCATAAGCACCAGCTGAGAATAACATCAAATCCCATTTAATATTTGCTTGTTTCCATGTGATAACACCAATTCCTGGCATTAAGCATAAAAACATACTTATTACAGCAGTTTGTTCTGTACTGATTTCAAAACCAAACCAATCTTCATGATAATCTCCAGTAGCCCATGATAGTAATGTAAATAAGAAGATAAGTGCAGCTTTCTTTTCTCCAATTGACATTGGTCCAAGCTCATCTAGTTGAGCTTTTAGTTGATCAGCTATTTTTCCTTCTCCAACTGTTTCAGAAAATTCATCTTTATAGTTGAAAAGGAATAATCCAGCAATAAAAGCTAATACAGTAGTTATGATAGCTTGTGGAATAGAACCTAAAATCCATTGTAAGTAACCAACATTTCCACCAGCTTGTTCGTTGATAAATCCTACTGCTAGAACTTGTGCTGATGTTGCAGTCATAACAACAGAAGTTGCAATTCCATTAACTTGAACTCCTTGTAGCATCATTAATTTTCCAAATTTACTTTCTCCAGGGGCAGCTTTAAATATTTCCAAAATAACAAGGCATATTGGAACTAATAAAGAAGCTCTTGCAGTTGTAGATGGAACAAAGAATGCTAATATGAAGTTTACAACTACAAAAACAATTAATGTTTGTGTAGGTGTTTTAGCAAATTTTGTAACTAAAGTAAGAGCTATACGTTTTCCTAAGTTAGTAGAGCTCATAGCAGAAGTTAAAACAAATGCAGCAACCATTAACCAAATAATATCAAAACCTAATGTACCAAATGCAACCTTTTGGCTATCTACAGCACCTAATAAAGGTAAAAGTAGAACAATTAATATTGAGGTTAGATAAATTGGGATGGGACGTGTGATCCACATAATTAGTCCAAATGTGAATAAAGCTAAGCTTTTTTGACCTTCAATAGTCATACCTGCTGGTAATGGCATTAGATAGATTGCAAAAAAAGCCACGATAGCCAAAATGGTACCAAAAATGAGACCTTTGTTTTCTTTTAATTTTGCAGTATCCATGATTTCCTCCTAAAACTTTCATAGATTAATTAAAAACCTTTACCACCATTGGTTTTTAAACATATCCCCTATATAAGACAATTTGTTAAATCTATGTAAAATAATTGTAAAGTAAAACGCTTCCATAACTCAATCTAATTAATTTATCATAACGATAACTTTTTGTTATAATTAAAATATATTAGGTTTTAGACATAGGAGAAAAGGGTATGGATATAGATAAATTAAGGTCTTTTTTAGTTTTAGCAGAAGTCAAAAACTTTACAAAAGCTTCCGAACAACTGTATATTTCTCAACCTGCACTAACAAAACAAATTCAATCTTTAGAAATGGAATTAGGAGTTCCTTTATTTAATAGAATTAATAAGAAAACATTTTTAACTGTAGAAGGAACTTATTTAGTTAATTATGCATATCAAACAATTGCTTCTTATAATAATGCAATAGAATATATTAAGCAGATACAAAACATGGAAGAAGGAACATTAAATTTTGGGGCTACTAATTTTATTGGTGTTTATTTAATGCCTAAGGTGATTGCAAGATTTCAAAAAATGTATCCAAATATAACAATTGATATGAGAATCGATTCATCTATAGATGTAATGGATAAATTAAAATTAAATCAATTAGAATTTGCGTTTATTTCTGATTATATTCACCATGAAGATGAAAAATATGAAACTATAAATTTTAAAAAAGATAATCTTAAATTAATAGTTGGTAGAGATCATAAGTTATTTAACAGAAAAAAATGTACTTTAGATGAAATAAAAAATGATTTATATATTACAAAGGATTATAATTCTTCTCAAACAAAATTTATAAAGAAAATATTAGATAAAGAGAATTTTAAATTTCAAAAAGAACTTTTTATTAGTAATCAAGAAGCTATTAAAGAATCAGTGATTTATAATATGGGAATTTCTATTATTTCTACAAGTGCAGTAGAAAGAGAAGTTGATAGTGGTTATTTAAATTTAGTTGATATTGAAGGTGTTGATATAACTAGAGATATTCATTGTGTACATTTAAAGAAAGTAATTCTTTCTCCTGCCGCAAAAGAGTTTTTAAGAATGCTTGAATTTCAAGTTGTATAATAATATATTTTCTGTCATTTTTTTATTAATGTTACTTTAACATTCTTATAATTTAACTATGTTATACTATTGTTATGAAAAAATTATATAATTATCACACACATACAAAACGATGTGGACATGCGATAGGAGAAGATGAAGAGTATGTCATTAATGCTATAAAAGCAGGGTTTAAAGTGCTTGGGTTTTCAGATCATGCACCTTATAAAAAACCAAAACCAACAGAAAGAATGGGTTATGAACAATATCAAGAATATATTGATTCTATTAAATATTTACAGAACAAATATAAAGATCAAATAGAAATTCTTATAGGTTTAGAAGTTGAATATTATCCATCTCAAATGGAGGACTTATTAAGATATAGAAAAGAAATGGATTTTTGTATTTTAGGTCAACACCAACAAGAGATAGATGGAAAAGATAACTATAGTTTAAATAAACCTAGCCAGCTTATTGAATATGCAACATCTCTTGAAAAAGCGTGTGACATGGGTTTAGTAGATATAGTTGCCCATCCAGATTTGTTTATGTTTAATTATCCTAGGTGGGATAAACATTGTGAAGAAGCAACAAATATTATTGTAGATGCATGTATTAGAAATGATATTCCATTTGAAATTAATTGTGGTGGAATTAAATATGGTAAATTTAGATATGAAGATGGTAGTAGATTTACATATCCTCACAGAAAAGCTTTTGAAATTGTTTCTAAAAAGAATTGTCCTGTAGTAATAGGTCATGATGTTCATGATCCTAAGCATTTTATAGAAGATTATTGGTTAGATTCAACTTTAAGCGTTGTAGAAGGATTAAATTTAAATATTTTAGACTCATATGATATTGTGAGTGCAGCTAATAAAAGAAAGGAAAAATTGTTTGGAAAGTAAACCAAATGGTTTGCTTTTTTTTTATTATATTTATTGACTACTATATATACGTATCTTATAATAAACATATGAACAGTTACTCATATATCGAAATGAGGTGTTGATATGTCTGAAACAAAAAATAAGGTAACCTTACAAGGATTATCTTGTGCAAATTGTGCTAGAAAAATAGAAGATAGAATAAATGAATTGCCAGAAGTTAAAGGTTGTAATATTAATGTAATAAATTCTAGTTGCACATTTTTTTCTAATGAAAATGATAATGAATTAATTTTAGAAAATATAAAAAAAATAGTTAAAGAAATTGAACCTGATGTAATTGTTTTAAAAGAAGATATAAAAGAGAAAGATAGTTTTAAAATAAGACAATTACAAATATTAATTGGAGTTATTCTGATAGTTATAGGTTTATTTATGAATAATAAAGCAATAGGAAATATTTTCTATTTGATTTCATATGTTTTATTAGGTTATGAAATAATAATTAAAGCTATAAAAAATATTTTGAAAGGAAATTTATTTGATGAAAACTTTTTAATGTCTTTAGCAACTTTAGTAGCTTTATATCTAGGTGAATATTTAGAAGCAGCATCAGTAATGATTTTTTATCAATTTGGAGAATTGTTTCAAGATCAAGCAGTTTCAACATCAAGAAGTAATATTACAAGTTTAATGGACATCAGACCTGATTATGCAAATGTATTAAAAGATGATGAAGTTATCACTATTAATCCAGAACTTGTAAAAATAGATGAAATTATTATTGTAAAACCTGGAGAAAAAATACCTTTAGATGGAATTGTAATAGAAGGAAGTAGTATGTTAGATACATCTAGTTTAACTGGAGAATCAATTCCAAGAGAAGTTTATAAAGATGAAAATGTAATAAGTGGATGTTTAAATTTAAATGGAACTTTAAAGATAAAAGTTACTAAACTTTATGAAGAGTCTACTGTAAATAAAATATTAGAATTAGTTGAAAATACATCTAGTAGAAAAGCAAAAACAGAAAAGTTTATTACAAAATTTTCTAAAGTGTATACACCAATTGTAGTAATATCTGCTTTATTGTTAACAATATTATTACCATTGTTTTCTAATGTTAGTTTCAGTGATTCTATTAAACGAGCTGCAATATTTTTAATAGTTTCATGTCCTTGTGCTTTAGTTTTAAGTATTCCATTAAGTTTTTATTCTGGAATTGGTGGCTTAAGTAAAATGGGAGTGTTAGTTAAGGGAAGCACAATAGTTGAAACATTATCTAAAGTAAAAAGAATTGTTTTTGATAAAACAGGAACTTTAACTAAAGGAAAGTTTTATGTTGATGAAATTAAAGGTGAAGATACTTTAAGGTTAAGTGCTTATGCTGAATATAATTCTAATCATCCTATAGCTAAGAGTATATTAAGTGCATATAAGGATGATATAGATATTAATTTAATACAAGAAGTAAAAGAACATGCAGGATATGGTATTGAAGCTAGATTAAAAGAAGGTACTGTATTAGTTGGAAATAAAAAATTAATGGATAAACATAATATTATTGTTGATGATATAGATACTATAGGAACAATTGTCTATGTAAGTAAAAATAATAATTATGTAGGATATATAGTAATTAAAGATAAAATTAAAGATGATGCAAAAAACACTGTAAAATTATTAAAAGATTATATTAACCATATAGTTATGCTTACAGGAGATAATGAAACAGTTTCCAAAATGGTGGGAAATGAAATAGGAATTAATGAAATATATTCTGATACCTTACCTAATCAAAAGGTGGAAGTGTTAAAAAGTTTGTTAGATGATAATATAACTGCATTTGTAGGAGATGGAATAAATGATGCTCCTGTACTTGCTTTAAGTGACATAGGTATTGCAATGGGTGCTATGGGAAGTGATGCTGCAATAGAGGCAGCTGATGTGGTAATAATGGATGATAGTTTATCTAAGATTCCTTTAGCTATAAAACAATCTAAAAAAACTATGAATATCATAGTTTCTAATATTGTATTAGCTATTGGTATAAAATTATTAGTTTTACTACTTAGTGCGTTTGGATTTACAAGTATGTGGCTTGCAATATTTGCGGATGTAGGAGTTTCAATTATTTGTATTTTAAATTCTATAAGATTATTAACTGTCTAATATTTCTAAGCTTTGAAGAATACCATCGTATTCTTCAATTTTTTCTGTAAGATAAGTTATTTTAATATTCATACCAGCAACTAAATCACCTTCAAACATTATTTCTACAGTTTCATTGAGTAGTGTAAGTGTTTGGTTACCATCAGTTATTATAATTTTATTATAGGTAGTTCCTTTTACAACTTTACCTGTTAATTCTAAAAGTTCTGGCTCTTTAATTTCTCTTTGTTGAAGAATTATGGAATTTATTTTTATATTATCTGTATTTTCATCAATAATTCCACTGTATATAATAGAAATATAATCATTAATAAAGTATTCATCTATTTCTAAATCTTTAATATTAAAGGTTAATGAATTATTGTCATCAGTATAAATAGTTAATATTTCATTATTAATTTCTGTAATTTTTCCATTTATATTTTTATAAGGTTCATATTCTAATGTGTTTTCTATAATATCTTTTGGTTTACTACATGAAATTAGCAATAAACATAATAATAAAACAACTGTTTTTTTCATAAAAATTACCTCGTACTTATATTAATATTATATCTTCAAACTTTGCAATGTTTATTTAATGTTGTAAGATAAATCATATGAAAAAAAAAATTTTTATTATACTAATTTTATTATTTAATATTTTAATTCCTATAAGTGCTGAAGAATTAGAAGAACCTACTCCTGAACCAGTTTTACAAGATATTACACCAGGTGGTCCTGAGATAAGTGCAGAAGCTGCAATTTTAATTGATGCAAAAACAGGAATGGTTTTATATAGAAAAAATGCGGATGATAGAAAAGAACCTGCAAGTATTACGAAAATAATGACTGTATATCTTGCGACTTTAAATTTAGATGATGAAACTTATATAAAGGCTAGTCAAGATGCAATTTTTGGTTTTGATAGAAATAGTAGTCATATTTGGTTAACACCAGATGAAAATGTTCGTGCAATAGACTTAGAATATGCTTCATTTTTAAGTAGTGCAAATGATGCTAGTAATATGCTTGCTGAGGGTGTATCAAACACTCAAGGTGATTTTGTAAATTTAATGAATCAAACAGTAGTGGAATTGGGTTTAAATAATACTCATTTTACTAATGCACATGGATTAAGTGATTTTGACCATTATACTAGTGCTTATGATATGGCAATGATAACTAGAGCTGCATTAAAAAATGAAAAATTTAAAACAATATTTGAAACTAAAAGCTATGAAATGCCTCCTACAAACAAGCAAGAATCTAAAAGACTTTTCGCAAATGGAAATAACATGATTAAAAACGGAGAGTTTTATTATGAATATGCAACAGGAGGAAAAATTGGTTGGACTCCTGAAGCGGGATATACAATGGTTACAACTGCATCTAAGGATAATATGGATTTAATTGCAGTTGTATTAGGTGTTTTTGAAAAAGATGATAGATATAAAGATACAAAGGCATTATTTGAATATGGATTTTCTAATTACAAAACTATGGTTATTAAAGGAGATGAAATTCAAGTTGAAACAGTAGAGATAAAAAAAGATGGTAAATTATGGGCTACTGCAAACTTTTCAGTGGATGTTAATTTTAATATATTATTACCTTTTAATGCTGATGAAAGTAAAGTTACTACAAGTACAGAGATAAGACACAAAGAAGATCCCAATAAAATAGAAGGATATGTAATAATAAATATAGATGGACAAAAAGCTGGGGAAGCAATTATGAATAAAGAGGTTGAAATATATGATATTAGTTTTAAAGCTACAACCTTACCTTTAATCGAATTGGCATTAGATTATTTTAGTATATTTGTTTTAGGGTTATTCTTATTAGCTAGTTTTGTAAAACTAACAAGAAAAGCTAAGATACCTGAATAAGGAGGGATTTATTATGAAAAAATTACTGGCATTTATCATAACAAATAGTATTTCCTTGTTTTTAGTTTCAAGTTTATTATCTGGAATATATATTAAAGATGTTAAAACTATAGTTTTATTATCTTTAATCTTAGGTTTATTAAATGCTACAGTAAAACCAATATTAAAATTTTTATCATTACCAATTAATATACTTAGCTTAGGTTTGTTTACATTAATTGTAAATGGATTTGTATTTAATCTAGCATTTTCACTTATACCAGGAGCGGGGATAAGCAATTTCTTTACAGCTGTTATTGCTTCAATATTATTTGGGATAATTAATGGTTTTGTTGAATCTATACTTAATGGGAAATAATCATTTAATAAATCTTTAAAAAAGTTATAATTTTATATTTGTTTAAAGTTTGTATTTTTATTGTGTAAAATACAAATTAAATATAAAACTTTTAGTATTTGTTTGATATAATGTTTTACTGTATTTAATGATAAATGTATAAATATTTCTATTTAACATTATTTCACATAATTGTTTGATTAAAATCAATAGTATAATTAGGATAGAGGGATAAAAATGAACATAAATTTAATATATAAAACAAGAACAGGACATACTGAGCAACTTGCAAAAGCTATGAGTAGTGTTTTAAATATTGAGCCAATTGATATAGATCATCCCCATATATTAGGAGATACTGATTTATTAATTGTTGGCACAGGTATTTATGGTGGAAGGCCAGATCAATCATTATTAGATTATTTAGATAATTTACCATCTAATAAGATTAAAGGAGCTGCTATATTTTCTAGCTCTGTATCTAATAAAGATCAAACAGAGTTAATTGTTAATATTTTAAAACAAAAAAATATAGAAGTATTAAAAACTAGATTTAGTTGTAAAGGACAGTTTCTTATATTTGGATGGGGACATCCTGATTTAAATGATTTACGAAAAGCAAGAGAATTTGCACAGTTTATTTTAGACTCAATAGCATAAAAAAAGCCCTGATATAATCAGGGTTTTAATATACAATAGCACACCACATTCTTCCACTATATGCAATTGCGATAGTGCTATAACCATTAGCCATTAATATAGCTCTATGGTTAGGTGAGCCCATCCACCAATTGAATTTAGCTTCTACACTATTTCCAGAGTAAGTTAACACTTCTAGTGGACTATTTGAATAACTAACACCAAAATCATTTAGTGCTGTTTTATAGTGTGAACCATCTGGTCTTTTATGTGATAAGTATGAAGCAGCTTCCATTGCTCTAACTCCTACTGCATTTTGTCCTGCTTCATCTGCTAGAGCTAATGGTGCTAAACCATTGTCTGCTCTTGCGGCATTAATTAAGTCTAACATGTATAAGATATCATCACCGTTATACACAACTGATTGTGTTCTAACCGCAAATTTTGAAACTTTTACTTTTAAGGTAGTTGTATTTCTATTTCCGCTTGAATCACAAGCCGCAAATAGAACTTCATATTCTCCTTCTTTGCTTGTATCCACATTATTGATTAATGCTACTGTTGGGTACTCTTGCGAGTTGTCGTAAGCATATTCTACATATTCCCATGGATCAAATTCACTATCTACTTTGATTGTGACTTGACTACTTGATAATACAAGTTCTGGTGGTGTAGTATCAACAATGTCTATACTTGCTGATATATTAATTGAACTTGGTGTTAATGTTGCTACATCTGTTTTGTTTACAATATTAACTAAGATATTTGTATCTGTGTGAGAAACCTTAGTAATATCTAAGGGTTCCATAATAATTGATGTTTTTTCAAAATCAATATTTTCTAATTTAAAGTTAGCATCTAGATCTACTAATGAATCTAATACTTGTTCTTTTAACAAGTTTGGTACATCCAAATGATTTATAGGAATTACAATGTCAACATTGTAATTTACCATGGGATTTTCATTTGCTTGGACTGTACCTGTTGTGTTAAACAACATAGATATAGTTAATATGCTTACAATTAAAAAAATCTTTAACTGTATCATAAAATTCTCCTTTTTTTTGCAACATCGTAGATATTACACAAGGAAAATAAAAAAGTCAAGCTTGATAATTACTTCACAAGCTTGAAATTCTTTTTTAGTTGTTTTAGATTATCTGTTCTTTTTAGTTTTTTTAATACTTCATAGTTTCTTGCAAGTTGAGATTCATATGAAGAATTAGTGCTTGGATTATAGAATTCCATATCTTTTATTTCTTTTGGAAGATATTGAATATATGGCCAAAGTTCACTTCTATCATAATCATATTTATCTTCTTCATCTATATTTACAGGATTTAATTTTAAATAATTAGGTACACTGTAGTTTTCAGTATATTTTGCTTTATTTATTGCATTATATGCAGATTTACTTTTTGGAGAAAGTGTTAAATCAATAACAGCTACTGATAAAGGGATAATTGCTTCTGGAAAACCAACTCTTTTTGCGGCATCTATTGCGTTAATAGTTCTTCCTACAGCTGCAGGGTTTCCTAAGCCAATATCTTCATATGCTATTACTAATAATCTTCTTTCAATTGAATCCATATCATAAGCTTGTGCTAGTCTTGATAAGTAATATAATGCAGCATTTACATCGCTTCCTCTAATTGATTTTTGAAATGCACTTACTGTATCGTAGTGACCATCTCCATCTTTATCAAAATTAGAGCTTGATATATTTGCATATTGTTCTACTATTTGTGAATTAATGATTCCATCAGAAGCAATACTACAAATATCTAATACATTTAATGCGTATCTAACATCGCCATTTGCTTTTGAAACAATTAAATCTAAGGCATCTTCTTCTATTTTATATTTATTATTTAAACCTTCTTCAATAGTTAAGGCTCTTAAAAGCACTTCTTTTATATCATTTGGTCCTAATTTTTTAACTTCTAATAATTGACACCTACTTCTAATTGCTGGATTTATCGCAAATAAAGGATTAGAAGTAGTTGCACCTATCATTATTATTGAACCATCTTCTATATGTGGTAATAGTAGATCTTGTTTATCTTTGTTTAATCTATGTACTTCATCTATTATTACTACTAAACTTGATGCTAATTTAGCTTCTAAAAATAATGCATCTAAATCTTTTTTATTTCCAGTAACCGCATTAAATGTTCTACATGGTATATTTAATTCGGTAGCCAGTGCTGATGCTAAGGTTGTTTTACCAGTTCCTGGAGGACCATAAAAGATAATAGAAAATAGTCTTTTATTTTCTACAAACTTTGTAAGTATTCTGTTTTCTCCAATTAAATGGTCTTGACCTTTGACATCTTCAAGTTTTTTTGGTCTAATTCTAAATGCTAATGGTTCAATCATAGAAATTACCTCAAAGTTATTCTATCATTATAAAGAAGGGAAAGTTAAGTTTTATGAAAGTTATTGTTCAAAGAGTATCAAATGCAAGTGTTAAAGTTAATAATGAAATAGTCAGCAAAATTGATAATGGTTTTTTATTGTTAGTTGGTATAACACATGATGATGATAAAAGCATTGTTGAAAAAGTTGCTAATAAGGTATGTAAGTTAAGAGTGTTTGAAGATGATGAAGGTAAGATGAATCTAGATATTAATAAGGTTAATGGTAAAATATTATCGATATCTCAGTTTACTTTGTATGGTGATGTTAAAAAAGGTAATAGACCTTCTTTTACAAAAGCAGCAAGACCTGAATATGCAAATGAATTGTATGAGTATTTTAATGATTGTATTAGAAATAACGGAATAGAGTGTTTAGAAGGTGTGTTTCAAGCTGATATGAAAGTGTCCTTGATAAATGATGGACCAGTTACTATAATAGTAGATTCAGACTGTTTATAATTATTTAAATATAGTAGAATACTAAAGGAAAAGGTGAGAGTATGAATATTATATATGGTAGTGAAATAGCACTTGATATAAAAAAAGAACTAAAGGAAAAGGTTAATTTATTAAAAGGAAAAAGGCTTCCTAAGCTTTGTGTAATTTTAGTTGGTAATAATCCTGCTTCTTTATCTTATGTAAGAGGAAAAGAAAAAGGAATTAGTGAAGTTGGTATGTTATCAGAAGTAATTAGATTAGATGAAAGTATTAGTGAAGCTAATTTAATTGAAAAAATTAAGTTTATTAATAGTGATGATAGTGTTGATGGAATATTAGTACAAATGCCTTTGCCTAAGCATATTAATGAAAATAGAGTTATTGAAAACATAGATCCTAGTAAAGATGTTGATGGATTACATCCTTATAATATTGGAAAGCTTTATTTAAAAGAGGAAGGATTATTTCCTTGTACACCTTTAGGAATTATTGAAATGTTAAAAAGAAGAGATATTGAAATTTCTGGTAAAAATGCAGTTGTAATAGGAAGAAGTAAACTTGTAGGAAATCCTATTTCTAAAATGTTATTAGATGAAAATGCAACAGTTACAACATGTCATTCTAGAACAAAAAATTTAAGTGAAGTATGTAAAAATGCAGATATACTAGTTGTCGCAATTGGAAGAGAAAAATTTGTAAATAAAAATTTTGTAAAAGAGGGAGCTGTTGTAATTGATGTTGGTATTAATAGAAACAGTGAAGGAAAACTTGTAGGAGATGTAGATTTTGATGATGTAAAAGATATTGCATCATATATCACTCCTGTTCCTAAAGGAGTTGGTCCTATGACAATAGCTATGCTTTTATCTAATACATATAAGGCTTATATGAAAAGGGAGGAAGTAAATGGTTAAATATGATTTAAATGATATCGTACAGATGAAAAAAGACCATCCTTGTAGAAAGTCTAAAGAATGGAGAATTATAAGGATGGGTGCTGACATTAAAATTAAATGCTTGGGATGTGGAGCAGCTGTTATGTTTCCTCGTAGTGAATTTGAAAGAAAAATGAAGAAAGTATTAGTTCATCAGGAGGAAGAAGAATAATGGCACTTACAGCTGGTATAGTAGGTTTACCTAATGTTGGTAAATCTACTTTGTTTAATGCAATTACAAGGGCTCAAGTTGAAGCCGCAAACTATCCTTTTGCGACTATAAAACCTAATGTAGGAGTTGTTGAGGTTCCTGATGATAGAATAGAAAAAATAGTTGAATTTGTTCATCCTAAAAGAACAATATATACAACCTTTGAATTTACAGACATTGCTGGTTTAGTTAAAGGTGCTAGTAAAGGAGAAGGATTAGGTAATCAATTTTTATCAAACATTAGAGAAACAGATGCTATTGTTCATGTAGTAAGATGTTTTGATGACGAAGATATAAGTCATGTTGAAGGTGATGTTGATCCTATTAGAGATATTGAAATTATTAACTTGGAACTTTCGATTGCTGATTTACAAAGCTTAGAAAATAGAATTGTAAAAATTGAAAGAAAGGCTTTAGCTAAGGAAAAAGATGCTATAGTTGAATACAATGTTTTAAAGAAAATTGTAGATGTTTTAAAAACAGGAAAACCTGCAAGAAGTGTAAAATTAAATAAAGATGAAGAATTAATAGCTAGACATTTTAATCTATTAACTAAAAAACCTGTAATATATGTTGCAAATGTTTCTGAAGATGATATTAAAGATCCAATGCAAAATAAACATTATGCAAAAGTTAATGAATTTGCATTAAATGAAGGTAACGGATTAATTGCGATTAGCGCAAGAATTGAAGAAGAATTATCAGCATTGGATAAAGATGAAAAACAAATGTTTTTAGATGATTTAGGTATTAGTGAAAGTGGATTAGATAGAGTTATAAAAGCTGCTTATTCATTATTAGATTTACAAACCTTTTTTACAGTTGGTGAAAATGAAGTTAGAGCTTGGACATTTAAAAAAGGAATGACTGCACCAGAATGTGCTGGAATTATTCATTCTGATTTCCAAAGAGGTTTTATTAAAGCTGAAACTTATAGTTATGATGATTTAATGAAATATAAAAGTGAAGCTGCAATAAAGGAACATGGAAGACTTAGACAAGAAGGTAAGGATTATATTGTAAAAGATGGAGACATCATCTTGTTTAAATTCAATGTTTAAATGGGAAAACTTTTAAAGTATGATAAAATAGTAAGATGTAAGGAGATGAAATTATGAAATTAATTTTAGCGATAGTATCTAATGATGATAGTTCTAGTGTTTCTTCAGCATTAAATAAAGCAAACTTTTCAGTTACTAGACTTGCGACTACTGGGGGATTTTTAAGAGCTGGAAATACAACTATTATTGTTGGTACAGAAGATGAAAAAGTTGATCAAGCTATAGAAATTATTGGAAATGAAAGTAAGAAACGTACTGAAATTGTTCCTTCTACAGCTAGTTATGATATTGGTAGATATGCAAGCTTTCCGGTTGAAGTTCAAGTTGGAGGAGCTACAATTTTTGTACTTGATGTTGAACAATTTATTAAAGTGTAAGAATGATGTAAATCATTCTCAGTTTGTTGACAAAGTGGTACTTTTAAAATAGAGTATCACTTTTTTAAATGTTGAATCTAAAAAATTAATAATATACTCATAAAAATTAAATGAAAATGGACTTTTCTTGGTAAAATACCAGCTC